>JAGBAA010000060.1 GCA_017939795.1 Thermoguttaceae bacterium
CAAAGGTCACTGCGTTCCCGTATTGCCGCACTCCAGATTTCCCTCCTTCGGAGGGGCGGCTCTGGGAGGCGGCGCGTCTCGCGTCGCTTTTCAAGAAATTCCACTCCATCGGAGGGGTGGCGAGCGAAGCAAGACGGGGTGGTTTAAAGTACGGGGACTTTTGAAAGGCCGTTTTTCCTGACCCCCACGCCAACTCCCGGCGAATGGCCTGACGGCCAGTATCGCCGAATAAAAAAGCGGCAAAGGTCACTGCGTTCCCGTATTGCCGCACTCCAAAAGGCGGCTCCAGAAGGCGGCTCACGGCTGCCGGAGAGACGGCCCCGCCTTTCCATGCTTTTTTCTACGGAGTTTTTTTCGGATCCTTGGGATCGCTTTCTGCGGGATGGATCACGTTGGCGGAACCGGGCGTACGGCGTCTCGTTTTGTGGATCTGCCGGGTATGGGGCGTTTCCGCCTTTTCTTCGGCCGCGTCGTTCTGAGTCTGGAGACTTCCGGAAGAGGGAAGCAGGTGGGCACGCCGTTCTTCCTGCGTCGTGTAGCGATAGTAGACCTGGAGCGTGAGTGCGCC
Source organism: Thermoguttaceae bacterium (assembly GCA_017939795.1). GTDB lineage: Bacteria > Planctomycetota > Planctomycetia > Pirellulales > Thermoguttaceae > RGIG3701. Next base: position 569 of record JAGBAA010000060.1, read on the forward strand.
CATCGCGGTCACGTAAATGCGTCCGCCGCCGCCCATTTCGAAATAGACGTCGGATTCCGGATCCCAGCTTCCCGTGAGGCAGTCGTCTCCGCGCCGCTGAAGGCGAACGAGTTCGTTTCGGACGATCTCATTCCAGATCTCCCATTCTTTTCCGCCGTACTGCTGCATCGCGAGCGAACATTTGTACCAGGAGTAGAAATCGGGGACTCGTTCCTCTTCTTTTTTCGCTTCCCATTCGGACATCGCGAATTTTGCGAGCCGCTTGGCTCCAAGATGCACGTACGCAGCCCCGCCCTGGTCCAGCAGGAACTGCCGGACGAGGAGTCCGATCCCGGTCAGCGCTTCGGTCGTGCCTCCCATGGTCGAAGTGTAGCGCGTTTCATCGCCGCGCGTGTGCTTTGAGTAGAAGAGCGCGATTTTATCGATGGCGGGCTGCGGAATTTTGTATCCGGCCTCTTTCGCCGATTTCAGCGCGAGGATCTGCCAGCCGGTCACCGACGTGTCGCTCACCTCCGCAGGATCCGTCTTGTACCGCCAGCCGCCGTCCAGGTGCTGGATCCGCAAAATGAAGTCGATCGCCAGTTTCATGGCACGATAGTATTTCGGCGGGATCTCTTCCCCTTCCGCTTTCGCCAGAGCGCATGCTTCTGCCAGCGCAAAGGCTGCGATACCGTGCTCGTACATGAATTTCTCATGATAGATGCCGGATCCGTCGCTCATCGGCGTCACGATCGCCCCGCGGCTGTCCTGGATCTTCGCGAGCCAGTCGAGACCATGCGTGACGTTTTCCGAGTATTTGTGCCCGTTGAAGAAGTAGTGCCCGCCAGCCTGAAACGCCAGAACGGCTAACCCGGTCGTCGCGGCCGAGTAGTCCGGGGCGGAGTCCATGCAGAGCATCCGTCCGTGAGTTTTCGGTCCTTCGCCGTTTTCGGCATCTGAAGACGCTCCGTCCTCACCGGCGTCCGCCATTTCAGCGTCCTCATGGAGGTCATTCGGAAGTTCCTCGCCAGACGGTTCTCCATTTGGCGATTTTTCGACTGCGGGTCCCTCGTTTGGTGTCGTTTCCCCGTTCGGTGCCCCAGGTGCTTCTGCGGAGGCAGTCAGGTGGGGGTAGGCGCACCGGCAGCATTTGCTTTCCGGGTCAAGGCAGTACCGTCCCCAGGAGCCGAAGGTCTCGATGTTTCGTCCCTGACGTTTTCCGCGGAATGTGCACTGGTGGCGGGCGAGCCATTCCAGTGCCCGGGCCGCCGCTTCTTCAGAAGATGCATTTCCGCCGACGTCCTCGATCCATTCCAGACGGTCTTCCTGTGTGCGTTTTTCGTAAAGTCCCATCGCCTGGACGCATTTGTCCTCAAAATCCCCCAAAACCCGTACGCTGGCCTGCTGATCTTTGGAGATCTCGATCTCGCAGACGTTCCAGAGATTCCCCAGTTTCTCCATGTCCGGCCGAAATGTCCCAATGACCTGGTTCCCATAGTAGACCCGGACCGATGCGTCGGATCTGGCCAGCGTGTCGGTCTGCAGTTCACTTTGCTGCGAATAGTTGTGCACATAGTATCGGTACGTCCCCGGAACGACTCCCAGTACCGTGATGGTCTCCGGACCAAAACCGTCACTGTCGTCGATATCCAGGTTCACGAACTCGCTGTCCACATTTCCGCGGTTTCCGTAGCTGATGTGGAACGAGCCGTCATTCGGAAGGGGACCCTCAAGGTGCGCGTCCAGGTCTTCCGGTTTGCGCTCCCAGGAGAGCACGACGCGGATCTGACCGTCCGCCAGCCCCGGCGAAAGAAGGATCCGGACCGGGAGTTCCCGGGATGCCGAGTCAAATCGGTAGGAAATGAAGCCGTCCGCGGAAGCCTCGAAGGACTGAAGCCCATCCGGAAAACCAAGCAGCTCGAAGCCGCCGTCCGGGCCGCTTTCCACCGTGAATTTCGTGCCGGGAATGCGGAGCGTCGCTCCCGGGATCGGTTTCCCGGTCGTGGCGTCGCAGATTTCCCCCGCAAGTCGACAGTCCGTCAATGGCTCCGTACTGTTCACCGCAACGAGCTGAACGTCGCCAATCGTCCGCGAAGTGTCCACCAGCTGAAGATCTTCACGGAACGTCAGCGTGATTTTGTCCTCCTCCTTCAGATCACGGATCCGCCAGCCAAAAGTCTGGACCTGCCCGACCTGTTCGGGAGCGAGTTTTTCCTCGATCGTCGTCCGCCGCTGTGCGTCTGCGTACGAGACCGCCAAACGTCCTTTTTCTTCCGGCGTGTACGTTAAGAGGATCCGTTCCGGCTCCAGAACATCACGCACGATCGCAAAATCCGACCGCACATTCGCGTAGCTCATGACCATCTTCTGGTATGCCCACGCCCCAAGCAGACACGCCAGCGCAACGACCGCAAAAGATGCATTCGCGAGCCATTTGCCTTTTTTAAGCCGGCGCTGAGCCTGAAAATGAAGCCCAAGAAGCTCTTCACGAAGCGTCAGTTCCTCTTCGGTTTCGTTGCCGCGCAGTTCCGGAATGAACGTACTCGCCTGCTGCATCAGGTAATTGTTGGACGGCGTGAAGACCATGCCGAAAAAGCCGGGAGCAGAAAGGACCGGCGGCTCGATCCGTCTACCGTTTGGATCAAAAATCGCGACTGGCGGCTCGATACGTCGGCCATTCAGAAATCCCCTGACGGCCGGTTCCGTATGTTTTCCCCAGAATCCGCCCGCGACTGGCGGCTCGACCCGTTTCCCATTCGGCAAAATTCCCGCGACGGCCGGCTCGACCCGTTTCCCGTTCGGCAAAATTCCCGCGACGGCCGGCTCGACCCGTTTCCCGTTCGGCAGGATCCCCGCGACTGGCGGCTCGACCCATTTCCCGTTCTGCAAAAAGCCCGCGACGGCCGGCTCGACCCGTTTTTCGTTCTGCAAAAAGCCCGCGACGGCCGGCTCGATTCGTTTTTCGTTCTGCAAAAAGCCCGCGACGGCCGGCTCGATCCGTTTCTGATTTTCAAGGACCAGGGGATCTGTTTCGTCGTCTGCGAATTCATCCTCCAGATCGATCGTCTTTTCCAAATCGATCGGCGTCGTGTCCGCCTCTGCCTCCATTTCATCCAGCTCCATTGAGATCGATGCCGCAGATAGAGGCTCCTGCTCTTCTGCCGTCAGGTCCTCTGCGGAAACTTCCTCCAAGTCAAGCGTTTTCGTGATGTCGACCGGACGGGCGTCGTGTTCTCCTGGTTTCGGCGGCGAAGGGATCGTTCCGGTGAAGTCGGCGGCTTTCGCGTCATGTTCTCCCGGTTTCGGCGGCGAAGGAATGGAGCCGGTGAAGTCGGCGGCTTTCGCGTCGGCTTCTCCCGGTTTCGGCGGCGAAGGAATCGTTCCGGTGAAGTCGGCGGCTTTTGTGTCGTGTTCTCCCGGTTTCGGTGGCGAAGGGATCGTTCCGGTGAAGTCGGCAGGTTTCGCGTCGGCTTCTCCCGGTTTCGGCGGCGAAGGAATGGAGCCGGTGAAGTCGGCGGCTTTTGCGTCGTGTTCTCCCGGTTTCGGCGGCGAAGGAATGGATCCGGTGAAGTCGGCGGCTTTCGCGTCGGATCCTCCCGGTTTCGGCGGCGAAGGAATGGATCC
>JAGBAA010000061.1 GCA_017939795.1 Thermoguttaceae bacterium
CAGAACGCGCCAGAAACGCAGAACGCGCCAGAAACGCAGAACGCGCCAGAAACGCAGAACACGGCGGAAGATCCGGACGGTGCTTCGGTTTTGAATTCCGCAGCTGCATCGGAAGATGCGGCCAGACAGCGTGCCGAGCGTCAGCAGAATGCCGCAGAACTTGCCGATACACGGAACTTTGTGGGGAAATTTCAAAACGAACTGCGTCGGTATGAGCAGAAGGCGAAGGACAAGATCGCGGAACTGACGTCTCCGGAAAGTCAGTTTTTCTCTGGAAATCTCAACGTGGATTTCATTGCCGATCTGACGCTTCAGGTCAACCTGAATGAGTTCATTCAGGAATTCAGGGACCAGGTTCCGAAACCGGAGGATCTGGACACACTGGCTGCAGACGATTCGCTGGAAGTCAGGGCGCCTTCGCCGGAAGTTACCGAATATCTCGAATTTTTGAAAAAATTTGACTGTCTCGATAAATATCAAAGCCCGTTGGTGAGAGGCTTGGTGAACGCCTACTGCGACATGGCAAAACTTCACTGGGAAAAGGGAATTGAGGTTGACGGACTTTCGTCTTTTCCGGAACTTTCCGCTCTTCTGCTCTGGCCGTACTATCTTCATGGAAAGTACGCGCCGAATATTCCGGGACTTGAAAAAAAGCTGAGGGCGAACGTTCTGAAACTCGCGGAAGAGGGGAACACGCTGGCGTTCTTTTGGCTTGGCTGTGAGCAATGGTACGGAATGCAGTGTCCGGTGGACCGGGAAGAAGGCTTGAAATGGTTCCGGAAAGCCGCGGAGAGTGCGGAAACAGACGAAAGCAGACCAAGCGTTCTGGCCAGCTTCTATTTTCTGGGGCGTGCGTATGATCTGGGGATCTCGGTCCCCAAAGACCGCACGACCGCTCTGGAATTCTATCTGAAAGCAGACCGGACAGCTCCGGCTCTGGCCATGCTGGGGATGGCGTTTCTTCAGGGGGACGGCGTTCCGAAAGACGAAAAAATGGCGTTTTCTCTTTTTGAAAGGTCGGCGGATCAGTGTATTGAGGGTGCGTACATGAAAGCGTACTGCCTGGAAAACGGCCTCGGCTGCGAAACGGATGCCGACCTGGCGTTTAAAGCCTACCAGTGGGCACACAAACTGGAATTGGTCTACGGAGAAACTTACGGGATCCAGCTGATCCCGCGATCCGGACTGAAAGATTTCCCATCCGAGATCTACGCCCAAAGGATCCGTGAGCATCAGGGGATCGAAAACTGGAAAGAAGTCCCATTCCGCGCACTCGAATTCCTGACTCACGCCGCGCTTTCCGATGACGAAGAGCCTGAGGACGCTGATCCTGACGGCATTAAATCTGACGGCATCAAGTCTGACGGCGTTCCGTCTCCGACCGAATAAACTCCGGATTTTCTGCAGGACGGCAGATCCTGTCTCCGGCGGAAAGTTCAAGTCTCCGGCAGATGATCCATTTTTCGGACTGCCGGTTTTTTCCTCATGCGAAAGGACCCCGACTATGCGAAACATTCTTTCCCGCCTGAAATTCCCCGCCGGGCAGAGACTTTTCAGTATCTGCGCCTTCTGCTTTTGGGCCGCAGGTTTAGGGCTGACTTCGACAGTGTCCGTGTATGCGCAGGACGCCATGCAGGATCCTGCTCCGGTTTCTGCGCCGGTTTCAGTTCAACGCTCCATTCCTCAGCCGATGCAAACGATCGAGGCAGGACAGATCCTCGACAAAACGCCGATTTTTGGAGGATCTCCGGACTGGGACGCGAATGCCTTTACCGTGGCGATGCGTTTTCGTCCGCTGGGTCCCGGATCCGATCCGACCAGCGGAAACGGAATGCTTTTCATCGCCGGGAGCGGTTGGTTTGACGGATTCCGCGCGTACTATGATTACTCGCAGGGACAGAAAGTCCACTTTCAGATCGGGCGCGCCAAAGAGCAGAGTGCAGTTCAGGTCGTTTCCAGATCCGCTCCGCCTTACGGTATCCTCTGCGATATGGTCTGCACCTACGATGGACGGATACTTCGTCTGTACCTGAACGGCGAGCTGGAAGGCGAAACTGAATTTACGGACGGACTGTCTCCCAAGCCGTCGCGTCTTTCGATCGGTTCCGGAAGCTACGGCGTCGGTTCCGTCAAGATGTTCGTGGACCGTGCGGAGTACTGGAACTGTGCGCTGGACGCAGATTTTGTGAAGGCCAGATTTGCGGCGCATCCGAAAGAGGAAAAGGAGAAGATCGCGCTCTGGAACTCCTTTAATTTTACGGAAAAACTGGACGATTTTGACCGGCCGGTCCAGGATCTTGAGAGACTGACGCAGATGGTCGAAGTACCGTACAGTCTGCACGAAACGCTTTTGAATCGGCTGATCGCAGATGGAAACTGGCAGAAAGCGCTTCCGTGTCTCGTCCGGATGTCGCGGGATTGGATGGACCGTGAGGTTCCGGAAAACGAAACGCTCCCGCAAGAAAACGTCCGGATCAGCGATGCGTTCACGCTCATTCGTGCGTGGGAAAAAGTTCCTGCCGGGCTGAAGACAGCTCAAACCTCCGAAGTAAAGGAAGTCCGCAGAAATTTTCTGAAAGCGGCATCCAAAGAACGCGCACTTTTGAAGAAGATCTTCGATTTCGACGCGCAGATGACAGAGCGTACGCGAAAGATCGAGGCGCAGACGGTCAAAAACTGGGAGACGCTCTGCTCCCGCCGTCCGACGCAGGTCCGAAAATTCTGGCTTTCTCCCAATGGCTGCGATGAAAATCCGGGAACTTTGGAGCGGCCGTTTCAGTCACTGAAAAAGGCCCTCGAGACGGCCGCCGACTTTCAGGAAAAAGGCATTTCTTCCGAGATCCTCGTCCTTAACGGAACGTACCAGTGCCGCGAAACTGCCGAGCTTCTCCGTGATGCGCTCATTCCGGACCTCAAGGCCGTGATCCGGGTCCGTCCTGCCGAGGGCGCAAAGCCGATCTTCACGTTCGGGCAGGATCTTCGCGGTTTCCAGCCCGTCACCGACCCCGCGATCCTTCGCAGACTTCCCGAATCGGCACGCAGTGAAGTCCGCGTTGTTTCGCTTCTGCGTAACGGAGTCGCTGATTTCGGTGCGCTCGGCGATCGCGGATACCCGGTCATGGATCAAATGAAGCCGTGGACCGATCTTTACGTCAACGGCAAACCGATGCAGATCGCGCGTTACCCGAACGCCGGAGAGGACGACCTGCAGATCGGCGAAGTCGTTCCCGGTCCCAACTATTCCGAGAAAAACCCCGACACAGGAACGTTTCACTGCGAGGATCCGCGTGTCGCCGGCTGGAAATGGACGGCAGAGCCGGTTTCGTCTGGAAGTCTCAGAGTGCCCAATGTGCCGAATGCACAGAGCACCATCGTCGGGAACGACATCTGGGCGTATGGTCTCTGGCGGTGGGAGTGGGCCTCACACACGGTTCCGGTGAAGTCTTTTGACCCGCAGACCAAGCTCCTTACGGTGGACGCGCAGACCAACGGACGCTTTACGTTCCATTTTCTGAACGTCCTCGAGGAACTCGACCAGCCGGGCGAATACTATCTGGATCGACGAAACGGCCTGATTTATCTCATTCCGCCGAAGGGAATCGAGCTGGCGAATGCCCGTGTGGATTTCCCGCTGACCGATGCGTCCTTCCTTCGCCTGAAAAACGTGCAGAACCTCATTCTTGAGGGCCTTCACTTCACCTGTACGCGCGGAACGGCTGTCTGGATGGAAAACTGCGAGTCGGTCTATTTTAATCATGGGACGGTCTCCCGATGCGGCGTCCATGCTTTCGTCATGAACGGCGGGCACGACTGCGGCGTTTACGGTTCCCGGATCGAATCGGTCGGTTCCTGCGGAGTCCGCGTTGCGGGTGGAGACCGCGACACTCTGGATCCGTGCCGACATTTCGTCACGAACTGCTTCCTCCGTGATTTCTGCCGGATCGACCGCTCCTACGCTCCCGCAGTCCACGCGAAAGGCGTCGGCATCATCCTCACTCAGAACCTGATCTGCGATTCCCCGCACCATGCGTTCCGTACGGAAGGAAACGATCTGCTCATCGCCAGAAACGAGGTCCACAGTGTCGTCTACGATTTCAGCGACCAGAGCGGGATCGACATTTACTGCGATCCGACGTACCGCGGCATCGTCATTAACGAAAACTTCTGGCACCACATCGGCTCGAAGCTCGCGATCTGCGGACAGGCGGGCATTCGGCTGGATGACTCGATCTCCGGTGTGCTGATGCGCGGAAACGTCTTCTACCGTTCCTCCGGCGGTTTCTTTGGCGGGATCCAGATCCACGGCGGAAAAGACAACCTGATCCTCCGGAATCTTTTCCTCGACTGTCAGACTGGACTCAGCTTCACACCGTGGTTTAACGGACGGTACCTCGATCAGTTCGTTGACGGAAGTTTCAATGCACGGATCCAGCCGTACCAGGAACTGGGAATTTACCCGTTCATGGAGGAAGTACGCGAACACATCAACCGGAACTACGTGCTGGAGAATGGATTCGTGGACTGCGGGACTTTCATCGGGCGCGGAAATCATCGGCATCAGCTCTGTGTCGGAAACCGTTCCTTCACGCCCCGGACGGAACTTTCCATCCGAGAAAACGGTCTCGCTTCTCCGCAGGAACTCCGCCGCTGGATCGAGACGATCCCCGGACATTCTCTGAAAAACGTCGGCATTCAGCCCTGCCCGCTCTTCCCGGAAGGTCAGGCGGAGATCCAGCACGACATTTCGCCGAACTATTTTTCGGAGTGATCCGCCAAGATTCGGAAATGCGTTCCAGACGGGTTTCCAGACGGCTTGCCCGAATCATTTCTGTTTTTCTGAACTTTTTGCCCGGAGTATTCTCTCTAACGGAGACCTTCGGGCATTTTCATTTTTTGAAGCTGCATTAGACCTCAAAACCCTTCTGATCCGTACAATTTGCCAAATCCCACATAAATAGAGCAAAAAATCTTTCAAAATTTTGAAAAAACGGAATTTTTCCTTGAAATTTCCAAAGTTTGGCGTAAAATAGAAGATTGAAATTTTGTGTATTCGTATTTCTGGTGATTTTTCCCAGAGTAAAACCACCCCTTTATTGGATTTTCAGGGCCCCGCAATGAAAAAGATAAAGAAAACGAACCGTTCCTTCAAATTCCGCACAAATGCTGTCCGCGGGCTGCTTGCCGGGACGGTACTTGGACTTTCCGTATATTCAGCACACGCAGATCTGGTCGGTGTCTGGAATTTCGACGGCGCGACACATCTTGAAATGGCGGCTGGAAACGCAGCTTCCGGTGACTGGGCGAATTTGACGAACGGCACGATCTTTGGAAGCGGCGTTTCCTTCGTGGAAGATGCCGTACTTGGTTCTACGACCGCGAAATTCACCAACGCCGGCGGGATCAGCGTCGGCACGCTCCCGCTCATTTCTGCGGGAAGCCCCGATTTTACGTACACCGCGTATATTCAAAGCGGCGAGAACACGACTGACGTCATCATTGGAAACCGATACCCGGCAGTCGACGGCGGACACAATTTCTTTAAACTCACCCCAAAAGCACTCGAATACAATATTGCCGGCTCGACCCACACATCCAACTACGAACTCCCTGTCGGCACGGAATGGAACCACATCGCAGTCAGACATCAGGGAAACACGCTGAACTACTACTTTAACGGTTCCCTGGTCGCCTCCCAAAACATGACGGTAAACATGAAGTCTCCGGTCAAATTCGGGCTTGGCGGAGACCCTACTGACAAAACGGAATACTGGACCGGCCAGATGGAATCCTTTTCCCTTTACGCGGACGCACTGACGCAGGCGGATCTCATCATTCAGGCGCGTGCGCGTCTTAGCGGCATGACGGGGTACTGGAACGCGGCGGACTACACGGAAGGAACGAACTGGGTGGACCGCATCAACGGGAAGATCTCGACGGACGCTCCGGCGGATCTCGCGGAAGGAACGGACAAGAAGTTTGAATTCAGCCGCACGCTGAACGCTTCCGAAACCGCCTGGTACGCCGACGCTGCGAAAACGACGCACGTTTACGACACGACCGGCGCGTGGAACACGACGGCTCCGACCGTACCGACGACCGCCTGGCATCAGTCTGGAAGCTCGACTTACGCGGCACCGACCGCTCCGACCGGCCTCTACATCGGCGGTGCGAATCAGTCTGCGGCCCTCACCATCACTCCTGCGCAGCTCAGCAGCATCAACCTCACCGAAATTCTGCGCGGCGGTTCCCTCACGACCAGTGGAGGCGGCGATTTCAATAAAACGCTCTATCTTGACGGCGGATCCCTCAACGTTTCCGGCGGGACGTTCAACCTGACCAATGGCGGACGTTTCGTTTTTGGTCCCAACTCAACATTTACTTCCGCGTACATGCGTGTCGGACAGGGTGACGGAACGGCAGAAGTCGTCCAGTACGGCGGCGTCGCCACGATGAACAATCTCCACATCGGCGACAACGGCAGCAATGCGCACGGTTTCTACACGATCTACAGCGGAAGACTTCAGACCGAGGAGCTTTGTGTCGGCCAATATCGCGGTTTCGGCACGATGAACGTCCACGGCGGTTTTGTTTACTCGACCGGTCTATACGTGGCGAATGCAGACGGAGTCGGCGGAGAAATGAACATTACCGGCGGTAACGTCATTTCCAACGGCCATCTCACGCTCGCGAACAATGCCGGCAACAAAAGCGCGGTGCTTGATCTTTCCGGCGGAAATCTCAGCGTCAGAAATCAGCTCCGGATCGGCATGAATAAAGCGGGTTCTGTGAACCTCACCGGCGGCGGACTTGCTGCGCGTGAAGGAACGATCCTCGGCGTGAATGCAGGCGGAACCGGTACGATGAATATTGAGGGAGGCTCATTCGGAACGCCTTCCATGCAGGTCGGCGTGACCGGCAAAGGGTACGTCTCCCAGACCGGCGGTAAAGCCTCCATCGGAACGCTCCAGCTTGGCGCAAATCGCGTGGACGGCAAGACGACGGCCTACGATCTTTCCGGCGGAACGCTTTCCGCGAATGCCATTACCGGCGCGAACGCCTTCACGTTCACCGGCGGGACACTTTCTGCGAACAGCATCGACGCTTCCCTGGATCAGACCGGCGGAACGCTTGAAGTCCAGAAATTTGCCGACGGTCTGAACTGGAAACGCTACAGCCAAACGACTTCCAACATGGATGACGCGATTTGGAACGAACTCGACACGCTGACTCCGGCTGCGGAGGGAGTGGGACTCATTGGAAACTCCAGTGCGGTTCCCAGCGCGACGAACTACATGGTCGTTTCTGACGGCTACATTTACATTCCGGAAGACGGCACCTACAAATTCCACGTTAATTCCGACGACCATACCCGCACCTTCATTGACGGAAAATCGATCGGTGATTCTTCATGGGGCGGCTCGCATGTGTACAATACGCTGACGGCGACGCTCACGAAGGGGCTGCATAAAATCGACATTCAGCATCGACAGGGTACCGGCGGACAGACCCACAATATCGAGATCGAGTATCCCAACGGCGAGCGGTACGACATCAACTCGCAGGGGATCCTCTTCTCGGAAGACAATATCGACATTGGCCGGATGAGCATCGCGGGCGACTATGCGATGAGTGAAGACAGCATCCTGAACCTCGATGTCGACCTTTCCAAAGGGATCGCAGACCAGCTGGTCATCAGCGGCGATGTGGAAACAAACGGCGTGCTGAACATCATTTTCTCCGGTGAGCTTTCCCAGGATGCTTCCTTCCAGCTCTTTGATGTGGCGGGCGACGCGAATTTCGGTTTCAGCGAGATCCACCTTCTGGGCAATCCCTACGATGACTCCAACTGGGACCTCACGGGCCTGATGGCCGGCGGTGACGGTTTCCTCCGTTCGACGGGGGTTCCGGAACCCTCCACGTGGGTCCTCATGCTGGCAGGATTTTCAGGACTTTACCTCCTTCGGAAACGCAGGAAGTAAGAAGTAACGAAAACAAACAAGACTGTATTTACGTATATTTTTAAAAACGATTTCATTGGAGCTTACACATGCTCAAAAAACGATCTGAAAAGAAGCGTACCTTTGCTGCACTCACTACACTGACCGCCGCTGCGGCATTGGGACTTTCTGTGCACAGTGTTTCAGCTGACACGCTCGTTGGTTTCTGGAATTTCGACGGCACGACGCATCTTGAAATGACGCCGGGAGCCGGACATGCCGGAGATTGGGCGAATCTGACGAACGGTACGATCTTTGGAAGCGGCGTTACGTTCGTTGAAGACGATATCCTCGGCTCCACCGTCGCGAAATTTACCGATGCCGGCGGGATCAAGGTCGGCACATTCCCGCTCATTTCTGCGGGAAGCCCTGATTTCTCGTTCTCCGCGTACGTCCAAAATCAGGAAAGTACGAACGACGTCATCATGGGCAACCGTTATCCTGATGCCGGCGGCGGATATAATTTCTTCAAAGTCACTAAAAATAAGCTGGAGTATCAGATCGGCGGCTCAAATCATTCGACAGAATACGGACTTCTGGTCGGATCGGAATGGGAACACATTGCCGTCACGCGCGAGGGAAATGCGCTGAACTACTACGTAAACGGTTCGCTCATCTCTTCAAAAGCGATGACGGTAGATATGAAAGCCCCCATTCAGTTCGGTCTCGGCGGTGACTCGGCGAACAACACAGAGTACTGGACCGGTCTGATGGATTCCTTCTCGGTTTACGCTTCCGCACAGAAGCACTCGGACATCATCCTTCAGTCCGCGGCCCGATACAACGGGATGACGGCGTACTGGAACACGGCAGACTACACGGAAGGCAAAAACTGGGTGGACCGCATTAATGGCCAGGTCGCCAATTTCGCCCCGTCTTCCCTGAATGGCGCAACGGCAAAATTTGAGTTTGACCGTGACCTCACGCCTTCCGAAACGGCCTGGTATACTGCTGCGGCATCGGCAGATCACGTCTACGATCAGTCCGGCGCGTGGAACACTGCGGCTCCGACCGTCCCGACGACTGCGTGGGTCTATGAAGGCACCGTCGATTATGCCGCCCCGACCGCTCCGGCCGGAATGTACGTCGGAGGCGGAACGGCTGCGGCCGCGCTGAATCTTCAGGTCAATCAGCTCAACACCATCAACCTCACGCGCATCCTGCGCAACGGAACGGTCACGACCTCTGCCGGCGGGACGGATTTCGGCAAAACGATCGAAGTCGACGGCGGTACCCTCAACACCAAGGCTGGCTGGTTCAACCTGACGGGCGGCGCGCGGGTTACGCTCTCGCGCGGAACGCTCACCGCCAACGCGGTCCGTATCGGTCAAGGGGATGGTGCCGTTGAGTTTTCACAGTACGGCGGAACGTTCACCACGACCGGAAATATCTACATCGCGGATAACAGCACATCCTCGACCGGTCTCTACAATAAGTACAGCGGGACACTTACTGTCGGCGATGCGCTTTGCGTTGGCCAGCATAAGGGGGTCGGCACCATGAATATCTATGGCGGCTCAACCACTGCGAAGCGTCTTTACGTCGCGAACGCGAGTTATTCGACCGGTATTCTGAACATTTACGGCGGAACGGTCCGAAGCAATGAAGAACTTTCTGTCGCGAATAACGCAACCGAAAGCAACGGTACACTGAATGTTCACGGCGGAAATATTCAGATCGCCTCGCACCTTAGTCTCGGCAACGTGAATAACGCTCCCAAGGCTGCCATGACCATGACGGACGGGACCATCATTTCACACGGCGGTTTCCTGATCGCACGAAAACCCGGAACCAATGCGTCCGCGAACATTTCCGGAGGTTTCTACAAAACACATACCGGCATCTACGCAGGTGATTCCGGAACCGGAACCCTGACGCTTTCCGGCGGCTCCCTCACAGCCAAGGAGAAAATGTACGTCGGAACGAACGCCGGAGCTTCCGGAACAGTCAGCGTACAAGACGGTATGCTTTCCGCTCCGGTCGCGTACATTGGACAGGCTGGAAAGGGCCACGTTGCCCAGTCCGGCGGCACGGTCCTTCTTCCGGATATGCAGCTCGGAACGAGTCTGGTCGATGGGAAAAGTTCCATCTACTCACTTTCCGGCGGTTCCCTTTACACCCGGACGATCACCGGTGCAGCAGGATTTGATTTCACCGGCGGGAAGCTCGTGACCAACTCCGTGGACAGCTCCCTGAATCAGCTTGGCGGAACGCTCGAAGTCCGCGCCGCTTCAGACGGACTTCACTGGCGCCGTTTCGAAGGACAGAGTCCCGCCCTGACAGATGCCATCTGGAATGATCTGGATTCTCTCACGCCGTCGGCTTCCGGAATCGGGATCGTCGGAGCGTCTGACAGTATTCCGGACAAAAATACGTTCATGACCTCCTACGACGGATACATTTACGTACCGGAAGCCGGTAACTACACGTTCCATATTAATGTGGACGATAACGCGCAGATCTTCATCGACGGCAAGAGTATCGGGAGTGGTTCTTGGGTGGATTACTACACCTATCAGACCGGCTCAGCAGAACTGACCGCTGGTCTCCATCCTATCCAGATCAACATGCGGGAAGGCAGCGGCGGACAGAGCCTCGACATCGACATTGAGAAAACCGGCACGGGAAATCGCGTTGACCTCAACACACCGGGGATCCTCTTCTCGGATGCTCCTCTGAACGCGGAAATCGGCACCTTGGAGATCGCGGGCGACTACACGATGGCGGAAGATGCCGTTTTGAATATCGATGTCGACCTTTCCAAAGGGATCACGGACCAGCTGATCATCGACGGAGACATGGAGGCCAACGGCATCCTGAATCTCATTTTCTCCGGCGAGCTTTCCCAGGACGCCTCGTTCCAGCTCTTTGATGTGGCGGGCGACGCGAACTTTGGTTTCAGCGAGATCCATCTTTTGAGCAATCCCTACGATGACTCCAACTGGGACCTGACTGGTCTTTTGGCCGGCGGCGATGGGATCCTTCGCTCGACAGGGCTTCCGGAACCCTCTACGTGGCTGCTTCTCGTCTGCGGTGCGTTTGGAATGATGACGCTTCGCCGACGCGGTAAAGTTGGAAACGCTCAATAATCAAACAAATACACTATTCCGGAATGGACCGTTTCTGTTCCGGAACATTTTAGAAAAAAAGGAAACATATGAAGAAAAAGGGATTTACGCTCGTAGAACTTCTTGTGGTCATTGCGATCATCGGGATGTTGGTCGGACTTCTTCTGCCTGCAGTTCAGCAGGCTCGTGAAGCTGCCCGAGTGCTTCAGTGCAACAATAACCTGAAACAGATGGGACTGGCCTCCATGAACCATGAAAGTACCGTGAAGACCTACCCATCAGGCGGATGGTACTACTATTGGAAAGGTGACCCGGATCTTGGTTTCGGCTACATGCAGCCGGGAAGCTGGGCGTACTCCATGCTGCCGTTCCTCGAACAGAATGCACTTTTTCAGCTCGGAACTGATGGAAACGTGAATGATGTGAGCGGCACTCAGATGGCCGGAACGAAAGCCCGCTGTCAGTCTCCCGTCAATGTTTTCAACTGTCCGTCACGCCGTCCCGCGAAACTCTACTATATGCGGGACTACGGGAAGGATTGCGATGCCATGACAGAATGCGTCAAAGGCGATTATGCCGCCAGTTTCGGTTCGAATACTAACGGTTTCAATAATGGAGCAAACCAATCGACCAACTCCAACTGGAGCAACAGTCTTGCCTGTGCGAAAAACAGAACGTGGGCGGATCCCAAGGCAAACGGTGTCTCTTTCGACTACGGCGCGGCAAAGATCGGAGAGATCCGCGACGGAACGAGCAATACGTACCTCATCGGTGAAAAATACCTCGTGCCGGCGGCATACGAATCTGCAAATGCTTCCGCTAGTTTCAGCTACACGGACGACATCAGCGTCTATGGAGGATGCGACGGCGACAATATGCGCGTCTCGACCAAAGATACTCGCTTGCCGGTACAGGATCGTGAAGGTTTTGACCGTGATTCCTGCCGTTTCGGCAGCTGCCATGCCGGTGCGTTCGGAATGGTCATGTGCGACGGTTCCGTACAGCGTATTTCCTATTCGATCGACGGCGAAACTCATGAGAATCTCGCCAACCGTGCCGACGGAAAATCCGTTACGCTGACCAACTGAAGCTGAGCGGAAGATCGGTCGGCAGGATCGGAAACTTTCAGAGTATTCAGAGTATTCAGAGTATTCAGAACATTCAGTCGGAGAGGTCTGGCTTTCCGACTTTCTCCAAACAGATGGCCCGCAAACTGCTTGCGGGCCATTTCTCGTCATGAAACGAAATCAGAAGATCCAAATTTTTAATTTCGGACCTTGATCCTGGATCCAAAATCTCTCCCTCACCCCATTCCCTGCGCGTTTCTTGGGCGGTAGATGGAATCCCGCTCCACGGGAACTCTGCCCGCTTCACGAATGAGAGCCTGGATCTCCTCCACGCTCAGGCATTCCGGTGTTTTAGATCCGGCATCATGATGGATCTTTTCTTGACGCACGGTTCCATCCAGGTCGCTGGCACCATAAGCAAGCGCGATTTGAGCGGTCTGGATCCCCAGCGAGATCCAGTACGCTTTGATGTGCGGGAAATTATGCAGGATGATCCGTGATGCTGCGATCATGCGCAGGTCATCTTCTGCCGACGTTTTCCGATTCGAAACGGTTCCGCCCTCAAAAAGCGGCGTGGAATGCGGGTGAAACGCCAGCGGAATGAGTGCCATGAAGCCGCCGGTCTCTGCCTGAAGTTCACGCAGTTTCATCAGGTGCTCCACTCTCTGTTCCGGCGTTTCAATGTGTCCGTACAGGATCGTCGCCGTTGACGGGATCCCCAGTTTGTGGGCCGTCCGATGAACTTCCAGCCAGGTCTCGCTCATCGGTTTTTTCGCACAGATGACCTTCCGGACCTCGTCGACGAGGATCTCCGCACCGCCGCCCGGCAGCGTCATGAGACCGGCAAGCCGAAGTTCCATGAGGACTTCCGCGATACTTTTTCCGCTGATCTCCGCCATCCACGCGATTTCAACGGCCGTGAACGCCTTGATCTGAAGCTGAGGGAACGCCTGATGGATCGTCCGGACCTGATCGACGTACCATGCGTACGGAAGTTCCGGATCAACGGCACTCACGATATGGAGTTCTGAGCAGTTTGCCCGCGCTGCTTCTTCTGCTTTTGCGAGCATTTCGTCCATCGTCATCCGGTACGCACGTTTCGTTCCGCGGTCCGTACTGAACGCACAAAGCGCGCAACGGTACTGACAGACATTCGTGGGATTAAGATGTGCGTTGACGTTGAAGAAAACCGTCTCTCCGCAAAGTTCCTTCCGCAGCGCATCCGCACGGAGTCCCAGTTCATGGAGCGGTGTTTTCTGCGGATCGAAAAGCTCCAGAGCTTCCTGAAAATTCAAAATCTGACTCATTTTTCTTTTTCTGTACTTTTTCCGAAAATCCAGGCTGGAGACTACCAGTGAAACCAGCCTTCTGCCGGCTTCAGGATCTCCGAGAGACGCTCCATCGGCAGCCCCACGACATTGGATTCCGTACCGGAGATGACATGAAGCCAATCGTTTCCGTCCTGGTAGCCGAACGCACCGGCCTTTCCTTCCCATTTTCCGGAGTCAAGATATGATTCCAGCATTTCATCGGTCAGCGGATCCATTTCCAGCCGGGTCACGATAGATTCCAAAACACGCACGGAGGGAAATGCCGGATTCAGCAGACAGAGTCCGGAAATGACCTCGTGAATGCTCCCGGAAAGCATGGAAAGCATCCTGCGTGCATCCTCCCTGTCCGCCGGTTTTCCGAGGATCTCCCCATGACAGACCGCGATCGTATCGCAGCCAATGACGACGAGATCCTCTTTGGGAAAGCGTTTCGCTACATTTTCTGCCTTCAGAAACGCTTCATGGCACACAAAATCCGCAGGGGACGCAAACTTCGCAGGATCAAACGGAGTCTCGACGTTTCCATCTGCCGGAAGTACCTGAAAACAGAATCCGGCTTCTTCCATCAGCGATCTTCGCCGCGGTGAATTACTCGCCAAAATGATTTTTTTGAACTCAAACGGCTCCATATTTTCCTGCATCCTTTGGGTGTCTCAACCTTTTTGCGCTCCGAGAAAATCTCTCAAACGCCCACTTTTGCACGGACCGCCCGAATGATCTCCGGCGATGTTCCACAGCATCCGCCGACGAAACCCGCACCGCTTTCGATCAGTTCCGGAATGTATGCCGCGAACTGTTCGGCCGTCTGCGTATAGACGGTCTCACCGTTCACGACTTCCGGCATTCCGCGATTTGCTTTGATCCAGACCTTTTCGCCGGAGACGGCATGGAGACGGCGGCAGACGTCCAAAAATCCTTCGATCCCGCGTCCACAGTTGGAGCCGATGATGTCTGCACCGGCATCGAGCATCGCGCGGGCCGCGTCTTCTACCGTAGTTCCCATCATCGTCATGTCGAGGTTCTCTCCGGAGTCAAAGACCATACACCCAACGACAGGCAGTCCCGTCGTTTTGGCTGCACGGATCGCGATGGCGGCTTCTTCCGGATCGCACATCGTCTCGACGACGATCCCGTCCGCGCCGCCCGCCTTCATTCCTTCCGCCTGGAGACGGAAACTTTCAAACATTTCGTCTTCCGTCACCTCGCCCATCATGAGCAGGTAGCCCGTTGGTCCCATGGACGCAAAGACTTTTACCCGGTCTCCTGCCGCCTGTTTCGAGAGGCGGACGCCGGCCTCGTTGAGTTCATGCACGCGGGCTTCCTGACCGCTTTTTTTCAGAGTGAGGACACTGCACCCAAAAGTATTCGTGATGATGATGTCGCTGCCCGCATCGACGTAGCTTTTCGCCACTTCCAAAACCTTTTCCGGCTGCTCAATATTCCAGAGGTCCGGACTCTGACCGAGCGGAAGACCTTTTTGCTGAAACTGCGTTCCCCACGCTCCGTCAAGGACCTGAACTCCGCGGGAAAGGATCTCCTGGATCGTATCGTGCATGCTTTTGCCTTTCTGATTGAAAAAATTCGGATAAAATTGAAAATTTCGGACTAAAAGATCTCCATGACGCGGACGTTTGAACCAAAACCTCCCGTTCCGGAGTCGAAAATTTACGCCTGACGGAGATTGGTGTCCAGTTCTCCCAATCGGGAAGTCTGGTCCGGAGATCGAAGCCGTCCGGTCAGCAAAATGTCTCCGCCCAAAACCTGCGTCTGCGCGTCCACAAGCTGGAACGCGTCTTCCATTTGCGCAAGCCCGAGTCCTCCAATGGGGGTGAATGCGTTCCGGCCGCCGCAGAGTTTTGGAGCTACGAAAACGTTTACCTCGTCGATCGCCTGAAGGTCCAGCAGCGCCCCCAATACGGCACTCCCGCCCTCGACGAGCAGATTCGTCAGACGCCGACGGCCCAGTTCATCCAAAAGTTCTGCCATCTGTTTTGCCCGGGATCCCATTACGGCAGATCCTTCTGAAAAACGAAAGATCCCGCAACCGGATTCACGATACGGAAGCGTCTTTTCTTCAGGAACATCTGCATCCACAGCAAGCAGGACCGGCAGTTCCCGTGCAGTCTGGACCAGTCGGGATCCCAGAGGAGTTTCCAGACGTGCATCCGCGACAACACGCAGCGGCTGACGGTGAACGGTTCCGTTTTCGGGACGCGCATTGAGCATTGGATCGTCGGCTAATACGGTTCCGGCTCCGACGAGGATCGCGTCCATTCTTGCACGGGTCTGATGAACGAATTCCCGCGACTCTTCCGAGGATATCCATCGGCTGGAACCAGTCCGTGAGGCGATTTTTCCATCCAGCGTCATGGCCCACTTCGCCGTCACCCATGGACGCTGAGTCAGGACGAGCTTAAGATACGGTGCGTTCAGCTTTCGTGCTTCTTCTTCCAGTATCCCGACAGAAACCGCGATCCCGGCCTCTTCCAAAAGACGAAATCCGCCGCCGGCGACCTTTGGAAATGGATCGCGCATGGCGGCCGCGACCCGGGCGACTTTTGCTTCGCGCAGCGCAAGCGCACACGGCGGCGTTTTACCATAGTGGCTGCACGGTTCAAGCGTCACGTACGCCGTCGCGCCTTCCACGGAATTTCCGCGTTCTTTCGCATCCAGAAGCGCATTGACTTCCGCATGATGTCCGCCGTACTTCTGGTGCCAGCCTTCTCCAAGGATCTCGCCGGACGGAGAAACCAGCACACAGCCGACCATCGGATTCGGTTCCACGCATCCCTGTCCGCGGCGTGCGAGTTCCAGTGCACGCGCCATCATTTTTTTATCGAAATCGTTCATTTTTTCTGAACCTCCGCATTCTCTGACCTGTTCGGAAATTTTCAGGACCTGAGTCCTTCAGATTCTATCCTCACAGACTACGGTTCCGAACCGTGTGCCTGCCGAGATCCTGCGTACGGTCGAGGCCTGTGTATTGCCGAAGGGCGTCTGAAACTGCAGACCGTTCCATTCCAGATCCGTTTCTCGGGGCCAGTTTCCATGTCTTAGCGTTTCTTGCCGGATCCCCGACTGTTTCCGCGGTCATTTCTGCGCGAATTGCTGCGTGAATTGCTGCGTGAATTGTCGGCTCGGTTTCCGTTCCTGCGTTCTCCAAAAGTCTTTCCCCTTCCGGAATTTTCTTCACGGGAACCGCGTCGGGAACCTTCACGGGAGGAATTTCCTGAACGGCTGCGGGACGCATTCTTTTCCACACGGATCTGATCGCCGTCTTCGTCGAGGCCGTCGAAATCATCTGCGTCCACGTACTCGATCGTTTCTTCCGTCACGCGGGATTTGCGCCGTTTGTTGTGGTCGTACTTGTTGCGGGATTTAGAGGTCTCCAGCGACGAGAGAACACACAGATTCCCTTTTCCGAGCTTTTCTTCCGGACAGATCTGCAGAATGACGCTTTTCGCCCCTTCTTCCATTTCCGTCGGATTCTCGCTCTGTGCAAGCCGTTCGACGTCTTCGACCGAAAGTTTTCCGCCGTCAGATCCGGGGGTCGCGTACTCCTTTAATTTACGGAGCGCCAGTCCTTTCAAAAGCGAGAAATGCCGTGCTTCACCGCGCTCATTGATCCATTTCGGTCCCTTCACGAGCAGCATTCGGTCAAAGTGCGGCCAGGACGGCTTAAACCACTCCAGAAGTTTCCGCATGGAGGCCACCGCGCGGAACGTGAGCGTGTGAAACTGCCAGTTCCCAAGAATGTCTTGCCCCAACGCACAGTAAACGGGGATCGGAAGCTGAAGTTCGTGGATGATGTCGGCCAGAACTTTTGCCTTTTTCCCAACGCACTCGGCCAGCGAAATGGAGACGTCCGGACGCAGGATCCCCAGCAGGATCCCCGGCACGCCGCTTCCGGAACCAACGTCAAGCACCTTCTCGCCGGGAGCAAGGAATTCTGAAAAGGCCAGCGTGTCGATCAGATCGCGCGTCACGAATTTTTCGTACGTTGTGTGGCGCGTCAGATTGATCTTCCGGTTCCAGTCCCACTGAAGTTCACAGAATTTTTCGAGAAGCTCCACCTGCGGCTCGGAAACCTCGATGCCATATTTCGCCAGCGTCGCCCGCAGTGTCTCGATCGACGGTTCATCCGTCACCAAAGCGACCTTGGCCGCACGTTCCGGATTCTCAAAGGATGCGGGATCTTCCGCAGCGCAGTCTGTCCCGGACGTCATTTCGGACGCCGAAACTTCATTCCCGGAAACCTCATTCAGGGCGCATTCTTTTTCGATCTCGTTCCCAGGTTCGTTTCCGACGTTCGCTTCGTTTTCCATACTCATTCCATTCAAATTTAATTTTCTCAAATTTTCTTCAAAATTTCCGCATAAAGCCTGTCCGGCCTGAAATTCAGAAAAAGTACCGAACTTTATTTTACCAGAACTGGCAGAAGACGCAAGGGGCCAAAAAGCAAAAGAGACAAAATTCCGAAAATTTCCTGCCGAATTTCCCGTTTTTTCCAAATTCTTTCTTCAGGAAGCCGCTGCATTCTGCGGAAATTTCCAGTATTTCGCCGACACTCGGAAGGCGATTTCAAAAAAAACGGCGCAGGATCATTCTCTGCGCCGCAAAATCACGCACACTCATGTGCTGCCGCATACTTCCGCGCATTCTGTGCAAAACAGAGCCGCGGACTGTTCCTCATTCAGTCTTTTCAGTCTTTTCAGTCTTTTCTGAGTCTTTCAGAAAATCAACGAGTGCTTTGGAAAGATTTCGGCCAAGTTCTCGCGCATTCTGCGGCAGGATCTCGACCCCGGAGCAATTCGAGTACGGCATTTCGATCGTGCAGGCACACAAAATATTCGGCAGTCCGCAGGCCCAAATTTTTGCTGAGGAAGTCGGGATGCCGTTTTCGAGTTTCATGAAGTTTTTCTCCGTATTCCAGCCTTTTCCGAACGGTAGGTTGTTCGAGGGAGAGTACGGGATCTCTCCATCTTTCTGATGTTTTTCGAATGATTCGAAATAATTCTGCGCAGCTTCGGAGATCCAAGGCTCTTTCGGAAGCGGCGAAGAGAATTTCTCATTGATCCCGGAACGGATCCAGGGGCAGTGGAGATCCATGAAGAAGATCTTTTTCCCGTCTTCCGGACTGAAATTCCTGGAAACCTGAGCCTTCAGTGCGCGAACTTCCGGGTAAATTTCGTGATTGTAGTCGCGATTGTGGTCGTGCGGTTTCCGGCCTTTACCCTGGTCTCCCTTTTCCACGCCGTCTTTGTCCATGAACGGCACGACGAAAAATTCGGCATTTTCCCGGAGGTACTCACCATATTGGGAATTTTCGCTCAGGGTTTCCTCCAGAATTCCCTCAAGGACCCAGCTCGCCGTCATTTCGCAGCAGTGGTGACGGCAGGTCAGGACCACAGCAAATCGCGCATTCGGATTCCCTTTTCCGATCCGAAGAAGCTCCACATCCCGTCCCTCGGGGCTTTGGCACAGTGCGGAGAGTTCTACATTATCGCGTCCCCGGTATTTCGCCATGAATTCGTCCCAGTTTTTCTGCGTGTAGAGCGGCGCCAGAGCAAAAAGGACCGAGCGTTCTTCCGGACCGAAAGAGTACGTGAATTCGCGGGAGTCTGCATTCGGTTCAGTGTTCAGGTACCGCCAGCTTTTCCCGCCGTCTGAACTGACCGCCGGTCCGCGCGACGCAATGCGATCCTTCGCGTTGAAAAGAAACCGCAGAGTGCGTCCCTGCGCATTTTTTACTCGAAACGCAAAATAGAACCAGTCGTTCCCGCCTCGCAATTCCGGACGGATCCGCACAAGATCCCCCTCGAGCGAATCCAGATGAATGTTTCCTCCGGGAAAATCTGCGTCGATGCAGATCGTCTGCACGGCATCCTGCTGGTCTGTCTTTTCCTGCACTGCATTTTCCTGCACTGCCGTTAAAGCAAAAACCGAAGGGATCCCTAATGTCAGAACTGCCAGCAGAAGACCGCAAATGCCCGCGAATGCGTATCCGGACCCACACACCGATGCCGGGATTCCTGCAGAAACCGCGATTCTGTTTTCGCCCCCAAAAATGCGATGAAAAAATCGTTTGACCATGTTCTCGTCCTTCCTGTTTGCTTCTGTTTCATCCTGTTTTTGACGAAAAAAAGCGCGGACTTTGCCATTTAAGTCCGCGCTGTGTTTTTTTGATTTGAGTCAGTTCAGCACCATTTCCGTCGGCAGAACACGCGATTTGTGGCGGTACTGCATGACGTAGGAGTCTTCCTCTGAATCTTCCGTGCCCCGGTTGATGCTCACGGCCTTGAATCCAAGAGACCGGAAGAAAAGCTGGGCGGAAAGATTCGATTCGCGCACGGAAAGCGTCATTTCCTGACGGGTATTTCGGGCAAGGAAACACGCAAGGCGGGCTACCATCTGGGAGCCGACCCCTTTGCGGCGGAATTCGGAAAGAACGGCGATATTCAGGATCTTCAGAGTGTTTTCGTGCATTTCGTAGATCAGGTACCCAATGATCTGCGAGCGAAATTCGACGACCAGTCCCACACAGTTGGAGTGCATCAGAACGTCTGCGAACTCCATCGGTCCCCACGGTCTCGGACTGCATTTCTGTTCCAGTTCATAAACACAGTCCAGATCGATCTCTTTCATCCAGCGAAGCTGCACACGCAGCAGTTCATTTTTCGCACTGCCCATTTTCTACCTTTTCCCTGACCTTTTTTCTTTAAATTTTCAGCAGATCTCAGAAATTTCAGCCTCATTTTAGCTGCCGGGGGCTTGTATTTCTGTCTTTTTCTGCTTCCGCAGACGTTTTGAAAACTACTGAAAATTTTTCTTCAACTCATGGTCTGCATCATAGCGGATTTCCGGATTTCAGGCAATAGAGAAAATGGACTGCCTGCCGAAATTTTTTCCATTTCTTTCTGGACCGAACTCTTCCAAAATGTTCTTTTGATTGGGAAAAAACAGTATCTGCGGTCTATTTCCCGGAAGCGTTTTTCAAGATGAAAAAAATCAAAAAAAGCAAAATTTCCCTGTCCGCCCCCTTGACGGATGACCGAAGTAAAGGTAAAATTCAAAGGATCCGTTCGGGTGCCGGTTCCGTTTTTTAGGTACATGATGTCTTTGGAAGTCCGGGACTGCCGTGCCTCGTTTTCCGCTTTGTCCATTTGACCCATTGGGGTGCTGGATGCCTGTTTTTGCATTCCGCGGACAGGATCCTTTGGCGGTCCGGCTCCGTCTTCAGCCTCCAAGCATTCGCGAAAGGAAATTTTCATGGATCTGCATAGACCTTCCGTTCATACGATGGACAGACGCCGTTTTCTGACTGCTCTGGGATTTTCCGCAGCCGCTGTGCCGTTTGTTTCCGGCCGGTTTTCCGTTTCGGCTTTTGCCGAACAGACTGCTGTTTCCTCCGGAGCGTCTCCGGCTGTTTCCGCCGCTTCCGGACGGCTCGTGCTCCTCTCCGACACGCACGTCGGACGTTTCCCGCGCTACCGATTCACCGTGGATTGGCTGATCGAGTGCGTTTCCGAGATCACGGCGATGGATCCGCGCCCGGCGCACGTTCTGATCTACGGAGACCTTTCTTTCAACGTTGGAGAGCTCGGCGACTACCGGATGCTGCGCGAGATCTTCAAACCGCTCGACGACGCCGGGATCCCCTGGACGCCGTGCATGGGGAATCATGACCGCCGGGAGACTTTCAGCGAGATCTTTCCGGAAAAAGCCGCGCAGTCGCTCGTTCCAGGGCATCTCGTTTTTAAGGCGGAGACGGAATATGCCGACTTCATCATGCTGGATTCTCTGAATGTAGGCAAAGTCGGCGGAAAGGTCAGCGATGACCAGAAAGACTGGCTCAACGAAACGCTCAAAAAGCAGACGAAGCCGACCATCGTCGGAGCGCACCATCCTTTGCGGGAAACACAGGTCGCGAAGATCCTCGAATCCCATTCCTGCGTTGCCGGGTACATCAACGGACACTGGCACTACTGGCACACGAACGATCAGCCGACGAAACTCCCAAACATGGTGATGCCGTCCAGCGGACTTTGGGGCGACATCGGGATGGTCCATGCAGAACTGACGCAGGATTCCGCGAACTTTACGCTCGCGCTGCGCGACTCCTTCCCGCAAGGAAAAGTCCGAAGCTCCAACGTACCGGGACGTGAAGAGCAGACGGCCAAAAAGAATGGGCTTCAGTGGCGTCTGGATCTCTGATTCCCAGTGCCGGTTTGGGCGTTTTCAGGTTCCCGCGGTTTCTGACGTTTTCGACTCTGAAACCGCAGGAAACTGCATCCGGCCGTTCTCTGTGTTCGGATGCAGCTGGTTTCCTTCCCGTTTTTTATTCCCGTCAAAAAAGAATTCCAAGTCCCTCAGTCAAACTTTCAGGAGCTCCCAATGTCCGATTCACCAAAGATCACCGGTCCATCCAAAATGGAGGCGTTCCTTTTCTTTTTGCCCACGGCGGCATTTTTCATCATTCTTGTTTCGGAATTTCTTCCGGACGGGATCTGCCCGCCAAAAATTAAAGAACTCGCCCTCACCTTCTTCGTCATTGCGTTCGCGGTTTCCGTTCTTGCCGGCTTTGCGACGGTACTTCGTGTCGTTTGGCGTGCGGTCTCGCTTTTCAGAGATCCTCAAAATATGAAAGAAGACGCAGGTACGTTCGTCGGGGCTTTCTCTGACGCGGGAAATAACGTGGAGAATTGCGCCGACGATGACGCTGAAGACGACGCTGAAGACGACGCTGAACGTGACCCGATGGAGACGCTTTTCCTGAAAAAGGATCCGCCGCTCTATGCGAGTCAGCCATTTGACGGAAACTGGCTTCGAGACGAGACTGCCGAGGAATTCACGATTTTCCAGAATGGGAAGTTTTCCATCGCGAGTACGCTTTTTCTCGGTTTTTTCACGACGTTTTGGAATGCGGTCACTTGGACCGCCGTCGTGGCACTCATACTCCAAGGAGACCCGCTGAGCAAGAGCTGGCCGGAATTTCTCTTTTTCATCCCGTTCATTCTCGTAGGGATCGGAACGTTTACGGCCGCATTCCTGTCGCTTTTCGCCGGAAAAGTCAAAAAATCATGGACCATCACCCGCGATGAACTGCGCTATTCGGAAAAACTCTTCGGATTCACCTTCAAAAAAGAGAACTCCAACGTCTCTCAGACAGATCGTCTCGAGATCGAACCGGATTCCCTCTGGTTCCTTTCCGATGACGAAGAGATCCTCGCCAGTATCAGCGACCTGACGCAGAAGGAAGCGCGGTGGCTTGCAGCACGCTTCCAGCAGATGCACAGAATGTAGCCGCCCTCCGAATTTACGGAATCCTCCCTGAAGATTTTGTCGTTAAGAGTGCACGCAATTACCGAAGGAACTAAAAATCATCAAAATTTCGCCGGAGTACTTGAAAAATTTTCAGTCTTCGAGTATAATGAAAGGCAGTTTATGGAAAACTTGGAAATTTAAGGGCACCGCGCTCCCATTTCTGTTTTCCTTCCTCATTTCCTACCCTATTTCCCATCCTCGCCGTTTTCCTGCCATCCCAGCCTTCGTATGGAGACACTCCGGAAACGCATAGAAAACGTACAGGGATCCATTTAGGAGAATTTTTAGGAGAAATTTTAGGAGAAATTTTTATGAAGAAATCGATTCTTTTTTCCGTGATCTTTGCACTTTTGGTCACGATGGGACTTTCCTTGACGTCTGCGTTCGCACAGGATACGGCCGCAAATGACTCGGAACTCCGCATCCTTTCATTCAATATTCGCTTGAGCTACGGTGAAGTCGGTAAACCGCACGAGTGGAAGCACCGCAAGGCGCAGGTCGTGGACATCATGCGCAAGGGCGGATACGATCTGATCGGCGTTCAGGAAGCCATCATGACGTCCCGACCGAATCTGAATCAGGTCGAAGACCTCAAAAAAGACCTTCCTGAGTACGGTATGCTGGTCCGTTCACGTACAAAATCGCCGACGGAAGGTGAATCGACGCCGATCATGTGGCGCAAGGATCGTTGGGAGATCGATGCGAAAGAGCAGGGCGTCTTCTGGCTTTCCGACACGCCGGATGTCCCGGAATCCATCACGTGGGGCAATGCCTGCCCGCGTACGGTCATCTGGGGAAAATTCCATGAGCTGAAGGACGGAAAACGCACCGGCCGCGCCGTTTACTTCATCAACACACACTTCGATCACGTGAGCGAAAAAGCCCGCCAGCTTGCCAGCGTCATGATTGCGGACTTTGCCGCCAAACGTGCCGACCAGAGTGCGCCGGTCTTTTTGACGGGCGACTTCAATACGGGTGAAAATTCCGCATCGATCAGCTACCTCACCGGCAAAAAGACCAACATTCAGGGGGAAGAAAAAGTTTCTCCGCTTCCGATGGTGGACACTTTCCGCGTCGCGAATCCCGACGAATTCCCGGCCTGCACATACAATTTCTTCGGTAAAGCCAGCCCGAATGGTGCGAAGATCGACTACATCATGATGTATGGTGATCTGAAAGTCAAGTCTGCGAAGATCAACCGCGAGAAGAAAGACATTTACCCGTCTGACCACTACCCGATCGACGCCGTCATGGAATGGTAAGAAAACTTAACGCCGCTTCATCAAAGAGTTTTTGAAGAGTGAGTCTGAGGGAGGAGCAATTTTCAAAATGTTCCTCCCTCTTGGCCGTTCATGACATGACGGGCAGCCAGATTCTTCCAGAAGAGTAAAATCGCGTGTGAGACTTTTAGCCGAAGAGCTCAACCACTGAAACCTCAGAAGATCCGCAAAGTGTTCCTAAAAATTCATTTTGTGTCTTTTAGCTTCTTTTGTATTTTCTGCGATAATACAGAGACGCACTTGCCGGAGGGATTTTTTTGAAATTTTTTTCCGTTCCAGCGAATTCACTGCAATTTTTTCTTTCTGCATTGCGTTACTTTTTTGTTGGACATTTTTTATAAAACGCAGCTCCCAATCGTGCCGTCCCGTAAAATCAGGGAGTTGTGGCGAACCTTCCATAACATTCGAGAGAGATTTAAGAATGAAGCTCCTGAGGATCGCTCTGTTTTTGATCGCATTATTCAGCTTTTCCGTATCGCATGCCGATTCGCAGCGTCAGCCGGATTGCATTGTTTCGATTTCCGGCCAACTGCGGCAGACGGTTCGTTTTGGCATCGATGCGGAACGGCTCTGGTTTTATTGGAAGGAACAGAACGACCAGTTGGCGCGGCTTGCGGTTGGTGAATTGAAGGCTGACTATGCCCGGGTTCCAATGAACTGTGCCTATGAACGGGAAGAGGGCGTCATTGATCCCCATGCGTATGGCGACGTCATCATTCCGATGATGAAGACCTTCCGCAAATACAATCCGGAGATCCAGTTCTTCGCGTCGCCGCGTCCGCTCAAGGAAGCTTACGATAAAGAAACGGAATCAGACCTGATCGCCCAGAATTTCAAGCATGGGAACATCGGGATGGCGGCGTATCCGGTCTGGGTCGGCGGACATAAACGGCTTCTGAAAAAAGAGATCCGCGGTGTCCAGCTGGATAAATGGGTCCGGTATCTTGCGGACTATCTGAATCTGATGGCGAAACATGGACTGGATATTGCGTACCTGGACCTGATGAACGAAGACCAGACCATGTGGGCAGGAAATATCGACAATATCCTTTACGTCATCGACACGCTGCCGTCTTGGTTGGATCCCGGAGTAAAAATGCCCCAAATCGTCTTCCCTTCGACCTGGAGTCCGCATGACGGAATGACGCGGTTCCTGACGTCCCCATCCGTGGTCGGCCGACAGAGCGAAGTCCTTCAAAAAATCGGTGTTGTCTCTACACACAACACGCCGGACGGCAATCGGGAAAATTTTAAAGAAGACGACCTCTTTACCTTCGCAAATGCAGTTCGGGCGATCGATCCTGAAAAGGAACTCTGGAACACTGAAATGCACGGCTGGGTCGGAACACGCAGCCCGTCGGAAGACATCCTCAACTCCGTGATCCTCTGGCGGCACCTTGAAGCGGGGTTTTCCGGCATCAACACCTGGCTGTTTTTTGGTCCGTGGAAAGGCGCAGGGCATCCAATGGTCTATTCAAACCGAAGGCATGGGCCCGAAACGACGGCAAAATACGAGATTTTTAAATCGCTCGTCAACGATATGCATCAGGGACGGTATGTACTCTCAGAATCGACCGACGATCGGATCGTCTCTGCCGTGCTGACCAAAGACGATAAACTGTTTGTCAGCCTGCTGAATAGAAGCGAGGACTCCGTTTCCATCCAGATCGAACTTCCGGAAAAAACGCGGATACGCGGGAATGTGAATGTCCGTTTATGGAAATCGTCTCAAAACGTTCCTTTCCCTCAGGTCAGCCGGAATAAAAATCTCCACAAAAAGGAGAACTGGAATTACGAACTTCCACCGCAGTCGCTGGTTCACTTCGTATTCCGCGTCAAGCAGGTCAAAAATCAGTAAAGAGTGGTTCTGAAACGGATCTCCGACGCAGCTGATTTTAGTACCTTGAAAGGGATACGAAATTCCCGAAAAGAACCGAAATACATAAAAATTCAAAAAGTTTTTGAAAAGAAAGGCAGCCTGCCGCGGCTCGCGGTCAGATTTTCCAGAAGGGTAAAATCGCGCGTGGGACCTTTCGCCGAAGATCTTATCGCCGAAAAGACAGTTTGATCCTGCCGATGTCCCCCTTGAAAAGTTTTGGAAATGGTGTATACTGACTTTTTTAGTTTGTTTTTCCTTTTTTCATCTTTCCTCGGGCTTCCGGGGAATCAGAGAACCGTTCGGAAGGGATCGCCAAGATGGAAATCAATCGCAATGAATATCGTAATCCGCTGATCTCGCGCTACGCTTCGAAAGAAATGAGCGCGATCTGGAGTGAACAGCGAAAGTTCAGTACATGGCGCCGGCTGTGGGTCGCGCTTGCGGAAGCGGAAGCGGAGATGGGGCTTCCCATTACGGAAGAGCAGCTGAACGAGCTGCGTGCGCATGTGGACGACATCGATTTTGCGCTGGCGGATCAGTACGAGCGGAAGCTGCGTCACGACGTCATGGCGCATGTGCACACGTATGGTGACGCCTGTCCGAATGCGAAGGGGATCATCCACTGGGGCGCGACGAGCTGCTACGTGACCGACAATACGGACGTGATCCTGATCCGCGACAGTTTCCGGCTCATTCTTGCGAAACTTCTTGACGTGATGCGCGCACTGGCAAAAACCGCGAAAGCGTACCAGAACCTTCCGTGTCTTGCCTTCACGCACCTTCAGCCTGCGCAGCCGACGACGCTCGGAAAGCGCATCTGCCTGTGGCTTTACGATCTGGTGATGGACCTCGAAGATCTTGAGCACCGTATGGCTCTCCTGCGTACGCGCGGTCTGAAAGGGACGACGGGAACGCAGGCGAGTTTCTTCTCGCTCTTTAAAAATGACGGCGCGAAAGTGCGTCAGCTGGAAGCTCTCGTCGATAAAAAGATCGGTTTCGAGTCATCTTTTGCCGTCACGGGTCAGACCTATCCCCGGAAACTGGATGCACAGGTCGCGGATGTGCTTTCGGGCATCGCGCAGTCGGCGCACAAAATGGCGACGGACCTGCGTATCCTTGCGCACCGCAAAGAATGCGAAGAACCGTTTGAAAAGAACCAGATCGGCTCGAGTGCCATGGCGTATAAGCGGAATCCGATGCGCAGTGAGCGTATCTGCTCGCTGGCCCGTTTTGTCATGAGCGTCCAGTCCAGCCCCGGAATGACGCTGGCGACGCAGTGGTTTGAACGGACCCTGGACGACAGTGCGAACCGCCGTCTTGTTCTTCCGCAGGCGTTCCTGGCTCTGGATGCGATCCTGATCCTTTACCGGAATGTGATCGACGGAATGGTCGTTTACCCGAAAGTTATCGAAAAGAATCTGCGTGCGGAACTTCCTTTCATGGCGACGGAAAACATCATGATGGCCGCGACGGCGGCGGGCGGCGACCGGCAGGAATTGCACGAGCACATTCGTCAGCACTCGCAGGCGGCTGCGGCAGTCGTGAAGCAGGAAGGCGGCGAAAACGACCTGATGGCGCGTCTGGAAGCCGATCCGATGTTCGCGGGAGTGGATCTGGGATCTGCACTGGAACCGTCGCTTTACGTTGGCCGTGCACCGCAGCAGGTCGATGAATTCCTGGATGAGATCATGGCGCCGATCTTCGAGAAATATGCCGACGTGACCTCGCAGGAAACGGAGATCTTCTGCTAGTCTTCGTTTGAAAGAACCCGATTTGGAAAAATGAGCCGGTGAGGAGCCTTTCCCCGCCGGCTGTTTTAACGCAGACATTCGAAAGTGCGTGGGGGCGGTGAATTCAGCGGATTTTCAGGCGGTACTGTATGGTGTCGCGGACTCTGTTGAAACTGTGTCTGAAACATTCAAAGTCCCCAATATCTTTTCCCCCCAGTATACCGTTACCGAATAAATCAAAATTCTCCACACTGTGTGAGTCGTTCGAAAGTGGGCCTGTCATCTCTTTTTTACCGCCTGCGTTTCAATTTTCACATAGAAAATAGACATATTACCTTCCGCGCCCTCTGCGAGAAAAAACAGGGACGTCACTGCCTGACAAACGATAATCTTTACCGAGTGACAACGCTATTTCTTCCCACACGATGCGGGAAGCTGAAAAAAACAGGCTTATCACCTTTGTGCCTCTGCGCGAAAAAATAGGGACGTCACTTTCTGAAAAACGATACTTTTACAGAGTGACAACCTATTTCTCCCGTACTGCGCGGGATGCTGAAAACAGACTTGTTACCTCTTAAGAAATCCGAGTTTTGAATGGGTAATAACCGTATTTCTTTCTGCAATGTTTCAGAATTTATTCTTTCAGGAGATGCGGTCGGTCTTGAATTGAGACCGTGGGCGGAAATGGAAGTCTGGAAATGCGCGGGGATCCTTGGGATCTCTCCCGGGCCGTACACACTGCGCCATTTAAAATGGATGGTGCAGGGCCGCCGGGAAGAAACATGGGACATGGTCTCCATCCTCGCGACCCGCATCTTTCCGGAAGCTCCGTGCCGCAATCCGTACCGCAATCCGTCCCTATCCTCCGAACCCGTCCGAATGGCTACGGCTGAGGATTGGAAGGCGTTTGCGAGCTGGTTTCCGAAGGGGAAGTAGTATTCGTTGCTTTTCCTTCACTGCTTGATTTTTTCTTTGCATCATAGTCTGCCTGTAAAATAGCCCCTAAAAGTCCACCTCCAACGATTAGGAAACCTAAGGGGCTGGAAAACATGACGAAGATTGCAAAGCTGATTCCTAAAAACCACAGAACAGCCTTGAAAAAGCGTGGCACGTAATCATGCAAAATGACCATTATCGTCAAAATTTCCGGCATAAAATCACCTCCTACTTAAATTAAACCATACCTTAATTTAAAATCAAGGGGTCCCCATGAATGAAAATGAATTAATTGTAGTAATTGCCGGAGATACTTCTGGTTTAAGAGCAGCTCTTACATCGGCGGATAGAGAATTACAACAATTCACACAAACAGCCCAAGACGTAACACACTGCGCCATTTAAAATGGATGGTACAGGGCCGCCGGGAAGAAACATGGGACATGGTCTCCATCCTCGCAACACGCATTTTCCCGGAAGCTCCATTCCACAATCCGTACCGCAAACCGTCCCTATCCTCCGAACCCGTCCGAATCGCTACGGCTGAGGATTGGAAGGCGTTTGCGAGCTGGTTTCCGAAGAAGTAGGGGTTTCTATATACTCCCAGCCATTGTTGGGATGATACCCCTCTGCTTTGGGAGATTAAGTTTCCCAAGTCTTGTCTTCCTGAAGCCGCTTTTTCCGAAGTTGTTTTTGATGCCGCTTTTCGCGTGCCTTGCGTTTTAATATGGCCTTCACTTCTTCCGGAGATTTTGGCCGAAGTTCTTCTGGAAAAAGTAAAAGAAGTATGATTATACCAACAAATGGTATGATCAGCCAGGGATTAGAGCCAAGGAAACACAAAAGAAATGAGCCTCCTAATAAAAACAGAATGAAGGAGAACACGCCGGGAAAATAGTCATGGACGATGACCAGAGCAAAAATCAATAAAATAACAGCCATATAAACCTCCAATATTATTTTAACAAGATCCCAAAAAAATTTCAATCCGAACCCGCCCGAATGGCTACGGCTGAGGATTGGAAGGCGTTTGCGAGCTGGTTTCCGAAGGCATCCTGAGAGGATAAGTATCCTCGATCGGAATGTCTGAAACCTCGGCATCTGACGGCAAACGATGATCCGGACTTTCGTCCGGATCACAGAGACTATAGGTGTCCGGATCGTTTTTAATGTCGTCGTTTTCAGTGGTCGGTTTCTGAAAATAAAGGTCCCAGACTACCATAACGATCGTCGCCGTAATGATCGGAATGAAAATAAAGAGTATTTCCGCAAGGCATAAATATTTAAATAAATAGCAAAAAAAGCTGCAAACTGCCAAAACACTGAAGCAGCATCCAAGGCATCCAAGTGCCATCGGAAAATATTGCGGAAAACAGTCATGGATGATGATCAGAGCAAAAATCAATAAAATAACTGCCATATAAACCTCCAATATTATTTTAATAAGATCCCCCAATAATTTCAAGGAGTACCCATGGATAAAAACGAATTAATCGTAAAAATTTCCGGCGATACTTCTGGTTTAAGAGCAGCTCTTATGGCCTGCAAAGCGTGCCTGCTTGTCGGCCCTGCCATCCTTCTCGGCTGGAAATCCTTGACCGCCAGTATCCACGCAGTCCGGGTGTGTTTTTTCCTGTTTCCCACTTCTCCTGACTTTGTTTCAACAGAAACTTTTCATTTTTTTCGTGCAGCCATCCTTCCGGCTCTTTACGAAATCAGGAAATCTGGTAAAATGGAGTCCAGTATATTTCGTTTTGTTTGGAATTTTTCCTGTGCCGGAGAATGTGAGGTCCGCGATGTGTGCGTTTTTGCCGGTTTTGGCGATCGGAGTTTTTCTGCTTCTGGCGTTCGGTCTGTCGGAAAATCGGAAGGCTGTTCGTTGGAAGGCGGTCGGTTCCTGCTTTCTCGCAGTCGTTCTTCTTGCGGTCTTTTTCATCCGGACGCCGTGGGGGGTGAAAGTTCAGGAAAAAAGCGGCGTCGGGATCACGCTGCTCGTGGAGTGTGCCGACGTCGGAACGCGCTCTCTCTTTCATTCCGAGCTGATCAGCGGACAGTATGCATGTGCCGCATTTTCGGTCCTTCCGTCGATCATTTTCATTGGAGGGCTGACGGCGATCCTCTTTCATTTGGGGATCCTTCAGTTTCTTATTCGCCTTCTGGCCGCAGTCGTGACGCGGGTTGCCGGGATCACGGGGGCGGAGGCTCTCATCGCGGCAGCCAACATTTTCCTCGGAATGGTCGAAGCCCCGTTTCTCGTTCGGCCGTACCTCGCAAAATTCACCCGCTCGGAGCTTTTCTGCATGATGACGTGCGGAATGGCCACGATCGCCGGGGGAGTCATGGTCGCGTATGCCTCGATGCTCCAGAAAGCCGGAACTCCGCCGGGACATCTCGTCATTGCGTCGATCCTGTTTGTCTTTTCGTCCGTCATCCTTGCGAAAATCATGGTTCCGGAGACCGAAGAGACGCAGTTCACCGGTCAGCTTGAGAAGATCCCCCGCCAGGATGTGAACTGTTTGGACGCTGCGTGCCGCGGTGCGTCGGAAGGTACGATGATCGCACTGCACGTGCTTGGGATGCTTATCGCATTCGCGGCTCTGGTCGCTTTTGCGAATGTGCTGCTCGGGTGTTTCGGCGAGGTCGGCGGCTCGGAACTGACACTTCAGCGCATCTTCGCGTGGATCTTCTCTCCCATCGCGTTCCTGCTCGGGATCCCGTGGTCCGAATGTGGTTTCGCCGGCCGGCTTCTGGGAGAGAAGATCGTTCTGAATGAGTTCATCGCGTACATGGACATGACGTCGGCAGAGAACCTGACGGCCCTGAGTGACCGGTCGCGGATCATTTTGACGTACGCACTGTGCGGATTCGCGAACCTCGGCTCGCTCGCCATCATGATCGGGGGCATCAGTACGCTGGTTCCCGAACGCCGCAGCGAAATGGCCCGCCTCGCCTTCCGCTCCCTCCTCGCCGGCACCCTCGCCATCCTCACCAACGCCGCGCTCGTCTCCCTCCTGTCGGCATGAAAGAAGACATCCCCGCCGGCAAGCCGCATAAACTTGCTGGCGGGGACTGGTTTTGCTTCTCAATTCCTTAATTTATGATCGATCTTGTCGTTGAGATCTTTTCATCAGCATACCTTACCACATCCTTAATAACGAGTTTCTGTATCGCGCTGATGAAGTCCTGCATCAAGGTATAATCAGGCTGACCGTTATGGACCGGGAGAAAGATTTTCTCTTTCTGTACTCTATCCCACGTTGCTTTGAATTCATAAGAGAATTTCTGTTTAATTGATTTATGGATCGAAGCCGCATTGAAAAACAAACTTAAACGAGTTTCTTCGTGAGCTTTTGCCTTTATAAGGTATGCGTCCCAAAGAACACCTGTACGTTGCGGTTGAGGATAAACATCGCCAGTCGCAATAGCTCCATTCTGAATGATATCTATCGTCATTTCGGCAGAATCAAAAATGTCGTCATTCCCGTAGAACATAATGCCGTTATCACCATGTTTTGCGTTCACGACCGGAAGTGGAAATTCTGCGGAAGGTTCACTTCTGGTATCCTTGCGTTTGTCGAACTTTTTGTTGTTAAGCTCGACTTTAGAATACAAATCTCCGATTTTGAATTCTTGCCATTCCATTCTTTCAAACGCAAGAAGTGCGGCTTCTTCGTTTGCTGTAAGCGTAGTGTCGGCAAGTCCGCTTACTGTCAGATAAGCGGAAAGTTCGCGTACACGCTCCTCTTCGAGTTCGCGTATAAACGATTCCATGAAATCAAAATCGATTTCGCCATCTTCATTAACAGGAAGGAAAATAAAATCATCTTTGATTTTTTTATGGCTTATACTATTTCCCCAAGTATATTTATGGCCTAAACATTTTGTAATACATGATATAATAAAGACTTGTATTGATTTTATCCGCTTTTGATGATTTTTCAGATACAATGTGAGATTATGACTATCATTTGAATAGAAGTCTTCTTTCTGATAGCTGACGACAAATGTTTTCCCTCCAATAAAAATACAATTCCCCTCTTCAAGAAGATTTTCATCGTAAGAAATATAGGAAGAAACCCCATTATTTTCTGCACTTGCACAAAGGTATGGAATAGTTCCACTGCCAGCTATAATATCTGTTGAAAGGATGTTGCGAGTATTTCGAACATTAAAAATTTCCAGAATCCTGAATTCGCCCCACTTGACTGTTTTGAGTTTTTCGTCAAGTGGGGAAATCATTTTCCCAGGCATTCATCTCCTTTTGTCTGATTTTTCAAAAGAGTGCTTACTTCCCATGCCAGATAGTCGGCCACGGTTTTCTTGAAGTCCGCGAGTGTTGGTCTGGTATCGACTGGTGCACTCTGGTTCCAGTCCGCGCCGTTTTCCGGGTCGATCGTGCTCTCGTAATACTCATTTTCTGTAAAGATTTTGAGTTTCGATCTTCCGAACCGTACCAGATCTGCGACTTCGGCATAGCGTTCTTTTGCCCGATCCGTGTCGCGCAAGTTACAGCTTGCTTTCTTTCGGTTAGTTCGTGTGTAACCGTCATTGGAAAAGTCAATGAATTTGACGATCTCATCTTTGTGATGCGGCTCGCCGACACGGAAAACATATACATTGGTCTGAACGCTCGATTTTCCAACGAACAGATCGATCGGCATTTTGATACTTGCCAAAAGTGTAGAGTGCTGCAGGATGTTTTTATTGTATTCGACCGCTTTTCCGCTTCCTGCGCTGTTCTGGATAATTACGGCGGCATATCCGCTGCTCATCATGGAAAGAGCCTTTTTGACGAAAACCATGCCATTTCCCTTCGCGGAATACGGCGGATTCAAAACAAACGCGGTCGCGGGGAATTTTTCGTCTGTACGTACGAAACCGTAGTTTCCATTAAAATCATTGAGAGAGTTTCTATTCAAAATATTACTGCTCCCGTCTCCCATCAGGATCATATTGAGGACTGCGAGCATATAAATTTGCGGCAGGATCTCAAGCCCTAAAAGCTGGTTTGCCTTGATATAGGCCTCTTTTTTCTTGTATTCATCAGGACTTTTTATCCTGGCTTTTGCGTCGTCAAGCATGATATTCATCGCCGCGACCAGAAGACCGGCTGAACCTGTCGCAAAGTCCCATACGTAGCTGTCCTTGTCCACGCGGGCAAGGCGGGCTAAAAAGGCGGCAACGTAACTTGGTGTTAAGACAACATCGTTCATTTTGTCCTGAGTGAAGCCCAGCCAGTTGTACATTTCATTAAAAAGTCTTCCTGTAAAATCGGTGGTAAGTCCGATTTTGTAGTAAAGCCCCAAATCGTCGATGACCTTGCAGAAAACCCTTTTCAGCTGGGATTCTCCGTTGATGGGTTTGTTAATATTTTCATTTGTCAAAAGACTTTCTGAAAAATTTTGAATAATAAGATCCTTTTTATCTTCGGGAACCTGCTTTTCCGTTAAGAACGTTCTGATCTTATTGAGCATAATGTCCCCGTCCCGTTCCCCTTTGCCTGTATAACTCTTTAGATCCTGCTTTTCGAGAGGAGCAACTTTGCCTTTGATCCCAAGATTTGCAATGATGGAGGCGGCGACAAGATAGACCCTTGCGGCTTCCGAAAGACCTTTCTCGTCTTTATAAATGTCGTTGTTGAGTTTTACGAGACTTGCATTGATTTCCTGCTCGCGTTTTTCAATACTTTGATTCTTCTCTTCTTCTGTCAGATTCAGTGCTCGGACTTGCGCGATGAAGGCATCAAAGTTTTCTTTTTTCAGGAAAGACAGGTCTTCAAATTGGGCGACTTCCTGCCCGTAACCGTAGTTTTGACTCGAAACATAGTAAACGCCGATCGAATGCCGAAGTTTCCCGGTCTCATCTTTGTAACCGGTCACACCGATCGCGATGATGTCGGTATAATCAGTATAATGCAAAAGTGCGTTTGCGTAGTGAACTGCTCCATTGACAGCGTAATTGTTGATACTTTGAAAATCGTCGGTATTGTCCGATTTTTTAATGGATACCTTGCCGGTTGCATCCCGCTTGACAAGACGGTCACGGTAGCCTTTATATTCAATGAGAATAGGGTAATATCTTAATTCAGAATCCTGCAGAAGCAGTTTGCAGTCCGGACGATTACCGCCGTTCCCGCCCTGTTTGGAGCTGTATTCTTCTAAAGCCCTGTCGATAGATGGATTAAGACTCTCTTGTTCCAGTTTGTAGTCAAGGCGATATGATCGAAGCCATCCGTTTATAAGATCCGCGATGTTCGGCTCCACGGATTTCGGGTTTCGGGTGTCGG
>JAGBAA010000009.1 GCA_017939795.1 Thermoguttaceae bacterium
CCGACGAGTTCATTCGGCGCGAATTCCATTTTGACGGAATTCAGACCGGAGGCTTCCGCCACGACCCAGAGTTCTTCTTCCGACGGATTCAGCTCCGCGTTGAGGATATCTACGAACGCGTCGATCTCCATGCCGTTGGTGTCGAGAAGAAGCTCGAGGATAAACGGATTCGAGGTGTTGAAATCTTCCAGTTCGACCCAGCCTGCCGTCGTCGGCGCGAAGGAAAGGCCGGAGTTTCCGCCGATGGAACCACGGTTAGCGTCGTCCTTGAACTGGACGTTCAGCTTGCCCGTCGCGGTGTCGTAGACTGTTTCAAGGAGGTTCGCGGAGTCATTCGTGACGGTCACGGCCGTTTTTCCGCCGACGGTCATGATGTCTTTTCCGTTTTCAAGCGAGTAATCGTCGGTGAAAGAGATAGCGTCGTTGTGTGCAACGGAAACTTTCCCGCCGTTCTGCTCAAATGCGCCTTCGACGGTCAGCGTTCCGAGACCCTTGACGCTCGTTTCGAAATTCAAATCCGAAGCTGCTGTGAGGCTGGCTTTTCCCTTCACGTCCATATCGCCGGCAAAAATATTCAGCTGTCCCGCGCCCGCGTGACCGCCGACCGTCACACCGTAGCCGTTGTACTTCGCGGCATTGTTGCCCTGATTGGAGTTCTGTCCGACCGCGGCAGAGACCTGACCATCGTAGAGATTGAACGCCGCATTTGCCGTGCTCTTGCCGATGATCATCGGGTTGCCGTTTCCGCGGGCGTAAAGTTCGCCGCCAAACATATTGTACTCACCGGTGGTCCCCGCATTGTCCCACATCAGAGTAAACCAGCCAGCATCGAGCGTTCCGCCGTACTGATTCACGACGTTCTTCGCGGAACCGGATGCCTGATTGTTGAAGCCGATAAGGAACCAGCTCGTCGTTTTGATCGTGCCGTCGTAAAAGTTCAGCGTTCCGGAACCGGCATCGCCGACCCCAAGCTGTCTGGTGTTAATGTTTCCGCCGGTCATGTTCACCGTACCGACCGAATTTTGCCGGTATCCGATGGTAAAATAGTCGCCGACAGTGATCGTGCCGTCCCCGGAAAGATTTAATGTGCCTTTTCCATTGTTTCCAACGATATAGTATCCGGCCGAATCGATCGAGCCGCCATCCATGTTGAAAACAAACGTCGCAGTCGCCTTGTCGCCGACGACGAACCCCTTCGTGTTTCCGGTACCAGTGGCGCGGATAGAACCGCCGTGCATATCCCACGTTCCGGAGCCGTTATGCCCAAGCGGGAACCATGGACTCTGGATCGAGCCGCCGTACTGCGTGACGGAACCTTTGGCGTAGGTCTGGTTGTTTCCGACGCAGAAGTAACTGTTCGCGGTCAGCGAACCGTCGTACATGACAAACGTTCCGGTGCCTTTGTATCCGACGTTGAAATTATTGCACGTGATCTTCGAGTCGGCTCCCGTGACGGTCATCGTTCCGAAAGAGTTCTGGTTTTCGGCAATGTTTACGTCGCCGGACTGTACCGAGTTGTGGAAAAGAAGCGTTCCGGTCCCGGTATGGCCGACGTAGATGCCGCCGCTGTGCGTGGCATTGGTGAATCGGGCGTCCGAGGTCCCGCCGTACGCGATCGCGATGTTGCCGGTAATCGACGCGTTCTCAAAATTCGCCGTCACGTAATGTTCCGTTCCGGTCGCGAGACGGAATTGGCCGTTCGTGCTGAATGTTCCGCCAAGGATATTCAGTGTCGCGTTGTCGGAGAAATGGATGTGGTCCTGAATGAAGACCGTCCCGTAGGAGGTCAAATTACCATTGATGCGCGGGTTAGTCTCCGTACCGTCCTTGTACTTGACGCCGGAGACTGAGAGGTTTCCGCTCTCGGTAACGGTCACGCTGCCGAGAGAGGTAATGTCCATGATGTTGGCTTTCGCCTCTCCGGAAATGACGAGGTTGCCGTAGTTGACGAAGACGTCATTGTCCGTCGTCGGAGTGGAGGCGGTGTTCCCGTCCGCACCGAGCCACGCGTCCGCGGAAGACCAGTCGGAAGTCGCGGAATCCGCGTTAAAAATCCGGTCGGTCTCAATGTAGTTCGGCAGTGCGAGGACCTGGAAGGAAACACTTCCGGCCTTGGCGGTCGTCGCGGCCATCGTCCAGTCTTTGGACGTTCCGGAATTGGAGTTTCCGACTCCCGCGCAGATCGTTTCCTTGGGACGATACTGCCGGCTCACACTGAGGACGGTCTGCCCCTTGCTGTTCGCCTGATCGTAAACGTGGAACTGCCAGCTGCCGTGGTCGTTGGAGGTGTTCGGCGTGTCGTTCCAGTCGTAGTCGCTGCCGCTCGCGCCGCTGAGCGTGATCGTGTTGCCGTCCTGGTCCGTCACGGACCCCTTCGCCGCCGCCGAGTATCCATACGGCCAGGATTCGATCAGAAGGGTGGAATTCTGGATCGCCTTCACGCCGTCCGCGTCTGCCGTCACGCCGTCAAAAAGCGGCATGAGCGCCGTGTCGTACGACGTGTAGAAGTTCGTCCCCGTCACCGCCATGTTCACGACGTCCCCCGCTGTCTGATGCCGCGCGACTCCCAGTTTGTAGAAAGAGCTTTCTCCCGTACCGGTGTAGTTCGGAGCCTCGACCAGTGCCCACTCAATATTTCCGTTGGCGTTCTCGGTCTGCATGTACCAGATCGCGCCCGTAAAACCATTGCGGATCGGGAGGGAGTGCGCGTAATCGTACCAGTTAAGACTGCCGGCGGACTGACTTCCATACTGCGGAAGGCTTTCCATCGACGCCACCAGCTGATACATCGAAAGGTTTGAGATCTGTTTCTGTGCCGTCGTATTTTCCGCGAAGGTCGTATACTCAGCCGACCATGCAGACGGAACAGTCAAACCGGCCAGGATCGCTGCGGTCAGGATGGATTTGGAAACTTTTTTCATGATCGATTCCTAAAATTTTTATTAGTTGTTTATTTGACTTTGTTTTGTGTGAATTTTACGCTTTTTTCCGGTTCCGCGTCCAGCCGAGGAGTCCACAGCCGAGCGCAAGGAGGATCCACGCGGAGGGTTCAGGGACTTCATTGCCGTGGAGTCCGATGACTGCGACACCGTTGGCTCCGTAGAGGTCCGTGCTGCTGAAGTCCCACGAGAGGACGTCCATTCCGACGAGTTCATTCGGC
>JAGBAA010000062.1 GCA_017939795.1 Thermoguttaceae bacterium
AACCGCTGACCTACTGGCTGCCAGCCAGTCGCTCTCCCAACTGAGCTAATTCCCCGGTTAAGATGTGAGTAAATATACCACATTTCCGGAGAATTGCAAGGGGGACCGACCCGTTTTTTTCAAAAAACATGAAAAAAGTTTTGAAAATGGGGCCGAAGAATGAAATCACGTCCGAAAGCCCCCTCTCCCACGACTGGGCCTACATGATGGACGGTCGGATGTTCACGCAGTGTGCCAGAGCATTCGGTGAGCAGTTTACGCTCCCAAATCCCGCCAGATCAACCACATCCCCTTTCAAAAATTCCACAGATGGAGCAGCTCAACAAATCTACGCGAGATTGGATCCCTTTTGTTTTAGGTTCACTTGAAAGAAATTCAAATCGATCACATATTCCTGCCGAACATACTCCATCTGCTGAGGATCCGGTCACATTTTACCTCGGTCGGCTCCATTAGGGGACCAATCCGTTTTTTTCAAAATTTCTCAAAATCATTCCCCAAAATGGAAAAAGAAAACCTCCCTATATTAGGAAGGTCTTTCTTTCGCTTCCCGTATAATGTTGCATACACATTACGATCGAACAGTAAGGAAGATTTCACACGTCTCGAAATTAATCTCCCAATTTCCGGATTCACGACCTTCCCAGTGATATTCCGCTGCCATATCTGACCACCACTGGTCGAACTTCTTCTGCGTCTCAGCCATATCCGCAACCACACGTTCATAGAGGTCTACGTTTTCTGGCTTCACAATCATGAAAAGCTCTTTCAGAGAGTTTTTCCGCTCAAAAAGTGCCTGGATCTGGTCTTTCTGTTCCGGCGTCACGTTTCCCACTTTCTGTTTCTCAGTCATTTTTACTCCTTTCAGCACTCTTCCATCCGGTTTGGGGACGGATTCTTCTTTTTCATCAATTCATCGAATGGATCGAGATAATCGATCTCCGGGATCGACACTTCTTCCGTCAAAAACAGCGGTTCAAGCAGCTCGCGGGACGCATTTCGCTCTAAATGTGCCATGACACACTGCTGGCGGGATGGCGTATTCACCTCAAGTGTTGTTTCTTTATTCAGGAACACGCACCGTTTGCAGTGCCAGGCATCACAATTCTCGCAGATCGGCGCATGGTCCAGACGGTAGAGCTGCCCATTTTTAATGGGGAGTTCATGTGTTTTCAGAACCGTGTCAATGTCGGAGATCACAAAATCACGGTTCTTTTCCCGATAGTAAAATCCCGGACAGACATAAAATACACCATCCGGCGCGACCGTTACGTGTTTCACACCTGCGCCACAGTGATTCGGTTTCTCAAGGATCAGCCGATCTGTCAGGAACGAAAGCTCAAGCGGTTTCTTCTCCTCGCGTTCCGGCAGCCAGCCGACGAGTTTCTGAAGGACATTCTGATAGACCGTCAGTTCCTCCTCACCCACATTTTCCATGTCTTTCACGAACATCTGGATCCGTGCGAATTTCAGTGAGTGTTCCTCAAGCCACGCGGGAAGCTGTTCCAGATTCTTCGCCTCGATACGCAGAACGAGCATTTCACCCTGTACGTTTTCCGGGAGTGTATCGGTCTCAAAATCAAGCACACTCACCGTCGGCCCTTCCTCAGCCGCGCCGACCGGACGGAGAATCACGTGCTGACACTCTTCGAGCACCTTCAAAAACTCCGCGTCGAGCGGCTCTTTCCCAGCAATGACGTTCAGCGAAAGATTATGTGTCAGCGCGTAGTAAACGACCTTTTTCAGCGTCTCGACCGACATTTTCTGACGTTCCGTTTCCCGGACCGGATAATGGCAGAACGACGGCGCGGCACTGTCCGCCAGAACGAACAGACACTGCATCCCTTTCCGCTGTGCAAGACCCCGCACACGCACATCATCCTCCGCCGGCGGCACGATCCGATCGAGTTTGTTCCAGAGATAGTTATTCGCCCTCACACGCGCCTTGTGCATCTTGCAGATGAACGTTGCTCTCTGATAAATGGTCTCCGTGTCGGCCGAATCGTAATTGAACCCCTGACACCACGCACACCCGCTCGCCACCTCACAATCGATACACTCCTGCGGCGACTGCACCGTCCGATTCAGTGCCTGGAACGGCCGAAGTTTGTTCAAATCCACACCTTTTCCAATTCTTCCAGTCAGAATTTCTTCTTTATTCTCCAAAGAATACTGGGCGAATCTCAAACATGGATGAAAACCTCCTTCCGTATCCACGGCATTCATCAGCCCTGCCCCGCACCAGTTCGTATTGTCCAATTCTTTATCGATATAAAAACCAATACTTCTTTCAAAGAACGAGCATTGATTCTTGAGATACAGTTTCTTCTCCAAAATTTCATCAGCCAGAGCGACAAGCTGATTTTCAAGAATTTCATCATCCCCTTCCTGCCAGACATTTTCAAAAATAACATTCATCGCGACACGTGAAATACCCAGCTCCCACAAATGAAGTACAGAATCTTTTACGAGAGGCAAATCATCATGCCCGACAGTCGCTTTGGTATTTGGAGAGTATTCAAATTGTTCCAGCCAAAGCGGGATTTTCGACACAACTTCATCATAGCACCCTTTTCCAGATGGAAACACGCGCATCAAATCATGTTTCTCTTTGGTTCCATCGATAGAAATCCCAATATTTAATCGCCTGCGATTTTTCTGAATGAATTTCTGAACTTTTGAAGAATCATAGAGCAAACCATTACTGGAAAAAGTAAATTGCACCGTCTCAAACCAGGGATGATTACGCCGATAGGCTTCCATTTTGAAATAATCGC
This sequence comes from Thermoguttaceae bacterium, assembly GCA_017939795.1. Lineage (GTDB taxonomy): Bacteria > Planctomycetota > Planctomycetia > Pirellulales > Thermoguttaceae > RGIG3701. The sequence goes on from JAGBAA010000062.1 coordinate 2,778, forward strand.
AGATTTTGTCGATTAAATCGATTTCAAGAAAAGGCTCTCCGCCGATAAAATCAAGCATTAGCTTGGGAGCAGAATAAATTTCTGAATGTTCCAAAACATAGTCAATAGCTGCTTTAGCTGTCTCGAATGACATCACTTTAAAAGAATTCTTGCCGCAAATGTAGCAGTATTTGCAGCGAAGCTGGCAATCTTCCGTAACGATAAACGTAATGTTCTGCACCGCATCATCCGGCACAATCAGTTTTTTTCCTAAAAGCGGACTTTCTGAGGAACTCATTTTTTACCCTGCTCGTTTCAAATTTAAAACAACTTCCTCCATCCAAAGTCGGACAGAGGAAGACCCATTCGTTACTTGTTCTTAAGATAGGCTCAACCACCCTTACCAAAGAACGTACAAGTATGCATACAGCTAGTGGAACAACCGCCAGTGCAAGACCAGCTGCACGAACCAAAACATGAACCTGAACAACTAAAAGCTTGGCATCCCTGTTCCTGTTTCGGATTTTCATTCTTCGCTTCCGCAATTTTCGCGGAAACTGCCAGCATCGGAACAGCAGCGGCAGCAATACCGAGTGCTTTACCAGCCTTACGCATAAAAGCGCGGCGACTTTCGATTCTTTCTTTGGACATTTTAAATCTCCTTTGAAGTCATTCGGAGGAAAGATTCAGCAATTCCCCTCCTGCCCCCGATTCAGGATGGAAATAGTTTCTCATATTTTAAGGAATAGAAATTTCACTTGGCACAATCTGGAGACACACCCCAATCCCCAGCATAACTGCAAAAATCAACAGCCAGCCGAAGCGGTCAAGGAACGGACGCTGCGCCTTCGGAGAAAGTCGGGAAACATCCGTCGGACGAAGGGGGTAAATGTGCGAACCATCTTCCTCAAAGTAACTGACAGGTCCAGGGAGATGAAACAGCCAGAAGAGGATTACTACACGGTACTCCATAAACACGCCCGGTCCGATTTCGATTCGTCGGTCAGTCACGCGGAACATGGGAAATCTCTAAAATCAATCAAAACCGAAGACGTTTTGACGCATCCACTCAGAACGAGCACAGAAAATTGCTGAAGTTTTCGTGTGTGTGTCTACAAAAAAAGGGATACGCAAACCGCATCCCACACGAAGGCCTTCAGCTGCCCACACACTTAGACACGCGCGTATCCCAAATATATTCTAGGGACCGCTTCTACCAAGTGTGTAGCTGGTCGGTGTGTCTATACACAATCCGCCATTGAAAAAAGAGGCGTTTCCAGGAAAATGAAAACGCACCCCGGGAGCTTGCGCCCGAAAATTGCTGAAGTTCTCGTGTGGTACAAGCCAATGAAATCCCTTTCGGAATTCCAATGCCCTCATTTTAATCCATCATGGACACTTTGTCAAGGGGACACTGAAAAAATTTCTACTTTTTTCTTAAAAAACACCAAAAAACGAAAAAGCTCTCCGATTTTCAGAAAGCTATTCCGTTTTTTCTTTCAAAATTTGCGTTTTTTACTTAGTGTGTCATGTCGTGCACACCGTCCGGACGGAACTGGTCCATCGTCGTGGAAGGTGTCGAGTTCACGACGTCGTCCATCTCTTCATGCTGTGTCGCCTTGATGTCCTCCTCCGTCGGCTCACCCACGTAAATGAGCATCTTGGCCGGGCATTTGTTCACGACTACGCCAAGAACATCGCCTCCCTGATAGTGTTCGTAATCGATCGTCGGCAGATTCGCCCCCATCGTGAACATTTCCGCGCTGCTCTTCTGGCACATTCCACAGCCGATGCACCCGACCTTGCAGACCGCCTTCACATCCATTCCCTTTTCGCGATTGGAACACGCAACAGCCAAGATCTGCGATTTTCGGAACGGAATGATCGAGATGATCTTTCGCGGGCAAACAGCCTCACACATTCGGCATCCAACACACAGATGGTACCGAATACGCGCCAAACCGTCCTCAATGACGATCGCATCGTTCGGACACGCCCGCATACAGTCCCCGTAGCCGAGGCATCCGTACGTACAGTCCTGGATCCCGGAGATCAGATTCGCGGCCGCACAGCTCTTTTCGCCGGCATAATCCTGGCATCCGTGACGCTGATAGCGATTCGCACTGCAATGGATCACCGCCTTGTACGGAAATGTCTCCGAGACCGAACAGCCAAGTATCTGCGCAATGAGCGTGTTCGCCTCTTTATTGCACTGCGTACACGCACCGGCTTTGGCATTTCCCATCGCCAGCTGAGCCGCGTACTCATTGCACCCCGCAAATCCGCACGCACCGCAGTTCGCGCCGGGAAGGACTTCGATCAACTGCTCGATCTTCGGATCCACCTCTACATGAAACGCCACATTCGCCCAGCCAAGGATCCACCCCATGACGACAGCCAGAAGCAGCATCACGCCCACAGCAACGAGTATCGATACGACGGTAATGGTCATGAAAAAACCCCGATCTTGGTTTTGATGAAACAATAAATAAACAGTCCGGAAATCCAAAAATCCGGCAGTCCGACGGCATCACTCCTCAAAAAGCTTCATCAGCGCGTCGGCAAAAAGCGACATCCCGAAACGGTTCGGATGATTGATGTTGTTCGTCATCAGCGTGGAATACGGGATCCCCTGCCGGTAAAGCTGCCCATAGTAAAACGACGCATCCGCAAGCGCGATACCGTGCTTCTGCGCAAACGCACGCAGTCCCTGAACGTACGGACGCGGATCTTCATCGACACCCTTCTCGTTCGAAAGTCCCATCCAGTCTGCCCGTACATAATGCGGCGAACAGATGATCCACTCCATGCCGCGTTCCCGGAAATCCGCAAGGATCTGTGAGTAATCCGCCTCCACATTCTCCGGCTTCATCCACGAATCGTTGACGAACTCCATCACCACCAGGTCCGGCTTCACCGCAAGCACGTGCTCGGCATAGTTTTTCGGACTCCCCGGTTTGGCATTCCGATACGAGCGCGTATTGCGACCGCCCCACCCCTCGTGGATCAGCTCGATCTTCGCGTTCGGAAAAAGTTTCTGAAGCCGCGCAACAAACTGGCACTGCCATCGATCCTCCCCAGGAAGGTAGCCGCACGCCGTCACGCTGTCTCCCCAAGCCAGGATCCGCACAGTCTCGCCGCGCACGAGCTTTCCGTACGTCTGCGGGATCGCGTCCTTCGCCAAAAACATCGGCTGGTACTCACGGACCTCCGAAACCGGGAAAAGCTCCTTTTCTGTCAGCCGATCGATCCGGCCGGAGATCCAGACCGTCGCCAGAAGCTGCGTCCCGGCAGGAATTTCAGGACGCGGAGGATTCGCTACGTGCGATTCTCCCTGAATCAGCGAAAAGGTACCGTCCGCACACCGAACGATCGCGTCGATACGCATTTTCCCGAACTGATACGCAAGACTCACCGGCGTATCCTGCGTGATCCGTCCTCCGTCCAGACGCCCGACATTTCCCCATTCAACATCGACCCGGTAGTCCGTTCCCTCTTCGAAAATGACCGGATCTGCATCTCCCTCCGGAATGGAAGTCACCCGCAGCGACCCGGGCAAATACGCGTAACGCACCGCACATTCCTGTGCCCGAACGCCCTCCATCGGCCGAGCTTTCCGCCACGGAGGCCCGGCAGGATCGAAGACCGGAAGCACATTCACCCGCTCGTCCGTCACCGACGTAAGTTTCGCAGGCTCAACCGCAAATTCCTGAGTCCGCCCGCCATACGTCACCCGTACCGACCAATCGCCGGTCAATTCCAGCTTCGCGATCTCTTCCGGTTCTGCCGCTTCCGAAAATCCAGTCCCCCAAAATAAAGGAACCGAAAGGAGGAAGAAGAAAAACATTCTCCAAACGGAGTGCTTCAGGAAAGTCCAAATGTACGTCATGGGAAAGTCTCCTTTTCAGCAAAAAAACCGGAAAATCACGTTCTTTTCGTATTTCGTCACCCTAACGAAAGCGCGACAGGTTCTGCGACAGGTTCCGCGGCAGGTTCCGCGGCAGGTTCCGCAGCAGGTTCCGCGGCAGGTTCTGCGGCAGGTTCTGCGGCAGGTTCCGCGGCAGGTTCTGCGGCAGGTTCTGCGGCAGGTTCCGCGGCAGGTTCTGCGGCAGGTTCTGCGACAGATCCGGCAAGCAGACACTTTTCGACTCCTTTATCGACGCCGGAGAATCCCATGAATGCCATCGCGAGGATGGATGCCGTGATCAGCGCGATCCCGACCCCCTGAAACGGTTTCGGAACGTCGGCCATTTCCAGTTCCTCGCGGATACCGGCCATCATGGAGATCGCAAGCGTGAACCCGATACCGCCGCCAATGGAATAAAGAAGCGCAATGTGCAGCCCCCAGAGCTGGGAAGGATCCTGGAGGTTCTTCAGGATCTCAATGCAGGCAAAGAGGATCGCACAGTTCGTCGTAATGAGCGGCAGGAAAACACCGAACGCTTTGTAGAGCGGCGGGAAAAATTTGCGAACGTACATTTCGACGAACTGAACGCTTGCCGCAATGACGAAAATGTACACGAGATAGGAAAGGATCGAAAGATCCGGTGCAGGTCCCTCACCTCCGCAAACACCCCAGATCCAGACCGGGAGCGGTGCTTCCGGACGAAGGATGAAGTACGTGATCGTCCAGCAAAGGAAGGACGCGATCGCCATGACGAACGTGACGGCACATCCCATTCCAAACGCAGTACTGAGTTTCCTGGAGCACCCAAGAAACGGACAGATCCCAACGAAATATTTCAATACGAAATTATTGATGATGGCCGTGCTGACGACCAGAAGCAGCATTTGAATCAAAAGTTCCATGAAAATTCTCCCGAAAGCTCAGGTTTCAGCTTTCCTTTCCCTGCTGACGTTTGGATTCGATGAAATTCACCAGAGCCAAAAGCATTCCGAGCGTCAAAAAAGCCCCCGGAGGCAAAATCATGACGCTCCACGGAGTCCAAACCTCCGGCGGCAGGACCTGGAACCCGAACCACGTTCCCATTCCAAGGATCTCACGCACCGTCGCGATGGAAGTCAGCCCAAGCGTAAAGCCAACCCCGACTCCCAGACCATCGACCGCCGAAATAAAGGGTCCTTGCACCGACGCGCAAACCTCACAGCGCGAGATGATGATGCAGTTCACGATGATCAGCGGAATGTACGGTCCCAGCTGATTGCTCATTTCAGGCATTTCTGCGGCAAGAAGCCGGTCTACGACCGTCACGAACGTCGCGATGGTCAGCGTAAAGACCAGAATGCGGAGATGCGGCTGAAGAAGATTTCGAATCAGGCTGATCATGATATTCGAGCAGAAAAGAACGAACGTCGTAGCCGCCGCCATCGTCAGCGCAGCCTGAACATTGCTCGTGACCGCCAGCGTAGGACACATTCCAAGCAGAAGCCGATAGGTCGGATTCTCCGGGATGATCCCATTAAAAAAACGCTGGGAGGCCGTGGGTAAGGAATTTTTATTCATGATTTTATTCGATCTGTCGTCAGGAATACAAAACAGTGGTCGTCTCACTTGGAAAAACGCCTCAGGATCTTTCAAAAAGATCCCGAAACAGGCACGATCCGCGTTTATTTTCCGGCATCCAGTGCCGGAGCACGGTAAAGCTGAACACTCTGGTTCACGATGTCGCAGACGGCTTTCGAGGAGATCGTCGCTCCGGTCAGCGCACGAATATCCTGCGGTCTGGCCGGCTCACCCGTCACGACTGCGAGAGGAACGGAGGTGCTTTTTCCCACAAACTGGGAACGGAATGGCTCATCCTCGATGAAATTCCCAAGCCCGGGCGTCTCTTTCTGTTCCAGCACACTGATCCCAGTCAGCGTCTCTGCGTTCCGGTCCAGCCCAACCAGCAGTGCGATGACGTCGCCGAACCCCTGCCCTTTTCCGGGAAAGACCCAGCCGATATGCTGACCGTTCGCATCAAAGACCTGAAGGACCGTCGCCGGTTTACCGTCTTTTCCCTCGATCATCAGCTCACGCGTCTTCGAAGGATCTGCCCCATCGACGAGCGTGGGGATCTGCGCAAAAGTCTTCTTTTTCTTGTTCGCCTCGATTTTCTCACTTAAATTGATCTGGATCGAAACAAGAATGACGGCATAAAGAGCCGAAAGGAAAATCACGAGCCACGCCTGAAGCAGATAGCTCGGACGTCTCGTTCTGGTCTCTGGATTGGAAACTCTGGATTCACTCATGGTTCAGCCGACAGGCAAAACGCCTGGGAAAATTCGCTTTGAAAAAATTGGAAATCCGTCCGCACAACCGTCTGAAATGTCTGCGTCCGGAATGTCTGCGTCCGAACTCCGGCCGCAGGCTCACAAAAAGCCGAAACCGCAGCCGGTCCTCTGAAACTACGCTTTGCCGAATGGACGGGGAATCGTCACGTGATTCAAAAGCGGGGCAAGCGCGTTCATCAGCAGAACGGCAAACATGACCCCCTCCGGATACCCGCTGAAAAGACGGAAAACCATCGTCAGTACACCAACGCCGATACCGAAGAGCCACTGCCCGCCTGGCGTGATCGGATTGGTGACGGGATCCGTCGCAATAAAGAATGCCCCGAAAAGGACCGCGCCGTTCGTGAGGTAAAAGAGTCCGCAATAAATCGGGTCCTGATGGATCTTCGAAAGCATTCCGATCAAAAAGACCGCCAGAAGCATCCCTACCGTGACGCGCCACTCACCGTTTCTCCGTGCGATCAGGTAGAGACCGCCGATCAGGATCGCCAGTCCGCTCACTTCGCCGAGGGACCCATTATGTACGCCTGCGAAACAGACTTTCAGGAGCGACGCAGTGTCCTGCGGGAGCTGCGTCTCCGCCAGCTCGCCCGCTTTGATCTGTACCATCGGAGTTGGTTGGGAAACGATGCCGGAAGCCCCCTCTTCCGTCAGCTGGTACGCTCCGCCGCCCATGACCGTCGCAAAACAGAGCATCACGAACGCACGCCCGACCATTGCGGGATTGAAAATATTGAAACCGAGTCCGCCATACGGTGCCTTGCCGACTCCGATCGCAATGAGCGACGCAATGACCGGCACATACCATGGCGCATTCCACGGCAGAGAAAGTGCGAGGATCATTCCCGTCACGATCGCCGAATTGTCCTCAAGAGGCGCACGCCGACCGCGCAGCTGCGAAAAAAGCCATTCGCAAGCAACACAGGTCAGCACACAAAGCGCGATCTGGAAAATCGCGTACTCCCGGAAAACGCAAATCGAAACCAGCGCAGCCGGCATCAGCGCCAGAATGACCTGGAGCATCATTCGGCTCGTGGAACGATTGACGCGGAAAAGATGCGGGGAACTGGCGACTTCAAATTTTTCCATAATCAAACCTGAGCTAACGGATCAATGGGTTAATGAGGAATGGAGCGGACGCTCTGCACATCCGGCAAACTATTTTTCTTTGGCACTTTCCGCCTGACGCTGACGCGCAAGCTCCATTTTGCCGACACGGATCAGCTGGACGATCGGGATCTTTGCCGGACATGAGAACGAACAGCAGCCGCACTCGATGCACGCCATCGGATGGTACTCCTTGAAAACGTCCCAGTTTCGCGCACGCGACGCGTACATCAAACGGGTCGGGATCAGACGCATGGGGCACGCGCTGACACAGCGGCCGCACCGAATGCAGTTCGTTTCCTTCGCCCGGTCCGTTTCCTCCGAGGAGAGGACCGTGATCCCGCTGGTCCCTTTCGTCACGGGGATCTCAAGCGACCCGACCGCAAACCCCATCATAGGACCGCCAAGCAGTACACGGCGTGCATTTTCTTTCAGGCCTCCGCAATGCTCGATCAGGACCTGGATCGGTGTCCCGATCGGCACGAAAAGATTGGCAGGCCGAGTGATTCCGCCGCCGGTCACCGTCACGATACGATGCGTCAGCGGAAGTTCATGCAGGACCGCCATCGCGATCGAGACGGCAGAACCGACGTTCACGACCGTCGCGCCGACCTCGATCGGCAGTTTGCCAAGCGGGACCTTGCGTCCCAGCGCGGCATAGATCAGCTGCTTTTCTCCCCCCTGCGGGTACTTCGTCTTCATGCACATCACACGGATCTCCGGCTCCTTGTCCGCCGCAGTTCCAGTGCCCGCTCTCTTTTTGTTCTTCAGTTTTTCGATCGCTCCGGAGATCTTTTCGATCGCATCCGGTTTGTTCGCCTCGATGCAGATCACGATCTCCTTCGCATTGCATGCTTTCGCCGCGAGACGCGCTCCTGCGATGACCGAATCCGTCATTTCCAGCATCGCACGGTGGTCCGCCGTCAAATACGGCTCGCATTCGCAGCCGTTGACCAGCAGAGTACTGATCGGTTTTTCGTCATTCGGCATCAGCTTCACGTGGACCGGAAAAGCCGCACCGCCCTGTCCCACCAGTCCCGCAACGCGAATCCTCTCGCGAATGAGTTCCGAATCGAAATCGCTCAAGGTGAAATCTCCCGGATCCTTCATTCTGTCAAGGAGCGTCTGCGGATCCAATCCGTCAGTCTGTACACTCTCAATGACCGCAGGCACGCGCCGTCCGTTCGGAAGCGTCACGGAACCGATCCGCTTTACCGTCCCCGGCAATGGAGCCGCGACCGGCACGGAAACGTATCCGGCAGCTTCCGCAACCGGCTGGCCAAATACAAGCTCCGCGCGGGCATCCACACATACCTTCGCCGGCGCGCCAATGTGCTGGACGAATGCGATCCTCAGTTCCGAAGGGTTCGGAAGGATCTCAATGGGACATTTTTCGGAAAACTCTTTCCCTTCACGCGGGTGGATCCCCCCCTTTGAGAAAGTGCCCGTGACGATTTTATCTGCCATTCCAAAACCTCACCAATTTCAAACTCACCTGAGCAAGTGCCATACCGCCGAAAAAACCGGCAGACGCTGCGCAAACTGTTCCGATCTCACCAGAAAAGATCCCGCTTCCATGCGATTCGCAATACGCACATGCACCGGCCGCGCAAAGGAGCGGAAAAAGGAAGACCGCAAAACTGGCCAAAACCATCTGCGGCGGCGTCAGGGAAACAGAGACGTGCCCCATTTCCTCAAATCGGCGCATTTCCTCGTTCATTTTCCCGCGTGTCGGACACTCCTGAAGCGGACATGCCCCGCAGGGATCGGAAACCGGACGACTCCCACAGCTCTCCGGACAGATTCCCCATTCCGAAGACGTCTCCAGAACCAAAAGCTCGGGATCCCACTCTCCATCCCGGTCCCATGGATCTCTCTGCTGATTTTCCAGATCCTTTGAGATCATTTCGGTCCTCACTCCTGTACAGGGAACGTATGCGCACTCTTGAGAGCCGGCGCTAGTGGCCCAATGAATCTCTATTTTGCGAATTTTCAAATTTCTGTCAAGGACCCGCCAGCCAAAATTTAGCAAATCTTTAAGAAAAAAACTCAAAATTTCCCAAATTTTCCAAATTAAGAAAAAAGAACAAAAAATTTTCAAATCTCGATTCCGAAAATACAGAACGTTCCGGCCTTCCGGAAGACACAAACTAACGCAAGATCACGTCATCCCCAACCCGTTAAACGCAGCCAAATGCCAACAGAGTTTCTTTCCGGCATCCTCTCCCAATGAACACAAAAAAATCACCGGCAGATCGATCCCGCCGGCGATTCCCAAAATCCATTTCAAATTCAGGATCTCATCTTAGTTCGATCCGATCTCCATCGCGATCGCTTTATCCGCAATATCGTGGCGGCACCACGCACGTTCCCAGCGGATCTTGCGGACCGCCTCGTACGCATTTTTCTTGGCCAGCGCGATGCTGTCGCCGAAAGCCGTGACCGTCAGAACACGTCCGCCCGCGTTCACGATCTCCCCTTTATCGTTGACCTGCGTTCCGCTGTGGAAGACCTTCACGTCAGGCATCTTCGCCACTTCATCCAGACCGCTGATCGGGAAACCGTACTCGGATTTTCCGGGGTAGCCGTCCGACGCCATCACGACGCCGACCGTGGGACGCGGATCCCATTCCACCGTGCCGAGTTTGTCCAGCTTGCGGTCAATGGTCGCTTCCATGATGTCTACGAGGTCCGTCTTCAGACGCATGAGCAGCGGCTGGCATTCCGGATCACCGAAGCGCGTATTGTACTCAAGGACCTTCACCCCCTGGCGTCCGATCATCAGACCGGCGTAGAGAACTCCAGAGAACGGGCATTCCTGCCGGTTCATGACGTGAACGGTACGGACCAGAATGTTTTCTTCGATCCAGTGAAGCATCTTTTCATCGACCAGCGGAGCCGGACAATACGCTCCCATACCTCCCGTATTCGGGCCTTTGTCGCCGTCCCAGGCAGCTTTGTGGTCCTGGCAGGGAGGAAGCGTCAGGATGGTCTTGCCGTCCGTGATGGCCAGAACGCTCGCTTCCTGACCGTCGAGTTTTTCTTCAATGACCAGTTTCGTACCGGCCTGCCCAAATTTCATGTCGACCGACATTTCCTGGACGGCCTGAAGCGCTTCTTCTCGATTCTTGCAGACATAGACCCCTTTGCCTGCCGCAAGACCGTCCGCCTTCACGACGACCGGAAGGTCATCGCGGTTCCGCAAATAGTCCATCGCAGCATCGGCGTCCGTAAACGTCGCGAAATCCGCCGTCGGGATCAGCCCGGCTTTCAGCGTGTTTTTGCAGAAGATCTTGCTTCCCTCAAGCTGAGCCGCAGCCTTGGACGGACCAAAAACACGCAGGCCTTCCGAACGGAGCGCATCCACGATCCCCGCACAAAGCGGCTGTTCGGGACCAACGGCGACCAGCTCCACTTTATTTTCCTTCGCAAACTGAATGACCTTCGGGAAATCCAGCGGATTGATCGCGATATTCTCCGCATCAAAGAACGTCCCGACATTTCCGGGAGCCACAAAAACACGGTCCACGCGGGGACTCTGGGAAATTTTCCACGCCATCGCGTGCTCACGACCGCCGCCGCCAATCACCAAAACTTTCATACGGAACTCCTTACGGACTCAAAAAATTTCAAAAAATGACTTTCGATTTTCCTATTTTAGCATTTTTCTCAAAATTTACCAGTGGGGGCACAAAAGATTCCCGCAATTTTGAAAATCTTCCGAAAAAAATTTTCCAATCCCCCAACAATACCGTTCCTCTGCACTTCTTCAGGATCCAGCCTCACGAAATCCAGTTCCTGACCGGGACGGATAGCTCAGCCTTCCCAGCGTTCCTTCATGAAACGGAGCGCGTCGGTCATGAGCTGCGTTTCGGAAACGTACATTTTGCGCCAGATCTTCGTCGCGGCGGCGATTTTGGGAAGCGAGCAGCCGAACGCCTCGATGCAGAGCGTTTCATCGTACCCCATCGCCTTCAGCGGACCAAAGACCTGATCCCACGGAATGTTCCCCTCGCACGGCGTGCTGCGGTCGTTGGCGGAGATGTGGACGTGGATCAGCTCTTCCGGCGTGAGGAGATCCAGAGCCTTCGCCATGCTTTTTTCCTCAATATTTGCGTGGAATGTGTCGAACATCAGACGGTAATTCGGGTGATCCACCGTCCGAATGAAACGCAGCCCTTCCTCGATCGTGTTGATGAAGTACGTCTCGAACCGGTTCACGCACTCCAAAGCCATCATGATGCCGAGTTCTTTCGCATACTCTGCCGTCTCGCGCATACTTTCGGCCGTCCACTTCCACTCATCCTCCGTCACTGGAACTCCCGTAAAGCAGCCGATCCCCGTATGGTACGGACCAATGAGCTTTCGGCTTCCGAGGGCGGCGGAACAGTCCAGGACCCGCTTATTCTCCTCAATGCCGCGCCGACGCACTGCCGGATCACTGGAGGACGGACTGTCGTGGGCATCCCGGCAAGTACACGACGTCACGTAAAGCCCCAGTTCCGCAGCGGCTTTTCCGACGATCCTGCACTTTTCAATGTCCGGCGCAAAAAGAGGAAACTCGATCCCCGTATACCCGATCTCCCGGACCTGCTCAAGAATGGGAAGGAGCGTTTCGTCGATCGTGTCGCTCCACAGAAAAGCGTTGATGGAATAAATCATGCGTTTTTCTCCAAAGTTTCGGTTTCGTTTCGGACAGCGAATGAAAATCTGACACAGTGTTTCGCGCCTTTCGTCCGGCACTTTCCGCGTCAGTTTTCAATTTTACCTTTTCCCGGGAAAATATTCAAGGGGGGTTGACTTTTTTTCGGAATCCGCTATATTTTCCGTCATGTGTATGTGCGTTTCAGAAACGGCACGCAAAACGCACGCCGACCGAGCGGATCATTGATTTTTTGGGAGTATCCAATGCAGAATGGCACAGAAAACGGGTTTGATTCCATCAATCACTACGATTATGTTCTTCCGGAACACCTGATCGCGTCCCGCCCGATGGAGAATCGGACCGACGCCCGGCTTTTGGTCGTCGATCGGAAGGCCGACACGATCCGCCACTGCCATGTGCGCGACCTGCCCGAATTTCTGACACCGAAAGACTGCCTCGTCCTGAACGACACCAAAGTCGTCCCGGCGCGCCTCAAGGGAACGCGGACCCTGACCGGCGGTGCCTGGGAAGGTCTCTTTCTTGAACCTGCGTCCGATGCAGATCTGGACGGCGAGGGGTTCCATTTCGAGAAATTCCCGAGAAAATTCCAGCGATGGCACATTCTCGGCACGACTCGCGGAAAACTCCAGCCCGGTGAGCAGGTCACGCTCCTGGACGCCTGGTCCCGACCGTGCTTCCGGCTTCTGATGGAAAAGAAGATCGCGTCCGACGGCTCTTGGATCTGCCTCCCGCTGCGCGATGGAGTCCCATGCGGCACGGCGATCGGCTCGGCTCTTGGCGGGTCGGGGACCGAAACAGACGGTGAATCGTGCTGGGATCTGCTCCAGGAAGTCGGCAGCGTCCCGATCCCGCCGTACATCCGGAAAGGGGTCTCGGACGAACGCGACGTGGAAAACTACCAGACGGTCTACGCCGCCCAGCCGGGTGCCGTCGCTGCTCCAACTGCGGGTCTGCACTTTACGAAAGAACTCCTCGATGAGATCCAGGCAAAAGGCGTGCGCCGGGAATTCGTGACCCTCCACGTCGGTCTCGGCACATTCCGTCCGATCGCGGTCGAAAATCTTTCCGAGCACACGATGCACAAGGAATGGGGATGCCTCACGCCGGAAGTCTCTGCCTCCCTGCGTGAGTGCCGGGCAAACGGAGGGCGCATCGTGACCGTCGGGACTACCTCGGTCCGCGTGCTGGAAGCGTCGGATGACCTGAAGCCGTTTTCCGGAAACATCGACCTCTTCATCCGCCCGCCGTACCAGTTCCACGGTGTCGATGCGCTCATGACGAACTTTCACCTCCCAAAATCGACGCTCCTGGTCCTCGTCCGCACATTCGGAGGAGACGAACTCCTCAAACGCGCCTACGAGGAAGCCATCGCCAACGAGTACCGCTTCTACAGCTACGGCGACGCCATGCTGATCCTTTGACGCCCCCCCTTCCGGTTTTTTCAGGTGGTCTGTTTTTGGGCAGACAGTCCGATTTTCCCAGCATTGCGAAAGCGCAAAAAACGCACAGAAAAATGTTTCATTAAAGAGCAGCCTGCCGGATGCCGAAATTTCAAAAAGAAGAAAGAGTCCCCAATCCCCCACTTTTATCGAGGAAAGAAAAATGGCAGACGAACGCGTGCTGGTCATCCCGACCGAATTTTTTCACCAGCTGGGCTGGTTTCAGGGATTTACGGCAGATGCGGAGAAGTTCATCCCGCAGATCCTGGATGCCTCGGTCGTGAGTTTTCGTCCGAGAAGTGAAGTGGAACAGGACCCCGGTTTTAAGCAGCTGATCCCGTACATGATCTTCCGCTGGACGGATGCGGGCGGACAGACGCACATTTTCCGCTACACGCGGGGAAAGGGAATGGGAGAAGGCCGCCTTCATCTCAAGCACAGTGTCGGTGTCGGCGGGCATCTTTCCGAAGAGGACTGCAAAGGAGCCGCCGACAATTCGGCCGTCTACCATACGGGAATGGAACGGGAACGGACGGAAGAAGTCCGGATCGAAACGGAGATCCTCGGCGAATCGATCGTCGGTCTGATCAACGACGATGAGAGCGAAGTCGGAAAAGTCCATCTCGGCGTCGTGCACGTGATCGACGTAGCAGAACCCCGTGTTTTTCCGAATGAAAAAGACGTTCTGGAAACCGGTTTCTTCCCCGTCGCGGAACTTCTGAAAGACCTGGACGGCTACGAGACGTGGTCTTCGCTCACGCTTGAAGCACTCTGGGGCGAAAAGAAGAACTGAACCATGCAAGTGCGCAGCCGAATACTTTCCCGGAGCCTCGCCCTGCTCCTGATCTTTCTGCTCGCCGGAGGGACGCAGAGACTTTCGGCAGACGGGGAAACTCCGTCTCAAGAGGCCGGCACACAGCAGGAAACCGGCAGTCTTTCGGCCAGTGAGGGAACCGGCAATCAGAACTTTGCACAACGAGCCTCCGATGCAGACGAAATTCAGAAAACGATTCCCTCAGGAAGTCTCCTTCTGAGTGAGGGGATCGCGCCTGACGTGACGTTTGAAGGGTGGGATCCTCAAAACGAACGTTTCATTTTCCTTCGAAACGGGCGTCAGTTTGCCTTCGAGCCGACCCGATTTCTTCGCTGGGGAAATCTGGCAGAATTTTCCGTAACGGAAGCCTCTCTCGTACTCTCAGACGGAAGCATATTCTGCGGTCTTCCGCTTTCTTCCCGTGTTTTGCAGCCCGAAACCGAAAAGGGATCTGCCGAATCAGAAAACGCTGCGGCTCCGTCTTCATTCAAACCGCAAGAAGTTCTTGAATGGGAAAATCCATTCTTCGGCACGCTCACCTTTTCCCTGAATGAATTGGGCGGGATCCTTTTTCCGGGAATTCCCAACACGCAAAGAGAACCGTTTCTCCCCGAGATCCTCCACACATCCCGCGGCAGAGACATCCTCGTCTTCCGGACAGGAGAACGGCTTGAAGGGGAATTTCTCAGCATTTCCGAAGACAGTGTCCGTTTCCAGACCCGTGCGCTCAGTCCGCCATCCACAGAAACCTTCCTTCCTGCCTCCCAGACCCTGGAAATCTCCCAATCCCGGATCGCCGCGCTTCTTTTTTCAACAGAACTCCAGATCCGCGCACCGTTTTCCGGCATCGGGAAATACTTCTGGATCGGCCTTTCAGACGGCTCCATCCTCCGTATGAGTCCGCAAGATGCCCGTTTTCCGCTGGCCTCCGTAACGCGGGATTCGGTCTCCTACCTCGAATCACCGCAGGAATCGCAAAAATTCTTTGATTCGACACTCACCTCTGCCGCGGCAGAGATCCCGGAACTCCGCTGGCTGGACGAGATACCTCCGAGTGAAGTTCATTCGCAGAAACCGTCAGACGGACAGATGCTCCTTACGCAGTCCGCCTTTTGGAAGGCCCAAGCCTCCGTTCACGGTCAAAGATTGCGTCCGTGGGGAAAGGTGAGCCGCCGAGGTCTTGGGGTTCAGGGAAACGTCTCTCTAATTTGGAAACTGGACACATCATTCAGCGTCTTTGGTGCGATTCCGGCTCTGGAAGATCCGATCCCCGGTATTTCGGTCCGATTTCGGGTCTATGCGGACCAGAAGCTCGCGGCTGAATGTACGTTGACGTCCGACTCCCGGCCGGAACTCATGCGTGTCCCGATCGCTGACGCCTCGGAACTCCGTCTTGAAACCGAGGTCTTCCCGCTGGAAGGGAGTCTCCTTACGCCATCCGTCAACGCTTGCTGGCTTGATGCCTTCCTGGTCCCCTCCGAAAACTGAACCAGACAGCGACACGCCGGATCTCGATCAGAAAAAACTGCAGGCCCAATTGGGAAAAACGGAGATCCATCCCTGAAAAACAGAATCTGCCTACGGGGGAATTCGCCCAACTATCCCCAAACCGGATCGGTTCACGGAACTTTCAGTTCACGCTGGACCCGACTCTCAGGACCTCCGATCCGGATCCGTCCTTCCGATCCCCAGCAAATCGGCAGGAAAAGAGTCTCTTTCCCAAAATCCCGCAACCCAATACTGAACAACGGGATCCTCCGAACCAAAGAACCATCCGTCAGGGAGAGAATATCGAGCGCAATCTCGCCGCGTTCTCCCAAAAGGAGACTCGGAATGTACGCAAACTGTCCATCTGCCAGCGGATTTCCGACGTAGGTCCTTCGCGGAGTCTCGGGGGCCGCGATCCCAAGGAGCGTACCATCCCGAGACAGATCCAGAAACGCCAGGTACGTCTGCGGCCGGGTCTCGCTGATCCCCTCCGGCCAAAACGTCACGCGCGTCCCCATTCGGACAGCCAGAATATTCGTGTTTCGACTAAAAGCTCCAAAATCCGGCACTTCCGCCATTTCTTCAGCCAAATTCCGATTCCGATCAGAAAAAAGCGTCCCGCGCTGTTCTTCCGGCAAAAGATCCTCAAAAAGAACGTGTCCTTCCCGGTCGTTTACCTGAACCATCGAGACCCGGAGTCTCTGAGCAGTTTCCCGGTCTGCCGATTTCCGGGAAGCTCGGGATAGCTTTCGGCACTCAGCAAGCCTGGATCTTAAAATTTCCGGAGAAGGAAGTTCCCGCAGGATCCTCGCTTTGGGAACATTTTCTGAAACCAAACGTTCCGATTCCGCCAGCTCGGCCTCCCAGAATCTCTCCGCATCTTCAAAGCATCCTTCATTCCAGGCCGAAGCGGCAAGAATCTCCAGAAGCTCGCGCTCAAATGAGGAATGAGGATTACGCCGACGGATACTTTCCAGCCGCACGTCAGACGCCCATCCATGAAACAGTACGTCCCCTTCTGAAAGATCGTCCGATGCCGTTTCCCGCAAAATTCCCAACGCGGAGAGTTCCGTACAGACATTTGCGTCCGCATACTCAAGCCAGGTCTTTCTTCCCTCTTCCGAAAGCCCAAGGACCCACTCTCGGCAGACTTCACCTACCGTCCGCGGGCAAACAGCAGACTCCCCGGCACCGTTCTTTTTCCAGATCCAGTCACCGGAAAACTCGGTCCCGCCGGGCAAATTCCGTTCCGTCCCGGGGACGAATCGGTCTTCCCAAAGCAGCAGGAAACCACTCATTTCCGAAAACGCACTTTCCCAATCTTCCGACCGGAGCTTCGCTTCAATGGCCCAAAATCTCTCCGTTTCCTCAGGAGAAAGTTCCGGGAAACGTACCTCCTGAAGCACCGAAGCACATGATCCCAAAACGGACGGAATTGCCTCACTTTCCCAAGATTCGTCCTGCTCAAAATGCGTTTCTTCAAAATGCTCCGACAGACTGTCTTCAGCCCCAAAGGAAAACTGGGCCGAATTCAGAAATCCCGCCAAAACCAACAGCATAGCGATCTTCCGGATCAGTTCCCTCTGTCTCGCGGCACTCCCACTATGAAGCCCTCTGCGTTCCATTTCCAGTCACTCCTTCCGGCCGCAATTAAAAACTCACGCACAGCCTGATCCTCAGGACAGCCGCTCCATCCGGTCAGGCTCCCAGTCCGTTCAGTCTTCCTTTTTAGCTCCCATTTTTGAATTTGGATCCCGGGTTTCCCGGAAACGTTTCAAAAACATTTCGATCTGGTAGAGAATGAGCGGATTTTGCCTGACGATGAGCGTTTTGCTCGGCAAGTCAAAATAAATGGCTCCGGCTCCGCCATTTCGCATCCACGAACCGGTTTCGATAGTAGAGCAGATCCCGTTGATGATCGTCCCGGCTGCCGCGGAATTTCGGATCAGATCGCCGACCGGATAGAAATCCACGAGCATTTTTCTACGTGATTCCCGGTAGGTCGTGAGGAAAAAAACATTTTCGTCTACCGGATAGCAAAACAGCGGAACATTTTTCAAAATATCGGTCGCTGCCTCCTCCATCGGGATTCCTTCAAAACGATAGACGCACGGAAGATCGAGGATCGATTTCGGAAGCTCACGCTTTTTCCCGTCAAAATCAGGAACATCGGCATCCGGAATGACTGCGGAGATCGGAATCAGCGCAATGGCCTCTTCATCGAAAACGACCTGTGCACCAGCACACCGCATGACCTCCGTCAGAGCCTGACGCAGCGTCGTTCCATCACTCAGATCGCAATCGATCGGTGTTCGCCGTACTTTCTCAGAAAGTGCATACCTTGGGACTACCCCGGCGTCCGTGAGTTCCGTTCCGTCTCGCAGTTCCTTTCGTCTCTGTCCCGGCTGGGTCGGTAAAGTGCGCAGCTCCATATTTCGCGCCCGGCGTATCTTGTCGCAGAAGATCTCAACTTCCTGAATGACGGACGGAAACTGCTGGAGCGAGATCCTGCTTTTCGCCGCATTCGCAGTCAAACGCCCGATTCCGTTTCCTTCTTCCCAGAGAGACGGATGAACAAACTGCGGGATGATCTTCGCGATCTCTCCAAGTCCAGATTGACCAGAGGCTTCCGTAGCGTACGTAGCGGCAAGATCCTCCAGTTCAAGGACCTTCCGAGTCGGTTTTTCTCCCCGAGCAGCTGCACTCCGGGTGATCTCGGCAGCTTCCCACCCCACGAGGCGCAGTGTCGAGCCGACTGAAATGATCCCCAGATCCACGGAATAGAGTCCAGTATCCAGAGCTTCACGCAGAGTCGTTTTTTCCAACACCAGACTCACGGGAGATTCCTGAGAGACTCCAAGCATCCCCAGTTTCCGCCAGTCCGCCGTGATCCGTTCTCCGCTCATCTGGGAAGCAAACTGCATGAGTGCGCTCACCGGCCTGCGGGAAAGCGAGATCGATTCCAGCGGGATCGCCAGTTTCTCCGCACTGTTCCTCTGCAGGTATTCCACTTCCGGAGTCTGGATCCGGAACGTCTTCATTTGGGGAAGAGGAGCCGTTTCCTGGACCTCCTCCTCACCGGGAACGCGAGCATGAAGCGTTCCATTTTTTTCTGAAGACTCTTCGGCCTCCATTTGCGCTCCCTCCTCACCGTCTGCCGAATCCAAAGGCGAAATGCCGCCCGTCTTTCGATCTTCGGTACTCTCCGTCTCTTTTTCGCTCACATCCGCCGCCGAATCAAAATTCAGGACCGGGTCATCTCCCGAATAGATACGGGAGCGTTTTTTTCGATTGAAGACCAGCACATCCGGATCGGATCCCGAATGAGTTTCCTCCAAAACATTTTCTGAAACCCTTTCCCCCAGACCTGCGTTCTCCGCATTCTCCGAGTTCCCGTGCAAATCAGCGTCTTCCTCATCCGGAGTCCCAAGTCCATCAGTGCCGTCCCCGTCTCTCAATGAGTTCTCCGAACCGGCCCCCTCTTCATTTCCAGACGATTCACGAATCTCCTCCGTCAATTTTGCATTTTCCAGATCGATCTCCGCCCCCAGATCCTCGGAGAGTTTCTTTCCAAGTGCACTTTGCATGACGTTCTGGAGCGGATCGGATCCAGACTCTGCACCAGTCTCCGCCCCACTATCGGGATCCGCGACATCTGCACCTGGATCGGAATCGGAATTCAACGTTTCGGGACCTGTGGGATCTTCAGACTCCATCCCCAGGCGTTCCGGCGAGTCCGTCCCCCCAACGGCATCCGGTTCTTCCTCACCGGCACCGGTTTCGCCGTCTTCAGGATCGGCAGTATCCGTTTCCATCCCCGGTTCTGTTTCGTCCGATCGAATATTTTGCGAGTCTTTCGAAATTCCTTCCGAAACATCCGGCAATTCCAGCTCAAGTGCCGTTTCTCTTCCATCTTTCTTTAAAAAGGAAAAGAGAAGAACTCCCGCAAGAAAGATCCCCGCAGCCACGCATCCCATGATGAGCATCAGTCCGCGGGGCGTCCATCCCGGAGCGGACGTTCCCTCAAATTCGAATTCCGCTTCCTCATTTTCCGCCGTATGTTCCACATTTTCCAGTCCTTCCGCAAGGTCAGCACTTCCAGAATACGGCCAGGATGGGATCTCATCCTCCATGTGTCCATTTTCTCTTTGGGAAGTCGAAAATTCAGAAAACGACGGAACCACCAGATCTGCGTTTCTCCCTTCCTCACAGACTGTTCCCGAAACTGGCGGCGGTACCGGGATCGCCGCAGAATGCTTCACCGCAGAAGCATCTTTCTCAGGCGGCACATCCTGAATGGAGGACGGGAGTCCCTTCTCCGTTTCCGTTCCGTTCGCCTCAAACTGTCCGGCATCTCCTTCGTCTGATTCGAAAAGAGAGAGAGGCTCCCCACCCAAAGACGATTTGGGCGCAGGTTCGTTTTTCAAAGCGGCACTCTCCTGCCGTTCTGCACTCTCTTCATTTCCAGTTTTTTCTACGAGGACCATGCTTTCACATTTCGGACACGAAATGATCTGCCCCAACCGGGACCCATCATAGAAACGGATCCGGGCTCCGCATGTCGTGCAGTTGACGTAAAAAAGAGTCTTTTTCATATTCTGCGCCTGCCTTCCCCACCACTCGCCTACTCGACCCGAAATGAAAGTCCATCGCTTGCGCGCAGATCCAGATGGTAGATCCTGCCCGGCTGAAGTTTCTGGGAGGGAGCCTCACCATGAATTGCCTGGATACCAAGCTCTTTCTGTCTTACCCGATCATTGGAGATCTCCCAAAAGTTCTCCCAGATCTCTTTTTCGAAAGCAAGAACATCCTCCTCTTTGTCGGAACTTCGGTAAACCGGCGGGATGCGGCCTTCCTGATCGACACGAAATCCCTGCGAAGGCGCCTGATCTTCCCCAAAGATCCTCTGAAAAGAAACAAGTGAACGGTTTCTCAGCAAATCTGCCGTTTCGATGAAGATCTGTTCAAACTTGACGACCAGCGCGTCCACGTAGACCATGTCTCCGGCGACGACAAACTCAGCAGGTTTCGCTGCAATGGCGCCCGTGACGGGATCAAATTCCGTGAATCGGATCTTCGTCTCAAGAATTTTTCCGGGAACCTCCGGATCTTCGGTCTGCTCAAGCACTTCGATCCGGGCGGTCCGAAAATCCCGCATCAGGTAATGATTCGCGACACTCAGCCTCTGATTCTCCTGCGTCAGATCCTGATTCTCCCGGCCAAGCTCCTCATTCTCCTTCACGAGCATCTCATTCTCGCTCCGAAGTTCTCCCAATTCCTGAAAGGCAGTCCTGCTGGTCTGGGAAAAGTTCTGCACCAGGAAAAGTCCGCAGCAAAGCAAAGCCAGAATGACGATACACTGGGTCAGTAAATTCTTCATAAAAAAATCCCGCAAAAAAATCCTCTTTGACCTCTATGTCCTTTGGAATTTTCGTCATCCCGCCCCCCTTTTCTTTACAGAATTGGGCCAAACCTCTCCGCCTCTCATTTCCGCAAAGCGCAAAGTCTCCGTAATGCGCAAAAATTACAAAAAAAATGCAGCTCGGAAGCCCATTAGCTCCCTTTTGGAAATAAAAGCCAGCGTTTTGTTCACAAAAAAAGAAAAAATTTCAAAAAAATCACAAAATTAGGGGGGGGAGTTCTTGATTTTTCAGACCTTTTGGAGTATGCTTTAAATATTCATCGGCAGAATTCCCGGAATTTGCCCCGAATCTGCCGCAGCTCGTCGCGATGCATCGTGTTCCGGACGGCGTCGTTTCCCTACAGTATTTTCGTTTTTGAATACGGATTACCCCAATTATGGCCAAGGCATTTTTGCGCATTGATCTTTCTGAGAATGGAAAGTTTTTTCACCCGGTGGCGCTGGAACCGGGATGCCCGCTCATCGACCCGACGAACGCCAATGACCGAATCCTTTTCCGCTGGTTCCGCGGCATGACTCCGGAACCGGAATGGGCAGACGAAAACTGCGAGATCATTCAATACTATCTGCGAAACGATCAGGGAGCGCGTCTTGAGGATATTGAAGAGGTCCAGCCGGTCACGAATCAGGATCTGAAGGAACTGCTGGCGAGCGAGATCGAGCGTCTTCAGCTCCGTTTTGACGCGATCCGCCCGGTCTCCACGACCGAGAAGATCCTCTACCAGCGTCTGAGTGAGGAATTTCGCGACCTGATCGAAAACACGAAACGCCCAGACCGCACATACTATTTCTTCAAGTACCAGGACGGCGGAGGTTTCTGGCGGCTGATCTGGATCCCCGGCTACACGCCGAAGTCTCAGGAAGGCGGAACGCCGATGATCTGCGACGACGAAGAATGCAGTCAGCTCTACCTTCGGCTTCCCAAAGCCAAGGCAGCCTGCCCGATCTGCGCGCACGTGCCGACAGCCAAACGCAAGGCGATCGAAGCTGCGCGGCGTAAAAGAAATTTCTATTCGGCACTCATCTTGCTCCTTCTGCTCGTCGGCTGGGTAACGTGGAACCAGTTTACGCTTTTGGTGAAGCCTGGAGTCTGCGAAACACCGGTCGGCACGCAGGTCGATTTTCGCATCATGACGCCCGGGCTGGACGGTTTTGGACTCCTGCTCTCAAAGGACGTAACGCAATCTGTTCTTCGTGCCTCGGAAGATCCGGCGGTCGCTGCGTTTCTGGAAAACGGAACGCAGAAACTTCTTGCCGTTACGCCGGGAGAGACGAACGTCAAATTCCAGACGGGACTCCGGCGAAAAACACTGAAATTCAAGGTCATCCCGCCGACAGCAGCCCATTCGGTCTGGATCGAATCTTCACGTGAAAATCTGGCGGTCGGAACGACGGCTCAGGTCCGGCTTTTGGGTAAATTCTCGGAAGACGGAACGGTCGCTGACCTGACGCAGGCCGCTGTATGGGAGATCCCGGCCAATTCGCCGATTTATTTCAACGATGGATTCATTGAAGCCAAATCGACGGGCAAAGCCCAGCTCAAAGCGGCCTACATAGCTCCGGGAGATACGCAGAAAAAGGAAGCGGTCCTGGAACTGACGGTCACGAAAGAGCCGGTCTTTACGGAGATCGCCATTGAACTGCCGAATGAAGGGATCCTGGATCCTGCAGCCCGCGTAAACTACCGAGTGTTCGGAAAAACGGCAGAAAAAGCGGAATTTG
Organism: Thermoguttaceae bacterium; assembly: GCA_017939795.1. GTDB lineage: Bacteria > Planctomycetota > Planctomycetia > Pirellulales > Thermoguttaceae > RGIG3701. The sequence goes on from JAGBAA010000062.1 coordinate 25,649, forward strand.
ACCTGACGGGGTCTTCCAAACTGACCTGGAACGTCACTCCGGCCAACGTCCTTACCTACCGCGGCGCACAGCTTGAAACCAATGCACCGGGAGCGGGAAATCTTGCGGTCTCCTACGTTCAGAACGGAAAAAAACTTGACGCAAGCGCAGCTTTTACTGTCGGCACGAATGAAAAACTCGCCGGCTTCCAAGTCTTCCCGGCTGCCGCAGAGATGGCCGTCGACCAGAAACTTCCGGTCTCGATCCTTTGCGCAGATCTCTCGACGGTCCGTGCAGTCTCGAGTAATCCCGAGATCGTGGAAGTCGATCAGAACATGAACCTCATTGCTCGCGATGCCGGGGAGGCTCAGGTCACGTTCACCGACGGTTCTTCCGAAATCGTCATGCCGGTCAAAACGGCAGCGGCGAAAGCGGATGCGCTTCATGTTCTTCCTCCGCGGGTCAATGTTCCGCAGGATCATGCGTCGAATATTCTTTTCCTCGCGGAAACAGGTTCCCAATTCCACCTTCTGGCGAACGATGCCGCAGACCTGATCGCGGAACCGGACGAAGCATTTGCGAAAGTCGATCCGATCCGCAAATCGATCTTTGGACGAAGCGGAACGACGACTCCGGAACTGGCGGTCTACGGATACCAGAACCAGCAGGCTGATGTGGAAGTCGCGGTCCACGTTCCGCCGCTTAAATTCGAGATCCGTCCAGAGAAAGAGCTGAAGCTCCCGCTGGGACTCTGCCAGACCTTCACGGGAATCGCCCAATACGGTGACGGCGTGACGGCATTCGTGGACAATTCGCGCATTGCGTGGAGCATTTCTCCCGATCCGGAAGGAGCTGCCCAAGCACCCAAAACGGAAGATGCCGCGAAGAACGCTGATGGTGCTTCCGATGAAGCCTCTGAAGAAAACGCAGACGGCGAAAATGCGGAAGAAGCGTCCGACGCAGAAGAAAATACCGAAAACAACGCAGCGGACGGAGCGAAAGATACCTCACAGACCGTCGGTACTCCTGGACTCAAATTCGAAAACGGCCGTGCGATGGCCTACGCAGAAGGCGCGGGACCATACCAGGTCCGCGGGACCTACTGTGCACAGGAATCCGCTCCCGTGACCATCACGACGGTGGAAGCTGCCGATGTGGAACTCGCGATCACGGTGGATCGTCCGCTCAGGATCGAAGGTGAAGCCGGTAAGGCGTTCCTCACGGGACGAACGGCAGACGGCGACGTGGAACTTGTGCCGGGATTGGCAAAATTCACCTCCACCGCCAGCGATAAAGTCGCGGTCATTGATGAAAAAGACGGAGTCTTCAAGGCAGTCCTCCAGGGAAGTGCCCGACTGAATGCAGAGCATCCGGCATCGAAAAAAGCCGCGTCTCTCGATCTTCAGGTCGTGCACCCGCGCCATCTCGAAATGTACTGGGCACCGGATGCTCTGGATCTCGCAGTGGGAGAAGTCGCGCCGTTCCAGCTCCGTCTGAAAGTGCGCGATCCGAAACTTCTCCGTGCCGCCATGGCAGACGCAGAGAAAAAAGCGGATACAGTCCAGAACGCAGGCCGCACGGAAGATGCTGCCCCGGCTGACGAAAATGCGGAAGGACAAAACACCGCAGACGCTGACGGGAAAATTGCAGAAGAGGCAGAAGATGCCGACGCAGAAGAGGATCCGGAACCAGCGTCAGCCATCGCAATCGATCTGAAAGATTCGATTTGGGACGTCCCCATGACGTCTCCAGGAGTCTACTGCTCGATCGAGCAGCCGGATGCGGTCGCTTGGCACACGGCCACCCTGACCGGTCTCCGTCCTGCGGAACCGTTCCGGATCACGGCCAGTTACCTTCCGTACCTGAAAAATCCGGCAGTCGCCGTCATTTCGGTCGGTCAGAAAGAAGTGGAAGCACTCCGGGTGACGCCGTCTGAAGTGACGCTGGCACCGGGTCAGTCTCTCTCTCTGATGGTCGAAGCTAAAATTGCGGGAACGGACGGTTTCCGTGAAGTTGCTCCGGAGGCAGTCCGCTGGTCGATCCCGCGCAATGTACTCTGGACGGAAGCAGAAAACGGCATCCGGCCGTTCGCAGCAGCTCCGGATGACGGAACGAACGCATTCACGTTGACGGCCAGCTTCGGCAAAAAGACGGCAGCGTGTCAGGTCACGGTCGCCGAGCCGAAACTCGATCCGAATGACCGCTCCGTAAAACTCATTCTTAAACGTCAGCCGGCCGGCGAATTTCTCCCGGTGGGCCAGTCCCAGAGCTACGAGATCTGGATGGAAAAAGGCAGCGTTCGCGAACCTGCGCCGAATGTCTTCTGGACGCCGGATTTCTCAGGCAGATCCGTCCATTGGGACGCTCCGGTCCTGACCGCGCTGGAAGCTGGAGGTCCGGTCTTCCTGACAGCTCAGGTCGGTGAACGGCTCGTGACGTTCTGGACGCAGCCGATCGATACTTCGGTCCAGGGAGAAAGAGCGCCTCTGCGTGAGGGTCAGCCGGAAACGCTGCGCATTTTCAGCGATGATGGTGAAGAAGTCACTGTCCCGGTCGGTGCCGTGTACACGAATTACTATGTGGAAGCTGAGTATCCGGACGGTTTCGTTCAGATCGTGACGAAAGACGCGACGCTGCACGCGGTCGCAGGCGATCCCCAGAGCGTGACTCCGGCAAACGGTGAGCTGGTCGCCGTAAAGAAAGGTTCCGTCACCTACGTCGCGGAATATGCCGGCGCAGAAACGGAAACGAAGCTGACGCTGAACGTAACGGAAGACGTCGACATTGATGAACTGCGTCTTGAGCCGGACAAGAGCATCCGCATGATGCCGGGTGAAACGGTCCAGTTCAAGCTCCATGGTTTCAAGGAAGGGAAGTCCGTTGGTCTTCTGACGGGGATGGGGAACATTGCGTGGAATTCTTCGGATCCCGCGATCGCCTCTCCGCAGGGCCCGGTCACGACTGCCAATGCACTCGGCAAAGCGGACATCACGGCGACCCTTAATGGTGTGGTGAGTGCGCCGGCTGGAGTGGAAGTCGTCGCGACGATCGACGAAAAACTTGGTCCGACGGACAACGTGATCAAAATGATGGTCGGTGAAAGCCGGCTGGTCGGAAAAGACTTTGCGCTGATCCGAGGAAACGTGGACTTCAGCATGCAGTGCACCGTGACTCCGCTGGTTCCGGACATCTGCGCGTACGATCCGTCACGTCATGCGCTGGTCGGCAAGACGCCGGGAGCCACGGACGTCATCTTTACCATGGGCGATAAAAAAGCCGTCATGCGCGCAGTCGTGGGCGGTGTGGATGCGGAAACGGTCCAGAAACTGCGTGAAAGCGGGAAAGTCCTCGTGGAACCGGCGGTCGTGACGCTGTCTGCCGGACAGATGATCGCACCGAGCGTTTACGCAGTGACCGACGATGGGATCCGTCTGGAACGCACCAACGGCGCGATCTTCCGCAGTACGGATCCGGAAATCGTGGAAGTCCGCGGTCTCTGGCTCTGTGCGAAGAAACCGGGGACGGTCGCGATCTCGGCACAGATCCCGGATGTTCCGGGACGGGCTTCGGAAGCTGCTTCCGTCACGGTCGATGCCAATCCGATCTCCGAGCTGGTCGTGGAACCCGGCATGATCCAGATGTCCACCGGCGACAAATCGAACCTCTTCATTCAGGGACGCAGCGCAAGCGGACTTCGCAGAATGTTTGAGCAGCCGGCACTGAAGGTCACGTCCGACGGACCGGCAGCCGCAATGAACGGCATCACGCTGGTCGAAGCCCGTTCGGCAGGTAAAGCAAACATTAACGTGGACTGGAACGGCGGTCAGCTCAAGAAGCAGATCCCTGTTCAGGTCGACGACAATCCGTACTCTGATCTGGTGATCGATCCGCTCACGGCGACAGTCGCGGTGGGAGAAGGCCGTGCGTATCAGGTCACGGCAAAACGCGGCGGGCGTCTCTACGTCATCCAGCCAGACACGGGACTGGAGCTGACGACAAAAGACCCCAATATCGCAGTCGTACAGAACGGTCTGGTTTTCGGACGGTCTGTGGGGCGCACGTCGGTCATCGCGCGCTTTGCGGGTCTCGTTTCAGAAGGCATTCTGGAGGTCGTTGAACCCGGCACGATCCCGGCGAGCGTGGAAGCAGCGTACATCGATCCGGATGCTGCCGTCGTTTACCGTCCTGCCGACACGATCCTGGACGGCGGCGTGGTCGGCGTCACGAGTACGGACATTTTCGGTGAAGATGCCGTTCTGCCATACGTGACGGAGCCTGGCGTCGTAAACGGCACGGTCGTGGGCCTGCGTTTCATGGATTCGGCACTCCGTCTCTCAAAAACAGGTTCTGCAGTCGCGGTCGAGGTCTTTGAAGAACTCGCCGACGGCCGTCTCGGACGCAATGTTTCGGCTGATCCGGAACTCAAGCTGGACTTCAACCGTTCCACGACGACGGCAGAACTCAGCCGAGGCGCAGACGGCAGATACGTCGTGCGTCCTCTGGGCGAGAAACGCGGTACGGTCCTGGTGAACGCAACACTTGGCCCGCTGACCTCTGCGGTCCCGCTGGCGATCAACATTGGCGACGTTTCCGCAGACGGTGCGTCTCTGGACGTCTTCCCCGGTCTCCTTTACCTAGTAGCGGGAGGTTCCGGAACACTGGATGCCGCGCAGGTGAACCCCGGAAACGGCACCATGCCGTTTGACGTCGCCTACGAGATCGTGCCTCCGGCAGATAATTCGATCGTTTCGGTCGGTACAGACGGACAGATCCGCGCGAATGCTCCGGGAAACGTAACGCTCGTAGTCAAGGCAGTCGATCCGGCAGGTACATTCAGCGGTCTGACGGCGACACTTCCGGTCACGGTATCTCCGCGTCTGAACCTGAAGATCACGCCGCAGACGCTCACGATCCGTGATGGCGAAACGACGCCGGCATTCGTCGTCTCTTCGATCGAGAATGGCGCAGAACGTCCGGTCGCCGCCGACATCGATTCGACGGACTCCTCGGTCCTCGCCTCGATGGGGAACGGCATTTTCCAGGCGGTCGGCCCGGGTAAGACGCAGGTTTGGGGGTCCTACATGGGGAACGAACTCTACGCGGACGTAACGGTCATCGGAGAACGCTACCTCAAGGTCGAAAGCGAACTCGGGAGCGACGATTCCGTGACGGGTGAATTTTCCATCCGATTCAGCGTCCTGGCAAGCAAAGACGAAGGCGCACTGGAGTACCGAGTCTACCAGGAAGGTCAGGCCCCGTCCGATGTCTGGATGCCGGCATCTCCGGCTCCGGATGGTCAGGTCATTTCGATCGAGAGTCCGAAGATCGACGGACGTTTCGGAAACGACCACGTTTACCGCCTGATCATCGAATCCAGAACAAGGGGGCAGCAGAACATTCAGCAGTACCCGTGCAGTTTCCGTCTCTTCCATCAGGGACGCCAGCTGCAGAACGTCAACTGACGCATCAGGTTTCGGTCCGGTCACCCCGACATTGCCGGCATCCGTTCGCGGGATGCTGGCAGAGTTCGGAAAACAGGCCGGCTGAAACATCATACCGTATTTGATTTTCCACTTTTCAACCTTTTTCAACCAAGCACAAACGAGAGATTTATGGGATTTCCAGATGAACGCGATCGTCAGATCATCCGCCAGGCGGATCAGGTAGAAAGATTGGCGACAGACATTTGCGATTGGCTCGCCGAATTCAATTCAGACCGCCGGAAGGTGGATCTGCTTCCGATCCCCGAAAGCGACGAGTTTGAGATTCTCCAGCTGCGCCGACTGGCCAGCAGTCTGTACACGTCGTCGAAAGTGCCTGTAGCTGCGGCCGTTTACGGCCCGTCGCAGGTAGGAAAAAGTCTGTTCATGGGGCAGGTGCTCCGAGCGCAGAGCGAAGCATTCAGCCCGCTGGGACGCGATGAAGCGCATGGCGAACCGGCGTACTATAAAGACCTCTCGTTCAACACGGACCTGAACCCGCAGTCCGGCTCTAACGAAGCGACGGCTCTGGTGACGCGATTCACGACGAAAGACCGAATTTCGGAAAGTGTTTCCCCGGAATATCCGGTCATGGTGAAGGCACTGACGCGCGTGGAATGGATCCGCGTTCTGGCTCGCGGTTTCCACGTGGAATGCCGCGGCCAGGATTTCCCGTGGGACGAATCGCATTTAGACAAAATGCTCGAGGACATGTCGCGGCAGTACCCCGGCACGAGCGTTGACCGACGCTGGCGCATGGACATCATCGACGCGTACTCGTACATGCGGACCGTTGACCGCCGCGGGTACCCGACGAAGGAAGCGATCCTCAGTGCGCTTCTGAGCCGATACATGCTCTCGGAAGAAGGCTACATCAAAGCGTGCGGCGAGATTTTCTGGGGCGGCTGGAAGTCGCTGACGGATCTTTTCATCCGAATCAACAAATTCCTGGAAAAACTCGCCAATTCCCCCGAGCCGGCGATCCTCGTGCACTGGGCAGGCGTTCGTTTCCTGCTCGACTCGCAGAGATCCAAGGTCCATGAGCGCAAAAACTCGCTCTGCTTCACGCGCGTGGACTGGGCGGATTTCCATCTCCGTCAGCGCAAGGAATGGTACGTACTTGAGTACTCGCCGGGAAGCGGAAACGGCGACGAAGACCTCGAAACGATCCAGGCCGCCATGCTGGAGCTTGTCCTCCCGATCCTCCCGCACCGTCTGAATGACGACTGGCGCAAGGTCATCGAGCAGATGGACTTCCTCGACATTCCGGGGATGCGTGCCGGACGTCAGGGGGCCGAACAGGGCAAGCGTACCGATGCGGACAAGCTGGAAGAACAGATGGAGATCGTGAAGCGCGGCAAGGTCGCGTACCTTTTCGAGCGTTTTACGGACGAGCTTCAGATCCAGACGCTGATCCTCCTTTCCCGCGGCGGAAACCTCGAAGTCACGTCGCAGATGAAGCACCACATCGACAAATGGGGCCGAGCGCGCTATGGCGAAAAGTACTGGCCGAGCAAGGTCACGGACGAACTTCCCGCACTGTTCATCGGCATGACGGGGATCGACGAAGAATTCCGCAACCGTCAGGAATACGCAGATAAAGGACTCTATCAGCAGCGTCTCGGACAGCTGGTCGACACGCTGGGCCCGGTCATGACGGACTTCGGCGGACGCGGAAAGGCCTTCACGAACACCTACCCGCTCCGCTACCCCGGAACGTGGGACACGGATGAGCCGCAGCGTCTGAAAGATGACCCGGAAAAATGGGTCCGCGCCGGAAAAGCATTCCTGGAATCCGAACGGGTCCAGGAATACACCGCCAACCCGGAAATGAAGTGGAAGGCAGCCATGACGGACGGCGACGGCGGACTTTCGCTCATCAGTGCCGGTATCCGCGCGGTCACGACGGCGACCGACAAGCAGAATCAGCTGGAAAAGGAAGTGAACGACGTCCTGAACCGCATTCTCCTCCTTGCCCGTGACTGGGTCGTGGACCCCGATGCGAATGTGGACCGCGAGAAACGCGTACGTGCGGCAGAAAAGGTCGTGAACTGGCTCACGGACGATCCGGAACGCGTTTACGAAAGAGTTTACGCGCTTCAGGAAACGCTTTCCGTCCCGGAAGGTGAAAGCTGGCAGCTGGCCGACTGCACGGACACAGGGAAACGTTTCGGCGACCCGATCCCGAAATCGCTGCGCGACTTCCTCCACGAGTGGGCGACGAAGCAGGTCCCGAAACGCTGGGAGCAGTACACAAAATCGAACGACCGCGGTGCGCCATGGCTCTCGGGTGACGACCTGAACACGTTCGTGCGCTACCTGCGCGACTACCTGACCAGCTCACACTGTATCGACACCCTGCTTGGCGAACTGAATCCGGTCTGCAATCTGAAGACGCGCGACGAAGCGGCCCGACGGTATGCCCGCCGCAAGTACGTGAAGATGATCATCGACGACTACGTCATGAATCCTGGTCCGACGCAGGCTGCGATCGCTCCTCCACAGCTCGAAGCGGACGAAGAGGAACGCGAACCGCACGAAAAACCGCTGGACTACTACGCGAACTACGGACAGACGGCCACGTTCATGAAGCGTTGGTGCGAGCGTCTCCCGGAAGCACTGGCACTCGGTGCTGGCGACCACATCCAGATCCCGCCGGGAAATGCGGAACTCATTCAGATCCTGGAGCCGTTTGAACGTATTCTGGCCCAGATGAAAGACTGACCCCGATTCCTTCGGCAGTCATCCAGAAAGCGCAGAGTCCGTGAAAATGCGGCTCTGCGCACGAGAAATTAAAAAAATCCAATTCAGAAACCCCCTAAAGATCTCCATCAAGATCCGCACAGACTGTGTCTTTTTTGAGACGCACTCACTGAATGGTCGACCGACGCAGTATTGGTTCGGAATTTGATGTGAAGTCAGAAATTTACGGAAAACGAGAAACAAAATGCACATTCTTTTCGCGAACACCGGAGTTCAGGTCATTTGCGTTCCGCTCAAGGGCGGCGCGCGCTACACGGTAAACCAGATCGGCAACGGCTGGCAGCGTACGAAATGCGGACTTGCGGAAGAGCAGGACCAGAATTCGAAAAAGCGCAATGCCCAGCCGGCGGAATCCACAGCAGTGGAATTCCCGTTCATTCAATGGCAGATCATTCAGGGAACGACGACCAAAATGTACCTGGCGGTCGACACGACCTGCGGCGACACGGAGATCGGCTATTTCTGCGATGCGAACTCACTCACGGGTGACCATATCATCAATCTGGAAAACATCCAGGACCTCAACGGACAGCCGCTGCGCGGGGTTCCGATGACCGAGATCTGCATCCGGCCGGCCGCCGCGGTCGCGGGCGACGCAAAACACGTCCACATGGTGGTGGACTTCGGAAACAGCCGTACCGGCGCACTTCTTCTGGAGGTCGTCGGCGAGATCTCACAGACGCCGCAGATGCTCCCGTTCGAGCTGACGAACCGCTACCATCTGGATGCCTGGGACGATGAAGGACAGTACCTGCGCAATCCGGGAGCACGCTGGTTCTCCTCAAAATCCCACTGGTGCAATACGCCGTATCTGCCGCCGCAGATGATGCGCAAGATCGAGTACCAGCAGATCGACGAAGGAGGCGAGAAACGCGGCTGGTTCGGTTTCGGAAAATCATCTTCCAAAGTCCGGACGAACAAAGTGGAAGTTGCCCGACGTCCCGACATTTTCGAGGACTTCTCCATGGTCCGCATGGGTAAGGAGGCGGACGACATCCTGCAGGTCATCGCGACAGACGACGACATCCGGACGGGCGTCAGCTCTCCGAAACGTTACCTTTGGGCCGATGATGCAAGTTGGCTGGAAGGCGCTAACTGGCACATGGCAGACCCGTACGACCGCGAACAGAGCCGGACGTATTGCGGCACGCTGCGCGGTTCGCTTCTGAAATTCATCCACGAAGACGACAATGACTTCCTTCTGAAGGAAACAGGCGTTCGTGCACAGGACTTCGCTCCAGAAACTCCGCTGAAACCGCGTCACGCACCGCGTGCGCTGATGACCGGCGCGATTTACGAACTGCTCGCGCAGGCATACACTTACGTCAACTCGATCGCCTACCGGATGCAGTCCGGTGACGCAGGCCGCGCCCGCGAGATCCGCACCCTGACGCTGACCTATCCCAGCGGCATGATCTCCGAAGAAAAAGAACGTCTGGAGAAACAGGTCCAGAAAGCGATCGAGATCTTCAGCATGACTCTCGGCCGCCATCAGCACGTCAAGCCGCTTCTGAATCTCTCGATCGATGAAGCGAGTGCGGTCCACCTGACCTACATTTGGAGCGAACTGCGTCTTCTGGGACAGGATCCGCGCATCTGGTTCGAGTCGCTCCATCAGGAACGCTCCAATCCGGAAGAGAAAAAGGAAGAAGAAGCTCCGGCGGCTCCGATGCTTGGCTCCCCGGCTTCCCGTCGGCGCATGGGCGCGATGCGCGGTGCGGCTCCAAAGGAAGAATTTGGTGAAAAGAATCACGAAGTGCGTCTTGCGTGCATCGACATCGGCGGCGGAACCTCCGACCTCATGATCGCGAAGTACAATTTCGAGTCGAAGATCGACGACAGTATCCGCGGCAAAGTCCTCCATCAGGACGGTATCTCGCTGGCGGGCGACCAGCTGGCGAAACGCCTTCTGGAACGCATCATCATTCCGGCATTTGCCGACACGATCGCGATGGATGAAGAAGATGTAAAGCTCATGTTCGGTCCGGAAGTTCCGCGCAACCGAGAGTTCCGTTCTCAGCGCATCACGTGGATGAACCGTCTCTTTATTCCGCTCGCCCAGCAGTACCTCACTCTGGCGACAGACGGGATCACCGATGAGCCGGTGAACCACATGGATCCGGAGATCATCGATCCGGCGATCCTCGAATCGCTTCAGCGTGTTTTCGACAAACTGCGCGGTCCCGGCTACTACAATCTGCAGCAGGACATGGAGCTTTACTTCCATCCGCAGGAATTTGAAGACGTCGTCATCGAAGTGTTTGACGAACTGATCTTCGACTTCTGCAAACGCTGCATCGACTACCAGGTCGACGCCGTCCTGCTTGCGGGTCAGCCGTCGAAACTCGGTTTCATTCAGAAACTCGTCCGCATGTACCTTCCGCTCCCGCCGTCCCGTATCGTTCCGATGTTCCACCACTATGCGGGCAACTGGTATCCGTACCAGGACGAAAAAGGACGTCTTCCGGGCATCATCATCGACCCGAAAAGCCCGGTCGTCGTCGGTGCGGCGATCAACTTTATGGCAACGAACGGCATGCTGCCGCAGTTCAAGTTCGAGATGGAAGAACGCACGGACGAAAACTCCTACTATTGGGGCGTCATGAGCGATTCGACGAGCGGGATCCGTCCGGAACGTATTCTCTTCTCGCCGGCAGAAGAGAACACGCGCGAAGACATCATTGAGTTCCGCACCAGTTCCCAGCGGGTCATCATCGGCCGCAAGATGAGTCCGATCGAAACGGCACAGGCCTCTCCGATCTACGTCATCAAGATGGACGTCGGCGACAGAATTGGACGTACAGACGTTTCGATCAAGATCAAGCGCCACAAGGCGGAAGCCGGACGTGACGAAAATCTGGAAGTCGATTCCGTCAGCGGTGTTGTGGCTGGAGAAGATGCCGTCCTCGGAGAAAACGTCTTCTTCAACTGGCGTACACTTGCCGACGAACGCTACTATCTCGACACCGGAGGCCTGGACAATATCGAACTTGGCGGTGCGATTTAAGCCCGAAGTGAAAGGAGAGCACGATGTCTTTTTTGACGAGAAAACCGGAAAATACACAAGCTCCGTCTTCCGCATCTGCTGCGGCAGAACGGCAGGCTGGATCCGGTGCTGAGATACCGTCCGGAATCGCGTCCGGCACGGTGTCCCTGGCGGCGCTTTACCAGGCCATTGCGGACTCGCAGTCCCAGATCGCGCAGTACCTTCTGGCACGGGAAGCGGACGTTCAGAACCGTTTAGAGTCTGGGAATTTCGGAACCTCGAATGCTGGAACCGCCCCGAAAGATCCCGCGGAGGGCTCCTTCGGCAATTCCGCAGGCAATGCTGCCGGCTGCGGTTCGGATGCATTCCCTTCACTTTCCGGCAATCCGGCCATGGCGGGAGAACTGCGTCAGATGGCGCAGCAGTTCCCGGTGATCCTGGACCGATTGAATATGCTGGGACAGTTCATGGATCAGCAGATGATGTCGGCGATCATGCAGCGTTTCGAGCGTCTGGAGCTTCTTTTGAAGGAACTCCCTGCCGTATCCGGAGGAGGCGTTTCCGGGACAGTTCCAGGAAACGTTTCCGGGATGGGCATCCACGAAGGCCAGCAGGCAGTCGGTTTTGATGCAGCCGGAGGGATCGTCGGCAGTTCCGCGGATCCAAACGCCAATGCGGCAATTTCCGATTCTGAAACGGCAGTTCCCCAGGGAATGGATCCTTCGGCAGGATCTTCAGACGACCCGAACATTTCCCCGGTCCCGCAGGGAATGCAGTCTGCGGCCGCCGATCCGATCCCGCAGGCCATGGTGTCCCAAATGTCACGTTCTGTACGTTCCGGCGACACGCTGGATCAGCTGGACAAAGCGGTCTTTGGCGAAATGGCACTTGAGCCGTCGATCCAGAATGAGCGGCAGTACGTCCTTCAGGGGATCCTGGCACATGATGCCGTCTGTTCCTATCTTGGCGGGATCATGATGATGTTCCAGTCGTCGACTCCCGAAAAAATGGTCCTTTTGCTCAAGGATCTCGGCGAGGCGCTCTATCGTCTGGTCAACTCCCTTCCGGAAAATGATCTGGAACAGTTTGAGGACTCTGTCGCACGCTGGGCACAGTGGCTCTGTGAAAGTGCGGGTCTTCAGAACCGGATCGAGCTGGTGCGTCCCGGACAGCGTTTCGATTCCGCGCGGCACAATTCCGCGTCGCGCGGGGTGACGGTCACGCAGGTCATGGGATGGGTCGTTCTTCGCGGAAATGGATCCGTCTACTCCAAGGCTCTGGTCGACGTTCAGTAAATCGGGCGAGGGACCAAAGCGGTTTGCCTCAAAAGGCTGACGGCCTCCCAGGTCCGCGATGTAAACGGCAGGCCGCGGCTCGACACGCAGTCTGCCGTTCATACAAAGGAACATTTTGCGGTTACGGTACGCCATTTTCCTGCACAGACAAACATTGCAGACACAGGCAGGCACGCTGAAAAGATAAAACGAAACACGAAAGGAAAATTTTCAGAAAAGATGGATTTTGGCAGTTTAAATTTTGGTGATCTGATGGCTCGGGCCCAAGCCCTTCAGTCTCAGGTCCAGTCGATGCGGGAGACGATGCAGAACTCCACATTCACGGGGGCGGACGAAGATGAAGCGATCCGCATCTCCATGACAGGAAGATACGCCCCGGTTTCGGTCAAATGCGACCCGGAACTTTTTGGAGAAGAAGAAGCGGAAATTCTGGAAAAGATCATCTTCGCGGCACTCGTGAACGTCACGAATCAGATTCGTTCTGCCGAAGAACAGGGGAAACAGGACCTGGGCCAGTCCTTAGGTCTACCGCCCGGACTCATGGGGCAATTCCCCGGACTCTGATCGAGGTTTCGCTGGATCGGCCGATTTCGGCGTTGGGGAGATCCCGCATAAAACGGAATAGAAAATCAAACCAGAAAACAGAACTTTACGATAAAACGGATTTGAGATGAAAACATTTCAATGCACAAAATGCGGCTGCACACTGGCGCAGCCCACCGAACCGTTTCGCTGCCCGCAGTGTGGGTCGCAGGGAATTGGACTCTTTCGCGCACTGGGAGACAGTGGGAATGGTGCCTACGGAATGCCGCAGCAGGGCGGTTTTCGACCGCAGCAGCCGGGGATGAACGGCGGATTTTCGGGTCAGGGAGGATACGGTGCGCCGCAGGGCGGATTTCAGCAAAACTCCTACCAGCCGCAGGGCGGGAATTTCCAGCAGGGCAGCATGAACGGCGGATTCCAGCAGCAGGGGACTTTTGGACAGCAGGGAGGCATGAATGCCGGTTTCCAACGTCCCAATCCGTCGGCGCCCTATGGCGGTGCGATGCCTGGAAACGGTGCGATGCCCGGACGCATGGGTGGAATGCCGGGTGGCGCAGTTCCTGGAGGCGCGATGCCCGGACGTATGGGCGGGATGCCGGGAAATGCGATGCCGGGCGGAACGATGAACCGGATGGGCGGCGGTTTCCAGCAGAACGGTTTTGGCAGTCCGATGGGAGGCAATCCGTCGATGAGCGGCCAGATGTCCGGAAACTTTCAGCGTCCTGGATTCGGCACGGCTCCGCAAGGTATGGGAAATGCCTACCCGCAGCAGGGAGGAAATTTCGGCCCGCAGGGAATAAACGCCCAGATGCCGCAGAGTCAGCAGCCCGGATTCCAGCACCAGGGAATGAACGCCCAGATGCCGCAGAGTCAGCAGCCCGGATTCCAGCAGCAGGGAATGAACGCCCAGATGCCGCAGAGTCAGCAGCCCGGATTCCAGCAGCAGGGAATGAACCCCCAGATGCCGCAGAATCAGCAGCCCGGATTCCAGCAGCAGGGAATGAACCCCCAGATGCCGCAGAGTCAACAGCCCGGATTCCAGCACCAGGGAATGAACGCCCAGATGCCGCAGAGTCAACAGTCTGGATTTCAGCAGCAGGGAATGAACACCCAGATGCCGCAGAGTCAGCCGATGCAGCAGCCCCAGCAGGTTTCTCCGCAGGGAATGGCTCCGATGCAGGATATGAACGCAGGAATGGCCGGAGCATCGGCAGAGACTGCAGGTCAGACTTTCCCGCAGCAGAATGTGTCTGCTGTCCCGCAGAATACAGCACCGCAGGCTCCGGCTTCGGCACCGGTACAGGCTCCAGTTCCGGAATCGAATGTGCCCTCGGCCCAACCTCAGCCGCCTGTCCAGCAGAATATTTCGCCGCAGACGCCAGCGCAACCGCCAGTTTCGGCCGCCGAAACCGCACCGGCACCGCATCCCGTTTCGGCCCCAGGCCAGCCGGCAGCCCAGAAACCCGCACTGAAACCGGGCATGAAACCGATCCCGCGTCCTGCAGGTACGGCTCCGGCAGCACCTCAGCGTCCTGCTGGAACTCCGGTACAGCGTCCCGCTGGTCCGCCTGCGGCTCCGCGTCCAACAGCAGCTCCGCAGAAACGGCCCATGGCTCAGGTCCAGCAGCGTCCAGTTCAGCGGCCGGCAGCTCCGGCGGAACAGAAACCGGCGGCGGCTCCGGAACAGCGCGGGATCCGCGTTCGTCAGGTCCCGCAGCGCCCGGCAGCCGGAGCGCAGGCGGAACGTCCGCGATACCGTGCACCGGAACCGCGTCCGCAGATCCGTCCGGAGATCGACCGTCCGGAACGCTGTTTCTGGGGTTTTCCGGAACAGCCTCCGTTCACGTGCGATGCACGTCCGATGCGTAATGCGCCGGTCGTGGACGAAAAAGGACGTTTGGTGCTCGTCTCTCAGGGTAAGCTTTTCTGTCTGGACATCACGCGCCCGGAACCGGAAGTCGTCTGGGAATACATGATCCAGTCTCATGTTCCGGGACCGATCGTGGTGGACCAACACGGCGACTACCATCTCCACGCAATGGACGGCTACCTGCACATGGTGACGAAAGACGGAAAGCAGTCCTATCGTCCAGTCCAGGTTGGTGAACCGCTCGGCTACGCAGCTCCCATCGTTGACGGTTGGGGCAACACCCTCATCAGCGGATACAATGGAGGGCTGATCCGAGTGAATGCACAGGGACAGAAAGACGCCAAACCGTATTTCCGTACCCGTGCCAAGCTCGATTCCTCCGGCGTCATTGCAGGCAGCGTGCTCTACATTGGGTCGGAAGACGGCTACCTTTTCGCTATTGACCTTGATGACGCAGGCGGACGCCTTCTCTGGGATCAGAGCAAGGAAGTCGGTTACGCCGGCGGTTTCCTCAATTCGTCACCTGCGATTGGAGCAGACGGGATCATCGTCGTCGCAACGCGAGCAGAAAAACTCCTGGGATTCCATTCCACCGGTGAAGTCGCGTGGACAGCCTACATGCCGGGTCAGCTGCTTGGCTCGCCGGTCATCGATGCGAATGGAAATATCTACGTCGGCGCCAGTATGTCGACGCGCCAGGGGAACCGCGGCTACCTCGTCTGCGTGGATGGAGTCTCACACAAGATCCGATGGCAGTTCGAGACAGACGATATGATCGAATCAACGCCATGTATCGGCAATGACGGAACGATCTACTTCGGCGACAACTCGGGCTGGCTCTACGCACTGAATTCGCACGGAGACAAAAAATGGTCAGCCAAATTTGAAGCGGGGATCCGTTCTGCCGGAACGATCGCGGCTCCGAAGCTCTTGACGTTTGCACTGGACGACGATGTCCTGGTCGCAGTCCGCTGCGATTCGGAAGAACTGAATGAAGCCGGCTGGCCGAAACTTGGGCACGACAATTTCCACAGTTTCCTCGGCCCTGTCGCGCCGCCGAAACCGCTTTCGGAAGATGCTCCGGAGTAGGAAGAATTCCGCGGCTGAAAAGGTCCCGAGTCTGAGAAATACGTTTCCGGGGGCGGAACATCTGCCTCCGGATCAAAAATCGGAGATCCAAACTCTTCAGATCCAACCATAAAAAAACAAAACCAAACAGCAAAATTCCACATTTCAAGGAGTTTCAAAGAATGGCATACACGCGAGAGGAAATGACTCAGCTTCTGCAGGGCGTAGCGGCTGATTTTGAAAAACTGGAGCACGAGCTTCAAAAAGCAGTCGTGGGTCAGAGTGAAGCGGTCCGCACGTCGCTGGCGGCACTGATCCTCGGCGGTCACATCCTGATCGAAGGCCTCCCCGGCACCGGGAAAACGCATCTTGGAAATTCTCTTGCGGAGATCTTGACGCTTTCTTCGAGCCGGATCCAGTGTACGCCGGACCTGATGCCGACAGACATCATCGGGACGTACGTGATCATGGAGACTGCGCAGGGACGCCGTGCATTTGAATTCCAGAAAGGCCCGCTTTTTGCGAGCATCGTCCTCGCGGATCAGATCAACCGTACGACACCGCGCACACAGTCTGCGATGCTGGAAGCGATGGAACAGGGGTCCGTCACGGTCTCAACAGAAAACTTTGCGCTTCCGGATCCGTTCCTGATCGTCGCGACGCAGAATCCGCTGGAACAGGAAGGCACCTACCCGCTTCCCGAAGCTCAGGTAGACCGATTTCTTTTTCAGACGAAAACATCCATGCCGAAACCGGACGAAATGGCAGTGATCCTTCAGCGGTCCACAGGTTCCCAGCTTCCAGTTCTGCGCAGTGTGATGGACGGCAAGCGGATCCTGAAGATGCGCGACATCATCCGCAACATCACGATCTCCGACGATCTCTGCCGCTGGTGCGTTTCGCTTCTGGACGCCTCTCAGCCGACGGGGAAATCGGCAGTTTCCGCAGTGAAAGACTACGTTCGGTACGGAATCGGCCCGCGCGGAGTACAGGCACTCGTTCTGGCCGCAAAATTCTCGGCAGCAGTGGAGGCTCGTCCTGACGTAACGAAAAATGATGTCCTGAAGCTCGCCCTGCCCGTTCTTCGCCATCGGATCTTCCTGAACTTCCGCGGCGAAGCTGAAGGGATCTCCAAAGACGAGATCCTGACGCAGCTCATCGGCAAGTAGCTTGCGAGTCGGCACGATTTATGAGGCAGTATGATTTTCGGGTCGGCAGAGATCTACGGTACGAAAGGGAAACTCATGGCATCGATCTTCACTCCGGAGCTTGAAAGACAGCTGAAGGTCAGCGTCCGGACAGCAATGCGCTGCGGCGGCGGGATCCTCGCATTCCGCCCTGAAATACTCCCGGCTGGCGGTACGGAATGGACGGGACTGCGCGACTACACAACGGGGGACGACCCGCACCGGATCGACTGGGGGATATGCGCACGGCATGATGAGCTGCGAGTGCGGGTCTATGCAGGAACGGCACGGCGCAAGGCGTATCTGCTTCTCGACACTTCGTTCGGCATGAGTTTCCGTCCGACCAAACTTCTGGCGGCCAAACGTGCGGCAGCAGTTCTTGCGGCCGGGATCCTGGAGTCCGGAGCCTCTTTGGAATTTGGCGCCTTCACGCCGGATCTCACCCTTTTCCCGATCCTGACGCACCCGCAGAAATGCGGCAGATTCCTTCGTTTTCTGGAGGAAACGCCGTTTTCCGAGACTCCGAATCTCGTGAACTTCGAATTTACCGCCCACGCGTTCCTTTCCCAGAACCGCAAACCGGGCGAGCTATACATTCTGAGTGATTGTTTCGGCGAATCGGATTCCTTCAGCAAGGATTTTGAAATCGGATTGAATCGGCTCCAGCGTGCGGGTTTTTCCTGCCGACTGATCCACCTGACAGATCCGACGGACCGGGCGGAAAATTTCGTCGGTGATGTGGACATCTGCGACGAAAGCCGCGGATACCGACAGACGATCACGCTTACGGAACGGGATCTCGCAGTTTACCAGCGGCTCTATGATGCCTACATTGCGGACGTTCAGAAATACTGCATGGATCGGGCGATCCCTTACGCACGCATTGCAGCCGACTCGCCGATGGAGATCCTCTGCTTCACGGCACTTGGACTTTCGGAAAAAGCGGCCCGTGCGAATCCATGGGCGGAGTATATTTAGCAGACGCGGAATTTTGCGAAAATGATCCGCCGTATCATTCCGGATCTTGAACCATTTCACGAAACTCAAACAGCGGGACATCGGGATTTTTGAAGAAAATTCACGGTGCCCCCTGTTTTTTTTCGGCAAATATGGTATAATGAACAAGATTTTAGTTTCCGGCGGGAGTTTTGTGCCGGATTTTGAAAGTGTTTTCATTTTTTCAGATTGGAGTCAAAATGTCTCTGAAAAGTCCTCAACTCGTGAAAACTGACATCAAAAAAGTCGGTATCCTTTTCTCCGGCGGTCCCGCTCCGTCAGCCAATGCCGTCATCTGCTCCGCCGCGGACTGCTTCCGCCGCGCAGGGATCGAAGTATACGGCTTCCTGAACGGCTATACGCACCTGGTCGACTACAAAGCGGGTGATGTGCTCGCGGAAGGCGTCGCCTATCTGCGTCTGGACAAAATGAATCTGGAAGGCCGCCGTACGGAAGGCGGGATCATCATCGGTTCCGCACGAGCCAACCCGGGCAAAGCGATGAGCAAACCGGAAGACCTCACCAATGCCGAAGCCACCGCTCCGATGAAGACGGTCTACGACGCACTCTGCTCTCTGGGCATCGACGTCCTGATCTCCATCGGCGGCGACGACACGCTCACGACTGCTGCGAAATTCAAGCTCTACCAGGATACGTTCGGTGCCGACGCGAAGAAGATCCGCGTCATCCACCTGCCGAAGACGATCGACAATGACTACGAAGGCATCGACTTCACGTTCGGTTTCTTCACGGCCGTTGATCTCATGGCGCGCCAGCTGCGTAACCTGCTCTTCGACGCCACGGCGACCAACTGCTACTATGTCGCTCAGCTGATGGGCCGTAAAGCCGCGTGGCTTTCCTACGGTTCCGCCATCGCCGGCGAAGCCTCCCTGTGCATTGGTCTGGAAGACGTCATCAATGAACCGGAACTGATGGGCACGGAAGACTCCTACAGCCCGCAGACCGGCGAACTGCTCGTTGACGAAAACGGCAATGCGAAGAAACGTGAGATCGTTCTGTTCGACAAACTCATCGGCCGTATCGCCGATACCGTCGAAAAGCGCATCAAGCTCGGCAAAAAATGCGGCGTCATCTGTGTCGCGGAAGGCATTGGCGAATACCTGCCGCTCTCCGAGATCAAATGCTGCATTTCCGACGACGAATACCGCAGCCTGAAACCGGATACGTTCGGCCACTACCCCGTTTCCCAGCTGAAGTTCAGTTCCCGTCTCGGCCGTCTGGTCGCGGACGAAATGGCGAAACGCGGCTACGGCAAAATGAAGTTCGTCGGTCTCCAGTTCGGCTATGAAGTCCGCTGCCAGCCGCCGACGGGTTTCGACGTCATCATGGGCAGCCAGCTCGGCACCGGCGCCTATGTTTCCCTCGTGGAAAACGGCATGAACGGCGTGATGGTCTCCGTCGGAAAAGAAATGGAACTCGAATTCCGCCAGTTTGAAGACCTGATCAACATGGCGAAACTTCGCGCCTACCAGCGTCCGCTGCGTCTGGGCAAGGGCCTCCACAGCCTCGCGCGCTACATGGAAGAGTGGGTGGAAGAGTAAAATTCAGAGAGTCGATTTCTGAAAGAAGGTCCCGTCCCGCGGCCCCTGCCGTCCGGCTCGTCTGATCCGGATGGGACGGTGATTTTCAAAAGTACTCTGCGGCGGAAAGAACGAACAGACCGGTCACGATCTGCGAATTCTTTCCGTGCGTGTAGTTTAAAGTCAGACAAAAAATCGAAAAAATACAAATGCCGCAAATTTGCGAAATACCTGCACGATCCAATGTTCTGGAACGCTTTCGATCGAAATGTTTCTGAGCATGAAGATCTCTACGCATGAAAATTTCATCCAGAGAATACGCTCAAAGGAGGAGCCGCAGCATGAACGCATCCGTCAAATCACTTTTGGAACGCCCAAGTCGTACAAAAATCGTCGCGACGCTTGGACCGGCTTCTGATTCGGAAGAAATGCTCGAGAAACTGATTTTCGCGGGCGTAGATGTTTTTCGCATCAATGCGGCACACGGAACTCAGGAACGTTTTGCCGTCATGGTGAAGCGGATCCGAAGTGTATCCAAAAGAATCGGCCTTCCCGTTGGGATCCTCATGGATCTTGCCGGACCAAAGATCCGTCTGGGGGAACTGGAAAATGGAGAACTGACGCTCGAAAGCGGTTCCGAAATGGCGTTTGTTTCGCCCAAATTTCTTGAGAAATCGGCGGGATGCCCGGATCTTGTCGGCATTCCGTGCGTTACGTGCACTTATGAACCGCTGGTGAACGAACTGCGTGCAGGTGACCGGATCGTTCTGGCGGACGGAACGGTGGAACTGACGGTCTCGCAGGTCTCGGCAAAGAAAAATCAATGGGCTAAATGCCGTGTTCTTGACGGCGGAACGGTCCGCAGCCGCCAGGGTGTCAATCTTCCCGGCGTGAAGCTCAGTATCCCCGCAATGTTGGAGATCGACCGGAGCAACGCAGCCTGGGCCGCAAAAAACGGAGTGGATTTCCTTGGTCTGAGCTTCGTTCGGCACGCATTTGAAATCACGGACCTGAAAAACCTCATCGCGGAAAACGGAGGCACGACGCAAGTCGTCGCGAAGATCGAAAAACCGGAAGCTCTGGAAAATCTTGCAGAGATCGTGAAGGAAACGGATGCCGTTATGGTGGCTCGCGGAGACCTTGGCGTCGAAACAGACATTGCACGCGTCGCGGTCCTTCAGAAAGAGATCATTCAAATTTGCCGTGCGTACCGCCGTCCGGTGATCGTCGCGACGCAGATGCTGGAATCGATGACGCACACGAATCTGCCGACCCGTGCGGAAGTCTCTGATGTGGCGAACGCTATTCTCGACGGAACGGACGCCTGCATGCTCTCCGGTGAAAGTGCCGTTGGAGAATTCCCGGTCGAAACTGTCCAGATGATGCATCGGATCGCTCTGGGAACGGAAGATACGCTGGAATCCGACTTCCTGCAGTTCATTCCTGAAACCTCACCGATCGACCAGACTCTGGAGATCATGGCACGCAATGTCTGCGATCTGGCGGAAGAACTGAATGCAAAATTCATCGTCACGGCAACCGCTAACGGAGAAAGTGCCCGCTGTCTCTCCGCCAATCGCGGCCCGGCGCGGATCATCGCCCTGACGCCGTCACGCGATACATTGCAGAAAATGTGCCTTGATTGGGGCGTCATTCCGATGGAGCTTCCCAAATCCAAAAAAACGACTAAAGACATCATGGCATTCGCACTCGAACTGTTGAAAAACGAAAACCTTGCTGTCCCGGGCGACCGGCTCATTCTCTTTACGGACGCAAGTCTCGGAACAGCACAAAACGTGATCATCGTATACGATGTGAAGTAAAGAGGGCAAAAGAGACCTTTTCGATGAAGATTTGGAATCCAGATTCAGATCAGCTTCCGGAACAGTTCCGGCACGGAGCCGTGACGGTTGGGAATTTTGACGGCGTACATCGCGGACACGCAGAGATCATCCGCCGCATGAAGGCGCATGGTCTCCCTGCGGCCGTCTTTACTTTCGCACGCCACCCGCGGCAGGTTCTGAATCCGGCAGAGGCTCCTCAACGGCTTACTTCGCTGGCCCGGCAGGAGGAACTGCTTCATGCCCTGGGTGTGGAGACCGTCATTTTTGCGCCGACGGAGTCGATCCTTTCATGGACGCCCGAAACATTCTTTCAGCGCGTCATCGCCGACTTTTTCGATGCATCCGTCGTAGTGGAAGGACCCGATTTCCATTTCGGAAAAGGCCGAACCGGCACCACACAGCTTCTGGAGCATCTTTGCCTGGATTCAGGACGCAAAATAGAGATAGCAGAAGAACTTCATGCGGCCGATGGCATACCGATCTCAAGCTCCAGGATCCGGGAATTGATCTCTCATGGAGAGCTTTCGGAAGCCAACGCTATCCTGACGGCTCCGTATCGCCTCACAGGCACGGTCATTCATGGAGAAGCACGAGGGCGAACGCTCGGTTTTCCTACGGCAAATCTGGGAAAGATCCAGACTCTTTTACCCGGACACGGCGTCTATGCATGCAGAGCCATTCTCGAAGATGGACGCACCTGCCCTGCCGCCGTCCACATTGGTCCAAACGTGACTTTTGGAGAAACGGAAACGAAGGTCGAGATCCACCTTCTGGACTTCAGCGGCGACGTTTACGGAGAGTCTCTGAGCATCGACTTCCACTCCCGTCTTCGAGAACTCGTGACGTTTCCAAACCGCAATGCCCTCATGAAGCAGATCGATCTGGATATTTCTGAAACACGCAAACGGATCCTAGACTTCTAAATCAGCACCTGTTCTTCTCTGAACATATCGAAAATCAGAAAAAAATCAGGAACCGCCGTTCATACATCGAACCACGGTTCCTGATCTGCATGGAGTGTTCCACTTAAAACACCCCGCCGCAGCCTCAAAACTCAGTTTACGGTCAATTCCGTACCGTTTTTCGCCATGAAGTCTTTTTCAAACTTCTTTGCAGCTTCTTTCGAGATCTGATTCCCTTTCAGAATCGTCAGCGTCTTCAGGTTCGGCATATCGAGGAAGCTGGGGAGACACGCCTCCGTCAATCCCAGATCTTCGATCAGCAGCCAATGCAGCGACTTCATCTGTCCCAACACTTTCATGTCGGCATCTGTAAGTTTCGTCCCGCCAATGTTCATGATCTTAACGTGCGGAAGTTTCACCAGCTCTTCCAGATTTTCTCCCGAAATCTCGTTTCCGGAAAGATAAAGTCCATCCAGATTGACCATTTTCGCAATATTCGGCAGAGATGCCGAAGTGAGCGGATTATCCTGAATATTCAGCGAGGTCAAACGGGTCAGCGAAACCCAGTTGGCCGTCTGCGCATCCGTCAGGTTGGCATTCACGGCATTGAGCGCATTCAAGTAGGTCAGTTTTCCGACCAGAGCCATGACTTCATCCGAGTTCTTTTCACTGTCCAAATGCACGACACTCCCAAGCCGGGTGATCGAGTCGCGGACCACGACGATCTTCATTTCATCAAGCTGGGCACAGATCTGCGCATCAGCATCTCTCGTTTCCTGCGAGATCGACTCCGGATCGATCAGAGTGTCATCCGGAGCCGCGAAGGGATTCTGGATATTCAGCCCGGCAAGCGTCGAATCGCGCCACTCAAGAAACCATTTCGGCTGCGTCAGATTGACCCAGAGAACGAATGCCGTCACGACACCCAGGAGCCCCAACAGAAAGAACAAAAGACCATGTCCGCGCGGAGCATCATCCTTCTCTTCGTATTCTTCATAAACCTCTGTATTCCGGGCATTCTCCAGATCCGCAGCAAATTGAGCAAACTGGGGATCGTGCATTTCATTATTGCTCATGATCTCTCTCCATTAGAAATTTAGTGATGCTTGTGCCGGCCATGGCGCAGGCGGGAGGCAGTTGGGAAATTCACAAAATCAGCCAAATTCCAACCGGCATTTTCTTTCCGATCCGCCCCATTTCAGCAAAGGACGGACCCAAAACATCCCGGCTGAAAATCTACTCGCAAAACACGCCAATGCTGCGGAATTTTTCGTAGCGGGCTTCCAGAAGGTCATCGATAGACTGTTTCTGAAGTTCCCGGAGTGAAGTGCGGAGATACTTTTTCAGGTTTCCGGCCATCAGACGCGGATCACGATGCGCACCGCCAAGAGGTTCCGGAATGACGGCGTCCACGATCCCAAGACGATGCAGATCCTTAGAGGTCAGACGGAGTTCTTTCGCAGCTTCCTGACGAAATTCTCTGCTTTTCCAGAGGATCCCGGCACAGCCTTCCGGACTGATGACGGAATAGTACGCGTGCTCAAGAATCGCGACACGGTCTCCAACGCCAATGCCGATCGCACCACCGGAACCGCCTTCACCGATGACGACACAGATGATGGGGGTCCTGAGGCGGGACATTTCAAACATTCCCTGCGCAATGACCCACGCCTGTCCGCGTTCCTCGGCGCCGATCCCCGGCCACGCGCCCGGCGTATCGATCAGCGAGATGATGGGGAGTCCGTACTTGGCGGCCATGCGCATTTTCTGGATCGCTTTTCGGTACCCTTCCGGTTCCGCGCAGCCGTAATGGCAGGCGGTCCGTTCCGCAAGATTTTTCCCCTTCTGATGGCCCACGACCATGCATCGCATTCCATCCAGCTTTGCCCAGCCTGTCAGGATCGCCCGGTCATCGCCGAAGAAATGATCTCCGTGCAGTTCGACGAATTCGTCAAAAGCGAAGTTCAGATAATCGCTCGTCTGCGGACGGTTCGGATGACGGGAGACCTCAACGGTTTCCCATGGCTGAAGGTTCTGGTAGATACTGCGCTTTAGATCCACCAGTTCCTTGCGCAGCCGCTTGATCGAATCTTTGATCTCATTGGAATCACCGGAATTTCTCTCCATTTCTTCCAAACGATCTTCGAGTTCATAAATCGGCTGCTCAAATGAAAGCTGAATATCCATATCGTGTTTCGTACAGGGAAAAGTTAAATAAAATCCGGCCGCGAGACCGGTATGCTCTCAATTCAAAAAAATCCGGATCCGAAAAACCCTCAAACCGCCTAAACATCACTGCGGACGCTGCGGCTGCCGCTTGAAGATACGGATCTCTTTCAGCGTGTTTTGAAATTCGGTCATCGACGCAGGACGCTCAGTCGGCTGTTTCGCCATCGTTCTGCGAAGGAGTTTCGCAAACTCCGGCGTCACGTTCGGATTCACGGCATCAGCAGACGGAACCGGAAGATTCAAATGCTGATGGATCAGCTGATTGAATGTCGGTCCGGGATAGGGAGGCACCCCCGTCACCATCTCAAAAAAAATACAGGACAAACTGTACGCATCCGAACGGGAATCCGTTTTTTCCCCCCGGATCACCTCCGGCGAAGGACAGCGTCCGGGATTTGAGATCCGATCCGGCCGCCGGAAACAGGCACGAAGACCGCGGGTACTCCGCACAAACGGAAACTCGATCATCTTCGTTTCGTTCGTTTCCTCAAGCACCATGAAAACATCCGGTGAAAGCGTCTGGTGGACCCAACCGATGGAATTGAAGAAACAGACGGCTTCCGTCATGTCCTGCACGATCTGCGGAACACGCCAGGCGCTGGAATCCAGCCCCTCACGCAAAATTTCCGTAAGTGGCCGACCAGTGAGCCACTCGGAAACCAGGATCGTCTGGCCATTCTCGCACACGAGATCGATCATCTTCACGATCTTCGGATGACGGATCTCCTCTCCCACGGCAAATTCCCGATGCAGCATAGCGATCGTTCTGCTGTCCTGGCGCAAATTTCCCAAAGGCATCTTCATGGCCACCGGGATCTCCAGAAGTGTATTTTCGCCGCGAAACACCTGAGTCACGGCCCCAGTACAGACACAATTACCGCGTCTGTAGTCTTTCAACGAAGTCTGTGCCATACACTCTCCCAATTTACCGAATCGTTCAGGAGCAAACCGCTCTGCCCTGCGTCAAAGATCCGGCACACGCGCCACATACACGCCCCAATGAACCCATCGGCCCAATGTCCCCAACGTGCTTAAACACACCCAAAGCACGCAAACGCACCAAAAGCTGCATCATGGAAACGGACTTTAGATCCGCAGCCGAAGACTTTGGAAAATAGCCGCAGACACACCGGCGCAGGAACCCATCAACGGCTCTGCCGCCGAATCTCCTCCATTCCATTCATTTTAGCAGATTTTGTTTTTTTTTCAATCACATTATTTCGGTTTTCGATAAAATTCACTAAATTTCTTGGAAATATTTGCGGATTCTTTCCCGTAAACCTCAAAATTCTACTCAGCATCTCCCTGAAAACGGATCCAGAGCAGATAAAGTCCCTGCGGAGGCGCGGTCGGTCCAGCCTGACTTCGGTCCCGCGATCCAATGAGTTCCCTGACCCACTCGGCAGAATGCGTTCCCCTTCCGACTTCCATAAGCGTTCCCGCGATATTGCGCACCATATTGTAGAGAAAACCGTCCGCTTCCACTTCGATCTCGATAAAATCCCGGGGATCTCCCACCATCGGCAAAAAGATCGGCGCAGCATCCGTAGAGATCCCGCGACGGACCGAGATGTCGAGGATCGTCCGGACGGAACTCGTACGCGGAGAACCAACGTTTTCCAGAGCCGCAAAATCATGCGTTCCGAGCAGATGCCGAGCCGCCTGCGCCATCGCATCCGCATCGAGCCGAACGGCCGTCAGTTTCCCCATCCGCCATGCGTAACGGCGAAGAAACAGTTCCGGAAACGGTCCATCCTGGATCAGATAGCGGTAGCGTTTCCGCACGGTATCCCGAATGGGATGAAAATCTTCCGGTGCCTCAACGGCATCGAGGACGAGAACGTCTCCGGGAAGATTCGCGTTGAGTGCTTTGGCGAACGACTCGATCGGGATCCGAAGATCCGTCCGAACAGACGCCGCCTGCCCGACTGCATGGACTCCAGTATCCGTCCGGCTGCTCCCAAGGATCTGGAACGTTCCGTCTTCCATCGTTCCGCCCGTCATTCGCTCCATTGCCGAAACGAGAACCCCCTGCACCGTCCGGACCGTGTTTCCCTGCTGGTACTGCCAGCCGTGAAAATCCGTCCCGTCGTATGCGATCCTGATTCGAATATTGCGCATGCTCCTACGCTCCGTTACCTTTCATTCTTCCGGAATTTCTATCTGCGATGCTTCAAGCCGCCGGACATTCCGAGGTTTCCGGAACTTCCGAGGCTTCCGGAACTTCCAGGTTCCGATGTTTTGAGGCATCCGCCGTTTCTTTTTCATGCGGACCCGCAGAGACTGCATATTGGACAGGCTCTGCGTCCACTGCCGCATTCTCTTTCATTTTAGCCGGATTTTCTGTTCCGGGAAGGGGGGGAGGAGGCGTTTCCGCAAAATCCCCATGTTTTGGACTGAAGACTTCTCGTTTTCCGTCCCTGGGACTCCCCGAAAAACAAAAAAAACGCGAAAGGCCAGGGGGAGCTGACCTTCCGCGCCGAACCTCCGAAAACGGGCATGGGGAGTCTGTCCGTCCCGGAGTCGAAAATTTTTCAATTCGCGAATTACCCTATGGGGTCCCATCGACTCTGAAGCATCCCATAGTATACCATAAATCGCAAATTATTTCAAGACCTCCCCCTCGGAAATTCCGTCTTCCATCAAATGCCGGACCGAATTCTGAGCACAGAGCCAGAAAAGTGCCGGACGGACAAAAAATTCCATGAGCGTTGAGGTCACGAGTCCGCCCACGACGACCGTCGCGATCGGATAGAGGATCTCCCGACCGGGCGTTTCCGGCGAAAGCGTCAGTGGGATGAGTCCCAGAGCGGAGGTCAATGCCGTCATGAGGACCGGCGCAACGCGGTCTTTCCCCGCTTTCAGGAGCAGCTCGCGCGAAAATGTCATTCCCTCAAAACGCATGAGGTGGAAGTAGTGGTCGATCAGCAGGATCCCGTTTCGCGATGCGATCCCGCACAGTGAGATCATGCCGACAAGGTTCGGGATCGACCGATCCTGCCCGGTCAGCATCATCGCAATGACGGCACCAACGAGCGCCATGGGAAGCGATGACATGATCTGCAGCGCGATGTTCGCGGAGTGGAACATTCGGTAGAGGACCAGAAAAATCATCCCCAGCGAAAAGACCGAAAGCAGAAGCAGACGGCGCGTCGATTCCTGCTCGCTCTGGAAAAGTCCGGTCAGCTCCACAGAAACGTCTCCGGCGGTCAGCTCGCCCCAATGCGGTTCCAGTGCCGCCTCAATGTCGTTTTTGATGTCGACGGCTCCCCGGTCTCGCGGACTTGCCTGAACGGTGATCTGCGCCCGGCACGCTTCATGATTGATGCTCGCCGGCCCTTTCGCCTCCGCGATCTGCGCCACTTCACAAAGCGGGATCGATCCTCCGGAAGGAAGCTGGATCGGAAGCTGACGGAGCGACTCAACATCCTCGCGGTATGTTTCAGCGAGACGGAGCAGAATATCGAATTTCTTCTCGCCGTCAAGGATCTGGGACGCCTCCGCGCCCTGCATCGCGATCTCCACCGTCCTGTTCACCGCGTCCGGAGTCAAGCCATAAACCGCCAATGCATCCCGATCCAGCGTGATCTGGAGCTGCGGAATGTCGATCTGGACCGGATCGATGCGGACTGAACCGATCCCCGGGATCCCGGAAATGAGCGACTGGATCCGATTCGCCCTCTGACGCAGCGTCTGCATCTCGGAGCCTCGGATCTTCACGGCGATCGTGGAACTGCTTCCCGTCCGCAAATGCGAGATCGCATGCTGAAGCGGCTGATCGTAGAAACTCACGGCACCCGGCGTGTCGGCCTGCGTCAGGATCCGGTCAATGTCGTTGAAGATCTCGTCGATGCCGCGGTCCGAATTCAGATCCAGCGTACAGAGCATCTCCGACTGGTTCACCGGAACCGCGTGTTCATCCAGTTCTGCACGTCCCGTTTTCCGAACGACCGAAAGGACTCCCTCGATCTGAAAAAGCCTCGCCGCGATCGCGTCGCCGTACGCTTCGCTCGTTTCCAGTGATTTCCCCGGCGCAAGCGTCACGTTCACCTGCGGGGCACCTTCATTGAACGGAGGGACAAAGTCACGCTCCATCTGCAGGAAGACCCATCCGAAAAAAAGGACCGACGCAAACGCAAGCGTCAGGATCAGCTTCGGAAATGCGAGACTCACGCGGATCGCGCCCCCCGCAAAGAATTGCGCCAAGCGGAGGATCAGCCCTTCTTTTTCGCTGCTTTTTCGCGCACTGGAAGGAAGAAGGAAGAACGCAAGCACCGGCGTCAGCGTCAGCGAAACGGCCAGCGATGAAAGGATCGAAACGACATACGCCATTCCGAGCGGCGAAAAGAGCCGGCCTTCCATCCCCGGAAGGAAAAAGATCGGGAAAAAGACCAGCACGACGATCATGGTACCGTAAACGATGGAGTTTCGGATCTCCGCGCTTGCATCGTAAACGACCCGGATCGCGCTTTTCTGTTCCGCTTCCGGAAGACGAAAATTCTCGCGCAGACGGCGGAAAATGTTTTCGACGTCCACGATGGCATCGTCGACCAGTTCCCCGATCGCGACCGCAAGACCGCCAAGCGTCATCGTATTGATCGAGAGTCCGAACCACGCAAAGACCAGACACGCGATCAGGACAGAAAGCGGCATCGCCAGGATCGTGATGAACGTGACGCGCAGATTCATCAGGAAGAGTGCCAGGATCACGAGTACCAGAAGCGCACCGACCCATAGGGCTTCCAAAACGTTCTGAAACGCCAGGTTGATGAACGTCTGCTGCTGGTAAAGCGGCGCGATACGGATCCCGGGATACTTCAGCTGGAGCGTTTTTTCGATCAGCTGCGCTTTTTCAAGGATCCGGCCGGAAAGTTCCCGCGTGTCGGCACCAAGCTGTTTTTCTACCGTCAGGACGACCGCTGGACCGGAGAAAACGGATCCATCATCCCGACGCACATACGCTCCGGCAGAACCGACCTTCACGGCCGGCGCACACCGGACTTCCGCGACCTGAGAGAGCAAAAGCGGCGGGTCCGTTTCCG
Organism: Thermoguttaceae bacterium; assembly: GCA_017939795.1. GTDB lineage: Bacteria > Planctomycetota > Planctomycetia > Pirellulales > Thermoguttaceae > RGIG3701. The sequence goes on from JAGBAA010000062.1 coordinate 55,374, forward strand.
AACTCACGACCAGTTTCCGCAGAGCCTCAAGTTTCTTTTCATCGTCCGGATTATCCACCCGGCCGAGAGAGCGAACGAGGATCTGATCCGGTCCCTGCCGCGTCAGAAATCCGCCCGTCACGTTCCGGTTGCTCTCGGAGATCGCCGTTTCCAGCATCTCCAGAGTCACGCCGTAGCGCTTCATCGCATCCGGATCCGCCTGGATCTGAAACTGCTTCACGTCGCCGCCGATGACGAGGATCTCCGCGATTCCGGGCAGTTCCAGAAGCTGTTTCCGGATCGTCCAGTCGCCGATCGTGCGGAGTTCCATCGGGTCCATCTTGCCCGACTCATCCCAGAGCGTCAGGAACATCAGCTGCGCGAGCATCGATGTCGCCGGAGTCATGCGCGGAGCCGCACCTTCCGGAAGGATCTCCGAAGCAAGCTGGATACGCTCATCGACGATCTGGCGGCAATCCAGCGGCTCCACATGCCAGTCAAACTCGATGATGATGACCGAAAGCCCCGTGGAAGAGGAGCTTCGGATCGTCTGAATGTCGCGCGCACCGTTCAGGTACGTTTCCAGCGGAATGGTGATCTGCGTCTCGACCTCCTCCGGAGCCATGCCGGGGCACTCCGTCATGATGGTGACTCGCGGCCTACTGATGTCCGGAATGACCTCGATCGGGAGTTTCATCGACTGAAGCGTCCCGTAAATGAACAGACCAACGGCCGCGATCAGAATGATGAGCCGATTATTGAGCGAAAAACGAATGAATGCATTGAACATTTTCCCTTTTCCCTCCTTCCGCTCAGTGATTGTGCCCGGCGTGCGGATCGATCGCGGCTCCGCTTCCATTCTGGGCATTCAGAGCATCCTGAATGAAAGAGGCTCCATTCGCAGCGATCCGGATCCCGGCTTTCACCGTGCCGTCATTCGCCAGGACCGCGTGTTCCCGAGTACGGAAAAGAAGATGAACGGGCGTCTGCTTCCAGATCTTCCCGCCGCAGGAAGTCTCTTCCGTCAGCTCAAAAACGAATGTCTCATGGACATTCCGCGCGACCGCTCCAGCCGGAACGACGAAAACGTTTTCGACCGTCTCATACGCGATCTCCATCTGGCACCGCTGTCCCGGTTTGTAGAGCCAATGCACGTAAAGCGGCGGATGATCTTCCGTATGCGGTTTCGGTTCTGCGCCGTCCAGTACGACGTTCCGGAAATCTGCGAAGCACGAAAGCGTCCGATCCTGCTCATCGATCCGGCTTTCGACCATTCGAAGACGCAGATTTTCAAGCGGAGCCTTTCCATTTCCCTCAAACGTCACGCGAACGGGCGTTTCGGGATCCTTCAGGGCCTTCAGAAGGATCCCCTCATTGATCGCGAATGCGTCACCGCGGACCGTCAGCTCGCACAGATCGCACAGGTCGCAGAGCGTTTCTCCAACGCTGACGCTCTGCCCGACTTTTACATAAAGCGTCTCAAAAACGACAAAAACCTTGACCTCGCCCGGATTCTGATCCGAAACGATCCCTTCATGACTCACCGCCGGCACACAGACCGTCATGGCGTGCGTCAACGGTTTCCGCTCCGACTCGACCCGCTGAAGGACTTCTTCCGGAAGGCCGAGAACGCGAATGGCGTTTTTCTGATCCCGAATGTCGATGAGCGTCTCCTTCAGGCGCACATCAAGCTCCCTTCGCCGCTGCGGAGCCAGCCCGCTGAGATTCTCGTCGATATCGGCGATCTCCCGTTCCAGAAACTCTTTCGTTTCAAGCAGTTTCAGCAGGGCCGTCTGCGCGTCCATCATTTCCGGCAGGGAAAGCGTTACGTCAAAAAGTGCGGCACCGGGATGGACTGCTTCGCCCGGTTCATGGTAGATCTTCGTGATGATCCCCGCATACGGAGCCGGAACTTTCGACATCGTGCGTCCCTCAAACTCCTGAATGATGGCCGGGATCGAGTGTTTTTTCACAAACTGGCTGACCTCAAGCGTCACGGTAGAATCCGTACCATCCAGCCCGATATTCCGCAGAGCATTCGGAGTAAGCGCGACTTCCGTTCCCATGCCGTGCGCATGGTCGTGCGCATGGTCGTGCGAATCACCGTGCACATGGTCATGGTCATGCTGGCAGTTTTCTGAATGAACATGTCCACTGCTGGAAGCTCCGTCTCCAGGAGCGATCCAGGCCCAAAGACAAACTCCGGCGAGAGTCAGTCCAAGTATGATGGAAATGACGGCATCGATTTTCTTCATTTTGGTTTTCTTTCTGCGGTTAGCGAAAACAAAATTCATGCGCACCGGGTCGAAGCACGCACAAACGAAGGCATTCCGAAACGAACGGCAAAGGGGGAGACTCACCATAAACGGAGGTCGTTTGCTTCAAAATACCGGTCAAATACAGTATCCGGCAGTTCCCGCACCACAGCAGGAAACTGCGATCTATTCCCAATCAGCATTGGGCCGTGCCCGGTTCTTCAGAGTTAATTCAACAGAGAGTTTTTTAAAAGATAGAGACGGAGTTTCCCTCCAGAATTCCAAATTTTATCGTTTAAGCAGCGAATGGATGCGGTTTCCCTCCGCCTTAAAAAGGAGGATCTCTCAGTGAAAGGAAAAACGATACAAACCGAGGCCAACAGGACCAGCAGACTGAAAAAATAGTTCGTCAGGGACTCATTTCCAAGAAAATCCGCAAAGACTGTCGGCACACATGGATCGGCCGTTCCATGGAAACAGCAAAAACAGAAAACAGCAGACAGAGGCACCGCTGTCTCCTGCAGTATATGTTCACCTGCATCCGAAGCAGTATGCGCACAGGCACATTTTTTCCGGCAGGAAATGGAATCTGAAGAAACCTTCTCCGACGAATCTGCCGAAACTGTACGAGACGGCTCCGGTTCACCGCACCCGAACTCACCAGGAACAAGAAAATGATGGTGCGCGGTACAGTAGAGCGGGCTCAGTACTGGGCCGGCCAGCATCATGACACACAGCACGATATTCAAAAAAATGAAATTCATTTTCGCTTGCGTTCTTCCTCGATCCCGTTTTCCATACACGCAAACGGTCAAAAACCATCCGCATTCTGCAATGATTTCCATTTTAGCAAAATTTCGCATTTTCGCAAGAGGGAAGAGCAAAAGAAATGAAAAAATTTTCAGGATTTCATCCTCTCCGTGTCGGAAATGGGAGATCCATGCCGGGGAGAAGACATGGGGGATATTTTCCGATCACAGAACGTTTCAGCCCGAAATTTTCATTCACTCACATCGAAGCATCATCCAGACCTCCGGAAAGCAGTTTGCCTTCCAGAAGTGTAAGACTCTTCCAGTACTCACACAACGCATCGTAGTACTCAATGCTCGTTTCGCGATATACCCTCTGTGCGTGGACCAGATCGAGCATACTCGATTCCTGGTTCTCGTAAGCGACTGTCGCCAGCTTCAGCATTTCCTCCGCTTCGGGCAGGAGCGACGTGCGGTAAAGTTCCAGATTCCTGTCCGCGTTCGTGTATCCTGCATAAACATCCGCAAGACGGTGACGAATACCGAGCGAGACCCGTTCCAGTTCCTTCTGCGCCTGGATCGCTTCACTTCGGGCGGCTGAAATGTTGCCCTGATTCCGATCGCGGATACGAAGCGGAACGCTCAGAGAAACGGTCCCGACCATCATGTCTTCGCCGGTGCTGTACGCCAACTCGCCGCCAACGCGGACGTTCGTGCTGTCGAGCGAACACTCATGAGCGATCTTTTTCTCCGCTTCCAGCACTTTCGCCTGAGCACGTGCGATCTCCGGGCTTGAGTGCTGGAGCGTCTGTACATAGTGTTCCCAGGTCTTCTTTTCCGGAATTTCTTCCAGAGCCGCTTCCACAACACAGGGTCCCATATCCGGGATACCCGCCAGTGCGGCAAGACGCTTCCACGCAGCATCCAGTTCCGTCTGCACATCCAGATACGCCTGCTCGGACTTTCTTGCCTGGATCCGAACATTCACCAGATCCAGACGCGACGCGTTCTGATTGTCGAAGCTGACCTGGATCCGTTCCGCAAGTTTCGCGTCATTTTCGCTGATCTCGCGCAGATGGACCAGTTTATTCTGGATCGCAAGGTACTCATAAACAGCCACACGCACATCCGTCAGAACACGGAATTTCGCGATTTCCAACTCCTGCCGGACCGTTTCGATCTGCTGGCTCACGTACGCCTGCGCATGGTAGAGCTGACTGCCGCCAAGAATCTCCTGAGAGAATTCCAAAACCTGATTGCCGCCCGGGGCATCTTCATTGAATTCTTCCCATTTATATCCGATCTCCGGATTCGGGCCAAGTCCCGCCTGCTGCCAGCGGCCATTCAACGCACAGATCTTCTGCTCGTTTGCCTGGATCGCCGGGTGATTTGCGAGAGCCATTTCATCCAGCGCCGCAAGCGAAAGCGTCCTTCCGCCCTGCATATCCGCCACCAGTGCATCAGACGCAGCTGCCGCAGGAGTACCGGCGGTACTGATTTCAGCCCGAACCGCTGAATAAAGAGGCTCCGAAAATAAAAAAGCGGATGCAAGAACCAGCCCCGTACCCAACACAAAAGTACGGCACAGTTTCTCTCGCCGCAAAAAACGAATCTCCATCATGAAAAACCTCCCTGCCCTTCATGAATCTGAAAATTAAAAGACTTCTGATCAGTATGTTTTCTTTCACTATCGGAGTAAACGGAAGTTCAACTTAAGCTCAAAATCCTCACGACCGCAAAAATCCCTACATTCCGCACATCCAAAACATTCTGCCGTTTCCAAAGCCGGCAGATCCACAGAAAAATGGAAAACGAAACCATCCGAAGAGGCCTGACACAGAGAACGGATCCAGCTTGCTCACCCCGGGGAAACACGTTCCGGACCAAACCGGCCGTCCGAAAAACATTCCAGCCATTAAATGGAAAAGGCCGCAGGGATCTTCTCCATTCCCTCCTGTTTCGCTTCCAATTTGAAATTAATCCAGAAAAACGGGGTTCTCCCCGCTTGCATTAAATTGAAAAAAGAGTAAAATAGAATAGAATCCATTTTTTAGTTCATTTAAAAAAACCAACGAAACAGTTTACGAAACGGAATCCCAAACATGAGTGAAGTCAAGACCCGCTTTGCCCCATCTCCGACAGGCTATATGCACATTGGAAACCTCCGCACGGCACTTTATGCATACCTGACGGCGAAAAGCATGGATGGAAAGTTCATCCTTCGCATCGAAGACACGGACCAGGACCGCAAGGTGGATGGCGCGATCCAGGTCATTTACGACACGCTGGCCATTGCGGGTCTGCACAATGACGAAGGCCCCGACTGCGGTGGTCCGGCAGCTCCGTATGTACAGTCCGAACGTCTGCCGATCTACCGCGAGTATGCGCAGAAACTCGTGGAGCAGGGAGACGCCTACTATTGCTTCTGCACGAAAGAACGGCTTGCGGAACTCCATGAGGCGCAGCAGGCTCCGGATTTCAAGGGCCGCCATGGATACGACGGTCACTGCCGTGACCTTCCGAAAGAAGAAGTGGACGCGCTCCTTGCTGCCGGCACCCCATACGTCATTCGTCAGAAGGCTCCGCAGGCCGGGACGACGGCGTATCGCGACGTCGTGTTCGGCGAAGTCTCCGTGAACAACTCGGAACTTCAGGACATCGTGCTCATTAAGGCGGACGGATTCCCGACGTACAATTTCGCGCACGTGGTGGACGACCATCTCATGGGCGTGACGCACGTGACCCGCGGAAGCGAATACGTGGCGCAAACGCCGTCCTATATCCTGATCTACCGTGCGTTCGGGTGGGAGCATCCGACGTACATCCACCTCCCGCTGATCATGGGAAAAGATGCGGAAGGGAACGTTGCGAAACTCTCGAAACGCCACGGTTCCGTCAGTTTCCAGGACATGATCGCGGACGGATATTTGCCTGAGGCCATCATCAACTACATCGCGCTTTTAGGGTGGAATCCGAAGACGGACGAGGAAATGTTCACGCTCGCAGAGCTGGAAAAGCGTTTCACGCCGGATGCGATCAACAAATCGCCCGCAATTTTCGACTACGAAAAGCTCCTCTGGTTCAACGGCCAGTATATCCGGAAACTCTCGCCGGAAGCGTTCCTTGAAAAGGCGCTCCCGTTCATTCGCGAGGCGGTGAAGAACGAAGCGTACGATGCGGGCAAGATCGCGGCACTGCTCCAGCAGCGTCTTGAGAAAATGACGCAGATCCCGGCGCAGCTCACGTTCTTCGATGCGATGCCGGAATTTGAGGACGAGCTGTACGTGAACAAGAAAAGCAAATCCACGCTGGAAACGGCTCCGGCCGCGCTTGCGAAGGGGATCGAGGTGCTGGAAGGTGTGGAAGATTGGACGAACGAGAAGCTCTACTATGCGCTGAAAGAAGCCGCTGACGAACTCGGTTTCAAAGCGAACGCCGTCATGTGGGCGGTACGCATCGCGGTGACGGGCACGATGGTGACTCCGGGTGGCGCGACGGACATTCTGGAGATCCTCGGCAAAGAAGAATCTCTCACTCGCATGAAGAAGGCGGCGGCACGCTTTGCTGCCTGAAAATGCGGGCTAAAATGAAGACTGACGCTGAAAAAACGCACGCCGGCCTTCAACGCAGACAGGATCCACATTTTATTTGACCTGAAATTTTATTTTAAATTCAAATCCAACCAGAAAAGGAAGCACAAAATGGCAAAATGCTCAATCGGTTTGATGGGTCTGGCAGTCATGGGACAGAACCTCGTTCTGAACATGGCGGATCATGGTTTCAGCGTCGCGGTGTACAATCGCACGACTTCCAAAGTCGACGATTTCGTCAACTCCGAGGCGGCACAGGGAAAGGCGATCGTTGGATGCCATTCTCTGAAAGAGCTGGTGGAAAATCTTGAGCGTCCGCGCAAGGTCATGCTCATGATCCAGTCGAAAGACCCGGTCCCGGCTCCGGAGATCGCGCTCTATCCGAAAAATGCGGCAGTGGATGCGGTCATTGAAGAGCTTCTTCCGCTTCTGGAACCGGGCGACGTCATCATCGACGGCGGAAATACACACTATCGCGACACGGACCGCCGCACGAAGTACGTCGAATCCAAAGGCCTCCTTTACGTCGGAACGGGCGTTTCCGGCGGCGAAGAAGGTGCGCGCAAGGGTCCGAGCCTCATGCCCGGCGGTTCTCCGGAAGCCTGGCCGCTGATCAAGGACATTTTCCAGAGCATCTCCGCGAAGGTCGGGCCGAACAACGACCTGCCGTGCTGCGAGTGGATCGGCCCGCGCGGTGCCGGACACTACGTCAAGATGGTCCACAACGGGATCGAATACGGCGATATGCAGCTCATCTCCGAAGCGTACTGGCTCATGAAGCACATTCTGGGTCTCACGAATGACGAACTCTACGACGTTTTCGCCGAATGGAACAAAGGGGACCTGGACAGCTACCTGATCGAGATCACCCGCGATATTTTCAGCGTCAAAGACGAAAAGACCGGCGGATATCTCGTCGATTTCATCATGGATATGGCCGGCGCGAAAGGAACGGGCAAGTGGATGTCTCAGCTTGCGCTTGACCTCGGTGCCCCCAGCACGCTCGTGACGGAAGCGGTCTACGCCCGCGCGCTTTCCTCGCAGAAAAAAGCCCGCGTCGCGGCGAGCAAAGTCCTCGTCGGCCCGGAGATCAAACCGTTTGCCGGCGATAAAAAAGAGTTCATCGAACAGGTCCGCAAGGCGCTCTATGCGTCAAAGATCTGCTCCTACGCGCAGGGGTACGTCCAGATGCGCATGGCAGCTGAAGCGGATGACTGGGATCTCCAGTACGGTCCGATCGCTCTTCTGTGGCGCGGCGGGTGCATCATCCGTGCGGTCTTCCTCCAGAGGATCAAGGATGCGTTCGACAAGAACCCGCAGCTTGAAAACCTCCTTCTGGACGACTATTTCAAGGCGGAAGTCACCGGTGCACAGGACGCGTGGCGCAATGTCGTCAAGACGGCCGTGGAGAATGGGATCCCCTGCCCGGCGATCTCCGGTGCGCTTTCGTACTACGACGGCTACCGCAGCGAGTGTCTGTCCGCGAACCTGATCCAGGCGCAGCGCGACTACTTCGGAGCCCACACGTTCAAGCGCATCGACGAACCCGCCGACCAGGCGTTCCATGCCGAGTGGATTCAGCTCCGCAAACAGCCGGAGTAAGGTACCCCAGATAAAGTGAGAGTTTCGGAATGGCCAGAATACGGAGGTCATTCCGAAACCGATTTACAGACATGGAAAAACGAAATTCGGGAAACTCCTTTAGAATTTTAGTATCATGTTTACGGAAAGAGTCCCAATATTGATTTTCTCTGGATCTTGGGACTTTGTACGTTTCGTAAAAGACTTGGGACACTGTTGGAGTTGGTAAATACTACCGCTCTATTTCCCCTAAGTGTCGACAACTGTTTGCTATTTTCCTTTTTCTCAAAATTTTCTTAAAATTTCAAGGAGGGCAATGATGAAACGATTTTATTATGCAAATTCTGTTTCGAATTTTCTTGTAGATACACAAGAGAGTATTTTAGGAACTTTAACTTCCAACAGTCAATTTGATGTGACGAATTCACAGAGAGATGCCTGGATCAGGCAAATTCAAATTCTAAAACGAGAATTGGCGGGATTTGATTCAGGGACAATTCTGTTTGAATATACGATTCCACGTATTGGCCTGCGTATTGATAATGTATTGCTCTATAATGGACACGTTTTTTTATTGGAATTTAAAGTTGGAGAAAAAGAACACAAATTCGGCGATAAAATTCAAGTTACAGACTATGCGTTAGATTTGAAGAATTTTCACAAATTTAGTCACGATGCAACCATCGTACCGATTTTAGTTGCGACAGAAGCACCAGACTCTCCTATAAATACAGGTGAAATGAAACCTCAGATCCATAATGTCGTTTTTTGCAACGGGAAAGTAGGAAATCTTTATCAAAGAATTCGCTCTATTTCTGAAAATTTAGGTACGAGAGAATTGAATCATTACGATTGGATCCATTCGATATATTTACCGACTCCAACGATCATTGAGGCGGCACAAGTGCTCTATCGTGGGCATAATGTGAGTGAAATATCAAGAAATGAGGCAAGTGCAACAAACTTGGGAAGTACGACTCAAGCAATTGGAAAAATTATTGATGAGTGTAAAGCACAACACCAAAAAGCAATTTGTTTTATCACGGGGGTCCCGGGCGCAGGAAAAACATTGGCGGGCCTGAATATCGCAAATTCCAGGCATAATTTTTCGGAAGAAGAACATGCCATTTTCCTTTCAGGAAATGGTCCCCTTGTAGAAGTTCTTCAAGAAGCGCTAACTCGGGATCAGGTCAGCCAAACGGGCATTCGCAAGGAGGAGGCCAGGAATAAAGCAAAAGCCTTTATTCAAATTATACATCATTTTCGAGACGATGCGTTAAGTACCGGTACCACACCACCTTGTGAAAAGGTTGCAATTTTTGACGAGGCGCAGCGTGCATGGGATGTACATGCTTTGTCAAATTTCATGAAGCGTAAAAAAAACATTTCTGATTTTTCAATGTCAGAACCAGCTTTTCTTATTGATATTATGGATCGTCATAAGGATTGGGCAGTCATCATATGCCTTGTTGGTGGTGGGCAAGAAATCAATACTGGTGAAGCTGGGCTTGTGGAATGGTTTAGGGCACTGCGGAATCAATTTCCGTATTGGAAAATATATGTATCGGATCGAATCACCGACGAGGAATATTCTCACGGCCAGTCACTTGCCGATCTGTTTCAAGGACTTAATACAACGATCGTTCCTGAACTGCATTTAGCAGTTTCACTCCGTTCTTTCCGAAGCGAGAATGTTTCCGCTTTTGTAAAGTATCTTCTCGATGGAGACTGGCAAAAAGCGAAAAGCTTCTATCAGCAATTTGAGAAAGACTACCCTATTGTATTAACGCGAAACCTGCAGAAAGCCAGACAGTGGGTTCGAGAACAGGCAAACGGAAGTGAACGCTTTGGGCTTATCGCAAGTTCCAACGCAAAACGCCTGAAACCGTGCGGCATCTGGGTTGAAAATGAGTTAAAGGCCCCAGTTTGGTTCCTGAATGACCAGAATGATATTCGTTCATCGTATTTTCTTGAAAATGTTGCAACTGAATTTGCCATTCAAGGTCTTGAATTGGATTGGACATTGTTAGCTTGGGACACGGATATGCGGATTGTGAATGGAACCTGGGAATGTCATGCATTCCGAGGAACGCACTGGGAAAAAACAAACCCAATTCGCGCCCAATACATAAAAAACGCCTATCGAGTCCTTTTAACACGTGCACGTCAAGGGATGGTTATTTTTGTTCCAGAGGGGAATCCAGAAGATAAAACGCGAAAACCGGAATGGTATGATCAGATATACCGACACCTAAAAGAAATTTTATACGAATTGTAACATTTGTGTTTATTCATTTAATATATGCGAGGATGGTGTAAACCAAAAGGATTTCCGTGTGTTAAGTTATTTCCAGAGCTTGAGCCGTTCGAATCCGTATTTTCGCTGCTAAAAAAATGAAAGAGGTATCCAAGCACACAAAAAAAGAATGTTTCTGGATCTGTTTGAAACATTCCTTCTCGGAATGCCTGCGGACTCGCGATAAAAGATCCGAGTCTGCAAAATATTCAGCCTTGGCGACGGTTTTTATCTAGAATACACAAAAAAACCATCCGAAAGCTGTGTGCCGGGGCGTTGAAAAAAGACATGCCAGCTGATAGAATAGAAAAAAGGACCCCCTATCAGAGAACCATGCCTGCTGTTATTGTACACCATATTCAAGGAAACCGCAAGGACTCTCTCCGGAAATTTTTAATGAAAAAAGGACATTTTACCTTTGAACGTTTTTGGAGGCAGCCAGAGGCATTGAAATATGTGCCCGCGGGTGATGTGATCTCTGGCTGCGGCGGTTTTGGGAAGTGATTCAAGGCAGCCATCCGTTACTTTCCGGCGTATTTTCTTTTTCCGGCGGGCGAGGGCGACGGAGTTCAGCAGGGCACCTGTGCCGGCACCCAGGATCGTTCCTACACCGCCGGTGATCGCGGAGGTACGCAGGGTATTGGGAAAGTCTTTTTCGAAGTCAGCTCTCGGATTGTTGCTGTCCATTCCGTAGAGCAGCGGTGCGCCTCCAAACGCGGCACCGCCCAGTACACCGCCGGCAGCGGCGCCTCGAAGGGCAGCAAGGGCGTAACTCTGATCCAGAATTTTCCGTTCTTCTTCGGTAAGAACAGGCTGTTGATTTTTATTTTCAGGCATAGTGGTTCTCCTTTATTCCGTTATTTTACACTTTTTTTCAAAAAAGTAAAAAAAAATATCGAGCATTCTGTAACGCGCGTGCGTTCTATTAAATAGAAGGTGAAACTGCGGCATATAATAAGACCGTGTGGTTAGTTTTCAATGTTTTTAGAAAAGGAGAAGCGATATGAAAATTTCAAAAGAAACGGTCTGGGGTGGTGTGAAGAAGACGCTTTGGTTTCTCATCAGTGATTTAGGTATTCTCTACGGGATACTTCTTGTCTTTATCATTCCCCTCTTATTCACCGATCTGGAGATCGCTTTACCCAGTATAGCGGGTATATTATGGATTGGCTGCATCTTATCGGCGTTCCTGCTTAATAGAGCCGCGAAGGATCCCCACATAGAGAAGATTAATAGAATTTGCAATCTCCTATATATCGTAGTAATTCTTGGGGTTCCTGGTACACTCTTCTCGCTTACAATAAGCAATCCTGCGGGAGATGTACTGCGGTGGTTGACCGTTTTGATTCTAACGCCTATGTGCCTGGCAGGGGTTTCTTTCCTGCGCCGAATATTATACAAAAGAAAATAACAAAGAAAGGGAGAAACTCCCTTTCTTTTAGCTATTGGACGTCTAGTATCCCATAGTTAGGGAGCCGTAGAGTTTGCCGGGCATACCCAACCAGCCGCCAGGTCCTTCAAGCCACTGTTTCCAACTTCGATTTGCTTCAGCCCAGTCTCTATATCTTGCAGCGTCTTTGACTTCTTCATCAGAGGCAGTAGCTAATGCAAAATTCTGATAAAGTTTAGAGTCCGCAAGATTGCCAGTCGTCCCGCTCGCGCCTCGCAAGCCCCCGGTCGATCCTTTGACTGCCCGCAAGTAGGGATTATTCAATGTCCGGATCGTACCGATCCATACCATTGGGGTCCAACGCTCAATTCCATGGGCAGTGAATGAATCGGTGGATCTCCAGGTTTTTGTTGATCCCGATCCGGGGGTAGATTCCACTCAATACCGCTGCTATTACGAGCTGTATTGCGAGGATGCCGTTACCGAAAAATGTCCCATGTCCGAGTTTGTGTGTTCTGAGTTTTATCAGATTGTTATATTCCCCGATCTTGTTCCTCTCCCCAATATTGTTCCTCCTCGGGTTGGCTGTAAATACACGATAAGAGTTGTTTTTGAAAATAAAGTGACTTCTATGCGCCACTATGTCGATTACCCGTTTGAATATGTGGAAAAAGATGTACGTGTGATTGGTATCGGGTTATACACCCGCCAGGACAAGTATACCACTCCTGTTTTTCACCAGGGGGAAGAATTTCGTTTGCTCGGTTTCTGCTGTGCTAATCGAAATCCAGGCGATGAGGTAAAACTGACGATTTCTTCGGCCTACCCCAAGATAGAGACGATGCCAGCCACAGATGAGGTACTGCGTATGGGTTTTAAGTCCAGTAAGTTGGGACGAGACGTTATTCATGTTGAGTTGGAGAACGTAACACAGGGACGGAAGGCTGTATATGATCTTCCATATCTTATCATAGAGAATCCATTATATCCGTATAATCAAAATAAAATCACAGACGAACTGATACATGCGACGCTGTATCCGTCAAAGCAGTAACAAATACTGGATCTCACCCGCTGGGAGTTCACGCTCTCGGCGGGTTTTCTTTGGGATCAGAGCTTTTGAGTAATTACAGATCGACGAACGGCATACGCACATCCACACATTGCGGCCCGGTCACGTACCCGGGGAAGAAAGGATCCATCACCGCAAAACGGGTAAAATATCCACCGAAAATCCCGAAATTTTCCTGAGAGAGTACTTGCGGATCCCATGAACATGGTATAAAATAATTGTGGACCTGGTTGCTCTGATAGAAATTTAAGCAGTTTTTCTATCAGCTCTCATGTCTTTTTTCAACTGCCCCGGTACACAGTTGCCGGAAGAACCTGTTTGAACCACCTTGACAAACCGTCCCGGATGTGCTAAACTGAAAACGTTCATTCCCTTACGATCCACCATTTAAAATCAAATTCAAGGAGTTCCTTCCCATGAAACGCCGTCGATTTCTTCAGTATTCCGGTCTCGCAGCACTTGGTGCGTTGGCGTCTTCGCAGAGTTTCCCACAGGTTTACGCGCAGGGGGTGAAGCCGCGAAAGATCCTGCTTCGGTCCTCATGGCAGATGGTGAACATTGGGGATATTGCGCACACGCCGGGCGTTCTGGCGATCTTGGAGCGATTTTTCCCCGATGCGGAAATCACGCTCTGGGCGAGCGGCGAGTACTCGGAGGAGGTCCACCGGATGGAATCCCGGCGGTTTCCGTTCCTTAAAAAGGTCGTGAAAGGGCGCGTTTCGCAGGACGGAACGCGGGTGAGCGACCCGGAACTTGGGAAAGCGCTCGATGAGTGCGATTTCATCCTTCACGGAAGCGGAGCGAGTTTCGTGGCACACCGGGACATCGCAGCCGCTGTCCTTCGGACCGGGAAACCGTATGGGATCTGGGGGATCACATGGTCGGGCGGAGATGAAGCGCAACTCCGGCTCATGGACCAGGCTAAATTCATCTTCTTCCGCGACACCGTTTCTCTTGAAGCCGCGAAAGCCGCAGGAGTCCGTGCGCCCATCATGGAATTCGGTCCGGACGGCGCGTTTGCGTGCGATCTGCGAAACGATGCGGCCGCGGAGGCGTTTCTTTCCGCTCACGGGTTGGAGACCGGAAAGTTCGCCTGCGTCATTCCGCGGTACCGCGTCACGCCGTACTGGAAGATCCGCAATAAACCGATGAGCGAAAAGAATCGCGAAGATTGGGCTCTTTCCCAGAGCATGAAGGAACACGACAACGGGCCGATCCGCCGTGCGATCATCGAAACAGTTCGTCAGACGGACCTGAAAATCCTGATCTGCCCCGAGGATAAAAGCCAGGTCGAACTGGGCCGCGAGATGCTCTACGAACCGCTTCCGGACGACGTAAAACAGCGTGTCGTCTGGCGGGACCGGTACTGGATCACCGACGAAGCGATCTCGACGTACGTGCGGAGTGCCGGACTTTTCGGGCTGGAGATGCACTCGCCGATCATGTGTATCGGAAACGGCGTTCCGGCGATCGTGTGCCGATTCCATCAGCAGACGTCGAAGGGATTCATGTGGCGCGACATCGGACTGGGAGAGTGGCTTTTCAACATGGATGAGGAGTCGGAGATCCCCGGCATCATGCCGGCCGTTCTGGAAATGTTCACCCGGCGGGAAGAGTCACTGGCGAAGGTCGCGAAGGCACAGGAATTCGTCCGTGCACGACAGACTCGCATGGGGGAAGCCCTCGCAGTGGCCCTTTCCCGCATTCGCTAAAAAAACAACAAAACAACAAAACATCAAAAAGTTTTTGAAGGGAGTTTCTGAGAGGGAAACAAATTTCAAAATGTTTCCCTCTCACGGCCGCGGTCTCTTCGTGGGCAGCCAGATTTCTCCCGAAGGGTGAAATCGCGCGTGGGACCTTTAGCCGATGGATCTCAATACGGAAACCACAGAAGATCCGAAGAAACACACGAAAGGATGTTTATGTCTGAAACACTCACTGGTCCGAAAACCGTTTCTCCGTTTTGGAAAGTCGGAAAATTCTTCCTTTTCGTTCTGCTTGGATTTCTGGTCTTTGGGACACCAGTGAAGGATCCCGACTTTTTTGAACTCCGATTCATTTACTGGTCGGACTGGATCGCGCTGGTGCTTTTTATTCGGGCACTTCTCGTTCCGTTTGAGACGCGGATACTCCGAACAGCGCGAGTCGGCTGCCTGATCCTGCTCTTCCTGATGCTCGTATTGTCTTCCCTGCCGAATGCATGGCACGCGGCTATCCGGATGCAAAACAATAATAATTTGAAAGGCCTTTCCCTTGCGTTCCTGGAGTACGCGGAAGAACATGGCGGAACACTTCCTCCGCACAGAGTCGGAGCGGAACCGGACGCAAACGGACACTTCCCGCACTCGTGGAGAGTCTATCTTTTGCCGTACCTTGGAGAGAATGAGCTTTTCGGAAAGATCCGCCTCAACGAGCCGTGGGACAGCGCGTGGAATCGGCAATTCCATGACCAGATGCCGAAAGTGTTTCGGAATCCGTACTTTTCCCAAACGTATTTTCCAGGTCCCGGAAGAGAAAAGATCCCGCCAAAAAGCGCGTCTTCCTACTGCGTCTGCGTTGGCGAAGGTGCCCTGTTTCCGGAGAACGGCCCCGGCCCGAACATTTCAGAGTTCACCGGTCGGAAGCACCTGACATTCCTCGTCGCGGAATCGGATCCTGCCTGCTGGATGGACCCGGCACACGATATTTTCTTCCCAGCCGCATTCGCAGATCCCGCTGTCCCGCGCGGCTTCCGGATCTATGGAAACAGCTACAAAACATTTTCAGTCAGTATGCTTGACGGCTCCGTCCAGAATACCGACGACTTCAAGGATCTCCTGAAGGAACTCGATGCTTCCAGCGAAGATACGTCTCGCTCAGAACGTTAGAAGAGGTCTATCCGCAACTGTCTACCAATTGTTTCACTACGGAAAACACAGAAGAGGCACAGAGGCCACAGAGGAGGAAAAAAAGAGAGATTTGAACACGAATTTCTTGGAGATCAAACACGCAAAGACTTTAAAGCATCTTTCTCATTGAATTTTGCACATTTCAATCTTTTCGTGTTGACCTTCTGTGTATTTCGGTGCCTCTTCTGTGTTTTCTGCGGTAAGGATCACGCAGCAGACAGGTACACAGCTGCGGAAGATCCGGTAAAACACAACTTATTCCAACGGCGTTTTACCTGTTTCGCCTGGGATCTCGCGAACATACCGCGGAACGGCATAACCGGGAAGACGCGCACGAAGTTCCTTCATGATCTCACGCCCAACGGCAGGTTCCACTTCAAAATGAGCCGCTCCCTGTACCTGGTCCAGCTGGTGGAGATAGTAGGGAAGAACGTGAAGCCGAATGAGTTTTTCGTATAGTTCCGCAAGGATCTCTGCCGAATCATTCACCCCGCGCAGAAGGACCCCCTGCTGCAAAAGCGAGACTCCTGCCGAACGCAGACGCGCGACGGCCTCTTCCACCTCCGGAGTCAGTTCGTCCGGATGGTTCACGTGCAGTACAAAATAGAGAACCTGCGTAGAATTTTCCGAAAACAATTTCAAAAATTCCGAAAAATTTGGAGAAATTTTTTCAGGGGAAAAAATCGGCACACGAGTATGTACACGAATCTGTTTCAAATGTTCAATTTTCTGAAATTCACGCAAAAGCCAAAAAAACAAATCATTCGAAAGCGTCAAGGGGTCTCCCCCGGAAAGAATAACTTCACGAATGGAAACGTTTTTCGCCAGCTGAAAAAGGGGCTCTGCGTAATGCTCTCGCCTCAGATCCAACGACTTAAATTCTGTACGAACATGACGGCGAAAACAAAAACGGCAATTCCCGCTGCACTCCATCGCAGACATCATCAAGGCACGCCCCGCATACTTTTGAAGGAGGAAGATCGGCGAAAATTTTTTTGTCGGGGGGGCTTGCTCTTGAAGCGGATTCGTAGTAAAATGGCTACTCTCCATGAGTTCATCCATCGCGGGAAGTACCTGACGCCAGAGCGCATCGTTTCGGCACGCATTCGCCGCCTTTGCGAAGTGTGCTGGTATCCGGGCAGAATAGCCGGTTTCCCGTTCCGCGTTCCGTGCGTTTTCGCACTCCGCGGAGTCAAATCCCCCCAGCTCCAATGCTTCCAGAAGCGTCAGAGCATCCTGAGGCGTCGGTTCTTCCTGAAACGCAGCGGAAGGAAAGCCTTCCGCGTTGGAAAGCCGGTTCTGTTGGGAGTTTGGATGAGACATGGATCCCTGGTTTTTAAAAAATTTCAAAATTCACGGAAGTGATCAAGTGCCGACGGCACCGCCGAAATGTGAAGTCTCGCCGAGAGACGGGTACTTTTGCACTTTATCGGCAGAATAATTCGTTTAGTTAAACAGGAAGGACAAAAACTGTGGTCAGTATCAACACTAGCGATTTTCGCAAAGGTCTGAAAGTTCAGCTCGAAGGCGACCCCTTCATCATGATCGAGTGCCAGTTCGTGAAACCGGGCAAAGGCCAGGCGCTCTACAAGTGCAAGCTCCGCAACCTCCTGCGCGGAACGGTCCTCGAACGCACCTGGAAAAGCGGCGACTCCATCGAATCCGCCGACATTGCTGAGATCCAGGCGCAGTATCTTTTCCGCAATGGTGATTCCTACGTCTTCATGTGCACGGAAACCTACGAACAGTACGAGCTTTCCGCGGAACTCGTGGACGACAACTGGAAGTACCTCAAAGAGGAAATGAAATGCGACGTCATGCTGTACAACGATAACCCGATCGGCATCACGCCTCCGAACCACGTCGTCCTTCTCGTCACTCAGGCTGACCCGGCCGTCCGCGGCAATACGGCAACGAACGTCACCAAGTACGCCAAAGTCGAGACCGGCGCAGAATTTATTGTCCCGAACTTCATCGAAGAAGGCGACCGCATCCGCATCGACACCCGTACGGGCGAATACATCGAACGCG
Organism: Thermoguttaceae bacterium; assembly: GCA_017939795.1. Lineage (GTDB taxonomy): Bacteria > Planctomycetota > Planctomycetia > Pirellulales > Thermoguttaceae > RGIG3701. The sequence continues at coordinate 73,205 of JAGBAA010000062.1, forward strand.
TGAAGGAGTAAATTCCGCACTGCGTTTTCCGTTCCAGACACAAAACGGCGTCTCCGCTTTTCCGGAAACGCCGTTTTTCATCAGTTCATCCGGAGGATACAGACCAATATGCAGTCGCCAGATAAAGCCAATTCCACACGCACTCTATAAAATCGTTTCTTTTATACTCCGGTTCAAAATCTCACGATCAGGTTTTCGACAAAACCCAGATCCGGATGGTAGACTTCGTCGGAATCTTCAAATTCCAGCTTTCTCCAGAGCGCGATCCCCAATTCCAGCTTTATGTCCAGTTCTCCGAGCTTCGGTCTGTCGCGTTCTACGCCGAACATGATGCGGACTTCACGGTACGTCGCCAGATCATTGCGTCCTGCAAGATCTACGGCCCAGGTCCCTCCGAAGAATTCGCCGGCCAGATAGACCCAGAACGGCGAATGACCGGCAAACGGCTCGATCCTGCGGCAAAGACGCGGTTTCGGGAACGTACAGTCAAGTTTCCAATCCTCGTTCGGCTGCCAGATGAAACCGCCGATCGGAGTCACCGCCCACTCTTCCATACCGGTGTACGCGACTCCCAGCGAAAACTGCCAGTGCGGCGTCGGCGTCCAGACCGCGACTCCGCCTCCGGGAAGCCGAATCGCGTCACTTGACGTATTTTCAAGATCGCTCGAAAACGTCGGCGAGATGAATGCCATGATGTTCCAGAACTCGTTCACCTCCTTCCGCCACGTCAGACTCACCCCCGCACGATACAGCGAATCCTTCATCTTCAGAGCGGACGGCATCTCATAGAAATGGTCGAACATGAAATTCGGCGCGAGAATGAGCGCACCGGCATCCCACGGCATCGGCGCGGCAAACAGGACGTTCGTGCCGAAATGCACGAGGCCAAGTTCCTCCGCATCCCCCGACGCGGACGTAAACGACTGATTCAGCGAGAATCCCTGAAAGAAACTCTTCCGATGCTCCGGAGTCTGACGCAGAAGTTCGGATGCGGACGCACTCAACGCCCCCGGCGTTCCCTCATCGATCCCAACTGTCGACCCCGAAACGTCCGGCATCGGTTCGAAATTCCGCATGGAAACAAAAGAAGCCGGAATCTCCGAGATGTACGGCACAGGCTCCGGACCACTTGATCCGCCATCCTGCGCAGTACATTCAGCAAACGGGCACGCTAAAAGGCAAATACGCCAAGGGTCCAAAATGTGGGGAAAAACGCTCTCAAAAACTTCATGATCGTGCGGTTCTTTCGGAAATGGAAACGATCCAGCGCAGGATCCTGCGCAACAGATTCCCAGTATACGAAAAAACCGGCACCGCGTCAAGAGAGAAAAACGCGGCACACCGAGACATTCAGAACGTCATTCTTCAAAATTCTCCGTCTCATCCATCATCATCGGATCCGGCCCGCCTTCGGTAAACCGTGCATTTTGTTTCGGATCCAGCGTCGGCTGAAATTCGCCAACCGCTCCGGAAAAGAAAACCCCCCTCCCGCAACGGATCACTCCGCCATTGGTGTTTTGGGCAGCGATCGGATGGAATTCGGAATCCGGTGACGCAAGACTTTCCGCCGTCAGTTCCGCATCCGGAACCATCCAGCCGACAGGACGGATCCGCTCGGCAGCCAGGATCATCTGCGGGACCCGACGGGCAGGCTCTGCATTCGCAAGCTGAACAGGATCCACCGCTGAACCGTCCGTCGGGAAGAGCGTCTTTTCCCCAATGAAAACAGTACAGTTCGTCTCTCCCGGCGCAAGTTCCTTCCACGAAAGCTCCGTTTCTCCCAGCATTCCAGAAAGCTGAAAGACGGCGGGGCACTGGTCGTGGAACTGCCGGTTCCACTCGGAATCCCACGGTTCGTCAAGCCGCAGCTTTTCAAAAAGTTCGGTCTCTCCAAGGTACGGAAGAAGCAGAACGCGCCAGGAATGAAGCGGTTTTCCCTCAGCATTTCGCGTAAATGCCGGCGGCAGCTTTCCGTCATGTTCCAGACGGTAGAGCTGAAACGCGACGCCGAGCTGCTGGAATTTTCTGACCGTTTCTGCATGACGATAGAAATAGAGCGTGATGTCCGCACTCCAGCTGCAATGCCCCAGACACCGCGACCGCTCAGCTCGGCTCATGCACAGAAAATCCCATGGCGAGACATTCAGAATACTTACCGGAGCCGCCCATTTTTCCAAATTCCAAAACCGGTCATCTTGAAGAAGTTTCCGATGATCCTCACGGTACTGACGCACGACTTCGTTCCAGTCCCACCCCCAGCGTTTCAGAATGGGGAGGATCTCCTTGGAGCCAAACTGGAAATGCCCGTTCGCGGCACTCTGCCATCCGCTGAGGACCGTCCAGTACTCCACGCCGGAGAATATCGCACGGACCCGTTCTTTCAGCTGCGTTTCAGAGATCGGTGTGCGTCCCGATTCCGCGAACCGAAGCCAATCCTCTTTCGTCGGCATTGCGCCCGGATCAGGAGCCAATGTAAGGCAGCGTGCTGCCGTCTCGATAGACAGTGCCACGAAGAGTTCGGTATACGTTCGGGCAGTCTTTTGGATCAGCTGTGCGTAACGGAAAAGCGTTTCGTGATCCTCCAACGCGCCGTCATGATCCCCCATCGCAGCCCGCCAGGACGCGCGGAGAACGAAATCTAAAGCCAGATCCCGCATCATGGACAGCATCGGGTTCACCGCGAGAAGGTCGCCGTTCGCGTTCTGTTCGGCCAAAAGAGGAAAGACGCAAAGGTCCGACTCCCGGATCGCTTTCGCGGCAGCGTCGAGAGCCGGAGAGTTTTTTTGGACCCACTCTTTCAGAAATTCACGCTCCAGAAAGACCGCTTCGGCATCTTCAAGAAATTCCACGCGCCGGATCCGTTTTTCCAGGTCCTCGCGCTTCTTCGAGTCGGTCTCCTTTTCCAGTTCTTTCTCCAGAAGCATGGAGACGGAACAGTACTCTCCAAGCGCGGAAGGGATCTCCGGCTCCGTCTGCGTCAGGCCGAGAAGTGCGTATTTCTGCGCTTCGTATTCCTGCGGGGACGTTTCCGGGCAAAGGGGTAGATCGGCACCTGGCGTGCCAAGCTGACGCACGAGGATCCGCGCGGCATTCCGATCCGTCTTCATTTCCGGAGGATCGAGCGTGCGAATGTGTGCGAGATAGTCTACCCGGCGTCCATCCTGCGAAAGCGGCGCGGTCAGGTCCGTCGTTTCCGGCGAGATCACCAGCGGCACGCTCACAAAATATCGAAACCAAAGAACACCGAAAAGGACTGCCGCCAAAATCAGGATCCCTGCACACACAACACGCATTTTCATTTCAAAGTTCCCTTTCCGTTTCCTGGTTCCCTCGTCCATCCGAACGATAGCGTACCAGTTTTTTGACACAAAAAGCCTCCCGGAATGGAAGGCTTTTGCTGAAAAATGAGGACGTCTCTGCGTCACTATGCCGTCTTGCGGCGTCTCACGCTTCGGAGGCCGAAGAGACCGAGCGCAGTGACGAGAAGCGCGAGCGTCGAGGGTTCCGGAACCGAGGACACGAGATTGCCGGTGAGCGAGAGGATATTCGTTTCCTCGTCGTATTCGTACGCCCAATCGCCGATCGCTTCCGTCAGGTCAAGGAAAATGTCGATGTCTTCCAGACCCTCGGCTTCGATAATGTCGAACATCATGAGCGAGTCAAGCTCCTCGAATGACGCCTGGTCGACGATCAGTTTGAGAGTCAGAGCTTCGCCGGCATGAGCGACTTCGCCGTTGACTTTCAGTGCTTCGTCGCTGAGTACCTGCTGACGGAGCTGCGTGTTGGTCAGGTCGATGAGGTGGGCGGAACCTTCTTCGTAGAAGAGTTTTCCTTCGATCGTTCCGATACCCGTGATGTACGCACCGTCCTGAACGGTCGTATCGGAGGTGATCTTGCCCGTGATGTTCAGAGTCCCCTGCTCGACGGTGGTGGTCCCATTGTACGAGTTTTCGCCGGAGAGCGTCCACATTCCCGTGCCGGTCTTCACGACAGAGACGGGGTGATTTTCATTGTATTCTTTGAGGGTTCCGGCATAGGTACTGTCCGTATTCAAGCCGCCGACACGCATCGTAACGGGTTTCGTATTGGAAGCACCAGGACGCGTTTCACCTTTGGAGTTGCCCGTGGTTGAGAGTTCGCCAAACTCGAAAACGCCGGAGTCATTTGCACCTGCTGAGAAGAAGAAATTGCCGTTTCCTTCGGAGACATATTTCGCGGAGCCGCTGGAAGTACTTCCGGTCTCGAAACCGATGTAGCCGCCGTCTTTACTTACGAACGTTCCGGCAAACTGCGAGGCATCGCCATAGACCTTCAGTTGGCGATGGACCGATCCATGGCCTTCATGCACGATCGTTCCCGAACCGGTAAGTGTCTTCATAACATGAGTCCGCGCACTGTCATTCATGTCGATGGTCGTGGTCGTTCCGGCAACGGCTTCCGCGTTATTCACATTCAGGATCGCAGAGCCATTCACACTTCCGATCTTCCCGCCGTTGAGGATGAGGTTTTCGACGACGGATTTATTGGTTTTGGAATCTCCGGGGGCCAGCGTTCCGCCTTCATTCAGCGTGACGGTACCGGTGATCGTCGTGGGGGCCACGTCGTTTCCAACGATGAACGTTCCGCCGTTGATCTCAACTTCGTTGAAATCGATCTTCGTGACGATACGCGCACCGTTGACGGTAAGTTTTTCGAGGTCCACCGCATCCGCGGTAATTTCGGTCACCGTTCCCTGTTTGACACCACGTTCGAAGTAAATGGTTCCCGTGCCGGTCTCCGCCGCGTCGATGACGAGTTCAGACCCGGAGATCTTCCCCTGCATCTGGATATTTTTGGAACCTTCCTGCATGAGCGTCCCGCCGTTGGCGACGATGGGCTGATTCACGCGGAGCTGGCCGCTGTCGTTACGGTTGAAGGAGAGCGTACCGCCTTCATTCAGGACGAAACCGCCCATGAGCGTTGGGATCGTGTCGGTGTCGGTGTAGGTGAATCCCTTGATGTGTCCGACCGTACGGACTTTATCGCCGAGATTTCCCGTCGCGGTCCCGTCGCCGATCTGAAGTTTTCCTCCGGACACGGTATAAACGCCGCTCGTGGAGTGCTCACCAGTGATCGTCCATGTGCCGGTCCCAACTTTTTCTGTGTGGACCACCGCATTAACGCCGTTGTTGCCGTAATCAAGCAGTTTTCCTGCAAACGTACCGGACATATCCGAACCGCCGATCTCAAGGTAGGCATTTGCGATCTTTTGCCCCGTCGAGGCGGAACCAACACGGAATTCCGAACCTTTGTTCGAGTTTTCCAGCATACCGATCTTGAAGACGTGCGTCGGATCGTCCACAGACGGCGCGAAACAGATGCCGTTGGATTCCGAACCGTACCGGGCCAGCGCACTGGTACTCTGCGCACCGTGGAAGACCATCCAGCCGGAGGTCGAGGTGATCTTTCCGGCAAACGCGGTATTGTCGCCGGCGAATTGAAGCTGACTTCCGCCGATCTTCGTGAGCGTTCCCGTCCCGGTGAGCGAATTGGCAAATACGATCGTTCGGCTTGTCGGATTCACGGTTCCCGTAGAACGAACTTCGACGGGGGCGTTAAGATGGAAATCCTGCTGACCGCTATTCATGATGCTCCAGCCGCTGGGCTGTGCACCGGTATTTGTAAGCGTACCGCCGTCAAAAACGAGCGTACCGGACCCGAACGCGTCTTTATCCACGACGTTGACCGTTCCGCCGTCACGCACGATGAAATCGCTGGAGAATTTCGGATTCTTGCCGAGGAGCTTCAGCTGGGCACTTTCACCGGTCACGATGACGTTTCCATCCCCTTCGAGTTTTTCCGCGAGGATCTTTATCGGCTGCGTGCCGGTGAAGGTCAGACCTGCCTCATACTCACCGTTTTCGGCGGCATGAGTAAAGACCCCAAATGCGAAACCGACTTCGCACGTACCGACGTTCGAAATCGTTCCGCCGCGTCCGTAAACATCAAATTTGTAGTTGTCGCCAACAGCCGATCGGTTGGATTCAAAAACCGTTCCGGGATTCAATGTCATTTGCGCGTTCCAGGAACCGCTTGTGCCGCCGTCACCATAGACGAGTTTCGTGCCTGCGTCGGAAAGGATGATCTCGCTCTTTCCTTGAACAGCTCCAGTCATGGTCGCCCCCGCGGGAACGATGACCGTACCGCCGCCGGAGATCTTAATATCGGAGTCGCCGCCATACCAATTACTTTTGAAATTGACGGTACCGCCCCATGTCAAGGTCGCGTCGGGAGCTACTTCAACTTCTCCGGCAGTATTGGTGGTACCGCGAAAGATGACCCGCGCATTAATGGAAGAATCCGATAGGACTGTCCATTTACAGTTCGCGATGTAGTTGCCGTAGTCAGAAGGAGCAACCTGGTTGCCTTCTGCATCGACAGCTTCAATGGAACCGCCGTCAAAAACAACGAAACCAAGGTTCGCGTGCGAGCCGGCCTTGGAGTAATTCAGCCGTCCGCCGTCAGCTAGAGTAATGGTGCAGTGCGAATTTCCATCATAGTTGAGCACATTGTCCGCGCACAGATCCAAGGTCGTGCCTTCGCCGGAAATGTTGATCTTCTCGCCGTTGAGCGTACTGCGGGTCGGTTTCAGCATCTTGATTGTACCGCCGCCGCTGATGTCCCACGAATCTCTTCCATTAAGGTCGGAGAAGTTGATCTCTGCGTTGATCGTCAGCGTTTTTCCGGGATCGACGATAAAATTACCCGCTTTTTCGTTGATCCCGTTCGCATTCGTACGGATGAGGATCATTGGGCAGTCGATCAGTGTGTCCTGCGTCACGTGGATCTCGCCGCCAAAGAGGAAGTTTCCGAGATTGGACGGCTTCACCGTCGAAGAAATGTCGCCGCCGTTGGACGTAAGGTTTCCTAGATTGATGTGGTTTCCGTCGGCCGTCGAAATGATTGAACCTCCGTTGAGGATGATGTATGGCGTATTGTAAGTATACGCAAGCGCGTTTTTCCCGGCCAGATCCAAAACACTGCCAGAATTCACGATGATCTGCGACGTTTTGGTCAGACCGTTTTCATTCGCGATCCGCAGCGTCCCGCCGTTGATGGTGGTCGTCCCGGTGTATGTGTTTCCCGTCCCGGTCAGTGTGTAAACTCCAGTCCCGGTTTTGACCAGATCGTTCGCACCAGTGTGATTCGTCCCCGTTCCCGTCGTAACGGTAATGACGGCCGCGTCGGTAAAAGCCGGCATCGAGGAAAGCATTACTGTCGCCAAAAGGCTCGTGAGTGATTTACGGATCGTGTGTTTCATCGTATTCCCTAAAAATCAAGTCAAAAAACAGGAAAATGAAATCAATACTCTGATATTATACACCGACCCATCCGTTTTCCAACAAAAAAGACTTCTATTTTCTACAAAACCTTAAACTTTTTTTAAAAAAAGACAAAAAATTCCATATTTTCATCAAAAAAGACATCATCAATGTTTTCAATACAATAATATTCAGACATAAAATCGGTTATTCCAAGTTCATCGATCTGATTCGGAAAGGCCGTATGATCCGCCGATACCGACCATTCGGCCCCGAAAATAAAAGATCCCTCTCCGGAAGATCCGATCCGGAAAGGGAATGCGGTTCAGACTCGAACAAAAGTATTCGGCCTCACGGCCATGAAACTATTTCTGAATGAAAAGCGTGCAGCCTTTCTTATTGCCGGACAGAACGTCCTGCTTTCCGTCACCGTTGATGTCGCCGACGGTGATCTGCGTTCCGACGCCGGAATTATCGTCGATCTTGTGCGGCACGAACCAGGTCTTGCCGTTTTCGCGGCGGCACTCGTACCAGTAAAGGACAGCGGGGAAATTCGCCTCTTTATCGCCGTTGGGACCATGCGCCCACCAGCGTTTTCCGGTCACGAAGTCGATCAGCCCATCGCCGTTGATGTCTGCGTAGTCGATCGCGTGCATCTGCGTATAGCTGATCTTGCCTTCCGGATTCGCCGGATCGACCGGCTGGATCTCGTTTTTCTCGAACGTCATCGTACCGTCCGCCGCTTTGGAAGCCTTCCACCAGACGAGCCCGTAAAGGTGCGCATCCCAGGCACAGACCACGTCGTTCAGTCCGTCACCGTCAACGTCAAAAACACACATCGTGGACGCACGGTCCGCAAATTCAAAGGAATGGTACTTCCAGACGCCATTGAAATTGGGAGCGTCTTTTCCGGGGTTTTCGTACCATCCCTTGGAATCGATCACGTCATTCCGTCCGTCCGAATTCACGTCACCGGCTCCGATCCCGTGGAAATAGCGCTGGTATTTGTCATCTTTTTCCGAGACGGCGTGCCATTTCCATGCGGTCGTGTCGTTCGGATCATACGACGCAAATCCCATGTATCCGTTCCGGTTGAACACGAGATCCTTCTGTCCGTCGCCGTCCACGTCCACATAGACCTGCGATTCGTTTCCGATCTCCTGCGAGATGAAAAATTTCTTCCATTCACCACCGTTTTTCCCCGGATTCTGGTACCAGAAACCGTCCGTACCGGGCCACGGGACCTGAATGATGTCCGGGAAGCCGTCTTTGTTCAGGTCATCCGTGAAACAGAGGAACTGATCCGAGTATCCGGTCGGCTGGAACGGTTTCGCTTCACGGTACGCTTCCTTCTTTTTAAAGTCAGGACCGTAGAAAATATACGCGCCATACGTCAGGTCGGTGTTTCCGTCCTGGTCAAAGTCCGCGTAGAATGCGCCTTCCGCGCAGAAATCGCTCGTAACGGGGACGCGCTCGAATTCGACCGCCTGTGCGGCTGAAACGGCCAACGCTCCGACAGACAGACCGGCGAGGAAACCGAGGGAAAGGGGGAGGGATCTTTTCTTCATTGGGCAATCCTTCAAAAAATTAGGTGGATGTCAAAAACAAAATCTGATTTTCCCAGTATATCCTCCCACCGGCCATTTTGTCAAGTGGGGGACGCAAAAAAGTTTCCGATTTTCCCGCAAATTTTCACCTCTGCGCTTGACTTTCAAGAGATTTTGGGTAAAATGCAGAAGTTCCCTGATTTTATTTCATTCCCAATTCCCCCCAACCTTCATTTTGACCGAGAAAGGATCCATTTTATGAAAAAAACGCCCTTCACCCGCAAAAACATTCTCTTGACGGTATTTCTGACGTTCCTCTGCGCGTTCTGTTTCGGAACGGCCCAGTCTGCCAACGCTGCGGAAAACGCTGACGAGACCTGCTTCGCGTTTACGTATTTCACCCGAAACGGAGAGGACGGCCTCCATCTTCTCGTGAGCCGCGACGCGCGGAAATGGGAAGTCACCAACGCAGGGAAATCGTATCTCGCCCCGATGAAAGGCGGTCTGATGCGCGACCCGAGCATCTGTCAGGCTCCGGACGGAACGTTCCATCTCGTCTGGACGACGAACTGGTTCAACTCGCCGAGCATCGGGCATTCCACGAGCCGCGATCTGATCAACTGGACCGAGCCGGAAGCGATCCCCGTCATGCAGAACGAGCCGACGACGCGAAACGTCTGGGCACCGGAAGTCTTTTTCGATGAAGCGAGCGGTTTCTACTACATCATCTGGGCCTCGACGATCCCCGGACGTTTCACCGACCAGGCGAAAGGTTCGAGCGAGAGCAAACTGGACCACCGGCAGTACTTCACCAAGACGAAGGACTGGAAGACCTTCACCGAATCGAAACTCTACTTTGAGCCGGGACACAACGTGATCGACGCATTCCTGGCGAAAAAGGACGACACGTACTATCTCTTCTACAAAGACGAGACGCTTGTGCCGGAACGCAAGAATATCCTCATGGCGACGGCTCCGACTCCGGAAGGACCGTGGACGAAACACGGCGACATCTCGCCGATCAACTGGGTGGAAGGTCCCTCCGCGCTTTACCTCGGCGACCACTGGCTCGTCTGCTACGACTGCTACCGCAAACACTGCTATGGCGCCATCGTCTCCAAAGACGGCAAAACGTGGACCGACATTTCGTCCGAATTCACCGTTGACGGCCTGAAAGACGTCCGCCACGGCACGATGTTCCGCATCTCCAAAGAAATCTACGACGGACTCAAAGCGAAATAAAAGTCCTTCCGCCAACTGCGCGCCCTTCTGCGCTGAAACCGTGGAAGAGGCGCAGGATCATACGCTGGATCAGAAATCAAACTTGAATCCCAAAGTCAAGCTCCCGCCTCGAAAGGAAGCTGCCATGAAAATGAACCGTTTTTCCGTATTTTCCTCTTTTTTCGTCCTGCTGTTCCTTTCCGCGTCAAATCTGTCGGCAGAAACGGAAGTACGGACGTACTCACTGCCGGCAGATCTGACACAGAATGAAGCGCGGGTCCTGCTCGATCTTGCGGCGGAAGAGGGAGATCCGACTCGTGTTCCGGATCCAGAAACTCCGGCAGAGCTTCGGCTCGAAATGAAAGCCGCGGTCCCGCAGAATGTGCATGAGGTCATGGAACGGTTCGAGAAACTTCTCGCGGAAGGCAATCCGAAACCAACGCCGGAAGAAATGGAACTCCGCGCCATCCTCGACACGCCGATCGATGCCGAGTACGCGCAGAAACCGCTCGCGGAACTTCTTCAGGAATGGGAAAAACGATTTGCGGTCCCGTTCTCCGTAGACCTTGAAAGTCTCGAAGAAGAAGGTATGGAGCTGGCCGAGATCACGGTGACGCTCAAAACGCGGGGGATCTCACTGCGCAGTGTTTTGGATATCGCCCTGGCTCCGTACGGTCTGACGTGGGAAACGAATGGCGGGGAAACGCAGATTGCCGCTCTCAAGCAGTATGCCGCTCTCAAGAAGATTGCCGCTTTCAAGTATGAATGGCGCGTCTATCCGTTTCCCAAAAGTACTTTAGTCTGCGGTTTTACTTTGCCGAAAGACAGGTCTTTTTCGGGGAAATTTGAGGACATGGCACCTCTTTCTGCATACCCGCAGGAGATCCTTGAGTGGACGCCGGATCGCGCAAAAGACGCTTTTATCCTGCTATTGATCCGATCCGTCGCCATGGATACCTGGGAAGAAATCGGCGGCGGGGGGGGAAGATGCATTTGGGCCGGAGAGCGGTTTCTGGTCCAGCAAACTCCCAGAGTTCATGCGAAGATCGAGCGGTTCATGGCTCAATGGAACGGAAATTTCCGCGAATCAGACTCTCGCCAGCGTATCCTGACCACGCTGGAAACGCCCATTTCTCTGGAACTGAAAGAAGGGGATGACTTGGAAAGTATGACTCTGGGAGCCATCGCGGCTTTCGAGGAAAAACTTGGGATCCTGATATTCCCGGCAGCAGATCTCTCGACAGAAGGAATTCACGTTGAGCTGCCGTGGTCCTGCCGCGAAATGCCGGCAATTCAGGCTTTGGGGACCGTTTTCGGACTGGATCAGATCGAGATCCGCGAAGACTGCGCAGTCTTTGGGGGCGGTACGATGTGCGAAGAGCGTCTTTTCTGGCCGCTCGATCCCCGCGTGGATGAAGAAAAGCTCATGGTGGCACTTGAAGAAGAGATCCATCCAGATTTCTGGATATACAATGGCGGCGTTGGATCCGTAGAATTTGATGCCGCAACGGGACGGATCCTCGTTCAGAACTCCCTCCCCATCCTTTACGAAGTCCGCAAATTCCTGCAGGAAAACACACTTGGCGACATTCCGGAACGCTTCCGCCGGGAAACTCCCCGATTACGTTCCATCCACGAAAAGAACCTCTCTTCATTCTGAAAGCTTTAAAGACGCGGCACCGTCCGCCGCGCCTTACGAAGCAGGAACAGATACAGCAGGATACCCGGACCGTGCGTCAGGACGCCTGGTTTTCCAGCCACTCATCGATAAGCGAGCGCGCGATGCTTCCCGGCGGCGGGATCATCGGAAGCGTTTCTTTCGAAAACCAGCCCGCATCATCCAGTTCTTTACCGTCCGGGCACAGCTCCCCTGACGCATATTCTGCGCGGAATCCAAGCATCAGCGAATTCGGAAACGGCCAGCTTTGGCTCCGGACATACGTCAGAGCCTTCACCTGGATCCCGACCTCTTCTTCAAGTTCCCGCACGACGGCATCTTCTGCCGATTCGCCAGCCTCGACAAATCCCGCAGCCAGACCGTACATTCCGTTGGTGAACTGCCGATTGTGCGCCAAAAGGATCCGGTCACCGCACGTCACCAGCACGATGACCGCCGGTGCGATCTGCGGAAAAAATCTGGCTCCGCACGTCGGACAGGCCAGGCCGATGTCTGTTTTTGCCGGAACGGTCCGGGAGGCACATTTGCCGCAGAATCGATGGTTTTCGAGCCAGAAAAGAAGGATCCTCGCACGGCAGAGAGCCACGCTTCGGTCATGCGGGAACGACGCGAAAACATCCCGGCACATCATGGGACGCACGCCCTCAGGAAGTTCTTTCGGAAACGCCTCCGCCATGACTCCGAAACACGGCACGCCGTCCATTTCGCCAAGCTCAAGAAGTGTTCTGCCTGCAAGAATACCGCGCAGATGCGAGACGGAAGGAAACTCCGTCCCGCACATCAAAACTTCCTTTCCCGCAACGAAAAAAACCAGCGGCTCGGACATCCGTCCAAATTCCTCGGCAAACTTGAGTCTTTCAGCAGGCACAAACGGCATGAGATCCTCTCCCAAAACAAAAAACGTAAAAAATGTACTCCATACTCCCCTCCTCCGGAGGGGCGGCAAGCGAAGCGAGACGGGGGAAGTGCGGAAACTTTTAAAGGACGCCGTCTCTGAACCCCGTACCAACTCCCGGCGAATGGCCTGCGGCCTGTATCGCCGAATATCAAAGCGGCAAAGGTCACTCCGTGACCGTATTGCCGCACTCCATATCGGACCACCCCGCCCCTAAGGGGCCGGAATTTTCGCCGGGGCGCTGCGCTTATTTCCCTGGAGCTGGATCTGCCAGAACTATGCGGAAGCCCAGGTAGTAGCTCCAACCGCCCGGTCCGTTGTAGTACCGGCCCGCGGAGCGGCAGAACTCGGCGTTGTGGCTCCAGCCGCCGCCGCGGTAGACTCGGCGCGAGCCGCTATCAGGGCCTGTCGGGTCGCTCGTTGGCGACTCAGTGTAGTAATCTTTTCCGTACCAGTCCGAACACCACTCCCAAACATTCCCGTGCATGTCGTAAAGATTCCATTTGTTCGGCTGCTTCTGACGTACCGGGTGAGTTTTACGTCCGCTGTTTTTGTCGTACCAAGCCATCGCGTCAAGGTCCCCAGCATACGCCCCAGTCGTACCTGCTCGGCACGCATACTCCCACTGCGCCTCCGTTGGGAGACTCACCGTCAGGCCAAGTTTGCTCGATAGTTTCTTGCAAAATGAATCGCAGTCGGTCCAACTGACATTCTCCACCGGGTTCTGATCGCCCTTGACATTGCTCGGATTATTGCCCATCACGCTCTGCCACATCGCCTGCGTGACCTGCGTTTCGAGCATCCAAAACCCATTCGTGAGCGTCACGCTATGCTGTTTTTCATTATCGTACCGGCCCGGTTCATCTTCCGGACTCCCCATCGTAAACGTACCCGGCGGACACCACCGGAAAGCGTACTTGATACCGTTGACGGTCTTCACCATACGCTCGCCGGCCTTAAGGGTCGGCGGGATGGCGTCGAGCTGTTGCTGGATGAAGTCGCGGAACTGGAGATAATGCGGATTTTTGGGGTCGAGGGCGAGAAGTTCGTCCACGTACTTTTTCGCAAGCGGGAAATCCTCGTCGGCGTACGCTTTTCTCGCAGAATCCACAAGGCGTTTCTTCTTTTCCGCAAGCTCTTTTTCCGCACGCTTGCGCTCTTCCTCGCGCTTCTGTTCTGCCGTCTTCAGAATGTCCGCGAACGGATCGGACGGCTCGGAAATCGGAGCAGGCGGTGGCGTCTGCGAGGTTTTCTGCTGCGTCAGGGCGTTCACGAACTCCGTGCAGGTGGAGAATCTGCCGGTCCGCGGTTTCGCGAGGGAGCGTAGGAGGGCGGAGTTGACCGTTTCGGGCTGATCGGGGAGCGGAAGAGGCGGAATATTGGAGATGCAGTTCATCAAAATCATCGGGTCGTCCGCACAGAACGGAAGCCGGCCGGCGAGCATCTCGTACGCCATCGTGCCGAGCGAGTACTGGTCCGAGTGCGCGTCCTGGTACTCGCCGCGAAACTGTTCGGGACTCATGTACGGCATCGTGCCGCTCGTGCCCATCCGGACCTGC
>JAGBAA010000063.1 GCA_017939795.1 Thermoguttaceae bacterium
AAGCATCTCCGGGGCCGTATTGCTGCGGAAACCGGATCCATCGGAAACGAAATTTTCGTTAAGTTCTGAACGATTTTTGCTATCCATTTTCGCCAATTTTTCTTAATGGTTAAAGGACGGGCCTGGATTTTGACACTTTGACAGCCCGCAAAATCGGAATAATCCTTAAATCTTATCGTCCTTTCCCAGTGTGAAACTTTAATTTTTGTCTGTTTTTCTGATTTCCTGACAAGAAACTCAAATAAAAAACCATTTCTCTGACAAAAAATCAAAGAAATGGTTTCGTTGAAAACCGTAGTTTCAATAATACTTAACTTTTTTTGAAAATGCCGGCCACTTTTTCCCACAGACTGGCCGATTCGGTCTCCGTAAAACCGTTGGGACAATTATTGAAGAGCGTGGCAAGTTCCTTTGACAGAGCCTCTTGCACCGTAGTGCGGCAAAGGTGAGAGGTCACCAGGTTATTAGCTCCCGCGGCTTCTTGGGCTGTGAATTCTCCCAAATTTTCTTTTCCCCACAGATACCCCTGCATCGCGGCACCGGTACGGGAGTATCCATCCGGATGACTTTCCGATGGGCAAATGGCATCATTTCTCATGAAATGCGAGATCGCATCCGGATCAACACCCTCTCTTGCCGCAATGACTCCGGAAATGAAATCCGCGCCAAGTTCATGATGCCAACTAGTAATCTCCCAGCCTTGCGCATTAGCGATGTTCTCAACATAGTGATGGCCGAATTCATGACCGAGGACACTGACGAGAACACCATCCCCATGCTTTGCGACGGCATCGCGCATCCAGTCAAAATTGACGTTGATCCACTCCTGATCGCCGTACCGATACCATGCCGCGTTTCCATCTGGGAAATTCGACAGCATCAGGGACGGTTCATAGAGCGTTTGGGCAAGCCCATCCAAGGCGGCCTGCAGGTCATTGACTGTCCAGTCATTGGGATCCATTTGGGAAATTTCATCCGCAACATATCCTCGGCCGATGGAAATGTTTACGTCGCCAATATTGTGAACGGAGTTATCGCAGTATCCGTCTTCACCTCCGCAAATGTGATCCTGCAGATCATTCTGTCCCATATCACCAAACATGGAACCATCTTCAAATCCAAACATCTTTCTTCTCCTTAAACTGCGGGAGCAATATCAAACGTATTGCTCCCTAATGTCTGAGGCTTTATATTAATAATGAAGGTTACGATGGTGTCCGCAGTTTACGCACATATCGCTTCCCCCCTGTTGGATAAAGGCTTGGCAATCACAGATTGTACACCATTTCCAACCGCAAAATGAGGGTTGAAATTCATTTTTAGAAGGTGTTTCCGAACTTGCGGCAATTTCATCTGAGGAATCATTTTCTTCTACAGATGTGTCTGCCGGCTGCTGTTGATCTTCAAGACCATCAACATCCAAAAAATTTTCAAACATATACCGATCTCCTTAATTATAAGGTCCTTTTGATCAAATGTCATTTAATACAAATCCAAACTGATTTGGGTTGCCAAATTCCGCACAAGTTCCTGAAATCCGCCAGAAAAAGATTCGGTAATCTTTTTCATATAATTTTTATCATTATTAAGCCCATCCTTAATTGCGGCTTGAGTTTCATATACTTTTTGGTTCACACACTCATCAATGTTATTGTTTGTGACACCATTACGGAACATTTGTAGTATATTATGAGTTTTGACATTTTCGATAAACCGTTCTCTGAATGCACTCCAACCATGCCTTACAATTTGCCATAATGCCACCCCGCAAATGGCTGCAATGATTGGCCATCCAATGACAGGGTTGAGTCCTAAAAGACCAAAAATAATAAGAGAGAGTGCACCCACAATCAATCCTACAATTATCCCAACGACATTTAAAATAATTGGTCCAAGAACCACTATTAAAATCATCATCACAGCTGGAATGATTTTCAAAATCGTATCGCACAATACGGCATGGACCTGACGTTCCAAACCATCCATGTCTGGATTTACAGAAAAAGTCGGGTTATCTATTTTAATATTCTTGAAAATATTTGTAAGATAATTGGAGTCGTATTTGATACTATATTGTAACGCAATGGCACGTGTCTTTCGGTCGATTTCCGGGATAACGTGATCTAGAAGCCAGGAATGTATAATTCCTTTCATACTATTCTGCATGGCGTCCGATTTTAAATAGTTTTCGATCTTTCCTTCGATACCATTCTCCATATTTTGCAGTGTATCATAGCTGCCATTACGCCATGCGTATACTTCTCGTTTAATAATACCAAGAAGCGGCCCAGCCGTGCCCTCCCCAATTTTCTTGGAAAGTTGCGGAATCTTATTTTCAATAATTTGAGGGATCCCCTTACACAATTTATCGATTTCTGCCTGAAATGCCTTTGCTTTTTCATCGGCGAGTTCGGTATATGCCAGACCTTTCGCGATGGAGGAGCTTGGGTTATCGTCCAGTGAGATCTGCGGGTGGTTGAATTGTGTCGTGAAAGCCTGTTCGCAATATTCCTTTACGAACGGCATTCTGGAAGCGCCGCCGGTCAGGATGATCAATGCCGGCTGCAGTTTCTGTTCCTGAAGTTTTCGGACAACTTCTTCAAAATGCGCCTTGCAGGCTTCCTGATAAGTGCGGTTATTCAGTTCCGGCCAACGGTGCGCGAGGGCTTTTTGAATGATGTTCGAGGTGAAATAATCAGGCAGCGGAAATGTTCTTGTCGCTTTTGTTACACTATACCAATAGTCGTCGGTTTGATTTTCCGAATCTGGAGTATTGAAATAAATTTCCTTTGCCTCACGGCATTTACCGATCGCCTGATTTTCCAGATTGGGATCAGCTTTCAGCGTGCGCTTTTTGTCTTCAGGAAGCAGTGACAAGATCTCCTGATAGATTCCCCGGTCGATCAGGCGCGCGCCAAGATTCGGATCGCCGTAGTCGGCACTTTGAACACTGTATTTCTCCGTTTTTGAGACCACCGTCACGTCCGTCGTTGAAGACCCGAAGTCAAACACAACGATAAATTGTCCAGAGGGGACTTTCGTAAGGATGTCTTGCCCATTCTTGTTATCATACCGCATATTCAGGATAGCCGCGCGGGATTCCTTTTTCAGGTCGATCTTAACACTTTTTCCCTTGGCCTTGTATTCCTGAAGAAAACTGCAGCTCTGAAGCATCTCCAGATAGTAACCGGCATCTTCCCGATTCCATTTCGTCGGATAACCGATATTGATGACGATCTCGTTATCCGCGATTGAATTCTTGCCCCCAATCGACTGCATGAAGTTATTATCCAAAAAGATAGCATCTGTGAATGTCTTCACATCATTCCGCATCTTTTCCCGTTCATCCTCCGTAAGTTTGGATGGCCGCTTTTTAAAATTGACCATCAGTTCCTGTGCGTTTGATTGGAGAAGAGCGTTGTTGCCGATCGTAACCGTACCGTTATTTGCGCGTGCATAAAAGGAAGATACTGGATGTCCCGGTGCTCTGCCTCCCGGCATATCCATTTCGATTGCTTTTTGATTCGCGTTGAGTTTCGAAGCGAGCGTATCTCCGTCCCCAAGGTCTAAACCAATGATAATTGCCATTTTTAGTTTCCTTTCTGTTTCTGATCAGTTCGTGTGTTCTTCCGCATTTGCTGCCGGTTTTGCCAATTCTCCGCGGCAGATGACATATTGATCTTTCAGGATACACGGAGTATATTCCGTCGATGTGATCGAGAAGTCCTGATAAACATTGAATTCCGGGGTGGAAGATTCCAGCGTCAATTCCGGCCAAATGACCGTATAGCCCATACCGCGCAGGAAACGTGCCATGTCCTGCCATTCTTGCTGACACTTCGGGTTGTCCAAGCCGTGCAGATTCCCCATGCACCTCTGAAAACGCCCCAAAACCTGGCTAGGCAGTTCCGGTTCCTTCCGTATCGGTGTTTCTTCCGGCTGAGGGTTGAATTCCGCGAGGATCTCATCGATTTGGGTCAGGATACGCCAAAGGGGACCGCAGAAACGATCATTATCGATAATCTGGGGGTTAAATTTATCTTCATTTCTGTAGAAGAAATTATCCGCAAGTTTTTTGAGTTCCTGGTACTTGTTTTGGTCAGAAACAAATCCCAATATTTTTTTGAGAATTTTACCTAAGAAACTCAAAATATTTTCTTTTTTTGTAAGTTTGATCGCGTCTTCACACAAAGCGATGCAATCTTCCGCGGAAAGATTGAAAAATTGGATCTCTTTCTTCTGTTCCCGTAATGCGTCAAAAAATGATATCCAGATCTTTTGGGCAAGAAGTTTCTGTCTGTATGTCAAATTTTGGCCGTACTCGTTATCCGCGGAGTAAACATCTCCGATCAGAGTGTCCAGTTCATTGATCAGGATCGTCCACTCGATTCTTTTGTTGGATGTTTTTTCTTTAAAATCTGACGCAGCTTTTGTAAATACAGGTTCCAGATGGGAAAATCCGCCAGTATTTGCCATATTGGCCTCCATGAAGTTCAAGAAATAAGAAATACTGTGATGATCAAAAAACAAGAATAGATTGCAGATTTTTTTTGTAAAACTGACTCAAGAAATAAAATACGTCAGGAGTACTGAAACCTGCTTGCTGAATTGGATACTCTTGCGACAGAGTTTGATGAACAACAAAACAGGATCAGCACTCCTGACATATTATACGCAGCTTATTTGGATATGTGCATATAAAAACACACATTCCCTGGTAAAAATATAGCAGGAATAGCTGACCTGACAAATCAATCTCATCAAAAAACCCATTTTTTTGAAAATGGGGTCGCAAATTTATCCAAAAATTGATTTGTTTTACAACATTCTTGTAATTTAAATTTATAGTGAAAAGTTCACTATAATTTACAAGTGTATATCAAAAAACCAAAAAATACAAGGGGGGGATGTCTAAATTTTGCAAAAAAACTCATAAATTTTGCAAAAAATTCAGTCGATCTCCTTCAGAATATCGTCAACATTGGAGGGGCCGCCGAGGACGGGGGCGAAATCGTTTTCGACGTACTTCTGGATCGATTCGGAGGTCGCGCAGCAGGCATCCAGTGCCATGCGCGTCTGGTAGCCAAGATCGTACGCGCTGAAGGCGGTCCCCTGGGCGCAGACGTTCGTCAGGAATCCGGAGATGATCAGATTTTTGATGCCGTTTTCCTGAAGAAGACGGTTCAGGTCCGTGTAGCTGAAAGCGCTCAGCGCGTGTTTGTTCGCCAAAATCAGCTCCATCGGCATCGGTTTCATCGCGTCGATGATCGCCTGGCCCCAGGTCTCCGGCGCGAACATCTGGTTTTCAAGAATGCCGGCTGCGATCCCGGAGCAGGCGTTGGCTTTGACCCACTCTTCATTGAGGACGAAGGGACAGTGGATCACGAGACAGCCTTTTTCACGTGCGCCGGCAAGGAGACGCTGCGCGTTGGCGATCGTGCGGTTCCGTTCCAGTTCCCCTTTGACGGCGTCGTAGAGTTTTCCTCCCGGCGAGCAGAATTCGTTTTGGAATTCGATGAAAATGAAGGCAGTTTCCCTGGCGTTCATAAAAAATCTCTCTTTCTGTTTCTATTGGCGGGCAGCCGATTTTGGGTCGGCATTTTCCGATGAGCATTTTCCGGAACTTACGGAAGATCCGGAATTTCTGTTCCTGTACATGGTTTTCCCCATGGATCTTCCGTCAATTATAGTCTGCCGCGGTGGAAAAGTCAAGAACCTTCCCAGGAAATTTTGCTGGAAATTTTTTCAAAATGTTGGCTTGGCGGAATGTTTTCCCGTTCGGACTGTTGGACTTTCTTTTTTTGTGTCCTTGCGCTGATGGGCGTCGTGGAGTGCGTCGGAAAGTGCGTCGGGGGAGTAGTGCGGGCGTGTGTTCTGAATGGGACAGAGCATTAAAAAAACAAAATTTTCCGCACATGGGGAGGGGGGGATTTTCTGAAATCGGATTCTGTGTATAATATGAGTATGGAAAGAAACGCAAATTGGAAGCGGGATCTGTTTTTTCAGCACACGCAGTCGGCCTCGTCTCCCGTTTCGATCCACATAAAAAATCGGAAATTTGAATGATCGAGAAAAATATGCCCCTGCCAGAGGGGTTTCCTTTGACTTCCCTGTTTGGGCTTCGTGACCGATTCCAGCGCCGTGTGAGCGATACGCTCGGTGTGCGGATCTGGGCACGGGGGAATGATGTTTATTTCAGCGGCGGGGATCAGGCTGTCGAAATGGCGGTGGAGCTGTTTCGTATAATGAAAGAAAAAATCATCAAGCGAGGCGAAGTCACGGACGACGACGTGCAGTGCCTGCTTTCCCAGGTCGTGGAGGATGAGATCGCGGATACCGTGGGACGCATCCCTCCGTTTGAAGTCATGAACGGACGCCGTTTTCGTCCCAGAACTGCCGGACAGGCGCGGTATGTCAAGGCGATCATGGAGAATGAAGTCGTTTTCGGCATCGGACCTGCCGGAACGGGAAAGACGTACCTCGCGGTCGCGGCGGCGGTCGCGGCGATGAAAGCGGGAAAGATCAAGCGTCTGGTCCTCGTCCGTCCTGCGGTGGAAGCCGGAGAAAATCTCGGTTTCCTGCCCGGCGACCTGAAAGCGAAGATCGACCCGTACCTTCGGCCGATCTTCGACGCGCTGCGCGACATGATGGACCCGCTTCTTCTGCGCAGAATGACGGAAGAGGAAGTCATTGAGATGAGTCCGCTTGCGTATATGCGCGGACGAACGCTCAACGATGCCTTCATTATTCTGGATGAGGCGCAGAACACGACCGTCTCGCAGATGAAAATGTTCCTCACGCGTATGGGGAACAATTCGCGCGTCATTATCTCCGGCGACGTCACGCAGGTAGACCTTCCGCGCAATACGCCGAGCGGTCTGGTCGATGCGATCCGGCGGCTTGAGGGGATCCCCAATATCGCGGTCGTGGAAATGGGAGAGATGGACGTCGTCCGGCACGATCTGGTCCAGAAGATCATCCGTGCGTATGAGGAACCGGAAAAGGTCCCGGAAAAGCGCGATTCGTATTTTTCGTAAACGGAATTTGAGAGAGAAAAAAGTATGTCCACTGGAACTACCAGAACCAGATCCCAGCGCATGGCGACCCTTGCGGCCGGAAGTACGCCGTTTCATCGTGCGCTGATCCGATTAAGGCAGAAATCCTTCATTTTCTGTGGTCTGATCTTTGCTCTGGCGTTTATCGCATTCGTCATCTCACTTGGAATCTGGAATCCGCCATTTCCCTACTATGAAGGAATGGCCATCAACCGAGATATTGTTGCGCGTGTCCCGTTCGTGACCATCGACGCCGCCGAAACGGAGAAGGAAAAACTGCTCGCCGCCAACCGTGTTCCCTATGTGTACGTTCGAAATCGTGCGCCGGAACTTCTCAAGGCGAATATCGATTCCATCTATCGCATCCTGGTCGAAGCATCGGCGGCAGAGTCTTTCGATCAGCTTTCTCCGGAACTCAAGCAGCAGTTCCTTGTGCCGGAGGATTCCGAAAATTCCGGGATCGAGACAGGAACGGGAAATATCTGGAAGTTTTTGAGAAAAAATTCGGCTCCCGAAGAAACTGGAACCACGGTTCCTGAATCTCCACAGGCAGACACGGCATCAGACGATTCTGGACAGACTGCCCGCCCTGCACCGAATCCGTTTTTTCTTTCCAAAGAAGCCGCCGACTCGGCCAAAAATGCTGACTCCGCCCCAAACGCTGACCCAGCCGAAGACGCTGACCCAGCCAAAGACGCTGACCCAGCCAAAGACGCGGATCCGGCCAAAGACGCGGATCCAGCTAAAGACGCTGACCCAGCCAAAGACGCTGCCCCAGCCGAAGACGCAGATCCGGCCAAAGACGCGGATCCAGCCGAAGACGCTGACCCAGCCAAAGACGCTGACCCAGCTAAAGACGCGGATCCAGCCGAAGACGCTGACCCAGCCGAAGACGCGGCCCCAGCCAAAGACGCGGACCCAGCCGAAGACGCTGACCCAGCCGAAGACGCTGACCCGGCCGAAGACGCAGATCCAGCTAAAGACGCGGATCCGGCCGAAGATGCGGATCCAGCCGAAGACGCGGATCCAGCCGAAGACGCGGATCCAGCCGAAGACGCGGATCCAGCCCAAAACGCGGATCCAGCTAAAGACGCAGACCCGGCCAAAGACGCGGATCCAGCCCAAAACGCGGATCCAGCTAAAGACGCAGATCCAACCGAAGACGCTGCCCCGGCCGAAGAAGCCGACTCGACCAAAGACGCCGACTCCGCTGGATCCATCATCTCAGAGTCTCATTCTGCGACCGGTACGAAATCCGGCCAGGAGGAGCCAGAGACGGCAGTTCCCCTTTCGGCAATTCCGTCGGCAGCCCATGGAGGACGCGGAATTTTGCTTCCCTCCGAGTCCAAAACAGCTTCACCGTCCAGTTCGTCAAAATCGCTCGATCCGATCTCGTTTTCGATGGAGAAATCTCTTCGCGAATTCTGCGACGTTCTCGAAGATACGATGCAGCCATTTTTTGATCAGGGCCTGATCCTGGTTTCAGAAGTAAAGGACGACCCCCTTGGACGCGGTCTCCAGCGTCAGATCTCGATCGTGGATTCCCAGTCCGAGTATCTGAATGAAGAACGAGTTTCGCTTCAGTCCGTAATTCTTGAAGATAATTCCCGGATCCGTGATGCAGTCCGCCAGATCGCAGGACAGGAAGAGATCGGCGATCAGATCTACTTCTGCATCTGCCGCAACTGGAAATCGAATCTGACTCTGGATTCTACGCTCACGAATCAGGCGATCCAGCAGGCGCGCGACAGCGTGAAGCCGATCCAGAAAGAGTACCAGATCTCGCAGAGGATCGTGCAGGCACAGGTCCGTGAAAATGCGCTGGTCGGGACGCTTTTGAGTGCCGACATGGTGAAACTGCTTGAGATCGAGCATGAAGAATGGCTTCAGACCCGCACGATGGATGAAAAGATCCTTCGGTGTGTTTCCGCAAGCATTCTCCTTCTGATGTGCCTGATCCCGCTCTGGATCTATATTTCGCTGGTCGAATCGCGCATCTTTACGGAGATCCCGCGGCAGATCTTCGTTCTTGCGTTCACCATCGTGACGCTTTCCGTGACGGTCTGGAGTTCCCTTCTGCCGTCGTTCCCCCGAAGTGTCGGCCTTTTCCCGCTGATCCTTTTCGGGCAGATCCTGACGGTCCAATACCAGCGCAGGCTCGGGATCCTTTTCAGCGGAATGCTCCTTCTGTGTCTCTGCATGACGCTCGGCATGAATCAGACGGAAGCACTTTGCTATATCGGGATCCTTCTTTCCGCGATCCTTCCGCTGGATCGTCTCCGCGGCAGGATGCAGTTCATCCGGATCGCGATCTTCTCCGCGATCTCCGCGTTCATTCTGTTCCTTACCGCAGATCTGGTCATGGGAGTTCCGCCGTGTCTGGAGATCGTAAACAAAGCGCTGATCAACAGCCTGCCGATCCTTTTCGCCGGTCTGGTGATCCAAAGTCTCCTTCCGCTTCTGGAACGGAGTCTTGGGATCCTCTCCGACGTCCGGCTTCTGGAACTCTGCGACGTTTCCAATCC
This sequence comes from Thermoguttaceae bacterium, assembly GCA_017939795.1. Taxonomy (GTDB): domain Bacteria; phylum Planctomycetota; class Planctomycetia; order Pirellulales; family Thermoguttaceae; genus RGIG3701. The sequence continues at coordinate 9,581 of JAGBAA010000063.1, forward strand.
GCTCCTGAATGAATTGGTAAATCGTGCGCCGAGTACGTACAGTCACTCGATCGCGCTGGGGACGATCGGCGAAAATGCGGCCGACGCGATCCACGCAAACGGTCTTCTTGTCCGCGCGGCAGCCTACTACCACGATATCGGCAAGATCTACAAACCGAACTACTATGCGGAAAATCAGACGAACAAAGAGGAAAGTCCGCATCTTTCGCTCGCACCGTCAATGAGTACGCTCATCATCATCGCGCACGTGAAAAACGGCGTGGACCTTGCGCGCCAGAATCACATTCCGCAGCAGATCGTGGATCTGATCGATCAGCATCACGGCACGACGCTCGTCGCGTACTTCTACCATCAGGCACTGAAACAGTACGAGGCGGAAAAACAGGCTGCGGAAGAGGCTCGCAGACTCTACGAGGAAGCGAAAAAAGAGGCGGAAGCCCGCGGTGAAGAATTTCGTGTTCCGCCTCCTCCGATGGAGACGATCCCAGAGGTGGAGGAAGCGTCGTTCCGCTATCCGTGTCAGCGTCCGCAGTCGAAGGAAGCCGTCGTCCTCATGCTGGCAGACGCGTGCGAAAGTGCGTGTCGGTCTCTGGTCGAACCGACGCCATCCCGAATTGAAGGGCTGGTCCGGAAAATTTCGCAGGACCGTCTGGAAGACGAACAGTTTGATGAGACGGACATTACGCTTAAGGAACTGCGGATCGTGGAAGACGCAATCATCAAGGGGCTGATCTCGTACCATCATGGAAGGATCAAGTATCCGGAAAAAATCAAATAGTTTCCGTATTTTGGACTGGAACTGATTTTGAACCGGTTTCGGAAAGCGGAAATTTTCAAAATTTTATGGGATCCCGGCGATTCAAACGCTGGGAAACGCAGAATGATCGAAATAGAAATCGCGAATGAACAGGAAGTGCTGGAGATCTCCGAAGAGCAGATCCGTGCCGCCGTTTTGGCCGTTTTGGCAAAAGATCAGATCCAGGATGCCGAGATGAGCATCGCACTGGTGGATGATCCCACGATCCACGGCATCAACCGGCAGTTTTTAAGTCACGATTATCCGACGGACGTCATTTCATTCCCGCTTTCCGATTCTCCGGAAAAACTCGAAGGGGAGATCGTCCTGAGCGTCGATACCGCGATCCGGGAAGCCGGGAAGGTCGAGGGCGTCTGGGACGCACAGAAAGAGGTCCTGCTTTACGTCATTCACGGGACGCTGCATCTGATCGGATTTGACGATCACGATGAGGAAGACCTGGTCGAAATGCGCCGCGGAGAGGTCGAATGTCTCCGAGCGATCGGCATTGAGCCGCCCGAGGGACTGCATGACCGTGACGGAGAGGAGGCGTGAGCATGAGCTGGATCTTTTTGACTCTCTGCCTGGTCCTGCTTCTTTTTTCGATCGCGTGCCGGGCGCTTCATGAGTATGTGCGTCACGATCTGGAACGGCTCTGCCAGCAGAAAGACACGGAATCGTATTATGCGTTCATCATCGCGCACTATGTCGAGATCCGTCATGGTTTCGAGATGATCCGGAGCATCCTTCTTTTTACGGTCCCGATCCTGGCGTTTCGTGAAGTCGGAATTCAGCCGCTCCTTCCGGAAGAAGCGGCTGCATCCGCCGGAAGTGATTCGGAACTGACGAGCTGTATGCAATTTCTGCTTACGATGCTTCCGTACTTTTTCCTCTACATTTCGTGCCGATACTGGATCCCCAGACCGCTTGGCGACCTGTACGCGACGAAGATCGTTTACCGATTCTTTCCATTCTTTCGATTCATCGCTTTTTTTGCGCTTCCGATGATCTGGCTCGGTGATTTTGTAGAGATCATCATTCAGCGTCTCGCCGGCGTCACGAAAACGGAGCTGGACGAAGAAGAGGATCTTCAGGAAGACATTCGTTCCATCGTTGCGGAGGGACACCGTGACGGATTCATCGACACCACAGCCCGAACGATGATCGACCGGATCATTCATCTGGACGACGCGCACACTTCGACCATCATGACGCCGCGAACTGAGATGCAGTGCATTTCCAATCAGGATTCATGGGAGGAGATGCTTCAGTTCGTCAACGAGACGCAGCTTTCGCGCATTCCGGTCTTTGGCGAAAACCGCGATGATATTCGGGGGATCCTTTTCAGTAAAGACCTGCTCGAGTGTATGATGCCCGGCCATTCGTTTGAATCGGAAAAATGGGCAGAGGAAGGAAATCTGCATCCTCCGATCTTTGTGCCGGAGACGAAGAAGGTCAACTCGCTGCTTCAGGAATTTCTTCAGTCCCACAATCATTTCGCCATCGTTCTGGATGAGTACGGCGGTGTGTCCGGTGTCGTGACGCTGGAGGATATTCTGGAAGAGATCGTCGGCGAGATCACAGACGAGACAGACGACGCACCTTCGGAAGAGATTCACATTGCGGATGACGGGACGGTGGAAGTCTTCGGCCGGGTCCACATCGATGAGCTGAATGCCCAACTGCACACGGAATTTGCGTCGGAAGGCGGTTTCGAAACGATCGGCGGTTTCATCCTGACGCGGCTGGGGCGTGTTCCGCAGGCGGGTGAGGAGATCGACGCGGACGGCACTCGGCTGATCGTGCTGGAAGCGACACCGAGAAAGATCGAAAAGATACGGATCGTGCTTTCATCTCAGGAGCAGGAGACCGAAAAAACGCAGAACTGACGGTTTGAGGGAATGGAGGAACACTTGACGGAAAAAAATTTGGACCGGAACGCAATGGATCCAAAGGAAAAAGAGCGAAAGATCCTGGAAGAATCGGCACTCCCGGAGTTTGAGATCCCGGAGACCGGCCGGGCGGCGGGGATCGATTTTGGAACGGTACGGATCGGGATTGCGGTCTGTGATCCCGAGCGGCGTATCGCCAGTCCGTGGGAGAACTACACACGGCGCAGTCCGCGGCTTGATGCCCAATTTTTTCGTCAGCTGGTTCAGGAAGACCGCGTCACGCTCTTTGTCGTGGGACTCCCGCTTTATCCCAGCGGTGACGAAAGCGAAAAATCCCTTCAGGCACGGCAGTTTGGGAAATGGCTCTGGGAAACGACGCAGGTCCCGGTCGTCTTTTTCGATGAACGTTATTCTTCCCGTTTTGCGGATGAGCTGATGGGAATGGCATCGCTGACGCAGAAACAGCGTAAAGCCCGGCGCGACAAACTCGCAGCCTACGTCATCCTTTCTGCGTGGATGGAGACGGACCGAAGAAACTGCACTGCGGGGACTTCTGCAGGTGCTTTGGAATGAATGCCGGTTTGCATCACGCCTGTCTGACGTTGAAATTTCGCAGAAACGTACGGAGATGAAAGGACTGGAATGCGTCCTGACACGAAATTCACGGAATGTGCGAAAAAACACAAAAGTGAATTTTAAAATTTTTTCATGAATTTCGTGTTTCTACCCTCTGAGATTTTCAGTGGTTGAGATTTTCGGCGCAAGCGGTCCCACGCGCGATTTCACTCTTCGGGAGAAATCTGGCTGCCCGTCATCTCATGAACGCTCGCGAGAGAGGAACATTTTGAAAATCGTTCCTCCCTCAGGCTCCCTCTTCAAAAACTTTTTGATGCTTTTGTGTATTTGGTTTCTTTTGGTGCCTTTCGTGTTCCCTTTCCGTGTGTTTCTGCGGATTTTCTGTAATTGTACGCAGCTGCCGGATGAACCAAAAGAAAAGGCCGTTTTGTTCGAAAATACAGGAACAAAACGGCCAACTCTCAAAATTTTACATCAGGAACATCCGCTCGTGGAACCGCAGACATGGCAGAGATAGCAGCTGCCGTTTCGGACCATCACAGAACCGCAATTGCTGCAGGCCGGCGCATCGTCCTGGAATCCCTCAAACATTCGAATACGGTCATTTTCGATCTGGAATTCCGTGTCGTCCTCTTCTTCCTGAAGAACGGAAGTCCCCAGAGAAAGCGCACTGGAACTCTCGATCAGGTTCGCATTCGGCGTCCTGGCGGCACGCTTGCGTTCACGTTCCCGGTAAAAATTTTCGACCTGAAGTCCAAACGGGATCTTCTGGCTGGAAGATTTTGCCTGCGCCATTCCGCTCACCGAAGTCTCCGCGTTTTTCGAAGCATCCGTGTTCTCTCCGGACGTACCGGCAGTTTCTGAAACGGAAGTTTTCGGCATTTCCGAAACCTCGGAACGTTCCTTTTCTTCCTGAAAGGAAACGGGACCTGCTTTCCGGTCGGTACTGTCTGCCTGCGTGTCCTGATCGATGGGCAGATGAGGCGTCTTCTTTGCAGACTGGAACCCGCTTCCTTCATGAGGCACGCCATTTTCATGACCGTCGGCAGGACGATTCAGGAACGTGATCCCGAGCCAGCGGAAAATGTAGTCCACGATGCTCTTTGCGATGCGGATATCCGGATTCTTCGTCGCTCCCATCGGCTCAAAGCGCGTGTGCGAGAATTTATTCACGTACACTTCAAGCGGAACACCATACTGGAGACTCATCGAGATCGCCGTCCCGAAGCAGTCCATCAGACCTCCAATCGTGCTTCCTTCCTTGGCCATCGTGATGAAAACTTCTCCGGGATTGCCGTCAGGATACTGACCGACAGTCACGTACCCCTCATGACCCGCGATACTGAATTTATGCGTGATCGAGGAACGGGTATCCGGAAGACGATGACGGCGCGGTTTGTAGACGACCTTTTCGCGGGAAGTATCTTTTTTCGCCGTTTCTTTTTTGTCCTCTTCGCGGGCAGTGGAAAGGACCTGCATTCCCTTGGAGCCGTCACGGTAGATCGCGACAGCTTTCAGCCCCAGTTTCCACGCTTCGATGTACGCTTCGTAAATGTCTTTTTCTGTCGCGTCTTTCGGAAGGTTGACCGTCTTGGAGATCGCCCCGGAAAGGAACGGCTGCGCGGCCGCCATCATGCGGATGTGCGCCTGCCAGGGGATGAAACGGGTACCGTTGCGCGGCTGGAACGCACAGTCGAAGACCGGGAGATGTTCCGGAAGCAGATTTGCGGCACCTTCGATCGTGTCTTCTTTGTCGATGTACGCCAAAATCGAATCAATGTCTTCCTGACCGTATCCCAGACGCTTGAGAGCCAGCGGGACCGTCCGGTTTACGAGTTTCATGAAACCGCCGCCGGCGAGCTGCTTGTACTTGACCAGCGCAATGTCCGGCTCGATCCCCGTCGTATCGCAGTCCATCATGAAGCTGATCGTCCCGGTCGGCGCGAGGACCGTCGCCTGTGCGTTTCGGAATCCGTACCGTTTGCCGTTGCTCAGCACTTCGTCCCAGATCCTGCGGGCACTTTCACGAAGGTAGCGCGGCGCACTGTGGATCTTTTCCACTTCCTCCCAGTGCATCCCCATGACGTTCAGCATATCTTCGCGGTTCTTTTCAAATTCGTCAAAGGTGCCGACCGCCCGCGCAAGCTCCACGCTCGTCCGGTTTGCCGCACCGTGCATGATGGCCGTCACGGCACCGCAGATACCGCGGCCCTCATCCGAATCGTACGGAAGACCGAGTGCCATGAGAAGACTTCCAATGTTCGAAAAACCGAGACCGATCGGACGGTATTTGTGGCTGTTCGCCGCGATCTTCTGCGTCGGATAGCTGCCGCGGTCCACGATGATGTCCTGCGCAATGAACATGATCCGGCAGGCGGCTGCAAAACGTTCGATGTCGAGGATCCCCGTCTCTTCATCAAAGAAGCGCATCAGGTTGATGCTCGCCAGGTTGCACGCGGAATTATCCAGGAACATGTACTCAGAGCACGGGTTCGAGGCGTTGATCCGACCCGATTTCGGGCAGGTGTGCCATCGGTTGATCGTCGTGTCGTACTGAACGCCCGGGTCGCCGCAGAGCCACGTTCCCTGCGAGAGTTTTCGAAGAACTTCACGTGCCGGGAAGGAAGGACCGGCTTTTGACGGATCCGTGACCCAGTGCGTATGCCATTCTTTATCCTCAAGGACAGCATTCATGAAATCATCCGTCAGACGAACAGAAAGATTGGCATTCTGGAACATGGTGGAACTGTACGCACCGTCGTAGTCGTAGCCGTTCGCCATGAGCAGTTTCGCCTTCGCTTCTTCCTTCACCTTGCATTCGATGAAGTCCATGATATCCGGGTGCCAGACCTTCAGAGACTGCATTTTGGCGGCACGACGGGTCTTTCCTCCGGATTTCACGACCGCTGCGATCTGATCGTAAACGCGCATGAAAGAAAGCGGACCGGAAGGACGTCCGCCGCCCGACAGTTTTTCACGGCAGCTGCGAAGCGTCGAGAGGTCCGTGCCCGTGCCAGAACCAAATTTGAAAAGCATCGCTTCACTGCGGGCCAGCTCCATGATGTCTTCCATATTGTCTTCGACACTCTGAATGAAGCAGGCGGATCCCTGAGGATATTCGTAGGAGTTTTCCGGCTGCTCGATCATCTTCGTCTGACGGTTCCACGCCCAGTTGCACTGCGCGCCCTGAATATGGTACTGCGTGAAAAGCCCGACGTTGAACCAGACCGGACTGTTGAACGCCGTCATCTGATGAAGCGAAAGATACGTCAGGTCGCGATAGAAATTCTCGGCATCCGTTTCCGACGCAAAGTATCCGTCTTCCTTCCCCCAATCCGTGATCGTGCGCGTCACGCGGTGGATCAGCTGACGAACACTATGCTCGCGCTGCGGAGTTCCGTTTTCGCCAAAGAAATACTTGCTCGCGACGACATTCGTAGCCAGCTGGCTCCACTGGACCGGAAATTCGCAGTTTTTCTGCTCAAAAATGAGTTCCCCTTTGTCTCCTTTGATCTGAGCCGTCCGCAGTTCCCACGTCACGGTATCGAAGGGATCCGCAACATCTTCCGGACAAAAAATGGGTGAAATGTGAAGTTTGGAAACGATAGAATCCTGCAAAGGGACCTGGGACATAAAAACTCCTGACCTTTTATCGAATCCGCAAAAGCGGGAAATGCCTGTTCATATTCTGCCGCTCATCTTCGCCATCCTTCCGGGTATATTCCGTTGATGCATGAAACGGATCCCCAAAACTCAAAAGGAAGACAAAAACTTCTCCTGAACCTCTGCTGACCCCAGCAGAACGCAGAATCTGAAATCTTGCGAAATTTGCCGGCAACGAAATCCTAAAATCTAGATATTGTATTGCCGGATACGCAAAATACTATATCGTGTTAATCAAGGTCAGTAGTTTACCATTTATTTGCATTTTCGTCAAGTAACCCTGCAAAAATGGCGGATCCCTCGTGATTTTACGGGGAAATTGATTTTTAGAAACAAATATCTAAGTTTCCGAAACAGAAGGAGAAGGCCGCTAAACTCCTTGATTTTAAGCTATTTAGCTCTCAAAATCGTTTCAGATCCTGCTTCTGAAATTTTAAAATTTTCCCGGAAAATATTTTTCTCCTTTTTCCATTCATTCATCGGATTTTTTTATAGAAAGAGATTTTTCCCAAACATCATACCTGCCATACCTCATGGTACGTAATTCCTTCATTTTGTATCATAGTGTTTCAATGCAGCCGCCACACACAACATATTGTGCCTGCATCAAACAAAAAAGCAGACCTAAGCAGAGGAAGAAGGGCAAAACAGAGAAAATGGGAGAAACAGCAAACACGCTGAGTTCCACGAAAAAATATTTTTGGAATTTTCAAAATTTATTTTTCTCTGCCGACAAAAATGAATGACTATGAAAACCAATTCCAAATAGCTAAAAAACGGACGAAAATAAAGCCAAAGATCTCTCCATTTTTTATCTAAAGTCCCAAACAGAAGCCCCGTTTCTCTCACCTGGAACTTCGGCAATCTTGCCAGAACCTCGAAAACAGGAGCGCCCTTTGGCAAAATTGCCGATCTCAATAAAAAGCATCTATTCCCTTGGAATTCTGTCCGGCCCTGCCTCTTCGTATCCAGTCTTCCAGTCAAGGGGCGGCCTCTCTTTTCCCGCCATCCAGAAACGGTATGCCGACACAAATTTCTGATCGGCAGTGAACACTCTTGAAACAGGATCTCTTTCTGGAAAAAACGAGGACCTTTTCCTGGTTTTCTTCGGATTTTTTCATGGTCTGACTTGACGCAGATCTGCATAAAATGTATACTGCCCCCAAAGAGGGATTTTTTTGAAACCGTCCATGAGAGTCTGAAACTCCGGGGAGAACGAAAATGGGTAAGAGTGAAGTCAAAGCAGTGCGTGAACCGTCCCGATTCCTGCTATGGAGTCCGGCGGCCGTACTGACTCTGTTTTTTTCGATTTTTTTTGGCGGACAGTCTATCGTTTCCGCCCTGGAAAGTTCACTCCCCGGGGCGGAATATGATTGGGGCGTTCTTCTCCTTCGGGACGGAAAGCACGACGACGCACGCAAACAGCTCGAGTCGGAATTTCGCGGCAGTTTCAAAATCGCGACAGAGCGCTGGCTCGATTCGATCTGTATTTCTGCGATGCTTGGCGAGACGCACTACCAGATGGGCAATCATGCCGAGGCACTTGAGTGCTTCAACACAGCCCTCCGGCTTTCCATTCAGCACTCCGACTGGCTGACGCTGGTCCAGAATGTTCCAAATCCCGGCATGTTCACGCTGAAGCCAGTCCCTTGGGGCGATCCGAATCCCAATCGCGGCCTGCTTCATATCCCGGAGAAATTCTCGATCCTTTTCGGTGATCTGAACTACGGAATGACCTACCGAACCGGGGGAGTGGCGGTCCCTCCATCCCTGAAATCGATCCGAGGACCGGAGATCGTACGCTGTACCATGCTTGCGATCCGGCGGCGTGCGGAACTTCTTGGTCCTCTGGGAGCTGGGGATGACCTGACGTCGGAGCTGATGACGCGTCTGGGACAGACTCAGCGTGCACTCGCCGGCACGTGGTTTCAGGCCTGGCTGGAACTGGAGATCGGATTCTGCCATCTTGCCCTAGGAAAGACGGACGACGCAGCGCAGTCTCTCATGCGCGGAGCGAGCATCAACGGCAATGCCCACCTCTTCACGCCGCTGGCATACATCGAGCTGGGCAGACTTCAGATGAAAGCGGGCAGCTACGACAAAGCGTACTCTCTGTTTCTGGATGCCGCGACGATCGCGTACTACTATGAAGACATTGAGAGCCTGACTGAGGCTTTCGAGGAACTTGCGTGCGCCTACTTCCAGAAAAATCCTCAGGTCATCTGCCCGTCACTTGCCCGGGCGGCAGAATGGGCACGGTCGGAAAAGCTGGCGTATCTTTACGCGACGCTTCAGGCTCTGCGTGCGGATGATTTCATGCGCTTTCGGCAGGCACGGCCCGCGATGGAATGTCTGGCACTAGCGGAGAAAACGATTGGAAAGCGTGCCGTTTCCATGGGACGTCTTGGAGCATCTCTCCACTATTTGCGTGCCCGGATCGCTTTTCTGGATCCCTCGCCCAACTCGCAGCAGCTCGGCATGACGTCTCTGATGCAGGCCATGATGTTCATGCAGAAAGGGGCGGTCTGGAATTTCCACATCCAGCAGGTCGATTTCCGTCTGCTCAACGGGCAGCTCACGACGCGAAAGGCTCTGGAAGCCTACGAACTTCTGCTTCGGGAACCGACTGCCGGAGACTGGTCCATGGATCCGATGGAATCGCTGGCCGTTTCCATGACGCCGCGGCCGGGAACATGGGAGAATTTTTTTCTCTGTGCCGTCGATATGGAGCGGAAGGACACCGCACTGGAGATCTCGGAAAAAGCACGGCGGGCGGCATATCTTCAGACGCTGGATTTCGGCGGACGAATGCACTCGCTGAGACTTTTGCTCGAATCCCCGGAAAGTGACCTGACGGTACCGCAGCTCCAAAGAAAACGCGACATTTTGACGGAGTATCCGCTCTACGAGCAGTGCTCCAAAGAAGTCCGTGCGCTCCAAATGAAGATCCGCCAGATGAGTCTTCCGGTCACGGAACGCAAAGAGGGAGTTGAATTGACGCAGGCTCTTGGAAAGATCTCCGAACTGACGCGCCAGCAGGAGGCAGTCCTTAGTGCGATGGTACTTGACCGGCGGGTCATCGACGTCGTGTTCCCGAAAGTGCGCACGTGTGAGGAGATCCAGGCATCCCTTCCCAAAGGCGAAGCGATGCTCGTGTACTATGCCGCTCGAAATCAGCTCTTCCTGTTTCTTCTGAACAGCGAACGGCTCGCGATGTGGAAGATCGTGGATTCCGGGGCAGGAGCCGGAAGTTCACGCAAAAACAAAGCCGCGGGAAATGTCCTCACGTCACTTCAGACCAACTTCGTTTCGATGCTGAAGGAAATGGGGCTTGGAGCTGGAAATATTCGGCCAACTATTTTTGAAGAAACGAAATGGAAAACGGCTTCGCAGCGGGTCATGGCGGATCTGACGAAGAATTCCCAGGCAGATTTTTCCCGTGCGGACTTTGACTCTCTGGTGATCGTACCGGACCGGTTCACCTGGTACATTCCGTTTGAGGCACTCCAGATCCAGACTGCGAAAGGTCCGCGTCCGACCATCGCACAATTTGCGGTCCGATACGCTCCCATGGCGTCGCTCGGAACACCATGGAAACAGACTCAGCTTCCGAAATCACCGTACACGCTCATCGCCTCCGGCAAGAATGCTCCGGGCACCAAAGTGCAGAACCGGCTTGAAAGTACACTGGAACGCCCAGTCCTCTTCGAAGAAAAGAGCTACGGGGGGATCCTTCCGGGGACACCGGGGACCGCGTCGTCGATCTATGCCGCAATGTTCGACAAAATGCTCGTTTTTCAGGACTTGCGCAATGATGAAGGGGCCGCCTACCAAATTTTCCCAATGGGATTCGACTATGGCGTCAAGGAAGGTTCGCTCGGTTACTGGTTCCTCCTTCCGTACGGAGCACCGCGTCTTGTGGTGCTTCCAGGAATGCGGACACAGTGCGAATCGATCCTCAAAAAAGCGGCGAAACGCTCCGGCTCTTCATCCCGTCAAACGGCAGTACCGGGGCAGGAATTTTTCCTCACGAGCATGGCATTTCTGGCAAACGGAAGCGACACAGTGGTCCTGCCGCGCTGGAATCTGGAAGGTACGGCACCTTGGCGGCTGACGACGCATTTCCTGACGCAGCTTCCGGAAAATGAAAATTCTGCGCAGGCATGGAGAAAAGCGGTCCTGAAATTCGCGACTTCGGAGATCCGGCCGGAATCAGAACCTCGCATTGCGAAAGGAGATGATCTGAAATCGATCTCCTGCTCCCATCCGCTCTTCTGGGGCGGGTATGTGCTGATCGACAGCGGGTCGGGTTCCCTGAAGACCCGGGAAGCTCTTGGAAATGACGATGCGGAAGAAAATGCCGACGGCAATATCGGTCAGCCTCAGACGCGTCCGAAACCGGAACTGGAAGAAGGAGCTGATGAAGAACGGGATCCCGACGCACCTGCCGGAGCGGCCCTGGAACCGAAAGCAGAAGAGGAAATTCCCGAAGAAACAGAACCAGCGGATGCAGGAACTAACGGTCCACTGGCCCCGCTGCCGCCAATGGGAGGAATGCTTCCGGATTCGGAACAGAAATCCCCAGCCCAACTTCCCCCCATGGGAGGTGCACTTCCGCTGGAGTAGCGCAGATCCTGCCGACGGAAACCTCAGAGCACTCGAATCCCATCTGCTCTCCGTTTCATTCCCCTTTCTGCTGGCGCGTGCCAAACATAAAAACTCCCCCACAGCCGAAACCGGGGGGAGTTTTTTATTTTCTCATTCAAATCCGGAGTTCATCTTTTCAGAAGTCCCGGATCATTGAAGATCCTAGCGCAGGACGATGCTGTTGCTCGGATTGTAGTTGGCGGAGATGGAGGTCGGATCAGCTTCCGGAAGGATGGAGGCATCAACTTCTTCCTCTTTGTCTTCCGTGATGGAAGCCGGTTTCAGAACGTCCATTTCGTCTTCGAGAGACGTAGTGGCTTCGGGAGCCGGAGTCGCTTCCGCTTCAGCAGCGGGGGTCGCGGTGCCTTCAGCCGGAGCGCAGGCCGGTTCTTCAGCTTCGCAGCCGCAGGCCGGGGCAGCTTCACAGCCGCAGGAGGCTTCGCAAGCCGGAGCGCAGCAGTCATTGGAACCGAACAGAGTGCGGAGGATGCCTTTCATCGCCGCGCCGGGACGGATGCGATTCGGGACGCAGACTTCGACTTCGCCGCAATATCCGCTGCGGGCAGCCATACGGCAGGCCTGACGGGCGTCAGCTTCCGCTTTGCACTGGGCGATGTTGGCCTGCATGGTGCAGCGCAGATTCGCGAGTTTGCAGGCAGCCATCTGAATGTCGTAGTCGAGCTGGCAGGCAGCGATCTGCAGGTCGCATTTGATCTGACGGAAGAGAGAGATCAGCGGACGGCACGGAGCGCAGCAGGGCGTGCAGGGGGAGCAAGCCGGAGCGCACGGTTCACAAGCCGGAGCGCAGACGGGTTTGCAGACGGGTTTGCAGACCGGAGCACACGGCGTGCAGGCCGGTTCGGCAGCTTCCGGAGCGCAGGCCGGTTCAACAGCTTCCGGAGCGCAGGCCGGAGCACACGGCGTGCAGCAGACCGGCTTCACGATGAATTTCTTGCAGACCGGAACACAGACCGGTTTGCAGACCGGCTTGCACGGAACACAAATCGGTTTGCAGACGGGTTTGCAGACGGGTTTGCACGGAACGCAGACCGGTTTGCAGACGGGTTTGCACGGTTCACAGGCCGGTTTGCACGGTTCACAGGCCGGCTTGCAGAGTTTGCGAGCGGGTTTCACGGATTCGCAGGCCGGAGCGCACGGTTCACAGGCCGGGGCGCAAACCTGGACACACGGACGGCAGCGGACGCCGGTGAAGAGGTCGCACTTCGGACGAACGATCTGGATGCACGGGGTGCAGCTGTCGCAGGAGGCTTCCTGAACGGCTTCGCAGGCATTCTGAGCGAACAGAGGGGCAGTCATCATCGCGCCAAGCATAACGAGCGCGGAAACAATTGTTTTGGCTTTCATTGAAATTTCTCCCTAAATTATTTTTGGATCCTGTCTTTTTCTTTTCACCGGGATCGATCATGGACATTTGCTGTAAGATCGATCGTGAAAAAATTCCTTTTAAATGAAAAAAACAAAACCATTCCGTTTTGACCGGCAACACTCCTTTGTTTCGCTATTCGGTCAAAAACATGCTTCGGGATGCGTAACGATTCTCCCGAAAACACAGGATATATCGGAGACAAAAACCGCCGGCTTGAGCGAATAATCCACACAAACAACACAACTCGAACAATCAGAAATCCATAGACATTTCCGTTTATTTTGATCCCATAAAATAGGCAAGATATTCATGCGTCATAAAATCGACAAAGTTCACCCATCTTAAACAGACCGCAAACTCAAAAGTTAAACTTTAACGATTAGGCCAAGTCAAACAGCATCCTGTTTCCAGAAAAAATTTTTTAATTTTTTGGAAATTTTTTAGAAAGATCCATCTTGTCCATTCGAAGATTTTTCTATATGATTAAAATAGAGAGAAGATCTCGGCTTTGCCGAAATTTTTCAGAAATCAGAAACACCCTTTTGCCATTTTGTTTTTTGCGGCCAGCTTTTATCATGCATCACTTTCACAATTTCCGGGTTTTGAGTTCCCTATTTCGTCTGTCTGCACTTTATTGGGTGCTTTTGTCTGCGCTTCTGTCTTCGGGCAATTTTCAGGCAGGTATCGTCCGGGCGCAGGATCCCGGAACGGCGGGCGGACCGTATGGCGATCTGTTTACTCCCCAGCCGAGCGGCCGATCTTTTCTTGCGCGCTTTTATCGTGAAAATGCCGAGTCGGTCGTCTACATCACGGGGATCAATGTGGAACCGTCCCAAAAATCGACAGATGAATTCTTCATCCCTCCGAAAGGAACGAAAAACGAAAATACCGTCGGGACCGGCTTCATTCTGCACGGATCCGGCTATGCCGTCACGAATGCGCATGCCGTCACGCGCACGCTTCTTCCGGAAGTGGAACTGAAAGACGGAACGAGCTGTCCTGCCGAAGTCGCGGCACTGATCCCGAGTGAAGACCTGGCGCTTTTGCGCTTCACGCCGCCGAAGACGCTTTCACCGGTAAAGATCGAGCCGAATCCGGAAGTAGCCGTCGGCGATTCCATCATCACGATCGGCTGTCCGCATGGTTTGAAGTACACACTGGGGTACGGGATCATCTCGGCACGGGACCGCAGCACGGTCGTGACGGACATTCCGGGGCTGGTACTGCGCGGACTTCTCCAGACGGACGCACCGATCAATCCGGGAAGTTCCGGAGGCCCGTGGTTCAATCCGGCCGGAAACGTCGTTGGGATGACGGTCTCCAAGCGCGGCGATTCGGACAATATTTCGTTCGGGATCTCGCTGGAAACGATCCACTATCAGTTTCCGCAGATGCTCCATCGGGCAGTCCGTCAGCAGTGGGAGCTTCCGTTTAAGGCGGCGGGAAGCAGGAAACCGGTACGCCATCATGCCCGCATCGGAGAGATCGATGCCAAGGCGGCTGAAAAGCTGGGGCTGAAGCAGGGAGACGTCATTTTGTCCATGAACGGGCAGGAGATCCTCAATCCGATCGATTTTTATCTTGCGCTGCTTGCGTGCAGGACCGGAGATGAGATCGTCCTGAAAGTTGCGCCTGAAAACGCGGAACTGGCCTGGTCGGCAAAACTTCTTTCGAAAGAAGAAGGAACGGAGAAACTTCCAGCCGAATTCCTGAAACGTACCCTTCCGGAATCTTTTCTTTCTGAAAGTACAGCAGGGGTCGAACACACGAACGCTCCGTTTCCGGAAAATGTCCGGGAATGCCGTTTTCGGCTTGAACCGCGCCAGCGATCCCAGACGTTTCCGCTTACCGAAAGCCGCCTTTTCATGAAAGTTCGGGCGATCACGCCGGAGGAACAGGAAGCGTTCAATCTTCGTGTTCCGAAAGCACTGATGGTCCTGGAAGTCCAGGCGGAAAAGTATGCCGAACTGAAACACGCACCGTCTCCCGGCGATCTGATCGCCCGAGTGAATTTTGAGCGTCCGGATTCGCCGGATAAATTGGAAGAGATCCTGGAAAACACTTCCGAAAATGCGAGTTTCCAGCTCGTGATCCTTCGGCGCAGCGAAAAAGACGGAAAGACGGATCTGACACGCATCGACATCAATAACTGGAAACCGCAGAGTGCGCGAGACGGGAAAAAGTGAAAGAAGACGGAAGATCCCGAAAACTAAAAATGGGCCGAGGCAGCCAATACCCCGGCCCGTTTTAGTGTCCCTCATTCTGAAGATCCCCAGAACGGACAACTCGGCGTTTTTCTTTTACGCTTTTCGTCCGGTCCGGCGGCGCAGGAATCCCAGCGTGAAAACTCCGCCCAGCAGCAGCGCGAACGTGGACGGTTCCGGGACCTGGTGATTCGTGAGACTTCCCCACGAAAGCCCCATGCGGAATTCATCATAAAACGTCGTTCTGCCGTTTCGCCATGTGAGCCCGTCGAAAGTGAAGTCGCCCTGCATCGTTGAGACGACGGAATCCGACTGCTCCGCTTCACTCAGTGAAAGGTCCGGATCCACGAAGACCGTCAGGTCGTCCAGTCCATCCGCATTGAACTCGATCTTTGCGATAAAAAGGTGCGTATTCTCATCAAGTGTATCTGCACCGTCCTTGAGTGCCAGAGTACTCTGTTTACCGTTCTGGTCATAGCAAAACAAGCTCAACTGATTGCTCTGGTTGACACTTCCGATACCAAGGACTTCTCTGGACCCGAGGAAAAGTTCCGGGCCGCCGATCCATTGGGAGTCGCTGTCCTGCATAAGCCAGCCATAGTAGAGCGTTCCATCCACACCTTCGCCGCCGATCCGATTGCTGTTTTCTGCCGAAAGCCCAAGTTCCTCGAAAACGCCGTAATCGAATTTTATCTGGGTAGTATTGCCCGCGACTTTGAGCATTCCGGGATTCTGATTCCAGCCGTCGTATTCCAGACCGCCGGAAACGATCTCCGCATTACCGGAAAATGCAGTCAGCGGCCGGTAGCCGTACGGAATCTGACCGTTCATCAGCTGGCCGGAGATCTTTCCGTCAGTGTAATTGCAGAACGAGTCGGAAAGGAACGGGTAGTGTTTCGTAAGCCCTTTGATCGGCGAGTAGTCGAAAACATCCGAAAACGCCGTCGCGGCCGTGAGGTTATCCCACGTAGTCTTCGTATCTGCACCGGATGCCAGACGAATGCGCGTGGTCCAGTTCGTGGTAGTCGCGTTTTCCGCGAGCGGCGAACGCACATCAAAAATCGTCGGCGTCGTTCCTTCCTCAAAAGCCCAGACCGCTTTTTTACCTGAGACGTAATCGTTAAGCGCGATCAGTGTGTACGTCTGCCCCTGAACGACCGGAGTGGACGAGATCATTCCCGACGCGATGCCGAAGTGTCCGTTACTGCCGCCCGGCATACCGAGAAAGTGACGTTCGGAGCCAAAATCATACCACGAGAGACCGCTCCATTTCGACGTATCGCCGAGGACCGTGTATTCTACGGACGCAATGACCATTCCTTTACTCTGGAACGCCGCGTCATTCTGTTCCGTCGGATGGAAACAGATCATCGGGGTGTCGCCCTGCGTGACCAGTTTGCCGTTTTCGATCTTGACGGTCCCCATCCACTCGGCACTGGTCTCAGATCTCGCGCCGGTGGACGGATTGTAGTTCCAGCCGTACTTTCCGCCGTCGAAATCATCGAAACCGATGATCTCTGCGTTGACGGAAGCAGTACCCAATACACAGCCTAACGCGATCAGTGCGGCAGGAAAAAAACGAAACCCCATACGCTTCATATTCATCTCCAAAATCAAACAAAATAATGGACTGATCGATATTCACTAAAATATTTCCCCCATTTTACTGTACTGCGCCGAAATGTCAAGAAAAAAATGTCGAAAGGGAGAAAAAAATCAAAAAACCACACAAAACATTCCATTTGGCCAGGAACTAACGATTTTAAGCCCTCGACAGAGAAGCTCAAGGTTTCCGCAGACAGTCTGTTTTCAGCAGTAAAAAACCCCGTCTTTAGGATCGACGGGGCGTGGATCTCATCTTCATGCATCAACGAGGATGGTCTTCCTATTCAACATCCCATTCGTAAATTCCGCCGGCCCAGCCTTTCTGCGACTGCATTTCGACGCGCAGTCCTTTTGTTTTGACCGGCTTGAAGGTCGTTTCGTTGAAGATGAAATACTCCGTTCCGAATCCGCTCGGTCCTTCGACCGGCTGCCATTTGCCTTCGGTATCCAAATAGAGAAGTCTCCAGGATTCCGGGACGCGGCAGTGGCCGAAACCGCGGTCATCGAACCAGAAAATACGCACTTTTTCCACTTCCATCGTTTCCGGAAAATGGTATTCCGCCCATTCTGCCGTTCCGAGCTTCGGCCACCAGTGCATTCCGGGGAAGAAGCGCGTTTTGTCCGTCGGAACACCGCCGTCTCCCATCAGATCCAGATGTTTGGTCCCTTCGGAACCTCTGGTCTCAATGCTTCTCAGGAACGTCAGCGGCTGAACGGCCGATTCTTCACGATTGAGCCAAACTGCCATCTGACGAGCTTCACGGTGCGCCCAGGCATAATACGGGATCGCACGGAAGCTCACCGGACGCTGCGTGACCTGCATTGTTTTCGGATCGTTCTTCGTTGGGGCCATGTAGTACTCGCACGCCGTCCCGGTGAGTGTCATGACACCGCCGAGAAGCTCCGGCTCCCACTTTTCGGAAATCTTCGCGCTGTCGTCCAGCCGCAGGGAGTAGAGCGATTTCGTGTTCACATCCTGCTGCTCAACACAGAAGACGATCGGTCCGCGCTGAAGAGCGACTTTTCCGCGGTCCGCCGCGATCCGTTCGTCGGCAATGACGCGCTGAATGGTCATCGGGAAATCCAGATCGACCGCGTCGCCATCTTTCCAATCGCGCGTAATGGTGAGGTAGCCGTCCTCCAGCTTCGCCGTATCGACCGGCGTGCCGTTGACGGAGACCGTCCATTTCGGGAGCTGAGGATCCACGAAAGTGTAGAGTTTGGAGCCGTCCGCGACCGCCTCACCGCGCACCCAGGCCGGGATGCGGAATTTCAGCGTATAGCGTCCGGCTGTCTTCGCAGAAACGGCGATCTTGCCGTCCCACGGGTAGTTTGTTTTCTGCTCGAGAGTAACTTTCGCCGGCTGACCGCTGACTTTGGCGTCAAGAGTCACGCTGGAATTGGAGTAAAGATTCACGTAGACCGTGTCCCCCTCAACGGCGTAAAGGTACCCGGAAACGGACGGCATGAAACGGCAGAGATTGCTCGGACAGCAGGAGCAGCCGAACCAGGGACTGCGTTTATGGTCTCCGTTCGGGATCTCAAGCGGATTCGGGTAAAAGAAGCTCTTTCCGTCGAGGCTGATGCCGGAAATGAGCGCATTGTACATGATCTTCTCCATGACGTCGCAGTACTCGGCCTTTCCGGAATCGAGAAACATCCGGTGCGCCCAGTAGACCGCGGCGATCTGTGCGCAGGTCTCGCAGTATGCCGCGTCGTTCGGCAATTCGTAAGCATCCCCAAAGGATTCTCCGCGGCGTCTGGCTCCGACTCCGCCGGTGACGTAAAGTTTCTTTTCCACGACATTTTTCCAGATGCGCAGAATGGCCTCTTTGTACGCTTTGTCGCCGGTGAGTGCCGCGACGTCGGCGATCCCGCTGTACATATAGCACGCGCGGACGGCGTGTCCAACGGCTTCATCCTGTTCGACGACCGGTTTGTGGTCCTGCGAGTACGGTCCATACGGCGCGTAGGTGCGTCCTTCGGTGCGTCCGCGCAGGTCAAGGAAGTGTTTCGCCAGATCAAGGTACTTCTTTTCACCGGTCAGACGGTAGAGTTTGACCAGCCCCATTTCAACTTCCTGATGTCCCGGCGGCCAGTTCTGGGATTTACCGTCGCCGAACGTTTCGCAGATGAAGTCCGCAGATTTGAGCGCAATGTCGAGCAGATTGCGTTTCCCAGTCGCGAGATGGTGCGCATACGCCGCCTCGTAAAGATGCCCGAGACAGTAAAGTTCGTGTCCTCCCGTATTGCTCCAGCGTTCCAGACCGCCCGGAGGCGCGACCTGCCCCTCTTTCGTCTCAGCGTTCTGGTAGATCGTGCGCATGGTGTAGAGGTAGCCGTCGGTTTCCTGCGCGGCCGCGATCTTTGCGATGATGTCGTCCATGTACGCGTCGAGTTTCGGATCCTCCTGAATGGCGAGCAGGAAGGATGCCCCCTCGAGCACTTTGTAGACGTCGGAATCGTCCCAGCAGCAGATCCCCTCAAACTTTCCTTCAAGTGTCCCGGCAGCTCTCATAAAATTGCGGACACGTCCGTTTTCCTCGCATTTCTTAAACGAAAACGGGATCGTTTCCTCGCGAGCTGTGTCGATGCGGGATTTCCAGAAACCGGACGGAATGTTCGCCTGCGTAAACGGGACCGGAGCGATGCGGTACTCGTGCGGAACTTCAGCAGGATCTGCAAAGACCGGACCGGCGGCGGGAAGCAGCAAAATCAGAAACAGAACGGCAAAAATACGCAAAATGAAGCGTTTGCCGAAAATTTTCAGGAATCGAGACATAAAAATTCCTCTCGAAAGTGAACTTCAAAACGAAAAAAAATTGCGAAAACACATTTTCCGCACTCAAATTTCTATCATACCAGAGAGAAAAGAAAAGTCAATAGGACATTTGCGCAAATTTATTTGTCTTTTCGCAACACAACGCCCCGCCAAGTCCAAAGAAATCCGCCGTATTCGCCGTCAGGACCTTTGGCGCATCTTCTGTTTCACGGTCTGATCCCCCTCGGTGATTCGGATCTCTTCTTTCATCTGCTCGTACGTCATGCGCAGACGGAGTTTGTGCCGGTAAAACTGCCAGCCGTAATCTGCGGCGGCAAGAAGAAAAAGGACCAGCGCGATACGGAGTCCCGTTCCGAGGATGATATTCTGCATTTTCAGTACAGCGGTCTGAAATTCCATCTGGCAGAGAGCACAGAGCGTCGGGATCTGGCGCGTGACCATCCAGACGAGAAACGCGCCGACAAGCAGGAGTTTCGCGGCTCCGAACCCGGCAGACATCACGGGATCCCACGAGAAAATGCGTTTCATCCCGTTCGCAGGATCGACGTTTTTCCATTTAGGCACCAGACGTGAGGGAAGGAAAAGAAACTGCGTCTGCACGAGCGAGACCAACGCCGTCACGATCGGAACAAGCGCAAGAAACGGAACGACGTAAAAAAGCGCAAGCTGGACCCACGCATTCCATTTTTCAAAAAAGAGTTCCGGCGTCATCCGAAGCCACGGTCCCTCCGACCAGGCAGTCTCGGCGAAGTGGAACGGAACGCTGACCAGAAAGTGTCCGAACCCCCAGAAAAGAAGCATTCCGGCCAGAAGCATCGACGCATTCACCAGATCGCGGCTCAAAGCCGTTTCTCCCTGTCGGCGCATCTTTTCCCGATGCCGCGGGGTTGGTTCAAAAGTCTTCTCTTCGGACATAAGGTCTGCTCTTCAAAAAAAGGAAACAGGATCGGATCAAAACGGGATGCCGAACGGAAATCAGCGAGGGGCGGTGAACGGGAAAAAGTCTCTCCAAACCTCCGCAAAGGTATCCTGAAACAGGATGACTGCCAAACCGAGCGTAAGCGAAAGGATGAAAAGCAGGACCAGCACACTGACGGGAAACGCCATGGCGAAAACGTCCAGCTGGGGAAATACGCGATTCAGGATCGCCAGTCCGATCTGTGCCGTAAGGATGACCGTGAGGATCGGGAGAGCCATTTGCACGCCGATCTGGAATCCAAGGAAAAAGAGCGTCGGCAGTTCCTGTGCGATTTTGGGAATTTCGGGCACACAGCCGGCAGGGTAGGCGGTAAAGCTCTGAAGGACGGCATCCAGAATGAGGAGATGTCCTCCGGACAGGAAGACGGCCGCGATACCGAGAAGGTAAAAAAACGAGGCCGTGATGGGGGCAGCGTCATTGGAGAGTCCGCCGTCCACAGGAAAGGAAATGCCTCCGAGATACGCCGCGGCAGTTCCTGCGATCCGAAGTGCCGCAAAGAGGAAAAGTGCCGCCGTCCCCATCGCAAGCCCGAAAAAGACTTCTCCTCCGAAAGCCGCCAGGAATCCCGGATCTGTCCAGGTCAGACGTTCCTGAAAATACGCACTCTCCGGCGTCTGATGCGATGCCAGAAGAAGTGCCGTCAAAAATGCAAAAAGCGCACGCCAGCGGATCGGGACCATCTTTCCCGTAAAAAGCGGAGCCGTCAGAAACATCGCAAGCAAACGCGCAAGGATGAGGAGGAACTGGCTCGCATTGAGAAAAACGATCTCTTCCATAAATCGGCAAACCGGCGGAACCGGGAAATTCGTGTCTGGGCACGCTCCGGCATTACGGCAGGATCGTGTTCGGGATCCCGTGAATGACTTCCTGCGTAAATTCGGTCATGGTGGAAAGCATCCAGGGCATAAGCAGACTCAGAACGAGCAGAACGATGAGAACTTTCGGCACAAAAGCAAGCGTCTGTTCCTGGATCTGCGTCAGAGCCTGAAAAAGCCCCGTCAAAAAACCAACGAGCACCGCCGAAATCAAAATCGGAAGCGCAAGCGTCAGCGTCAGCAGGACGGCATTCCGTCCAAGTTCCAAAATCGGTCCGCTATCCATAAGATCCACTTCTTTGAGGACAAAAAAAGGGAAAGCGCCGACACACTCACCAACCGACGCATCCCCATTAAAACTGACCAGAGTTTAGCCGATTCAGGAAAAATACGCAAGAGCGTTTTTCAAAAAAAACTCTTTTTTCCAAAAATTTCTGAAAATTTTCCAAAAATCTGCGAACAAAACAGGTTCATCCGGTTACGGAGTGCTAATTCCGCCATGAAGACACGGACAGCTCGCGGGATCACTCAGAGAAGGAACGCGAAAAATACGAAAAGAAGCCAGCTCCGCGAAGCGATTTTAAAAATCAAAAAATTTCATTTTCGTGTTTTTTCGCACATTTCGTGAAATTCGTGCTAGGCACCGTCCAGGCCTTTTTTCTTTTCAGTGTGTTTCTGCGGATATTCTGTAAATTCAGCGGGGAGATCTTCGGCGAAAGGTCCCACACACGATCTCACCCTTCGGGAGAGATCCGGCTGCCCGTCAAGTCATGAACGCTCGTGAGGGAGGTGCATTTTGAAAATCGTTCCTCCCTCAGATCCCCTCTTCAAAAACTTTTTGATGCTTTTGTGTCTCGGGAATATTTTTTGTGCAGTCCGCGGCAAAATCAAATCTGATCCAGTACGCACATTCTGGAAGAGCCTTGAAATTCCCTTTTTCTCTGTGTTTCCGGCTCGTCTCCTTTGTTTTCAGCAGTGAAAAGCACAAAAAAGGGAGAATTTGTGGAAAAAAACGGGAAATTTTTGGAAATATTTCCGATTTTTAGAAAAAAGGCGCGGGGAAGTACTTGCGTTTCTGCGCGTTTTGTGTTAAACCTAATGTATTCAGGAGCTCCTGAAAACGTTTTTGACCAACCAACCATTCACAAGAAATTCAGATCACGGAGAAAAACATGCCCAGACCGATTACGTTGTTCACGGGTCAGTGGGGAGACCTCAATCTCGAAACGATTGCCAGCCGCATGAGCGAATTCGGCTACGACGGCCTTGAACTGGCCTGCGGAGCCAACGACCATTTCGATATTCACAAAGTGCTGGAAGACGACAATTACTGGCCGGAAAAGAAAGCGATGCTTGAAAAGTACGGCATGAACGTCTGGGCAGTGAGCAATCACTGTGTCGGACAGTGCGTTCTGGACAAGATCGACTCCCGCCACAAGAACATCGTTCCGAACTACGTTTGGGGCGACGGCGATCCGGAAGGTGTTCGTGAACGCGCGATCAAGGAATCGAAAGACGTTGCGCGTGCTGCGGCGAAATGCGGCATCAAAATCGTGACGGGCTTCACCGGTTCCAGCATCTGGCCGCTTCTGTACAGCTGGCCGCCGGCGGACTGGAAAGACATCGACGCGGGTTTTGAACTTCTGAACGAACTGTGGACGCCGATCATGGACGTCTATCAGGAATGCGGCGTGAAATTCGCGCTGGAAGTCCATCCGACGGAAATCGCGTTTGACCTTTACTCTGCCGAAGCCGCCCTCAAGGCGATGAATTACCATCCGGCATTCGGTTTCAACTTTGACCCGAGCCACCTGATCTGGCAGGGTGTCGATCCGGCCGAATTCATCCGTGCATTCCCGGACCGCATTTACCACGTCCACGTGAAAGATGCCGCCGTCACGCTCAACGGCAAATCGGGCATTCTGGCCTCCCACATCAACTTTGGCGACCGCCGCCGCGGCTGGGATTTCCGCAGCCCGGGTCACGGAGACGTCAATTTTGAAGAGATCGTCCGTGAACTCAACGTCGCGAAATACGAAGGCCCGCTCTCCGTCGAATGGGAAGATTCCGGCATGGAACGCTTCTGGGGCGCGGAAGACGCTCTCAATTTCGTGAAGAGCTGGAACTTCTCGCCGAGCGACTTCGCGTTTGACTCCAACTTCAGCAAAGACTAGGAGATGCGCAGAAGATCCTGAAATCTTCATAGCACACACAAAGTCCGCATCATGGAAACATGGTGCGGATTTTGGCACATTGGGAGGCGGCTGCGAATACGGTACGTTTACTCTGACGGCGGCCAGGCAGGATCGTTTCCGGATCTCATCCACGTTTCTGAAACAGCAAAACCGGTTTTGATGGAGGGAAAAATGAGCACACCGCAAGTCAGATTCCTGTTTTTTGGAGCACTCTTTTTTGATTTCTGCCGGATCCTTTCCGCCTCGGAAGGAAACATGATGCCGGATACCGCGCCGGTGTTTCTCTGCGACGGCGAGATCTTCTGGATCTTCGTGGTGATTTTTTTCATTTTCCGATTTTTTGCATCGAAAGCAGATCCGGAACAGACCGGTTTTCCGCGTCCCAAATCGACGCCGGGGCAGAAAAGGATCCTGGAAACGATCGCACTGGAAGAATTCCGGCGTGAAGCACAAAATCAGCCGGACCGCGCATTTCCCCATCCGGCAAACCGTCCGCAGCTGCCGCGCAAGTCTTCGCCGCGAACATCTTCGCCGCAAACATCGGTTTCGCCGGGCAGTCAGTATTCCATTCCGGACCAGTACCTGCAAAGAACGCCGATGGCACAGTCCCGGAAACAGCCTGTCGGCACAGTATCCGCGCATTCCGGCATCCCTTCCCATTTGTCTGCACATTCCCACACAGAAGAGATCCTCGCGCCGGTCTACGAACTTGCGGGACACGGCAAGCTGGACCTTCTGCGCAAAAAACTGGCCAAAGGGGCCAACGTCAACGAACAGGACGCTTTTTTTTGCGAGACCGGCCTTCACCGGGCTGCGAAACGCGGAGATGCTGCCGCGGTCCAGCTTCTTCTGGAATCCGGTGCGGACGTCCGTTTCGTGACGCTCCCATACGGCGAGACCCCGCTCCATTTTGCCGTTTCAGGACGCAATCCGCAAGTCATTCGCCTTCTCCTCCAATACGGCGCGAACCCAAACGCGAAAGACTGCTTCGGACGCACTCCGGCACAATGTTCCCGATTTTACGGCGAACTGCGCGAGATTTTTGAAAAAGCCGGCGCAAAGGTCCAATAAAAAAAGTTCAACCAGACACTCAACAAAAAACGAATGACGCCGAAATGAAAGAAATCGATCCCTTCCTGAATGGAGCAAGTGAAACAGCCGCCGGTTTTGAAAGCTGGGGAGAGTGGCTTTTTGCCCGCCAGCAGCAGTGTTCGGAGTGCACCGACCCCTACGATGACCGACATTTTCAGGATGATGTTGATGAAGACGATTACTGCGGGATCCGTTCACTGGTCCGTGAGTCCATCCAAAACTCCCTCGATGCACAGGACCCGGAAAGTACGGAACCGGTTCGCGTTCTGTTTCGGATCGGCACACTGAACTGGGATGAAGAAAATCAGAAACGGATCCATTCCCTTTTTGCCCGCCTGGAAGGACCGCTGAAAGAATTTGGATTCTCTCTGCAGGATGGAATGCGCCAGCCAATGAAATATCTTGTCTGCGAGGACTTCAATACCATCGGGCTGAATGGTTCTGTGGACCGTATCATCCGGCAATCCGAACCGAATGCTGCCGAGGAACACTTTTACTGGTTCTGGCGCAACTCCGGACGCAGCGGGAAACGCGGCGGTACTGGACGCTGGGGACTCGGGAAAACGGTCTTTAACGCGGCCAGTCTCGTCCATACACGATTTGGTCTGACGCTGAGAAAATCGGACCGAAAACGCTTTCTGATGGGGAAATCGGTCCTCAAGCTCCACGAATTTGAAGGAAATCACTACGAGGCCTACGGTTTCTGGTGCCGCAAGGATGAAAATTGCGATCCGCAGGCTGACCGCATGCCGCTGCCGGTCGATGATGAGACCGCAATTCAGGAATTCAGCCAATTTTGGGGATTGACGCGAACAAATGATCCGGGCCTTTCGCTCGTCGTGCCGTTCCTCCAAAATATTTCCCCCAAACGCCTCGTTCAGCTGACGATCGGCAACTATTTCGTGAAGATACTCCAAGGGGAACTGACTGTTGAGATCCACGGTGAAGGAAAACCGATCTTGATCAACGCCCAAACAATGAACTCGCTCGTGAAGAAATATTTCGACCCGAAAAAGGAAAATGGAAAAACGCTGAATCGCTTCATCTATTTTGCCGAAAATCTGGAACTTTTCCAAAAATGCCTTGGCGGTAAAGTTTTGGTCCGAGAAATTGAGATCCCCGGCGAGAACGTTCCGAACGAGCCTCTTCTAAAGAATGCGATGGGGAGTGCGCTGACTTCCTGGCGTGAAGAATTCTTTCTCGGCAAGATCCTGGGTTTTCGGCTCCGTTTTCGTCTGCCTCATTCGGAAGAAAACGATCTTTGGGGGTACGGTACGGTCTTTATTCAGAAAGACGCGAATGCAAAAAAAGATGATTTTTATTTCACCCGAAACGGCATGCTGCTTCCCAAGCCCAAAGGAGTTCCCGGTATCCGCGGCCTGTTTCTTGCAGATGAATCTGATCCGGACGATCATCTCTCACGTTTTCTTGGCGACTCGGAAGAACCTGCGCATGAAAACTGGGAATCTCAGCGTCTGGAAGGAAAAAAATGGCAAAGAGGCTTCAAAGGCCGTGTGGGTTTTGTCGCCAACATCGCCAAAACACTCAACAAGATCCTTCAGTTTGAAAACCGCAAGGCAGACCTGAACGCATTCGCCTCCTTTTTTCCGGATACGCGCAATATTTCCGCATCAGCAGGAAAAGCGAACAGTTCCATTGCCCGCAGTAAGGAGAAACTGAAAGAAGCCCCAGGCCCCTTGATCCGCAAATGGTACGAGATCCAAAAACAAACGGGAGGATTCCGGATCTGCTCGACGGGAATGCCCATTCCGCCCAATGCCGCGCTGGAGATCGAAGCCGCATACTATGTCGAAAAAGGGAATCCGTTCCGGAGCTGGAACGAACTGGACTTCAGTTTCTACAAAAAAATCAATCAAAAAAACACGGCATCCTGCAGACTGAATGAAAAAACATTCCGTTTTTCTTCTGAAAACGCAAACTGCCTGATCCCCTCACTTGCGCAGGGAATCAAGGGAAATGTTTTGAAGATCCAGATCCTGCCGTCAGAGAAATTCAGCTTCAAGATCTCCGGATTCGATCCCAATCGCGACGTTTACGTCGATGTGCGCGACATTTCCAGCGAAGAGGAAGAGGACTTGAACGAAGCCAGCCTCCATTGAAATCAATGCCCGTAAAAATAAAACAGAAAAACGATGAAAAAACGCATCAACAGCACTCAGCGTAAAAAAATCACGCGCGACAGGATCCAGATCACGGTCAGGGAAGACGCGTCCTTTGACCTGAAACTGGATCTGCGTGAAATGCAATTCCCCAGAGACGCCCGAATTATCGTGGAAGCGACCTGCGCAGGAAACGCGGAAGTAAAACGATTTGACGACATTGGGATCCTGAAAGATTTTCGCGGCGATATCGTGACCTGCGAAAACACGCTTAGTCCGTTTCGTGCCAATAATTTCACTTTTACTATTAAAATCGTTGACGTTCAGGAAGAAATCGGCAAGATCCTCGGTTTCGCAAAGATCTCTGCTTCTAAAAAAGGCGGAGCGAGTCTGATCGCGCTTGAAGTTTCCGATCAGCTGGATCACATTCCATGGCAGCTTGACCTTGATGGAGATCTTCCGGTACTTCTGGTGAATGAGAAGTATTTGGGACTGGCCCGCCACCTGGAATCAGACCCGGTACTTCAGGCACTCATTCTGCCGGGAGTCTTTCGTGAAGTCATTTTAAACGCCATCGAAGAACAGGATCCGGAGGACGATGAGCAGGTCTGGAATCATCTTCTCCGGCTGGCGGCAGAGATCCACCCTGAAAAGCTGCCGCTGCCTGAAGATGAAGACGAAGAGGAACAGAAACAGTGGGTAAAGGACGTCGTGAATGCATTCTGCGGGAAGAATCATTTTCTTGAGGTATTTCAGAAAAGCGGTTGGGCCGATGCGGAAGCAAATGACGATCAGCGGTGACGGATCGCGAAAGGAAACATGAAAAATGAGACTCAGAAGACTGAATGAAGCAGGGATCTCCCGTTTTCGTGAACTGCTCGACGTGCTCCGTCAAACTCCGGAAATGGACATCGCGCACTGGCAGTCCGTACTGGAAGACCCGAAATTGACGGAACTTCATGAAGAAGATGCCGATATGCCGGAGCAGAAATTCACCAAACGATGGGAATTTACCGATATGTTCCGCGAACGCCTTGGACACTGCGATTCTCAGAGCTTTCAGAACGATGCCGGAATGTGGGCGTGGCTCTCCATGTTCTATTTCGATTCCATCTGCCCGAAAAATGCCTGCGGAACAAGAAAGGTTTTGGAGAACAAAGCATATATTTTTATTCCAAAATCCCGAGACAGTCTCAAACACCTCCTTTATGATTTTTGGCAGATCAGCAACTTAGCCATAAAATATCAGTCTGAAAAATATGCACGGATCTGGTTAGATGAATCCATCAACAGTATTGGGCTTTTTACCGCCGAAACGATGAAACGCCTCTCCCTGACGCGCCTGCCCTGCTTTTTCGAACTGATCTACCGGCTTTACTGGGATGAACAGATGGACTGTCTGCGTCCCGGTATCTTGAAAACGCGAAAAGACGACGTCCGCTGCGGTGACCTGACGCACCGTCTGCCAAGTGTCCTGAATCAGCTTGCGGTCAACTATGATCTGCAAAATCTCACAGCCGAGCAGCTGATCCCGCTTCTTGGACCGGAGTTCCTTCCGGATAAAGTCGGCACGAAGCCATAGAATGAAGACGAAGGTTCTCAAATCATGGCTTAAAATCGGACAAAAACCAGTTTTTTGCCCCAAAACCAGAAGAGAATCCGCTTAATTTATGAAAAGTAGTGAAAATTTATGGGCAGTACTCCTTGAAAAAAAGTACAAGCTGGATATAATTAGAATATGATAGTGTAAAAATACGCGAATTTTTTCAATTTGCCAGAAACCCGATTTACCAAGACATACAGGAATCATAAAATGTCGTTTTCCGAAAAAATCAATTCCAAAGTCTTCCGTCATGTGCACGGCAACAATCTCGTCTACAATATTTGCTGGGAAGATCCAAGAATTGATCATGAGATGCTGAATCTTCGTCCCGAAGACAAAGTTCTGGTCATCACCAGTGCCGGATGCAATGCGCTGGACTATATTCTCAAAGGCTGTGATCATGTCTACGCCGTCGACATGAACTATCGTCAGAATGCCGTTCTCGAGCTGAAAAAAGCCGCCGCCAAACTTCTGGACTATGAAGACTACTGGCAGCTGCTCGGTGAAGGCTGGCATCCGGAAGCCAAAAAACTGTACCGTGAAACGCTCCGGGACGCTCTTCCGGAAGAATCGCAGAAATTCTGGGATCAGAAACTCTACTATTTCCAGAATTCCAAGGTTCCGTACTACTGGCACGGCACCGCCGGTTATTTCGCCCGGTGGATCAACTGGTACATCAAGGTGAGCGGCTGCCGCAAGGCCGTCAACGAACTTCTCGAAGCCAAAACGATCGAAGAGCAGCAGGAGATCTACCGTACAAAACTGGAAAAGAAATTCTGGACGCGCACGCTCCGCTGGTTCCTGAACCGCGACACGACGCTCGCGATGCTTGGAGTTCCGCTTTCGCAGCGTATTCAGGTCGAATCGCAGTATGAGGGACAGATCGCACTCTTCATGCAGGACTGCCTGGAAGCGGTCTTCTGCAAGCTGCCGATCCACGACAACTACTTCTGGCACGTGTACATGACCGGGCATTACACCAAAACGTGCTGTCCGGAATATCTCACGGAAGAGAATTTTCTTAAGCTCAAAAACGGCATGGCCGACAACGTCACGACGTACACGGCATCGGTCGAGCAATTCCTTCTGGAGCACGATGTCGAGATCTCCCGCTTCATCCTTCTCGACCACATGGACTGGCTGGCGAACAATATGTTCGAGCGTCTGGTGGGCGAATGGGAAGCGATCCTCAAACGGGCGGCTGCCGACACGCGTATTCTCTGGCGTTCCGGCGGATTCCGGACCGATTTCCTCGAAAAAGTGGAGATCGATTTCGGAAAAGGCGTGAAAGAAAAAATCACCGACCACTTCAAAATGTATCCGGAAGAAACGGCCCGTCTGCATGAATTGGACCGTGTGCATACTTACGGAAGTTTCCACGTCGCGGATCTGATCCGCTAAACGGAATGTTTTGAGGAAATTTCGGTTTCGAAAATCGTTTGATATTCGGATGCAGGAGTTTCGTTTCCTGGGGAACTCCTGCGGATCCGTTTAAGGGTAAATTCATGAGTTTGGGTTCTGATTTCAAAATTTTGTACCACATGATCTTTCGTCACGGAAGCGGGAAAAGTCATGCGGAACGTCTCGACAGTTTCTATTCCGGTCAGGCCAGCGGATACGATGATTTCCGCAAACGTTTCCTGATCGGCCGTTCGGAAATGATGCACGCGGCCGCCCAAAACGCAGGTAAAGACCTCATTTGGGTCGATATGGGGGGCGGGACCGGTGCCAATCTGGAAAATATCCGCGACTTGATTCCTGAATTGAAGAAAGTCTACGTCGTGGACCTCGCCTCCTCACTCCTGAAAGTCACGAATGACCGGATCGAGAAGAACGGCTGGACGAACGTAGAGGCAGTGGAAGCGGACGCCACAAAATTCACGCCGGCGGAAGGTTACGCCGACATCGTGACGTTCTCCTACTCCCTGACGATGATCCCGGACTGGTACGCGGCACTCGAAAACGCGATGCGGATCCTCCGTCCTGGAGGAACGCTGGGGGTCGTGGACTTTTTTGTTTCGCGCAAGTGGCCGGAAGAAGGACATCAGAAGCACTCCTGGTTCACTCGCAGTTACTGGCCGGTCCATTTCAGCACAGACAACGTGTTCCTCTGCAAAGACCATATGCCGTATCTTCAGCAGCATTTTGAGACGGTCCAGTGCGACGAATCCTGGCTGAAGGTACCGTACATTCCGGTCTTCCGCGTTCCGTACTATATTTTCATCGGGAAAAAACCGGAAGCGTAGAGCTTTTCGGTTCTATTCAGTATCTTAGGAAGCGGCAGGACATAAAAATGATCTCCATCGCACAAAGTCATGAGAAATGTGCCCGGATCTGTGCCGCTTCCGGATCGAATTTTATTGCAGCATTTCGTTTCCTCCCTCGTCGTGAAAGAATGGCGATGGAAGCGATCTATGCTTTCATGCGGACGGCCGACGACCTCGCAGATTCTGAAGCGTCTCTTTCCTGCCGGGAGGAGATGCTTCGCTGTTTTCGTGTCTTTTTTGAATCCTCATTGAATGCGTCCGTCGATCCTTCGGCTTCGGATACGTTTTCTTCTGAAATTCCATCCATCACTTCTGCGGATGAGGATTGGAGACCGATTTTTCCGGCACTTCTGGAAGTGATCCGGCAGTACAGGATCCCTGCGCAGTACTTTTTTGATGTTCTTGACGGAGTTCAGATGGACCTTGAGCCGAATTTTTTTCAAATGGCCAAGGAGCTGGAAACGTACTCCTACCGGGTCGCGTCGGCCGTGGGACTGATCTGCCTTCACGTTTGGGGAGTTCCTCCGGAAGAGATCGCACCGGAAGCGCAAACTCCGATTTTTCAGGCTGCGGTATCGTGTGGAAAAGCGTTTCAGTGGACGAATATTTTACGCGATGTGCGCGAGGATGCCGAAAATGGACGATTCTATCTTCCACTGACGGATTTGAGAGACTCGGAGATTTTCAAAACCAGAGAGAGAATATCCCAAGCGGAGTTCGCCGCGAATGTGCAGAAACGGATCCTTTCCGGCGACACGGACCTGCTTCTTCCGGCGATCCAAAAAAATCTGAGACGGACTGAGAAATTTTACCAGGAAACGGCACCGCTTTACTCCGCCATTCCACCGTCAAACCGACGTGTTTTTCAGCTCATGATGGCCGTCTACCATCGCATTTTTCTTAAAATTAGAAAAAATCCGGCCCAGATCTTCCAAAAAAGGATAAAACTGTCGAAATTGGAGAAGATTTTCCTTTATTTTCGCCTTCTTTTTGGTTAAAATTTGGAAAATTTGGACAGGCCCGCTTGCTTTGAGAAAAAATTCCGGTATACTTAAGGTTTGGCGGAATTGATGATTTAACGTGTCCGGGAATTTTTTCAAAATTCCTTTCCCAAAGAAATTCTCATGTGCAGGTCCAACCCGACGGAGTGAGCATGACATCCCAACGTTCCAGAAAAAACGCAGATCCATCCATGACGGACGAAGAATTGATGGAATTTTTCGTCACGACACAGGATGACTCTTTTCTTGAACAGCTCATTCGCCGATACGAGCAGGATCTGTACCATTACCTTCGGCATTTTCTTGGAGACGCTCAGCTTGCGGAGGATGTTTTTCAGGCTGCGTTTCTTCAGATCTATCTGAAAAGTTCTCAGTTTGAGCTGGGACGGAAATTTCGTCCGTGGCTCTACATGGTGGCGACCAATCAGGCGATCGATCTTCAGAGGCGGAATAAACGGCATCAGCACGCAAGTCTGGAAAAAAATGTTCAGATCTCCGGTGAAGAACTGGACGGGATCTCGCTTCTGGAGATCCTACCCGGCAATGTGCCGTCTCCGGAAGAACAGATCCAGAAAGAAGAGCACGCTCGGCAGATCCGAAATTGTGTCGATCAGCTTCCGGAATCGCTCCGAACTGTGCTGATCCTCATTTACTATGAGGGGATCAAGTATCGGGAAGTCGCGGAGATCCTGAATATCCCGGTCGGGACAGTCAAAAGCCGGCTTCATACCGCAATCAAAAAACTGGCGCTGATGCTCCGAGGGATCGGCGAAAGTGAGTAAATTTCTGCAAAAAATGAATTTTTGTTTTTTTGGGGAAACCAAAATAAAATTCATTGCGTATTGTTTTAAACGCAGTCCTTTTGGCGAAACTGTTTTTTTCCGAAAGCCGGATCGGTTTTTGTAGAGTGCGCATGAAAATGACTGCGGGTAAAATTTTATTTTTTGAACGTATTTTAGTAGATTTTCCCGATCGGAGCAAATGATGAAGACCTGCCAGGACGAAAATTTGATCATCGACTACATTTGCGGCGCATTGGATGAGCCGGAGGAACGGAGCGTTTCCCAACGGCTGATAAATGACCGTGAATTCTGCCAGTTTTATCGTCAGCTGCTCCAGGTGCTTCGGCCGATTTTAGGTGCTCGGCGAAACGAAGCGGATAATCGGGAAATTCGTGAAAGATCCACCGGGCTGGCTGCCCGGACGATCGCGAAATTGCATGATATTCAGATGCAAAAACCGGAGATCCTGCCGCGAAATGAAAGCCTGACCGAGACTCTCGTTGGTAATTTGACGGAAACTCGTCTGGGGATCCCCAGGAAAGACAAAACGGGAGAAAGAGCCAACGCGGAAATTTCCAGCCGCTGATCCACCCTGGCACCTGACGCTGCATGTGCCGCACCGCCCATCAAAAAAGCCTCCATTTTCGGAGGCTTTTTTATTTTCGCAGAACGTTCTTCAATGCTCCCAAGGCCAAAACCGTCTCAGAAGCATCTCTGAACCGTCTCAAAAGGCATCATGCGACCTTTTCGTTGAACTGAACGATGTCGCCTTTCCGGTTGCGGCACACGAACTCCATGAAGTCCGGCGTCACGTTCTTCTTCGCAAAGATCCGGATCCGCATTCCGCCCATCCGTTCCAGTTCCGCCAGCTTCGCCTGCTTTTCATGCCCAAGCACTTCCGCGACTTCCGGATGTACTGCGATCTCAACCTGGAAAATGTCCGCACGCTGACTCGCGATCTGAAGAAGCCGGATCGCATCCAGAACCATGCTTTCCACCGACTTCAAAACACCGGTACCGTGGCAGTACGGGCACTCCTGGAAAATGCTGCGTTTGACGCTCGGACGAATACGCTGGCGCGTCATCTCGATCAATCCAAACGGACTCGTGCGCAATATCTTCGTTCGTGCACGGTCACGCTTCATCGCGTCACGCAAAGCGTGTTCCACACCGCGGCGGTGCTTTTCCCGACGCATATCGATGAAGTCATTCACGATCACGCCGCCGAGGTCACGCAGACGCAGCTGTCTCGCGATCTCTCTCGCCGCCTGCAAGTTCATCTGGTAGGCCGTCTCTTCCGCAGAATCATCGGTTCGGAAATTCCCGCTGTTCACGTCGATCGCCACGAGAGCTTCTGCCTGATCGATCACGATCGACCCGCCGAGCGGAAGCGGCACGACGCGCTGATTGATCTTCTTGATCTCGTCATCCAGACGGAAACGGTGGAAGAGCGGCTCGGTCCCTTTGTAGAGTTTGAGGCACTTCACGTAGTTCGGCATCACCTGCTCCAGGAAATCACGCACACGCTGGTACGCTTCCGGCTCGTCAATGATGATGGACGTGATGTCTTCCGAACAAATATCGCGAATCGTGCGGATCAGAATGTTGCTCTCCTCGTAAATCGCGACCGGACCGGGGAACGTGCAGATGCGGTTCACGATCGAGTTCCAGAGCATCAAAAGATAGGACAGATCGCGCGTCAGGTCCTTCTTCGTCCGGTCCACGCCTGCCGTACGGACAATGAATCCCAGTCCCTTCGGCAGCTGGATCCCCTGCATGATCTGGCGGAGACGCTTGCGCGCAGCCTCATCTTCGATCTTACGCGAGATCCCCACACGCCCCAATGCCGGCATCAGAACCAGATAGCGTCCCGGAATGCTGATGTACGTCGAAAGAGTCGGTCCCTTCATCCCGATGCCGTCCTTGATGACCTGCACGAGGACTTCGTCCCCCTTCTTCAGAATGTCCTGGATCGGCGGTTTGACCTTCGGACGCGCACCGGCATTCAGACTCCTGGAACTCTCATAGCAGTCCTCCGGACGGATACCGCCCTGCCGGAAATATTGCGGCTCGATGTCGCTGATGTGCAGGAACCCGTTTTTCCCCACACCAAAATCCACAAACGCCGCCTGAATACTCGGCTCAAGATTGACGACCACCCCTTTGTAGATGTTCCCGACGTAGCTGTCGAGACTCGTGCGGTCCACATAAAGTTCTTCCAGAACTCCGTCTTCAACGATCGCGATCCGGCACTCTTCCGGCTGCGAAACATTAATGAGCATCTCCTGTCTCATATTTTATGTATCCTGTCTATTTTACCTGAAATGGACATAAAATCCCTCTCAGGCGGATGAGTAAATCCGGCAAACCGCCCACATACGCTCCATTTCTGTCGAGAAAATGGCGTTCCTTCCGAAGATCCTGATTTGAGGCGCAAACACCCTCAAAGGGCGGATCTCATGAAAAGACAGCGTCCCGGATACCAAACCATTTCATCAAAAACTCGAAATGGGCCGACGTCAAACATTCCATGCCAAACGTCCAACGGCAGGCATCCAGGCGATGCGAAAGGGATGCGGAAAATCATCCAATGTGTACGTTTTTTCTTACCAACACACTTCCGTGCGTTTCCAGGTCTCCCACCTCCAAAAGCGCCAAAATGTCCCTCGGCCCGCAGGCGTTGTTCATGGAGCGCAGCTGGAACTGGAGTGTTCCATCCTCCGAAAGCGAAAGAGAAATCAGTCCCGACTTGATGTCGACCACCTTGTCGTGTCCGATCCGCTCAAACGGAATGGAACTTTGTGCGTTTACCCATTCAATCCGCCGAATCGTATTTTCACGGCGTTCAGCAGGGATGGAAATGGCGTAGGTAAAAGCCTGCACCACTGCCTTTTTGACTCCCGTCGGAATGAGTTCCGCCGAGAGAAAATCCAATGCAGGAATGGTATGTTTACGGAGAAGCGCCAAAACCTGATCCGGGTCGGCATCCTCCTGAGCTTCAGGAAGCTCGATCTCCAAAAGTTCGTTTTCCCCCACGACATTCAGCGGAAGCGCGACCGGAAAACTCACCTTCGGTTTGGGATGAAATCCCTGACTGTATGCGGGCCGAATTTCCGCACGGCGCAGGATACGATGGAAAGCCTCCATCAAATCCCGATGGCCAATGAACCGCAAGTCACCGTTTTTGGAAAAACGAATTCGAATACGCATACTGATTATGGATCAAAAAGGAAAAAAATACGTGAAACGTGTCTGCATGGCACCCAATGGATCTTGTGAAAAAAGCATGGGAGCGAAACGTCCGAAATCGGCCTGAAACTGATCCGACTCCGTCCCAAACGGCGAAAAATGCTAAAAAGCATCGCCGTCAAGATCCGGGAAGAGACGCTGATGCTCGACCCAAAGGTAGTTCCGGATCTCGGCAGCATTCTCCATCTTCATGACACGTGCAGCGATCTTTCGGCACTGCGACGTCAGGACATGACGGCAGACACGCTTGACTTCCGGAATGGCTCCTGGTGCAAGACTCATCGAACGGAGTCCCAGACCGATGAGCAGCGTCGTGTAAATGGGACTTCCCGAAAGCTGACCGCAGAGGCAAACGGGCTTTTGGAACCGGTTCGCAGTCTGGACGGTCATCTCGATCAGCTTCAGGATGGCTGGGTCGCACGAATTATAGAGGTAGAAAACATCCATATTCGTGCGGTCCACCGCCAGTGTATACTGCGTCAGGTCGTTTGTGCCGATGCTGAAAAAATCGACTTCCTGTGCAAATCGGTCAAGCATCAGTACCGTACTCGGAACTTCCACCATGATCCCCATCGGCACGTTGGGATTGAACGGGATATTCCCATCCATCAGATCTTCCTTCACGTCTTCCGCGATCATGCGCGCCTGACGCCATTCCGCCAGCGTCGCTACGAGCGGAAACAGGATCCGCACCGGGCCATAGTAAGCGGCACGGAAAATCGCGCGCAGCTGTTTGCGGAACAGATCCGCCCGTTTCAGCGAAAGGCGAATGCTCCGCAATCCGAGGCACGGATTCTTTTCCGATTCGATGAAATAATCGCGGTCCTGCACATCCGGGGAAATTTTGGAGCGCTCCAGCAGTTTATCTGCCCCAAGATCCACCGTACGTATCGTGACCGGTTTACCGTCCATCGTTTCGATGACCTTTCGATAGGCTTCGAAATGATCGTCCTCGTTGGGATGCTGACCGCTGAGGTAAAGGAACTCGGTTCGATAAAGTCCCACCCCGGACGCATTATTCTGCCGGCAGACCTGCGCTTCGTATGGGAATTCGATATTTCCCTGAAGTTCGATCTCGACACCGTCCAGCGTCACTGCGGGGAGTTCCCTCTGGAGATCCAGGCAGAGATTCAGTGATTCGCGCTGCTGGATCAGTTCCCGATAGGATTCTTTCGTCTCTTCATCCGGATCGATGATGAGAATCCCGTTATCTCCGTCAACGATGACCAGGTCACCGACGTGGACATATTTCAGGATCGGTCCGACACCGACGATCGCCGGGATATGCAACCCTTCGGCAACGATGGCCGTGTGGCTGGAAGGACCGCCGATCTCCGTCGCAAAAGCAAGGACGTGTGCCGTATCCATCGACGCGGTCTCACTCGGCGTGAGATCATACGAAAGGATGACGACGGGTTCGTCAAAACTCTGGATCTGCTGTTTTCCCTTCTGAAGGATCCGCACCAGCCGTTTTCTCAGATCGAGAATATCGTTGGCGCGTTCCGCCATATAGGGATTCGGGATCCGCTGGAAAGCCTGCGCGTAGGACGTCAGCGTCGCATAAACTGCGTATTCAGCCGTAAAAAACTCGTTCTGAATACCGTCTTTCACGGATTTCAGAAGGCCCGGGTCCTGAAGCAGAACGAGATGCCCCTTAAATATTGCGGCATACCCATCCCCCAGTTTTTGCGCAACATCGTCCCGACAGGCTGCGATCTCCTGTGATGCGGTCTGGAGTGCTTCCTGGAAAAGTTCCAGTTCCTGACCGACATTCTCAGGAAGGCAATTGGAAATGCCCATCTGCTGGCCGTCGGTATTGAAAACGGCAGCACGGGCAAAGGCAACACCTGGCGAAACTGCGATTCCAGTCAGTTTCTTCATTTTTTCATGACCGATTTGAAAGCAAAACAGAAAACACCGCGGCAGAAGGTTTTTCTGCCAGCCTGTTTTCCTTCGGCATTCAAATCTTTCGCTATAGTGTTTTTGTCAGAGAGACCCGCAGTTTCCAAGATCTGATGAAAAACAGTCTTTCAGGAAACTGCCTGTGCAGGCCCCTCTTTCTGCAAGTCCGCTGCGCTTCCGTTCCGTTCAATACGGAAATTCGGAACAGATCAGATCCACGACCGCGTT
The DNA here is from genome assembly GCA_017939795.1 of Thermoguttaceae bacterium. GTDB lineage: Bacteria > Planctomycetota > Planctomycetia > Pirellulales > Thermoguttaceae > RGIG3701. The sequence goes on from JAGBAA010000063.1 coordinate 47,366, forward strand.
CACGGCTTCTTCGCTGTCCGGTCCTTCCGCCGACACGGTGATGACCGTGCCTTTAATGGCGGCAAGCAGCAGCAGTTCCATGACAGAATGCGTTCCGACGACCCGCCCGTTAGCTTCCAGTTCCACTTCCGACTGGAATTTCGCGGCACACTCATAGATCATCGTAGCCGGACGCATATGCAGTCCGTCTTCATTCGTCAGGATCACTCTTTTGGTAAATTTCTGAGCAGTCTGTTTCATGGCAGCCTCAGACGGCGTACTGATTATTGTCAGCTTCGCTCAAAAGCTCGATGATGTCGTCCTGTGATTTGGCCTGCATCATGAACGAGCGGAACATACCTTCGCGCAGCTGCTTGGAAATGTGTTCCAGAGCACTGAGGTGTTCCTGCGGCTGATCCGGAGGAGAAATGAGAAGGAACAGAACATGGACGGGCTGACCGTCAAGGCTGTCGAAATCGACGCCCGCGGCGCTCACGGCAACCGTACCGACCATTTTTTTCACATTCTGATACTTGGTGTGCGGGACAGCGACATTACGGCCGATGCCGGTGCTGCCGAGACTTTCACGATTCAGAACGAACTGAACGACCCCTTCATAGTCCGCTTCTGCGATCTGGCCGGCGTTGAGAAGAGCCTGAACCATTTCACGGATCGCATCTTCTTTCGTCGTCGCCTTGAGATCGGCGATCAGTGCTTCATTACAAATAAAATCTTTAAATTTCATGGAAAACTCCTTGGAATGGATGAAACGAAAATATCTGTCCCTGAAACAGTCAACGGCGACACGCACCGGAATCGCCGGATATGAAGGGAATAAAAAGACCCGGGCTCCGCTGCCAGAAAAACTCCCACTGTGCCGGGAGCCGTTCGATACCGCGGAGTTGCGCAGATCTCCTATTTTGCTTTTTGTTCAGGACGAGTATCTGTCAGTTTTTCTTTGAACTTTTTCAGCTGCTGCTCCATCTTCTTCAACGCCTCGTCGAGAGAGGTCAGCAGATCCCCTGCCTGAGCCTGAACGACAAATTCCTTTTTCGGCTCTGTTTTCAACAGCAGCGTCAGTTCAGGGAAATCTTTGGATTCCAGATCCGCCATCACTTCAACGGACGAGATCCGGTCGTAGAAGCGGTTCAGCTTCTCGATCTTTGCCTGAATCTTCTCACTGGTCGCGGTACTGAGCGTGCCGCGCCGAACAGAAAACGTAATCTGCATTTTTTACTCACTTTCCCGCCGAGACATTTTCTCTGCGCGCAAGGTCCAGGTCCCATCTGCATTTCCTGCAAAAGGTTCCTCAATACTAATATTACATTTTTTTTCAGGATATTCAAGCTCCCCCTATCCGAATATTTGACTTTTTTAGCCAAACTTCCTTAAATTTTTCGGAAAAATTATCACGATGCGACTTTTTTCTCTCTTCGACCCTCTTTCGAGGACCGTCCGAGATCCGATTCGGGGGGGAAACGATCATTTCTTTATCGGCAGATCGTACCTTTATGCCAAATTCTTTTTACGAACTCTCCCAATTTTATCTTCCGGAGTCACGTTCCGTACACTATTTTTCTTTTTTCGCCTCCGCATTTTCCGCAGGATCGCCATCCGCAGTCACGGCAGCGTTCCCCGCACCATCCTCATCCTGCGCAGACGGAGAATATTCCGAAACAGTTTCCGCGGCAGGAGTTTCCCAGACAGCGTTCAGCATTCTGCCGGGGATCGTTTTCGGGAACGCAAGCCCCACCGCGAGCCAAAGTCCCCAGAGTCCCAAAAGCGTCAGCGTCGCCCATTTCCAGTAATTCGGTGTCTCCGTACTCTCCAAAGCAGCTTCGAAAACCTTTTCTTCCGGCAGAGATCCGCTTCGTTCCGCGTTTTCGCCCTCGGTATTCCGAGCAGGAAGCAAAGAATCCGGGATCTCCGAGAAATGCGGCATCGGCTCCTGTTTCGGAAGCGCCGCGGGGATCGGGATCGAGTATTCATCCCCGGTGTCCGCGTATCGGTAGAGTCCGTAAAGACGCTCACGCAGCTCCGGCGAGATCTCCTGAGCCTCCGAAAGAACGCGGGAAAGGATCCGATGGCACGACGCGGCTTCCCCGAGGATCACTTCCGAATGCAGACAGAATTTTTCATATTCCGGAGTCTTTTCCGAAGGCATCGCATTGTCCAGATACTCGGCCGACGAGTTCGCATTGCCCAGCGGCGTACCGTCCAGGACCAGCGGAGCCGGAAGCCCTGGGATCCGCATGACCTCTTCGATCTGCGTTTTCAGGACCTTGGCGAGTTCACTTTCCTCGACCTTTTCGGCAACACGCTTCGCATCCTCCGCAGAGTAATTTTCATTGATCCAGTTCAGCAGGGTCCGGAGTGTCAGGCGCATGGGAAATCCTTTCATTTTAAATTCTGCCAAAATCTTAAAGGAGCCGAAATCTCCGCTCCCAATAAAATAAGTGTCTATTTCTTCCGAAGTTCGTGCAGAAAAAAAGAAAAAAACTTAAAATTTCCAGAAAAATTTCAGGTCTATTCGGCAGCTGCGTACCAGGTCCACCACTGAAAACACGGAAAGCTCACAGGATCCCACAGAGAAGGAGCACGAAAAACACGAAAAGAAACCAAATTCACGAAGTGCTCTTGAAATTTCCAATTCATTTTTCATGTCTTTTCGCACATTCCGTGAATTTCGTGTCAGTCCCCGTCCAGTCCTTTTTTCTTTCCAGTGTGTTCCTGCGGACATCCAGTGTCCTCAGTGGTAAAATATCGGATCTGGAACAGTACCCACCTTCCGGAAGGACCGATTCTCAAGATCACTCAAAATCCCTTTCGTTTTCCGGAGTTTTTCAGGATCCGCAGAAAAACACGGTTTCCCTCTTGCGGAGGATCCGGAAATTTGCTATACTGCACACAGGATCCGAAATTTTGGACTTTTTCACGATTTTAAAGAGGATAAAATGAACAATCCATCGCGCATCGGGATCGGACACGATACACACCGGCTGATTCCCGGAGACGGTTTTCTGCTCGGAGGAGTCTTCATTCCGCACGACAAAACGCTCAAGGGACACAGCGATGCCGACGTTCTTCTTCACGCAGTCATCGACGCCCTGCTCGGTGCCGCGGCTCTCGGCGACATCGGCGATATGTTCCCGGATACATCGGAAGAAAATCGGGGACGCTCCTCCGCAGAAATGCTGCGTCTTGCATGGAAGAAAGTCCAATGCGGCGGCTGGAAACTCCAGAATCTCGACTGTATCGTCTTCGCGCAGAAGCCGAAACTCGGCGGTTTCAAGCAGGAGATCGCCCGGAATATCGCGAAACTGCTCGACGTGACTCCGCAGCAGGTCAACGTCAAAGCCAAGACTGGCGAAGGTGTCGGTATCGTGGGCGAAGAGATCGTCATTCAGGCCGAATGTGCCGCGCTCCTGGTCTCGAATCAGTCGGTAGAGGAACGGAAGGCAAAAGCACTTGCTGCGGCGCGTCCTGCGTCCAACACAGCCTCCGCCCCGGTCATCCCGGCCGTTTCTGCGCCCATCACGACGACCAAAGCCCTTCATGCCAGCCGAAAAGACGACCTGAGTATGAAAAATCGATGAGGATGCAAAATCAGACTTCCCCATCCCCAAAGGACATGATATTTGGACATCATGTCCTTTTTTTTGGACACACAGCCCCACCGTCCTCTTGCATAATTTTTAAAATTCGGTATAATGGGACCGTATCTGTTTCGTTTTCCTTTAAATTTGAAAGAAGGACTCAAGTCATGATCCAGGTTTTCAACACACTTTCCAAATCCAAAGAAGAATTCACGACCGTCAGCGGAACAAATAAGGTCGGCATGTACCTCTGCGGACCGACGGTCTACAAACCGAGCCACATCGGACATATGGTCGGGCCGGTGATCTTCGATACGGTGAAACGCTACCTTGTGTACAATGGATACGATGTCCGCTTCATCATCAACATCACGGACGTCGACGACAAACTGATCAACGAGTCCAATGCCCGCGGGATCTCCATGGCGGCACTGGCGGAAGAGATGATCCAGGACTACCAGTCGAACATCCGCGCACTGAACGTCACCACCGTGAGCGATTTCCCGAAAGCCACGGACCACATCAAAAACATGATCCCGTTCATCCAGCGTCTGATCGACCGCGGATATGCGTATCCGGCAGAAGGAGACGTTTACTTTGATGTGGCGAAGTTCCCGGAATACGGCAAGCTCTCCCACCGCACGCTCGACCAGATGCAGGGAGAAGGCGGATCGATGGCCTCGCAGAAACGCAATGCCGCAGACTTCGCGCTCTGGAAAGCCGCGAAACCGGGGGAACCGTCCTGGGAAAGCCCGTGGGGGCCGGGACGTCCGGGCTGGCACATCGAATGTTCCGTCATGTGCCATGAAATGCTCGGCGACACGTTCGAGATCCACGGCGGCGGGCTGGACCTTATGTTCCCGCACCACGAAAACGAGATCGCGCAGTCGGAATGCTGCACCGGGAAACCGTACGTAAAGTACTGGATGCACAACGGGCTGATGCAGGCTTCGAGCGAGATCGGAAAAGTCGGCGGACGCAAGACCCGCGAAGCGGCTCCGGAAGAAGGCGATCTGGCGAGTCAGGAAGGCGGAAAGATCAGCAAATCCAAAGGCGCGGCTGCGTTCAAGGAGATGCTGAAGGAATTCTCCGGCGAAAATATCCGTTTCTTCGTTCTCTCGACGCACTATCGCCGTCCGATCGACTTCAGTAACGAGCGCATCCGTCAGATCGGCTCCGGAATGGAGGCATTCTACCGTTTCTTCAAGCGTTTCCAGCGCGTGACCGGCGAAAGCATCTACGAACTGGCGTTTGACGCGGACCGGACGGCTGGCGATGCGTTCGCAGCAGAACTTTCCGGGGAGTTCCTCGCGGGAGTCAAGGAATCGCGTGACCGTTTCCTCGCGTCGATGGACGACGACTTCAACACGGGAGGCGCGATCGGTGAACTTTTCGAGCTGGTGAAGCGTCTGAATAAATTCGTGGACGAAAACAAACTGGAAGAGACAAAAGATGCCGCACTTGCGGAACAGCTGAAAGCCGGATGCCGCATTTTCCGCGAGCTGGCGAACATCCTGGGTGTTTTCGATCAGGAGATCGCGAAAGAAGAGGAAGGTGAAGACTCCAATCTGGTAAACGACCTGATGGGGCTGCTCATCGAACTGCGCAAAAACGCGAAGAAAGCGAAGGACTTTGCGACAGCCGACGCCATTCGCGATCAGCTCAAAGCCCTCGGCATCACACTTGAAGACCGTCCGGGCGGCGTAACGGAGTGGAGCCGCGGGTAATTTTGCGGATCCATACACATTGGGAAGCAGCACAAAACGCGCCGCTTCCCATTTTTTTCTAAAAATCAACAGCAGCTCAACGCCGAAGGAAAAAGCCGCAAAAGTCACTAAAGTGACTGCACTGCCGCACGCCAAAATGTGAGGCTGAATGTGCGGACGCGTACTCTAAAACAGAACGGTCAGCAAGCCGAGTACGGCAATATGTCCCACTATCTAAAGCGTCCATCCGTTATGGTACGGCTGCGCGATAAGTGCTTCCGCCTCCGGATTATTTTTGACCGTCAGGCTGACCGGGTCAAATTCGACGGGCTTTCCAGTCTGGACGGCGAGATTCCCAAGGAGAACGAATTCCGTCACGGGGACCGAGTACTCGAAATTCGCGCTGGCCGGCTGACCTCCCCGGCACGCCTCGTACCATTCCGGCATCACGCCGCCGCGGCGCTGGATCGTCTTCGGCACGTTCTCGAATTTCTTCGCACGTTCAGGATCCAAAATCCGGTCGTGGAACATCATTCCCTCTGTACCGACGAAAAGAACACCCTCAGCGGGGAACGTCTCGTTTCCCATGCACTTCGGGACCGACGGTTTCAGACCGCCGTCGTACCAGACCATGCGGATCTCCGGAAACTTTTCGCTCGCCGGGTAGTCGTACGTCACCATGCATCCGATCGGGAAAGCGGCAGGATGCATTCGGGTATTCGAGGCCGTGATGCGTGTCGGATACTTCAGATCGAACATTTTGTACGGCAGGTTGGCGCGATGGCATCCCATGTCGCCGAGCGACCCTGTGCCAAAGTCCGTCCACCCGCGGAAATTGAACGGATGGTACACGCTGCGTCCGCCCCAGCACGCACAGGCCATCTGGAGGTACGGAGAATCTTCCGGCCACTGAGCCGCAAAGGGACGTTTTTTCGCCGGTCCGAGCCAAAGGTCCCAATCCAGCGTGGAGGGAACCGGGTCACTGAATTTCGGGTGATCGACCATTCCCTGCGGCCAGACGGGGCGGCCGGACCAGATGTGGATCTCGCGGATCTCTCCGATCGCACCGGCGTAGATGAGTTCCATCGTTCGGCACGCCCATTCGCTCGTATGCGGCTCCATGGTCACCTGGGTGGCCGTCCCGGCTTCCCGGACCGCTTTCAGAACGGCACGGCTCTCCTCGATCGTGCGGGTGAGCGGCTTCACGCAGCAGACGTGCTTTTTCGCCCGCAGAGCCGCCAGCGTAATGATAGCGTGCGTGTGGTCCGGCGTACCGCAGTAAACGGCATCGATCCGATCCCCTTCCGACGCGAGAAGGTCACGGAAATCCCGGTATTTGCGAGCCTGCGGAAACTCATCGTAGGTCTTCTTTGCATGAACATCATCCACGTCGCAGAGTGCCTCGACCTGAAAGCCGGCGTTTCGGGCGTCTTTCAGCTGCGGATTTCCGATCCCGCCAATACCGATGCCGGCAAGCGTGACTTTTTCGTTGGGTGAGGTACCGGCTGTGCCTCCAAGCACAGAACGCGGAACGAACGTAACGGCGGCTCCGGAAACCAGAGCGGCTTTCAAAAGATGACGGCGGGAAACATTCATGGGAAACTCCTTAAAAAACAAATGAAGGAAAGAAATGGGGGCACTGCAGATCATCCGATCCGCTCCTTTCATTTTAGCACATCGCCCCCATTTTGTAAAGAGGCCGAAAAAAACTTTTTTATTTTGTGCCCGGGATTCTTGACTTTTTGAACATCCGGAATATAATGAACGAAACGAGAAAAGAATTTCAGTCCGTTTTGGAAATGAGTTTCCGCCATGGCTCCCAAACACCAAATCACGCGTTCCTCCCTGAAACTGCCGATCACGCTGGCGGTCGTCATGATCGTTCTGCTCGTCGTTCTGATCGTTGGGTGGGTCCTCACGAACGTTTTTGCCGCGACGGATCTGAAACCCAATCCGGTACTCTACTGGACGTTTCTCCCGATCGGTTCCGTTTTTCTGTCGCTTATTCTTGCCGGAACGATCACGTACCTCGTCATTTCGATCAAAATGGTGAAGCTGAACCAGCGTCAGAGCAATTTCATCAACAGCGTGACGCATGAACTGAAATCTCCGCTGGCCTCCCTGAAACTGACGCTTCAGACGCTCTCCCGCTACGAAGTTTCGCCGCAGGAAAGAGTCAAATTCTATGCCGGAATGATGGAGGAAACGGAACGTCTCGACACGCTCATCAATCAGGTCCTGCGCGCCGGTCAGCTGGAAGCCGGACTTCAGATCGGCGAAATGCCTGAAGAGGTCAGCCTCCGAAGTATCCTGCAGTCTGCCAAACAGTCCGCGGTCCTTCTTCACCGGATCAGTGAATCCCAGATCCTGCTCTGCGGTCCGGACGTTCAGATGACGGCAAGCCGGGTCCCTCTGGAAATGATCTTCCGAAACCTCATCGATAATGCGGTCAAATACGGCGGTGATCCTCCGGAAGTGACCATTCGAGTACGCCTGATGAGCAAAAAGAAAGTTGCGGTGAGCATCGCAGATAATGGGAACGGGATCCCTCCCCAAATGCGCCACAAGGTCTTTCAGCGTTTCGTGCGTCTTGGAAGAGAGCTGGAACGCCGAAGAAAAGGAACGGGACTGGGGCTCTATATCGTACGAATGTGCCTGAAAGAATTGAACGGAAAGATCCGCATCAGCGGAAACCGGTACGGTTCCGGCACCAAAATTTACGTACTTTTGCCGCTTGGACCTGAATCAGAAAAAAACAACCTGAATGAATCCGGAACAGGAAAAAATGGAATCATCTCAAAATCACCCGAAACCTCATATTCTGGTCGTTGAGGATGAAGTAAACCTCGCGGTCGGAATGCGCTACACACTGGAACATGAAAACTTTCAGGTCACCCTCATCCATGACGGCTCCCAGGCTTTGGAACGGATCCTGAAGGATGGAAGTGAGTTCGACGTCATCGTACTGGACATCATGCTGCCCGGCGTCAACGGCTACACGATCTGCTCGAAAGCCCGCGAAAACGGCATCTGGACCCCGATCATGTTCCTCTCGGCAAGAACGCTGCCGGAAGACAAAGCGCGCGGATTTGATGCCGGAGCGAATCAGTATCTCGCCAAACCGTTTGAGCTGGAAGAATTCATCGCACGGATCCGAAACATGGTAAAATTCCGCTCCCTTCGCGAAGAAAGATCGGCTCCGGCTCACGCACAGGAATCCGCTCCGGAAGAGATCCGCATCCCGGAAGAACTCACGATCGGAAACGCCGTCGTGAATTTCAATACCCAGGAAGTCCATACCGGGCGAAAGACCGTGAATCTGACGTTCCTGGAGATCTCGCTTCTCAAATACTTCATCCAGAACGCGAATCGCCTCATCCCCAAGGAAGAATTGCTCGAAAAAGTCTGGAAAACGTCCACCGGGATGAATACCCGGGCTCCCGATCAGTTTATTCTGCGGCTTCGAAAGATCTTTGAACCGGATCCGTCCCACCCGCAGTTCTTTCTAACCTACCGAAATGCCGGATACCGATTTGTTCCGGAAAAATCTCAGAAATGAACCAGACTTAAGATCAAATTTCGAGTACCTGATATAAAAGAAGGAGTCGGCCAATGGGTCAACTCCTTCTTTTTACTCAGATCGCTGAAACAGGCACGAAACTTAACGGTTCAGGATGACCGTCTGGTTTTCTCCAAAACGATAGTGTTTCACCGTGCCGTCGTTGAAACGGACCATGATGCGGAGGTTCTTCACCTTGTTCGGCGTAACGTCGGTGAATGCCGCATTGTAGTCGCCGATGTCCATGATGACGGAACCGTCAAAGAACTTCATGAGTTTTTCTTTCACGTCAACGCGTTCTGCTTCCACGTCGATACCGTAGTTTGCCGCGACGATCTCGCCGTCCAGCTTCTGCTTGCGCAGCGACTCAACGAGATACGCACGGTGCTTCTGGTTCATGTGGAACGCTTCGTCGATCTCCGGCTGAAGTTTCAGTGCGCCGGAGACTTTTTCCGAGTCACCGTCCTGACGCAGATCGAAACGGTTGATCACCGGAGCGGACGCGATACGCGGACGGACCGGCGGAATGGTCTCGATCGCCTTGGAGTAGGGATCGTACATCGCGCGGACTTCCGGATCGCCAAGGTACGGACCATTGCAGTCGACCCATGCGATGAGGCGTTCGGCATCTTCCTTGCTCACTTTCACACCGTGGTGTTCGCCGCTGGTCGCGTTCTTGATGAGCGGGCTGACCGGGGAGTACGCGGAGTACGGAGGAAGCGTTTCGAGGTTCTTCGGATCGTTCGGGCTGTAGCCTTCCACGACGAACACGCCGGCGAGGTTGGTCGGAACGCCCTTTTCGTTCTTCGGCTTGCTTCCGCCCCACGGGCAGTCGCCGGAAACGAGAGTCAGGTACGGTTCGGAGAACGGACTGACGTCATCCGGACGGCTGTGGACCCAGCCCCACCAGCCTTTGCCGGACGGACGGGAGACCATGTTCAGCTTCTTGTATGCGTCGTGTTCCGGGTCCTGATGGCATTTGCCGCAGTTGCGGTCAAGCACCGGCTGGACAAAACGTGCGAAGCTGATGCTTTCTTTGCCCCACGGGGTCGGCGTCAGTTCGACTGCCGGTTTACGCAGAGCCGTTCCCATCTGGCCGCTGCCCATCAT
>JAGBAA010000064.1 GCA_017939795.1 Thermoguttaceae bacterium
CGGCAGAAGTTCCGGCAGAAGTTCCGGCAGAAGTTCCGGCAGAAGTTCCGGCAGAAGTTCCGGCAGAAGTTCCGGCAGAAGTTCCGGCAGAAGTTCCGGCAGAAGTTCCGGCAGAAGTTCCGGCAGAAGTTCCGGCGCAGAAAATGTAAAGGCCGATTTCAGACAGAATATCCATCAACCCACAATTTTATCCTGAAAGAGAGACGGAGAGAGATCATGAGCAAAATGTTCCGGGGGATCGCCCTGTTGGTGCTGGTCATGCTGACCGGCTGTGAGGAACTGAAAAATCTGACGCAGAAGACAGGATCGGAAACGGAAGCTGCTCCGGCAGTCGTGAGTGCCCGGATCTGCCATATTGCCCGGATCGGAAGCCTGGCGAATCTTTCCGAGGATATTTGGGATGCGGACTCTGGATCGAAGACGGAAGAACCGGAAACGGTCATGCCGCTGAGCAAGCTGATGAGCTCGGAGATCTCCGGGCATGTCGGGCAGGAAGTGGATGATGATTTTATGAAGATCGTGGAATCCGCTGCGCAGGAAGCGGTCGCGAAGGAAGGCCTCCAGGGCGCCGGTGCAGAAAAGGCTGCCGATGAGCTGGATCTGGCCGTCGAGATCGTTGAGGAAGAAACGCCGAATAATGCAGTCTCCCGCAAAAAACGGGACGAAAACGTTCGTGCGAAAAACGGCGGACGGATGCTGATCGAATCCGATGATGCGGAGGAAGAGACCAGCGAAAAGAACGCTCCGAAGACTGCGGACGATGCCGGAGATATTGAGGATGCTGTTCCGGCCGAAGAAGAGGAAATGATGGAGATCTCGGTCGGTCCGGCAGTTCCGGAGGAAGAGACGGAAGAAGAGCCTGCCGAAGATGCGGATGAAGATGCGGATGCACTGTCTGCCTCTGAAACTGATATGGAAACCGCAGGAAAAGACACGGAAGATCCGGCAGCCGAGGAACCGGCAGAAGACCGGGATGAGATGGAAGAACGTCTGGAAAAAGAGATCAGCAGCCAGGCGGAGGAATTCGTGGAACTTTTGAAGAAAGTTCCGGAAGAGATCCGTGAAGAGGTTCGGAAGAACAACTTCCAGAATCTTTCTTTCCGCGTCGTGAAACTTCCGGGATCGCTGCTCTTTGGGAAGACCGCGTCGGAATATTATGTGATCCGTACGATGGAATACACCGGCTCCGCCCTTTCCCACGACTATCAGGCTCTGCACCTTTCTTCTGCTTACATGAAATGGATGGAATCGCTCGAAAAGTACCTCGACACGATGGCGCTGGACGAAAATAACCATGAGATCTGGGTGGAAGCTCCGGAATATTGGAATTCCGAGGTCGAATAAGGCCGAAAAAACGGCATTTGAGGGGTATTTCAAGAAAAAAAGAAATTTTTGCGATTTTTTCGAGGGGTGCCCCTTGCAGAGTTTTAAAAAATGAGTATAATGCACTATGTCATTTGAGTTAATGCTCAAATGCTCTGCGGGCGTAGCTCAGTTGGCAGAGCACGACGTTGCCAACGTCGTTGTCGAGGGTTCGAACCCCTTCGCCCGCTCTTAAAAAGTCCTGACCCTGGGATCAGGCAGCAGATAGATTAGCAATACATTGCGGGCGTAGCTCAGTTGGCAGAGCACGACGTTGCCAACGTCGTTGTCGAGGGTTCGAACCCCTTCGCCCGCTCTAATTTAAGATGTTGGTGAAACGGCTCTGGCTTTTGCTTGAGCCGTTTGCCATATTGGAACCTGACGTCCGATTTCCCTCATAGCTGGAGTCTCCTGCCGTTTTTCAGCAAGCGAGGTATGGGTTTTCCGGAGATTTGAAGAGGGGAGCGGTATTTGGAATACGAAAGCCGGCTGCAGAAACAGCTGGCGTCATCCCTTTTAAAGTGATGGGGTAAACTCATGGCAGACGAAATGCTTTCTTCGGAACAGAAACTGAATCTGGACATTAAAGTCGACGCTCGCAGTGCTTGCGAACGCCACATTACGATTACGATCGCCCGCGCGGACATCGACCGTTTCATGGATCGGGAATTTGCCCATCTGAAACCGGTCGCTCAGCTTCCGGGTTTCCGTCCCGGACGTGCTCCGATGGGGATCGTGAAAGCCCGTTTCTACAAGGACGTGGCTGACCGCGTCAAGAATGCCCTCCTGATGGAGAGTATTTCGCAGGTGAACGATTCTGAAAATCTGGCTCCCATCAGCGATCCGATGTTTGACTATCTTGCGCTGGAACTGCCGAAGACCGGTGATTTCACGTTCGAATACGACATTGAAGTTCGTCCGGAATTTGAACTTCCGGAATGGAAGGGCATGAAACTCGAGAAGCCGGTCCGCGATTTCACGGATGCTGACATCGAAGCCGCTTCGGTCTCGTTCCGTTCCCGCATGGGCAAACTGGACGAATCGGAAGAAGGCGCTGCTGCCGGCGATTACATCGCGACGAAACTCTTCATCCGCTACAATGACGAGATCATCAATTCCAGCGAACACGAAGTCATTCGTCTTCGTCCGTCCCTTCTTTTCAGCGACGCGACGATCGAAAAATTCGACGAGCAGATGGACGGCGTGAAGGCTGGCGAGACCCGCACGCTGAAGTTCACCCTTTCCGAATCCGCGCCGAACGTTCTTCTTCGCGGCAAGGAAGTCGATGCCGTGTTTGAAGTTCAGAAGGTCTACAAGCTGAACATTCCGGCCGTCGATGAAGAATTCCTGAACCGCATGGGCATGGAAAACAAAGAAGCTTACGATGCGTTCCTGAAAGTGAACCTCGAAAGCCAGATGGTCTATCAGCAGCAGCAGGTCGCCCGCGAAAAGATCACGGCCCTTCTGCTCGAATCTGCCGACTGGGATCTTCCCCCGGTCCTTCTCGAACGTCAGGCGGAACGTGAACTGTACCGCACGATGCTTGAGCTGCAGCGCAGCGGTTTCCCGCTTGAAAAGATCCAGGAGCATCTGAACATTCTGCGTCAGAACAGTCTGGAATCGACGAAGAAACTGCTCAAAGAGCACTTCATCCTCGAACGCATCGCGGAAAACGAAAATATCGAAGCGGAAGAAGCCGATTACGATGAAGAGATCCAGGAGATCGCCGCGAGAACGCAGGATTCTGCCCGCCGCGTGCGTGCCCGTCTGGAGAAGCAGAACCGCATGGACATCCTGCGCAACCAGATCATCGAACGCAAGGTCATCGAGCTGATCCTCAACAGCGCGGAATTCGAAGAAACGACTTTCGAGCCGTATCCGGAAGAAATGGCGACGGTCGAATTCCCGGCTGGCGGCACCGGCAAGGCGGAAGAGGCTGAAGAAGCTGAAAATACGGAAGAAAAGGCGGAAGAAAACTGATTTCTGGACCCATCTTCTAGAATTTGACGGTACATGAGTACTGTTCCGATCTCGCCGAATCGATAATTTTGTCGATTCGGCTTTATTTCGTTTGTGGATTTGTTCCCTTTTTGTGTTTCCTTCTTGTTTTATTTACGACACACATCCAATTTGGGAGAAGAATTTATGGACCATTTCACCAACCCTCTTTCCTGTTCCGTGCGTGGTATGCAGTCGATGGAGCCGATCATGAATGCGGGCGACTATCAGCGTCAGCGTCAGATGACGATCTCGGATCTTCTGCTTGAGAACCGGATCATCTTTCTTCAGGGGGCGATTTCGGACGCGAATGCGAATGCGATCGTGATGCAGCTTCTTTATCTTCAGAGCGACAACCGCAAGAAAGACATTCATTTCTACATCAATTCTCCTGGGGGAAGTGTGAGTGCGATGCTGGCGGTCTACGACACGATGCACGTTTTGAGCTGCCCGGTGAACACGTACTGTGTGGGACTTGCGGCCAGTGCGGCTGCGGTGCTTCTGGGCGGCGGAACGAAAGGGAAGCGTTTTATCCTTCCTCATGCGAAAGTCATGATCCACCAGCCGTGGGGACAGGTCGGCGGGCAGGTTTCCGACATCAACATTCAGGCGCAGGAGATCCTGAAGACGCGTGCGCTGCTGAACGAACTTTTGTCGGCGGACACTGGAAAAGCCGTGGAAGAGATCGCGAAGGACACGGACCGCGACTACTACATGACCGCGGAAGAGGCGGTGGCGTACGGCATCGTGGATACGGTCGTCAAGAAACCCGAAGAAGAGAACAAATAGCACGCAGGAGACTACAAAAATGGCATTGATTCCTTTCGTTATTGACAAAAATGGCCGCGACGAACGCGCGATGGACATCTACAGTCGGCTTCTGCGGGACCGGATCGTCTTCCTTGGAACGGAAGTTTCGGACGAATCGGCCAATTCGATCGTGGCGCAGATGCTGTACTTGCAGTCGGAGGATCCGAAAGCGGACATTCACTTCTACATCAACTCACCGGGCGGCAGCGTGACGGCAGGAATGGCGATCTACGACACGATGAATTTCGTTTCGTGCGACGTTCGGACGTACGGCATCGGTCAGTGTGCGTCGATGGGGGCGTTTCTTCTTGCGTCGGGGGCACCGGGGAAACGGTATGCGCTTCCGAATGCGCGCATCATGATCCACCAGCCGAGTGCGGGGATGGAGGGGACTGCGGAGGAGATCCTCATCCACGCGACGGAGTTTGAAAAGACGAAGCAGAAGCTGAACCGTCTTCTTCTCCACCACACGGGCCACACGTACGAGAAGATCGTGGCGGACACGGACCGCGACAATTTCATGTCGGCCGAGGAAGCCTGTGCGTACCACATCGTGGACCACGTGATCGAAAAACCGCTCGCGGAATAAGCTGCGGACTTCAAAAGACCTGAAATCAGAGAGGGGGAGAGAATGTCGGACCTGATCCATTTAAATTCCTGGCCGGTGTCTGATGTTCTGTCCCTTTTGCTTTTGGACAAGACAACGAAGAAGAACATCGTCCGGGCTGAAAACTCTCCGATGAGGGAAGATACATTGCGGGGTGCCGGGATGATCCGGCCGAGAGTCGCGAAAGAGCTGTCTTTGCAGGCGGAGAGAACAAGGAAAACGGCCGAGGTCTTTACTCCCGCGTACGTCTGCTGCCGGATGAATGAGTTCTGTGATGGAGAGTGGTTCGGGTATCCGGAGCCTTTTAATACATTGACGGAAAACGGGTGGATCCCCAAAAGTGAGCCGATCCGATTTGGCGAGAAAAGGGATTGGAAAGAGTACGTTGATTCACGCCGGATGGAAATCACCTGCGGCGAAGCTCCGTTTCTTGTTTCCCGGTACGATGCGGCAACGGGCGAGCCGATCTCTTTGGAGAAGCGCATTGGGATCCTGGACCGAAAACTCCGGGTCGTCAATGAGAACACGCGGGAGGAGAGCGAATGGATGACGTGGACCGTTCGTGCTTTCCAGAGCGTTTACGGATACGAACTTCAGGGAGACAGCCTGCTCATTGCCCGGATCAATCTTTTGCTCACGTTCACAGACTATCTCTCGGCTCGATGGAACCGGAAGGCTTCCTTGAAGGAACTGAAAAAAATCGCGAATATCATCAGCTGGAATCTTTGGCAGATGGACGGTCTGACTGGCTCGGTCCCCTTTGCGGTACGGGAAACGAAGGAGACGCAGCTTGCGTTTGACTGGCTGGCGGAAGAAGAATGTACGGAACCTGCTTATGAACGGATCCCGTGCCGGATCATGGATTGGCGCGCGGACCGATCGGTCGAGTTCGGTAAATGATATGGAGTGTGGCAATACGGGCACGGAGTGACCTTTGCCGCTTTGTTGATCGGCGATACAGCGCGACAGCGCGTTCGCCGGGAGTTCGTGTTGGTTTCAGAAATGGCGACCTTTAAAAAGTCCCCATGTTCCGTCTCGGCGAAAGGCCTGA
>JAGBAA010000065.1 GCA_017939795.1 Thermoguttaceae bacterium
ATGATGGGCAGCGGCCAGATGGGAACGGCTCTGCGTAAACCGGCAGTCGAACTGACGCCGACCCCGTGGGGCAAAGAAAGCATCAGCTTCGCACGTTTTGTCCAGCCGGTGCTTGACCGCAACTGCGGCAAATGCCATCAGAACCCGGAACACGACGCATACAAGAAGCTGAACATGGTCTCCCGTCCGTCGGGTAAAGGCTGGCGCAGCAACGTGTTCAGCCGACCGGGCGAAACGAGTCCGTTCACCGAACCGTACATGACGCTCGTTTCCGGTGACTGCGGCTGGGGACGCAGCAAGGTCAAGAACGAAAAGGGCGTTCCGGTCAACCTTGCCGGCGTGTTCGTCGTGGAAGGCTACGGCGGAAGAGACCCGAACAACCTGGCTACCCTGCCTCCGTATTCTGCCTATTCGCCCACGAGCACGCTCATCCAGAACGCGACCAGCGGCAATCACCACGGCGTGAAAGTGAGCCAGGAAGATGCCGAACGTCTCATCGCGTGGGTCGACTGCAATGGTCCGTACCTCGGCGATGAAGAGATCCGCAAGATGTACGATCCCTACTCCAAGGCGATCGAAACCGTCCCGCCGGTCCGTCCGCGTGTCGCTTCTGCTCCGGTGATCAACCGCTTCGACATTCGTCAGGACGGCGACTCGGAAAAGGTCTCCGGCGCACTGGTCCTCTCCGAGGAAGCTGCCAAGTTGAAGGCGAGAGATGAAGTCGTCCTGAATCTTCTGCGCAAGAAGGATGAGTACATGAAGAAACCGTTCAAGGGCGAGATCCTTGAAGCCTCCTACGGCGCGAAAGACACGTGGCTCGACGTTCGCGAAAAAGTGAACGCGCAGCTGACCGGTGTTTCGTTCGTGGATATGCCGAAGTACAACACGATCTTCACGGATCCGATCCGCGACGTCGTGAAGACTCTGCGTCTGAAGGTCCGCACGGAAGAAGGTAAAGTCGTTGAATTCGAGCTGCCCGAAAACAGCCCGCTTCTGCTTCCGTAATTGAGGTTTCGATCAGGAAACTGACGAAGTGAACTGAAACGGCGGGAAGGTCGGATCCTTTCCGCCGTCTGCTTTTAAAATTGGAAACAAAGGATCCAAACATCAAAAAGTTTTGAAGAAGGAGCGCGGCAGGCGATAGTGCTTCCGCGCGAAATCATGGACCGGTTCCCATTGGTCACTGGCACCGAAGGGAGGGAAATAAATTTCAAAATGTTTTTATCTCACGGCCGCGGCCGCATGATGGGCAGCCAGTTTTCTCCCGCAGGGTGAAATCGCGCACGGGACATTTCGCCAACAGACCCCACCATTGAAAGCACTGTGCGTGAGGGCGTTCGGAATCGTTTCAGAATTTTATAATATGCAGAAAAAAATAGGAGAAAGACATCAAAATGCGGGATCCGATCCATACAGTTTTTAAGTTCAGCTTACGGCATTTCGGCATCAGGAAAGCCGATTCTCTCATGAAAACTGCGGGAATTTTCCTGCTCTGCATCCTTCTTCTCTGGACCGGGTGCAGCAGGACGGAGAACAGCGGAGAGTCTGGCACCTCCGAGGCAGCCGCAGCCGTTCCTCAGCGGGTCATTTCGCTCTCGCCGGCAATGACGGAAATGATGTACGCACTGGAGCTGGAACCGTACCTTATCGGCGTGACGGACCACTGCAAGTATCCGCCGGAAGCGCAGCAGAAACCGACGGTCGGTACGATCTTCTCGCCGAATCTCGAAAAAATCGCATCCCTCCGTCCGGACTGCGTTCTGATGACGTGCCGTCAGCCTGAAAAAGAGGCACAGATGCGCGGTTTCGGCTGGGATCCGCTGCCGATCCATGATGAGACGCTGGACGACGTTTTCGCGGGGATCGAGACGCTCGGAAAACGCTTTCAGGTCCCGGACCGCGCAGAAAAACTTAACGATTCGCTGAAAGCACGTCTGCGCACTATTCAGGAACGGACGCGGACACTGCCGAAACTCCGTGTTCTTCTGGTCGTGAGCCGGAACTATGCGTCGGGGCAACTGGAAGACGTTTACGTTGCGGGACACGACGGTCTCTGCGAGCCGCTTCTGGACATCGCGGGCGGAAAAAACGCCTACGAGGGCCGTTCGCCGTACCCGAAGGTCTCGCAGGAGGGGATCCTTGCGATGGATCCGGACGTGATCCTCGAGATCATCCCGGACACGGCAGCCTCGGAGCAGACGCAGGAGTCTCTTGACCGCGCATGGCAGACGCTCCCGATGCTTTCCGCAGTCCGCACGAACCGCATCTACCGCATCCCGGAATCCTCCGCCGCCCTGATCCCCGGCCCCTCCCTCGTCCTTTGGACCGAAACGACCGCCTCGGTCCTCGAAAAGGCCAGAGAACACACAGAAAAGGAAGGAAATGTGCCCTGATACGAATTTCGCACCAAATTTGGTTCATCCGGCAGGGAGTACCGATCCTACCACTGAAGACACTGAGAACTCGCGGGATCACTCAGAGAAGGAACGCGAAAAACACGAAAAGAAATCAGCTCCGCGAAGTGATTTTAAAAATCAAAAAATTTCATTTTCGTGTTTTTCGCACATTTCGTGAAATTCGTGTCAGGCACCGTCCAGGCCCTTTTTCTTTTCAGTGTGTTTCTGCGGATATTCTATAAATTCAGCGGGGAGATCTTCGGCGAAAGCGGTCCCACGTACGATCTCACCCTTCGGGAGAGATCCGGCTGCCCGTCAAGTCATGAACGCTCGTGAGGGAGGAACATTTTGAAGATCGTTCCTCCCTCAGACTCCCTCTTCAAAAACTTTTTGATGTTGATGTTTTTTTACTTCTCTTTTGGCTGCGTCGGAGGCAGAGGCGCCGCAAGCTGCGAAAGAGACTGCAGAAGACTATTCAGATGGATCAGACGCGGTCCAAACTGATCGATGAATTCGTTGAATAAAAATTCGCTTCCTTCCCAACAGTCGTCATTTTCGATCGAATGCTCCACCATGCGCGTGAAATACTCCGTCTGCATCTCCCCCATTCTTTCGAGCAGTTTCCGGCATCCCTGCGCAAGTTCAGGATGTGTTTCGCGCCAGCGCTGAAGATCCGCAGCTTTCTGTCTCTGCGCAGCCGTCTGAATGCCGATCAGCTGGACAAGAAGGTCATTCTGCCGCTTCTGCAGATTCGCAATGTCGCGAAGTGCTGCAATGACTTCCTGATGCTGACGCATTTCCCTCAGTGCGCGCGGATCGTTCTCGACCGGCTGAGGCGGCAGGATACTCGTGACGTCGATCTGACTGAACATGGTCTGCTGGGGGGAACTGGACATGAGCACTCCGGTGGGGAAAACAGGATCGGACTCGAATCAAAAGGAGATCCAGCTGCGTCACGATCACGCAGACTGAAAATGAATGTTCCAATTATAGTCCGGATCAGACAGAATTTCAAGTCTCCGTAAGGAAAAATTAAAAATTTCATGCGCAAGACACATCATTGGGGGGAATTATTCCATTTCGGCAAAAAAGACCGGCGGAAGGACCTCCTGATCAAGAAAAAACGCGGCCGTTCGGATAAGTTCCGCAAAAGTCGAGACCCCAAATTCCTCAAGCAGCTTTGCCCTCCGATTTTCCACCGTTCGGAGACTGAGAGAAAGGACCTCGGCGATCTCGCGGTTCGTCTTTCCATCGTAGAGAAGACGCAGAACGTCTTTCATTCCGCCGCTCATCTGTTCCCATTTTTCCTCTAGCTGGAATCGAAAGACTTCCCGCATACCCTCCGTCTCAGCCCACCGCCGGGCAGTTTGGATGACGAGCTGGAAGGCAAGCGGATCGATCTGCGTATGAAAATAATCGAGCACTGGTAAACGAAGCAGCTCGACCGCCCGGACTGCCGTCGGTTCCTTTTCCGCAACAAGAACAGCATGGGGATAGAGATTTCGGCGCAGTTTCTGGATCAAGGTTCGGATCTCGGCTGCAGAATGATCCGCCCCAGAAACCAGAACGCATCCGCGTCCCCGGGCACAGGAGTGGATCAGCGCATTTGCCGAATTGCACGAGATCGCCGTAAGCCGTAAACTTTCTACAGTCCGTCGAAGCGCATCCAGGGAAGCCGTTTTTTTGGAAAGCAGGTACACGATCATGGAACGATTTTACTCTTTTTTTAAAATTATGGGGAAGTAGCCCTTCACAAAGGAAGGAAAATATCGTAATCTATTATAGTAAGAAACTGAAAAATTTCCAGTGCGGGTGGAAAATTTTTTTGATCTCCACGGATCCGCGGGAAAAAAGTGAAAGAAAATCGGAAAAAAGGAACCTTCATGAACAGCAAACGCATTCATTTTCTATCCGGATCGATCGGCTGCATACTCCGAAAAACAGGAAACGGCCTCCTCTGCCTTCTGCTTATCGCTGCCGTTCTGTCTCTGTTCCCGGGAATGCCGTCTGCGGACATTCATGCAGAAATCATCGATGAGGTAGAAGAGATCGATCTGGGAGACCTGAACGAAAGCGGCGAAGAGGAAGAGATCGCCGATGAGCCGGAAGAGATCGATCTGGGAGACCTGGACGAAAGCGGCGAAGAGGAAGAGATCGCCGATGAACCGGAAGAGATCGATCTGGGAAACCTGAACGAAAGCGGCGAAGAGGAAGAGATCGCCGATGAACCGGAAGAGATCGATCTGGGAGACCTGAACGAAAGCGGCGAAGAGAAAGAGATCGCCGATGAGCCGGAAGAGATCGATCTGGGAGACCTGGACGAAAGCGGCGAAGAGGAAGAGATCGCCGATGA
>JAGBAA010000066.1 GCA_017939795.1 Thermoguttaceae bacterium
ATGGACGTCCTCTCGTGGGACTTCAGCAGCACGGACCTCTACGGAGCCAACGGTGTCGCAGTCATCGGACTCCACGGCAATGAAGTCCCTGAACCCTCCGCGTGGATCCTCCTTGCGCTCGGATGCGGTCTCCTCGGCTGGACGCGGAACCGGAAAAAGGCGTAAAATTCAAACAAAACAAAGCCAAATAAACAACTAATAAAAATTTTAAGGTATCGATCATGAAAAAAGTTTCCAAATCCATCCTGACCGCAGCGATCCTGGCCGGTTTGACTGTTCCGTCTGCATGGGCTGCTGAGTACACGACCTTCGCGGAAAACACGACGGCACAGAAACAGATCTCCAATCTTGCGATGTACCGGATCGTTCTCTCGCAGGACGACTGCCCGACCGTCGGCAGCCCCACCGTCGGACAGGAAGCGTACTATGACACCTTCAACGCGAAGGCGATCGAGAAAGGCTACACCGGCTCGCTGCACTACATGCAGATCACCGGACGCGGCGGAAATACGGAATGGGCACTCGTTGAAGCTCCGAACAATCACGGCACGAGTATTTACCATCTCGGTTTCGCGCGGGAAGGTCAGGCCGGCGACGTCATGAATCGGATCGTGACGGGAACGAATTTCTATACCGTGTACGACACGGCCGATATGCCGCTCTTCGAGAACATCACGGCAGACGCGGACGGCGTGAAGGCTCTGAAAAACACGAATCTTCTGATCGAATCCTGGCCGTTCAACTACAGCGGGACCGCGCAGGGAACGCTGAAGGACCAGAACGGCAACAACGTCACGATGGCGGGCGCGCACGGCAGTTCGTTCGACTGGAACGACTCGCCTGCGACGAACAACAATCACGGCTCCTACCAATACAATATTTTCGACTCGAATGCCAGAACGGGACAGACGTTCTTCGATTTCAACTGTCTCTACCGTCCGCATCAAAACACGGTCGCCGGTATTGGCGATGCAGACAGTTTTGCGGGAAGCTACGACTGGACGAGCGCAACGAATACCATTCTGACCGACCGCTCGCTCCAGGTCTACGCCATGCCGAACTATCTTGAGTCAGACCGTATTTTCAACGGTCAGTCTGCGAATGATTCCGCTGACTGGGAAGCCGCGTCTTCGTGGCTTGACGGAAACGGAAGTATCGCGTCTGCGCCAACCGCGGGAAATGACGTTTTCGTGAACCTCGGCAGCGTCACGCTCAACACTGCCGCAGAGATCAATATGCTCACGGTCGATCCGCATGGAAGTCTCACCATCACTTCCGGCGCGTCGCTCAACGTCAAGGGCGAAAACTACATTGACGGCAAAGGCGCGGTCACGTGGATCGAAGGAAAGCTCATATCTGCCGGCAATTTCACAGCCAAGGATGAAGTCCGTCTTGGAAACACAGCCAGCGGCGCGGAGTTGATCCTCACCGGCGGCACCTTCAATCCGAAAACGCTCCACATCGGCTACAGCGCGAACCGAAGTGCTTCCGCGACCATCGACAACACGACCGTAATCGCTCCGCAGGGGTTCTTCCTCGGCAACTCCGGCACGGGAACGGCAGACATTCAGAATTCCACACTCTCTGGAGTCATGACGGTCGGCAACTCCGGATCAGGAACTCTGAATCTTCATAACTCGACCCTGAGTGGAAACGTTACCATCGCGAACAACCAGAACTCTTCCGGCACGATGACCGTCACCGGGGCCGACACGAAGATTACGAGCAACTATTTCAACGTCGGATACAGAGGCAACGGCACGTTCATCATGTACGATGGTTCGATCACAGCGGGCGGCTATTTTTGCGTCGGAAATAACCAGTCCTATGCCCGCGGTTCCGTCACACAGTATGGCGGAACGATCCAGTCAGTCTGGTTCCCGCTCGGGCACAATGGCTCCGGAACGTGGGATATGTACGGCGGAACGATCCACGCTACCGGCACCGGTGCAAATCAGGGAATCGCTCTCGGCGACAATGCGTCCGGCAATTTCACTTTCAATATGAACGGCGGCGAGATGAAATCCAATGGATGGATCATCGTCGGACATAACGGGAAAGGTGAAATGAACGTCTCCGGAGGTACGATCACCGCAAACAATCGATTCACGCTCGCTCCAAAACAGAATTCAGTCGGCACGATGAACATGACCGGCGGAAGCGTCACTGCGGCACAGTTCGCGGTTGGCGAATATGGCACCGGAACACTGAATCTCTACGACGGCAGGATCAGGTCAAACAGCTGGTTCCTCGTCGGCTTCTACGATCAGCCGGACGGTACGGCTCCGAACGTCGTGAATCAGTACGGCGGAACGGTCGACTGCGAGTGGTTCGTCATGAATTGGTCAAACAAATCGAGTGCCGTGTACAATATGTTTGGCGGTGAACTTTACGCCCGCGGAAACGGCAACCCGATGATCATCGGAAGAGCCGGAAGCGGAGCGGCGTTCAATCTCTACGATGGCCAGGTTACGGCCGGTTCGGGTATCAATTCCAACATCAATGTTGAATTGTACGACGGCTACGGCGTGAAAGTCGGCGGTCATGAGACAGAGGGAACGCTGAACATCTACGCCGGCGACATGGACGTGAAGGGCAAGATGAACCTCACGGCAGCCTCCGCACTGAATTTCGAAACGAGCGTCAAGGGTCTCGGAACGCTGACCGTCGAAGGCGCATTTGAGCAGAACGGCGGGAAAGTTTCCGTCGCGCACAACGACGCTATCTCTTTCACCGATGACTACTCGCTCGAAAACGGAAAAGACATCATGACCGTCGGCGGAAAAACGGCCGTGACCGTCACGAACGACTCCGCGAACATCCTCGAAACTGCCTACGACACCGCGACGGGCAAGCTGAACGTCCAGTTCAAGGACGACGCTAACCGCGGTTCCATCGGCGGAAATTCCGAGCTTTCCTTCGCGCCGACGACGGCAGGCTGGGTCGAACTGGAAGATTTCAACACCTCGAATCCGTTTATCCTCGAGCTTCTTCTCGACACCAACGGCATGGAGATCGATGAGTTCGTGGACATCCTCAACGCGGAGCTGAATCCGTCGGAAGAAGAACTCTGGGTCGTGGCGGAAGCCTCCGGTCTGAATTCCGTCAAAATGGAATTCGCGCCGAATGAACTCGTCGGAATGGACGTCCTCTCGTGGGACTTCAGCAGCACGG
>JAGBAA010000067.1 GCA_017939795.1 Thermoguttaceae bacterium
AGTTCCAGTTCCAGTTCCGGTTCCAGTTCCGGTTCCAGTTCCGGTTCCAGTTCCGGTTCCAGTTCCGGTTCCAGTTCCGGTTCCAGTTCCGGTTCCAGTTCCGGTTCCAGTTCCGGTTCCAGTTTCGGTTTCCGTTCCAGTTCCAGTTCCAGTTCCAGTTCCGGTTCCGGTTCCGGTGTTCATTCCGGTTTCCAGACTGCCGGATACGCCGTTTCCGACTTCACTCCCAGTTTTTCCCCAGTGCCCTGTGCGCATTTCCGGTTTCAAAAGCGAGTTCATCTGCCAGAAACGGCGAAATGCGGGGTCCTTGACCTTCATTCGGTCCAGGATGGCCAGAATGAACGGAACGTCAGTGCGTCCGGTCCGGATCCAGCGAAAAGTCCTGATGTACGATTCTGCGCGGTCCGCGTACGACGCCGTCAGATCAATGGAGTAGAGTCCCCGTTTGGGATCCCCAGCCGACGGCTCGAAGACCGAAGCAAGGATCTTCCCTGTCTGGAATTCCGCGCTTGCGGCTTCTTCAGGCGTGGTCGGACAGCGCGAAGGCATGAGCTGCCCGCCGTCATTCACGAATTTCCCGGAAGGATCCGTCGTTTTCGTGTCGTCGCGGATGAGGCACACATTGTGCGCCGTCGATCTTTTGTTGAAATTCCAATCGTAGGGCAGACCATAAAAATGGTAGAGTCCCAGATCCATCGCCAGCCAGCCGCGGAAATAGATCTGGAATGCGCCGGCATCCTGATGCTGATGATTCCGCGTCGTGTACCCTGCTCCCTTCAGCTCGACGACCGTTTCCTGAGAGTCCGCTTCCGCCGTTTTGCCGTCCCGAAGCCACGTCTCTTTCATCCAGCCCGTCCGCACGATCTGCGAACCGAGTTTCGTGCCGGAATCGAAACCCAGCGGAAGTGCGTCAAACGAAAAATCGGCTTCCAGTGCCGGGTCATTCACCAGCAGGAAAAAGACCGGGTCGTCGCGTCCGATCCGGTTCCCGCGTTCCCGAAGATACTGCGCCTTCATGAGCCGGGCGATCCGGCAGAGAGAGGGACCTTCTGGCCCCGCAGAAACTCCTTTCTGGACCGTTTCGGTCTCCTGCGCAAGTTCATGGCACCACGCGTACATGATCTGCGCAGCAGGTGCGTACCCCAAAATGCCCCGATTATAGCAGTCGCCATCCGGGAATGCCTGACCGTTCGGGACCCGCATATTCAGGAAGTAAAGCGGCATTTTCGCCAAATTACCGCCAAAAACGCGCTGTCCGGTCATGCGCCAAAAGAGAAAGTCGGAGAAATACTCAAACTGGATCCGGTAGTTTCCATAGTTGATCCCCTGATTATGCCGCGGGGAATCATACTCCCAGGCCCGCATCGGAACGAGTTCTTCCAGTACTCGCCAGCTGCACAGCCGGTACGGTTCCGGGTCGGAATCGTAGAGCGCGATGCCCATCGTCAACAGGTCCCGCATGATCTGCGCCTCCGCTCCGTGCCCATTCACGATCGTCTGGCCAAACGGGGGCCAGCCGCACTCCATTTGGTCCGCGAGCCGGAGAAGTTCCTGCTCGATCGCCGCCTTTTCTTCCGCATTCATCAGCGGAAAGCACCAGTCGTAGACCCACGAGGCAGTGCAGATGGTGACTCCGATCTCACGCGTAATGTCGAGGAGGTTTCCATATTCGACGCACCGGAGGTACCGGACGGTCCACTCGACCGCTTCGCGCCCGCACGTTTCGTCGCCAGTCATGAGATAAACGAACGCACGGGACTGAAGTGCCCGCAGCAGTTTCAGATCGTGTCCAACCGCCTCTCCTTCCGGCCACCGGACCTGAATGGGAGCTTTCGCCGCAGCCTGAACGGATTCCCAGACCGGAAGATTTTCTCCCTGAGTCAAGCGTTCACGGATCTTCGGCAGGATCTCCGGACGCACCAGAATACGCGGATGAACCGCAGGGGGAACGATTTTCGGAACGTAGTTCTGCGCCGATTCCGGGATCGCCGGAGGTTGGCAGCGCGAAAAGGAAAGACTCTCCAGCACGACGCCTTCCGGCAGCCAGATCTTCAGGTGCGTCTCTCCCTTTTTCAGCCGAAAGAGTCCCAGCCGCGTCTGGCAGTTTCCCAGATCCCGCCACGGTTCTATGAGATAGCGCGTACTGACCAGCCCGTCATTCACGGCAAGACGGATCGGAATGGAGTCCATCTTGGAGTGCGAGACCTTCAGACGCTCCTGTGTGGGAGCATCCGCCGCTCCGCGTCCCCAAAACCGGTAGATCCCATCTTCCGGCACCTCCGCGCGAAGCACGAGATCCGGCTCCATACCGAAAGTCTTCCCGACGGCCTCGACCCCATCCTTAAGCCGCACGCCTTTCCCTTTCGGCAGCGTCGCGCATTCCGCGGTCTCGACTCTTTCGCCGTTCAGCACACCGAGAAAAGCCGGAAGATCGGCCCCGGATACAAAATTCACCGTACCGCACACGCAGAACATGACGGCAGACACCAGACACAAAAACACAAAACGAACCATGGCAGTTTTCCTGAAATCGAGCAAAAAGGCGGGAAAAAACACAAACCGTGCGTCCTGAAATGGAGCGGGAACTTCATATTCGCCCCAAGTTCCTTCATTTTACCCGAACCGCTGCATAAAGTCAATCCCCGACCGAAAAAAGAAGAGAAAATAAGAAAAACAAAAAAGCGCACTCCCTCAAAATCGAAAAGCAACTCCAAAATAGAAAACAAAACTGAGCAGAATCGGCCGATTCCGCATGAAACGGCACGGATCTGCTCTGAAATTCAAAACTCACGGTCTCTGAAACGGGCGTCTTCGTCAGCGTCCCCGCATCATCTCCAAAAACATTGCGTGGATCCTCCGATCCGGATCCAGTTCCGGATGAAATGCCGTCACGAGCTGATTCCCCTGACGGGCGGCGGCGATCTTTCCATCCACCCGCGCAAGAACTTCAACTTCCGGACCGACGGACTCAATGAACGGCGCACGAATGAACGTCATGGGTACATTCCCAAGCGTACCGAACGGCTCCTCCGAATGAAAACTCCCAAGCTGGCGTCCGTACGCATTCCGCCGGGCCGTCAGGTCCATCGTCGCGAAGCATGGCTCAAAACCTTCGGCATTCTCTACATTCTGCGCAAGAAGCAGAAGCCCTGCACACGTTCCGAAAACGGGCATTCCCGACCGGATCCGATCCAGAAGCGTCCCGAAAAGATCCAGTTCATGCAGCAGTTTCCGCATGACAGTACTTTCACCTCCGGGAAGGATCAGACCATCAAAAGGCTGGTCCAGATCCCGTTTCTGCCGGATCTCGAAACACTCCACCCCCAGTTCCTTCATTCGCCGTTCATGCTCGATGAACGCTCCCTGGACTGCCAGAACTGCCGTCCGCATTTCATTTGCCCCTTTCCGCCATCAGGAGCGTGATCTCCTGCTCATTGATCCCGACCATCGCTTCGCCAAGGTCCTCCGAAAGTTCCGCAAGCAGTTTGGAGTCCGTGAAATTAGCGACCGCCTTCACGATCGCAGCCGCACGCTTTGCAGGGTCGCCGGATTTGAAGATCCCGCTTCCGACAAAGACCCCTTCCGCTCCAAGCTGCATCATGAGTGCCGCATCTGCCGGAGTCGCTACACCGCCCGCTGCGAAATTCACGACCGGAAGTTTGCCGTTTTCCGCGACATACTGCACCAGCTCGTAAGGGACCTGAAGCACTTTCGCTGCATCAAAAAGCTCATCTTTACTCATGGAGGTCAGACGGCGGATCTCCTGCTGCATCAGCCGCATATGCCGGACGGCCTGCACGATGTCGCCGGTCCCAGGTTCTCCTTTAGTCCGGATCATCGACGCACCTTCATTCACTCGGCGCAGTGCTTCGCCAAGGTCCCGCGCTCCGCACACGAACGGCACATTAAACTGCGTTTTGTCGATATGGTATCGGTCATCAGCCGGTGAAAGGACTTCGCTCTCGTCAATATAATCGATCTCGATCGCTTCAAGGATCTGCGCCTCTACAAAATGTCCGATCCGGCACTTCGCCATCACGGGAATGGATACGGCATTCTGGATCCCGCGGATCATTTTCGGGTCGCTCATTCGCGAAACGCCGCCCGCAGCGCGAATATCTGCCGGAATACGTTCCAGAGCCATGACTGCACACGCACCGGCTTCCTGAGCGATCCTGGCCTGTTCGGGAGTCGTGACGTCCATGATGACGCCGCCTTTAAGCATCTGTGCAAGCTGTTTGTTTAGAGAATACCGTTCATTTAACATTTTAAAACTCCTTTGCGAAAAAATTGAATAGCAAAAGCAAAGATTTCGCACGGAATTATATTCATCTGAAACAAAAAGTCAAGGCCCCCCCCTGAAAGAGTTATTTTTCAAAAAAAACTCACCCGGATCCCAACAGAGAACAGGTGAATTTTTTTGTATTTTCCAACTCCTGAAAACCACCTCCGGTCCAATTTCGGCTTCGGTTTCAGTTTCGTCTTCTTCTCTCCTGAAAGGTCAGCGGAAGAATCAGTTTCCTGCGTCAAACTTCACTTTTTTGGACGGACGGATCGGGAGGTAGCCTTCATCGAGAAGGTCACGGAACGTACATTCATATTCGACGCGCCATGACTGATGGTCGTTCCGGAGTTGACCGTCCGGCGTGAGTCCGCACTGCTCGATGATGTAGACTTTCTGATTTTCCGCATCCAGCCGACTCACCAATCGCACTTGGCCGTAGGGACGCTTGATCAGACCATCGCCCGGTTTCAGCTGACGGTAGCACTCCATGATCACGTCCTCGCCATTCTCCGCGATGACCGCTTTACTTTCGTGGAAGTCCGTCCATTTATAGTCACCGATCTTCGTCAGGACCGGTTCCGGAAAGCCCGTTTTCGGATCCACGAGACAGAAAACGCCCGGTTCCATGTGCCACGTTTTCAGAACGGGGAAATTCGGGATCACGTGACGCCACGCGTACGAGCACGCAGCGGAACCGTCCACACCGCGGTACTCCCCCGACTCCGCAGGTCCGACGTAGACCGATTTACCATCTTCGTCCTGAAGCAATTCCTTGAAACTCTCCAGGCTGGTCCGACGGTCAAACTGCGTGTACGGGATCCCCCGGTAGGTCTCGCCGGTACGATAGATCACTCCAGCATCGGAATCAAACCACGTGATGTCCTCCTTCGGGACCCACGTTACTTCCGCCATCGCACGCATGTACTCGACCATCCGCGTACGTTCTGCATCGGAAAAAGTGTCTTCCGAACCGGTTTCCGCACTGATTTCCGCACCAGTTTTTTCCATTCTCGCGTTCTTTCCCACGTGATGCAGGACCTTGAGAATCGGCTCATACAGGTACGGCTCGGATTCCAGATGGGGACTGAATGTCGCGACAAGACCTTTTCCGTAAGCCGACAGAATGATCGCGGGGGAATCGATCTGGATGCCGGGAACGCTCTTTCCTTTCGCCATTTCCGTTCGGAACCACGCCAGAACATGACACTGCGGTTTACACGGGTCCACATTCACGTGCACGATCGGGCCGTTCGAGTAGAAAACGTCCTGCTGTCCCTGAAAATCTTCCCCGACGATCTGCTTTCCAAACTCGGAAAATTCGATCTTCACGATCCCTCTGCCGCGCCACCAGATCGGGCTTTTGAACTCCGCGTTCAGGAAATCCTGTTTCACCGGCACATACGCACCGGCACAGATCCCAACGTAGCCTTTTCCAGACTTAACGAAGTCTTTGATCTTCTTCATTCCTTCCGGCTGCAGTGCATCGATCTGCTTGTACGCCAGCCCGCCGGGAAGAAGCACGATGTCAAATCGATCTAAGATCCCGTCGCGGATCTTCTGACTGTCCACGATCTCGATCTGAAATGCCGGATCATTCTCCACGACTTTCGAAACACTTGCGCATGTTTTGTCAGAAACTCCGCCGTCTTTGAACAGTGCGATACGGTACGGCTCGTCCGCAGCTGAAATCGCCGCAAAAAAGCTCAGAAGAACAAAAAAGGAAAGGAAAATGGGAAAAATTTTGGTTTTCATGGAAAGATCCTTTTCGGGCCTCCGCCTGGAGTTTTTTACCGGACTCCAGGCGGTTTTCTCTGTATTTCAGACTTTAGTTCTGTGCGTCAAACATCACTTTTCTGGACGGACGGATCGGGAGGTAGCCTTCATCGAGAAGGTCACGGAACGTGCATTCATATTCGACGCGCCATGACTGATGGTCGCTCTTGAGCTGACCGTCCGGCGTGAGGCCGCACTGCTCGATGACGTAGACTTTCTGATTTTCCGCATCCAGCCGACTCACAAGACGAACGTGTCCATACGGACGCTTCACGACTCCGTCACCCGGTTTGAGCTGACGGTAGCACTCCATGATCTTTTCCTCGCCGTTTTCCTTAATGACGGCCAGACTGTCATGGAAGTCCGTCCATTTGTAGTCTCCGACCTTCGTCAGGACTGGTTCCGGAAAGCCCGTTTTCGGATCCACGAGACAGAATGCGCCCGGTTCCATGTGCCACGTTTTCAGAACGGGGAAATTCGGGATCACGTGACGCCACGCATACGAACACGCTGCCGAGCAGTCCGAGCCGCGGTACTCATCCGATGCCGTCGGACCGCCGTAGACCGGTTTACCGTTTTCGTCCTTAAGGAATTCCTGGAAAAGCTCCAGGTTCGTCAGACGGCCGTCCTGCGTGTAAGGCAGACCTTTGTACGTCTCGCCGGCATGGAAGATCACGCCGTTTTTCGGACGGAACCACGTAATGTCTTCTTTCGGGACCCACGTGACTTCAGCCATCGCGCGCATGTATTCCCGCATTTCCGTGCGTTCCGCATCCGAAAGAGCCGCAATGTCTGCTGAGACTTCTTCCGCAGCCGGTCGTTCTCCGCGCGCACTCTTTCCAAGATGGTGCAGGAGTTTGAGCAGCACTTCATTCATGGCCGGAGTGCGTTCCGGGTGCGGACTGACCGTCACGACGAGTCCCTTTTCGTACGCCGTCAGAACGATGGCCGGAGAATTGATCTGGATGCCGGGTTCGGTTCCATCTTTCGCAAATTCAGTGCGGAACCACGCCAGAACTTCACACTTCGGTTTCCGCGGGTCCACATTCACATTGATGACCGGACCGTTCGCGTAGCGGATCTCCTGGATCCCTTTATATTTTTCACCAACGAGCTTTAGACCAAGTTCCGAGAACTCGATCTCCAGATTTCCCATTCCGCGCCACCATTTCGGACTTTTGAACTCCGCATTCATAAAGTTTTCCTTGATCGGAACATACGCGCCGGCACAGATGCCGAGGTAGCTCTTTCCGGATTTGATGAATTCCTTGATCTTCTTCATTCCTTCCGGCTGAAGTGCTTCGATCTGCTTGTGCGCCAACCCGCCGGGAAGGATCACGATCTCGTACGCGCCTTCCTCAAGGACACCATCGCGGATCTGCTGCTCGTTCACGATCTCCAGCTTCAGTCCGGGATCCGTCGCAACAACTTCCACAACATGCTTGCAGTAACTGGAAACACCGCCCCCTTTATACATTGCGATACGATACGGCCCATCCGCAGCAAAAACAGCCGCGGAAAAAACCAGGAGGGAAAAGAAGGAAAGAAAAACGGAAAAATACTTCGTTTTCATGGAAAGCTCTGCCTTTCATTCATTAAAAAATGATCCGCTGTCATGGATGTCTCACACCCAATGTACAGGAAATTGGAGATCCTCTCCAGCAGGCAGGCCGATCGGCATTCCGGCAGAGAGGCACATTGCGGGATATTTTACACCATATTCAGAAAACACGCAATACCCCCGATTGCAAAAATTAAAAAAAACTGAAAAATTTTCCTTTTCTATCCGTCCTTGGAAATACCCGGAAAGACGCTGTTCCCTGACGCGCACCATCTTTCCTGCCATCCCGACCCAGTTCCCGTTCAGGAAATTCACTGATTTTTGTTTTTCAACTTCTCCTTTTACTCTTCTTTTGAAAAGAATACTTTTTTCAACAGAAAGATCAAGGATCAAACAGATCCAGGAGGCCCCAAACAGAAAAAAAGAAAGAAATGGTCAAAAATTTCTGATTTTTTGATTTTTTCATAAAAAAATCCTTGACATTTTGTTTTGCTGGTATACTCTGTACATTTGAAGTCATTATTTTATTGTGAAATTTTGTTTTTGAGGTCAAATATGCGTTCCTCCAAATTTGATTTCGTTTCGTCTTCTCGCCGTTTTTCCAAAGCAGCGCTCACGGTCCGCGCGATGTTGGGGATGGGATCTCTCGTGCTTTGCGGTGCTGTTTCGCAGGGCGCAGATATTAACGTGACGGCAGATTCCAGCGATCCGATCACGCTGGACAGATACACGTCCATCGGCGTTGCGGATGCGGGACCGTTCACGCTCAGCGGGCCCATTTCCGGCGGATATGCCGTCGCGAAACAGGGAGCCGGTACCCTGGATCTCACCGGAGACAATACGTTCACCGGCGGACTTCAGATCCAGGAAGGGACCGTCACCGTCTACGCCAACGCAGGGAATGAAACCTCTGCCAACTACACGCCGCTGGGGACCGGGACCGTCACGATCATGGAAGGAACGAAGCTCGTGTGGGGGATCAACACGTCAAACACGAACATCAATGCCCCCGCATTGACCAACACGATCACCGGCGCGGGAACGCTGCGTCTGGAACGCCGTTCCAATCACGGAAACACGAACTACGCGCTGAATTCCAAGCTCAACAATTTCACCGGCACGCTGGAATTGGGGAACAACACGCGCCTTTCCTGGGATCAGCCGAACAACGAACAGTTTCACAAGATCTCGACCATCCGCATCGAAGCCGGATCGGAATTCTGGACCGTCTGGGGTGAGAATACGGGAGAGGTCAAAAGCGCGATGGTGCTCAACGGCTACGGAAACGGCGCGGGCGGCGACGGGGCACAGCGCGGCGCACTCCGGATCGAAGGAAACACGACGTTCTCCGGAACGGTGACTCTCGAATCCGATTCACTCATCGGACTGGCGAATGCTTACGAGTTAAACTTCACGAACGATCTGGAACTGAACGGAAAGACGCTCTATTTCTCCAACGTCGTCCATCAAGGCGGGGAGTTCATCATCTCCGGGAATATTTCCGCGGGAACGATCAATAATCGCGGTCAGATGTTCGCAACCGAGAATTCTGGTTCATCATCCCACCGGTTGAAATTCACGGCACTCGACAGCGACCAGACCATCGCGGCGAATATCCAGCAGAATAATACGACGACAGCCATGGTCTTTGCTCCGGAAGACGGACGCACAACAACGGTCACGGGCGTCATCTCCGGAAGCGGCGCGGTCGTGAAAGACGGAGCGGGAACCCTCGTTTTCGCGGGCCTGAACACCTTCTCCGGCGGGCTCACGATCAATGAAGGAACCGTCCGGATGCAGGACGACGGAACGTACCAGGACACGGCCATCAACACGAAAAAATACGCTCTTGGAAACGGCGCCATCACGATCAACGAAAATGGAACGCTCATCTGGCACAACCAATACAATAACGACACGACACTTTCCAACCCGATCAGCGGAAGCGGAAAACTGATTCTGGATGCCGACCATAATCGGAGCAATAATAAAAACGATACCATCTCTGACCTCTCCGGATTTACCGGAACGATCGAACTCACGCGCCATGCCCGCCTTTACGGAAACACTCTCGGCGGAACGACTTCGGTTATCGTGAATGACGGAACGACGTTCTGGGGAAGCGGGGGGACCTTCAACGCGGATTTCACCATCTACGGAAATGGAAACCTGGCCGGCGGCGACAATCCCCGCGGTGTGCTCATCGGAAGCGGCGTCAACACGTTCAACGGAACCATCACGGCAATGAAAGATTCGATGATCGGCATCCGTGACGGCGGAACGGTCAATCTGAATGGTACGATCGAGACGAACGGACATCAGGTCAAATTCGACCAGACGCACATG
Organism: Thermoguttaceae bacterium; assembly: GCA_017939795.1. Classification (GTDB taxonomy): domain Bacteria; phylum Planctomycetota; class Planctomycetia; order Pirellulales; family Thermoguttaceae; genus RGIG3701. The sequence continues at coordinate 9,966 of JAGBAA010000067.1, forward strand.
AAAGGCGGCGGATTCAATCTCTACGGCAATGTCGCCAGCACGGGCGACTCGCTCGGAACGCTCTACTTTGAAAATCGCGGCGAAAGCAATCAGTATGCCGTGAATTTCGGAACATCTTCCGCCTCGACCGATGCCGTAACGCAAACCATCGCGGCAAATATCGACTATCGGAACCCCTCCGGCGCACTGACCTTCCAGCCCGGTGAAAACCGCACGATCCTGGTCACCGGGGATCTCGCGGGAACGCAGGGATTCCGAAAAACGGGAGCCGGAACGCTCACCATTGCAGGAAACGCTCCGGCCTCCGGCGCAGTGGAAGTCACGGGCGGAAAAATGACCGTCGGCAAAGCGGAAAACGCAGGAGACACCGCGCTCGCGCCGAACACGGCCGGCTTCACGTCACTGACCGTCACGAACGGCGCAGTCGTGGACCTGAACACCGCGAACACCTCGCTCTCAACGCTGAACGTCGCCTCCGGAACGGTCAGCATCAATCAAAAATACCGACGCATCAATAACACAGAGTACGCAGGCGCACACAGAACGGCCGCCGTCACGATCGGTTCCGAATCGGGTGATGCCGCGGTCCTGAAACTCGCGGAAAAAGGCCTCGGCGACCACTCCGGCACGATGACCATCTACGACGGCGGTGAACTGATCATCGCAGGGCGCGACTGCTCGATCGGCTGGAGCAATGGGATCACATTCATCGGAGGCGGAAAGATCTCAAGCGGTTCCTCGGATGCCTACTTCAACTTCCGCGGCGACGGAAATCAGGTCCTTCGCGTCCAGGGAGCGGATGCCCATGCGTCCATCTCCTCGATGCTCTACCTGTACGATGCGGGTTTTGGATCCATCGACGTTCAGGAAGCCGACAGCTCGCTGACCCTTTCCGGCGGCGTGTACAATGGCATGTCCCACGACATCGGCTTCCGGAAGACTGGGGAAGGAACGCTCTACATCGAAAACGAAAACAAATACCGTCAGCTTCAGATCAACGAAGGGACGGTCCATTTCCGCGGAAACGGCAAGCTGATCCCGCAGAATAACGGAAACACATTCTACGGCATCAACGTCTCCATCGCGGACGGAGCGAAACTCGTGCTGGACAATGCGGCCAACTTCACCTCGGAACACACGCCGGCTGCCGAATATCCTGCCGCGTTCTCCATCGCCGACGGCGGAACGCTCATCGTGAATCACGACGGCTGGCAGATGACGGACGTGATCGAAGCAGCTTTGACGCAGGGGACCCTCGGCGGTTCCGGTCGGATCGTCGGAAACATCGACACTGCCGGACTGACCATCTCTCCCGGCGACGGCACGATCGCGCAGCTGACGGTGGACGGCAAATTGAAGTTGACGGATGGTCTTATCGATCTGGAACTCGGTGCGAACAGTACGGCGGACACCCTGAAGATCACGGGCGACGCTGACTTTACCGGAACGGAGATCTTCGTCTCTTCGACCGACGGCAGTACCGTGGAACTTGGCGACGAATTCCTCCTCATCAGTGCCCCGAACCTGACGGATGACATCCTGCAGAACGTCAGCTTTTCCAGCGAGATACAGTTTGCGTACGACGGCGGCCTTCTTTCGACCTACGTCGAAAACGGTTCCCTTTATGCCGTCGCGCTTGATTCCGCAACAGTCCCGGAACCCTCAACGTGGCTCCTCCTGACTCTCGGCGGACTTGCCATCTTCGGACTTCGCCGTAAAGTCCGATCCTGAAGTTTCCTTTTCGGCAAAACAGCAAACTCAACAGGCAGACCCCAGCGGGCAGCATTTGAAACCACAGAGTACCCAAAATACGGAGAAACACCAATGAAAAACCGTTCCCATTCCGCCCCAAAACTGACGTGTGCAGCGGCCCTGTTTTGCGCATTTTCGCCTGCGATCGCGTTTCTGCCGAACACCGTTTCGGCATGGACGGTCGATACCAGTGCGCAGATCGTGACGCTGACAGAAAACGAAACCATGAATTACGCGGACCTGCCTGCCGAATACGCAGCCTACACGCTTAACCTCGCAGAAGGTGCGTCCGTCACGCACACGGCATGGATCTTTAACCCGCTGACCGGCACCGGATCTTTTATTTTAGCTCCGACCGCTCAATACGACAATCCGCAGAAAGCAATGAACAACCTCACGGGATTCAGCGGAACGGTCGTTCTTGGCCCAAACCAGAATTTGCGTCTGCGCGGTTCCGGCTACTCAACGTTCAGCGAGAACATGACGCTCGATATTTCCGGCGGTGCACAGCTCTGGCTTAACGAAAACCTCAAATCGGACGTTTACCTGCACGATGTGGGGAACGCGTACGACGGTTTGGGACAGATCCGCTTCGACGCGAACGGAAAAACCATATCCGGCGACATCTCGCTTTCCGGAAACACGACGATCTGTGCGCGTCTGGATAAACAGACCTCCACAAACACGATCTCTGGGAACATCACGGGCGTACACACTGTGGACGATACCGTGAAAGATAACCTGATCTTCAACGGATTTCAGGCTGCTGAGAACACACACGCAACGATCGTCCTGACCGGAACGAACAGCTGGAACGGAACGACGGACATCACGCATCTTAACGTCGAGCTTGCGGAAAACGGAACGCTCGGAACCGGAAAGATCACACTCAGCGAAAAGGTCGTCGATGGAAACATTACTCGTGACGCGGGCCAGCTTACCATCAACAAAACCACGGAATTCACCATCTCGAACGAGATCGTTTCCAAAGGCGGGATCCTCACGAACAAAGGGACGGGAACGACCATTTTCTCCGGTTCACTGACGAATTTCGTCGGCACGATCAACGCAGATGCCGGTACGATCCAGATGCCTGCCGCGTCGAGCAATAAAGCACAGGGCATCATCCTGAAAGGATCCGGACACGTTTACCTGACGAATCCGAGCAGCAGTTCCGAATTTAATCTCCACAATTACGATTTCAGCGAATTTGCAGGCGTTCTGGAGCTCCAGCAGGGGCGAACACGGCAGACGAATGCGGATTATTTCGGCGAAAAAGCCACGGTAAAGATCAACCCCGGCGCGTCATTGATGTTCTACGATTCCAATTATTTTGCGGATTTCAAGAGCAAGCTCCTGCTCTCCGGCCTTGGACATGCGGAAAACCGCGGCGCGATCCGTTTCCACAGCACGCTTTCTGCGGAGGCTCAAGCTCTGCTGAACACGGCGGGAGACGTGGCCCTCACGAACGTCACGGGCGATGTGGAACTTTTCGGCAACACGTTCATCAATTCGCGAGCGGGCGACAAAATCGGATGGGGAGCGATCTCCGGCGATATTTCGGGAGATTACACGCTGACGCTCAACGACAACGTGGGACACGGCTGGATCCTCCTGACCGGCACGAACTCGTGGAAAGACACCGTGATCGACGGCGGAACGGTCCAGCTCGGCTACGCAGGTTCCATCAACGGGACGGCATACGACGGCACGACCGGAACGCTCGGAACCGGTACGACGACGGTGAAATCCGGCGCGAAGCTGGATTACCGCCGTGTGAACTCCTACACCTACGCAGGCGCGCTCACCAATGAAGGCACGATCCTCGTGAATGACGGGGAATTCATCGCCTCCGGAAATCTCACGAACTCTGGTACGATCCACGTCGCAAAGGATGCCGCGTTCACCAAATCGAACAATGGGAACCTCGGCGGGAAATTTACGGGAGACGGAACCGTCACGTACGCCTACTCCGGCGGTCAGTCCAACACGATCAGCGCGGACTTCAGTGAATTCACCGGAACAGTCCTTCTGAAAGCCGCGCCCGGCAGTGCGAACCGCGTCATGCTGAGCGGCAGGACCGTCAACTTCGGCGAAAACGCGACACTCCGGATCGACGATCAGGGGCAGCTCTACCTGAGCAACTCCTCGGTTTACGGCAATCTGGAATTCGGTTCCTCGGTCGGATACAAAGATGACGCAGGCTATCAGGCGGCACTGCGTTCCGATGGAGCCTCCAACAGTTACGTTTACGGAACGGTCAAGCTCCTTGACGACGGCGCGGCGATCTCGACCCGCGTGAACAACAATGGGAACGTCGAAAACGGAAGCAAAATGACGCTTTACGCGGACGTGACCGGTCCCGGCTCGCTGACGAAACACGAAGACGCAGAGGGCAATGCCGGCGTACTTTCCTTCGGCAAGATCGAGAAAGACGGAAAAACGTACGGCGGAACGGTCGCCTACGAAGGCACGACGGCCGTCAAAAGCGGCGTACTGCGCGTTCTGGACGGAGTCACGATGCACGTGCAGGACGACGTAACGCTCGGAACAGAAGAGCTGAAAGGCACGTTCGATCTCGAAAAAGGCGCGACGCTCAGCATCGGCGCACCTGACGCGAAGACCGGCTCAATAATTCAGTTTACGGGAAGCGGGGAACTTTTCCTTGGCGGTACGCTCGCCTTCGACGTTTTCTCCGCCGACGATTTCGACCAGCTTATCATCGATGCAGGGATCCTCAATAAAACAGAAGTTCCGGAGTCGATCGACATTCTGTTAGCAGATGGTGCAGACCTCGGCGGCCAGACGATCCAGCTGACGGAAGGATTCTCGACAGATTTCTGGGAGGGCGTACCGTTCCATCTTTCGACTGGCCTGACGGCGTTCCTCACCGCTGACGGCAACTTGGCGGTCGGTTCCTCCGGCAACGTTCCGGAACCGGCGGCGTGGTCCATGCTGCTCCTGGGTGTCTTTGGAATGTTCGGTTTCCGTAAAGTCCGCCGTTCCCGCAAAACGGCCTAAACTGCGGCCAGATCGAAAACCGTTCCAGAAAAAACACAGTACAGAGACTCAGAGGCTCCATACTGTGTTTCTTTTTTCTATTTTTTCAAGTTCTCAAATGGTTTCGCGAGATTCAGTGCTGCGGGAATTTCGTCGGTACGATCCGTTCGGTACTTGGGTCATCGAAACCGTAGGGGCGCGTCCCATGGATCTCCGGTCCAATATTGGGGTCAGGATAGGGATCGAAACGGGTCGCACGCTGGATCTGAATGTTCTGGGACTCCGGTTTCAGTTTCGGTACTCCGAACGCTTCATTCTTCGCGCATCCGGCACATTCCCCAAGCAGGAGGGTCCCGCCGAACAAAACAAAAGCGCAAAGAAAAACGTTTCTTCGATCTTCAAAGATGGAACGCACGCTCATTTTTTATCCTCCCGCACCGGAAGATGGGCATCCAGAACTACAGCTTCCCGGCTTTCCAGACAAACTTTCCCCAATGAAGCCGGCAAAATGACCGATCCGCCGCAAACCAGTTCCCGATCGAGTCCCTCCACCTTCAGCGAGCCGGAAATGACCGTCAGGATCCGGCACGAATCTGCACAATCGAGCATCCGGATCGGCAATTCTCCTGAAAAAAAGTATCGATCCAAAGCAAGAACCTCTTCTTCCAAAAGTACTTCCATTCCCGGTTCCGTCTGTTTGGGAGGCACCGGAGCAGGTTTCCAATACTCAGGCTTAAGGTTCTCCAAAGCCTGCAAAACGTGAAGTTCCCTGCGTTTCCCATGCTCATCTTCGCGATTCCAATCGTAGAGACGGAACGTCAGGTCACTGCACTGCTGGATCTCATACAAAAATATTCCGGAACCGAGAGAATGGACCGTCCCCGGCGGAAGAAAATAGCATTCCCCGGGCAGAGGTTCACGTTCAGCCAAAATCGATTCCAGCGATTCATTCCGAACAGCTTCCGCCACATCTTCACGCGAGACCGGCTTCTGGAACCCAAGTGCCATCCGGCTTCCCGGAACGGCTTCCAGAATGACCCAGGCTTCTGCCTTTTCCGCATCATCGCACCGTTCACGAGCTACATATTCGGCATCAGGATGGACCTGCACCGAAAGCTGACGATTCGCGTCCAGAAATTTTACCATAAGCGGAAAACGTTCAAATGGCAGATCCGCATGACGTCCAAGAAGCTCGGAACGGTATCGACAAAAAATTTCGTGAATGGAACAGCCGGCCAGCGGGCCATTTTCGACGATACTCATCCCTTTGGGGTGTCCGGAAACATCCCAGGACTCAGAAATTCGCGCACATGGAGGCAGATCACGGCCGGGAAGGGCCGCCAGTTTGCGTCCTCCCCATATGGCGGATCGATAAATCGGCGTGACTCGTAACGGATAAAGCATAAAAAATTTAAAACGAAAATACTCACGGTCCAACGATCTCGGCCAGACCATGGAAAATTTAAATGGATCTGCTTAAAAATACGTCCCAAAAGGATAAAAAAATTCCAATTTTGTGTACTATAGCAGGATTCCCCATTTTACGCTAGAGCATTTTGGCAAAATATTGAAAAAATTTCACTTCTTTTCCCGCCGTTCCATAGACCCCACTTGATTTTTTTTGTACATTGAGTATAATGGGTGGCTGTTTCAGCGAAAATATTTTGTCTCGTGGTGCGCCTTCCACCCTGGCGGTCTGGAAGTTCCCCGCTGAGCTTGACTTCATTAACCCTGGAGGCTTAAATGAGCGAATCCAACAAAGAAGAAGCGATCGAAGTGACCGGTATCGTCCGTGAAGCCGTCCGCGGCGCTTTTCGCGTTCAGCTCGAAAATAGCGAACACATCGTCCTCTGCCATCTTGGCGGAAAAATGCGCAAAAACTACATTCGTGTCGTTCCCGGCGATAAAGTCATCGTCGAAGTGAGTCCCTACGATTTCACCAAAGGGCGCATCATCTACCGTGACCGCGGTTGATCCGCTATTCTTGCCAATTATCGGACACGGCACACTGGATGATTAGCCGGGGAGGGGCAGGATCCCATGATGGCTCGCATCCCCCCTTAAAGGATCCCCAAAAATTACTGCGTCAGGATCCACAGAAAGGATCTGCACACAGATCTGCGGGATCTATGAACGGAAGAATTTTACGTTTTCCGGAAATTTTTTTGCAAAAAAATCAAGAGCCTCTGTCTTCACGAAGGCAGAGGTTTTTGGTTTTTCAGTTTCAATGTCTTAAATGAGCGAAAAAGGACAAAATACACTATCTATTTCCTGCGCTCATACACACTCAGCCGCCGCATCTGCACAAAATAGGCAACCTTTAGGCTTTTTTTCTTTTTTATGGCCAAATGTAAATCTTTCGATGTTTTTTTAAGGGAACTCCGATACTCTGTAAATGGAGAGGACTGTCGAATGAGGAGGATTCGGCAGAAACTGCTTAAATTTGCGAAAATTGCAGAGTTTACGGAAAACCAGAAGGTTTCTGCAGTATTCGAAATAGGCAAAACGTACTTGCCCTGGCACTTTCCAGGAAATAATCAGGTGGTTGGTTCTTTTGAAACGTTGAATTTTCAGAAAAAGGACTAAAAAAATGAGCACTGCAGCGACCTACGACCCGATTTTAAATCTCGTCGTGAGCGTACTTTCAAGGATTGAAGGGAAAAGTGTTGACTTCAAGGATCTGTCCATGGCAGCGATCGTGCGCAATGGATACTATCTGGGTCTCTCCTACAAATCGGAAAATACGTTCGTCATTTGGCGTTCCGGCTGCGATACGGTAGAATTTTACGACCGGGGCGACTGGACGCTCCTGGAATCAGTCCAGATCAGCGATACGGCTGCGATGGACCTTGATATGGTTCCGTCAACGGCTTCTTTCAGTGCGGCCTGATCCGTACGATTGGAAGCATTTATTTTCATCAACTTTATGATGTTCTGTCTTTCGGGGCCTTTTAGGGCATACCCAGCAAGGGGACAGTACCGAGATGGAGTACAGGGCAAGACGTACTGCCACGGTTGGGCGGTACGTCTTTTTATTTTCCCTGGCACCTTCCGAAAGCATGACGGCTCAATGATGGAGAGATCCGATGAATGCGCTCCTGTTTTGCTTCCTTTTTCTGTCGGCCGTTCTTCCAGGCTCCGACACCATGCACGTTCAGCCTGCTGAAGAGTGGAATCTGCTTACCTCCCAAACCTCCGGCTGGCTGGCCGCAGACGGAATTTATTCCGTTTCGGAGCCAAAGGGTGAGAATATTTACTTTCTGTTCAGCGACACACTCTGCGGCACAACGAAGAATTTCGGACGGGAATTTGACGACGTTTTCATGGCGAACCATACATTTTGGCGAGTTTCCAGTACCTCCGGCAAGGCCAGCTTCTACATTCCGCAGCGAAAACAGAATCTGCTCCCGGACCGCTACTGGCTGCAGGACGCCTTTTTTCAGGACGGAAACCTGCATTTCACGGCGATGATCCCCGAAAAGAAGACATGGAAACCGAAACGTTTGGACTGGGTAACGCTCCCGCTTCTTCCAGACGGTACGCCCAATTTTGAAAAGGCCCAGATCGTTCCCAAAATCCCGCTTTTGGCCGACACGCCAGAGACGGCTTTCGTCCTGGGCGCCGCGATTTTCGAAGATGCCGGAGATGGTTTTCTTTACGTTTTCGGCTATGCGGACCAGAAAAACAGCTTCAGCCGCAAGGATCTGATCGCAGCAAGAGTGAAGCCGGAGGATGTTTTAGACTTCACCCAATGGCGATTCTGGAACGGAAAAGAATGGGGCACACAACTCACGGAGTGTACGTATCTTGCGAAAGACATCTCGGCAGAATTTTCCATCTCCCCGATCCCTGCGGGGCCTCTGGCCGGAAAGTTTCTGCTCGTCTGTACGCGCGGCGGGATCTCACCGATCGTGGAGTACCGAATCGGCGAAAGTCCCATTGGCCCGTTTGGTCCAGGGAAGGAACTTTGGCGGGTCCCGGAACATCGGGATGGCATTTCAGCCTATAATGCGAAGGCGCATCCGGCACTTTCAACCTCCGAAGAACTCGTCTTTACGTACAATCTGAACCGCCTCGGGCACCTTCCCCGTACGCCGTCAGAATACCGTCCGCGATTCCTGCGTGTCCGCTACGCAGATCTCGTCGAAAACACCCTGGATCCCGCCCTGGAACACAGGATCCCCAAAGCGGGAAAATCAGAAACATTTTCCTCAAAAGTCCGTGGGAAGGACAGTTTGAGAGGAAAATGAGCGAAAAAAAAGGAAAGCCCCCTTGACAAAAAATGCGGATTCGATAAAATCAAATCAATTCTGTTTTTTTTGATTTTTTTGCGTATCTCGAACGGGAGGAGATCCTCCGAGGGAGAAAAAACATGAAAACGTACAAGATCGACCTGATCCCCGGTGACGGCGTTGGTATCGAAGTGGTTCGCGAAGGCCGTAAGGCGCTGGAAAAGCTCGGCGCGATGGCTGACGTGAAGTTTGAGTTCAATGAACTGCCGTGGAGCTGCGAGTACTACCTCAAGCACGGCGTCATGATGCCGGAAGACGGTCTGAAGATCCTCGACGACTGCGACGCGATCCTCCTGGGCGCCGTCGGTTTCCCGGGCGTTTCGGACGTCGTTTCCGCGCAGAACCTGCTTTTCCCGATCCGCCGCGGTTTCGATCAGTACGTGAACATGCGCCCGATCAAACTCCTCCCGGGTCTCGTCTCCCCGATCAAAAACGACAAGATCGACTTCGTCGTCGTTCGCGAAAACTCTGAAGGCGAATACTGCTCGGAAGGCTGCATCACGGAAGATCCGGTCAAGGGTAAGAAAGTGATCCAGAACTCCATCTTCACGCAGCTCGGCACGGAACGCATCATGCGCTACGCCTACGAATACGCCGTGAAGCACGGCAAGACCAAGGTTCTGAGCGCAACGAAATCCAACGCGCTGAAATACTCCATGGTCTTCTGGGATGAAGTGCAGGAGCAGGTCAAGAAAGACTACCCGCAGATCGAATCAAGCAAAATGCACATCGACGCGCTGACCGGCAAATTCATCATGCGTCCGGATGATCTCGAAGTCGTCGTGGCGAGCAACCTGTTCGGCGACATTCTGACGGACCTTGGTTCTGCGATGTTGGGAAGCATCGGGATCTCCCCGTCCGGAAACATCAACCCGACCGGCGAGCACCCCAGCATGTTCGAGCCGATCCACGGTTCCGCTCCGGACATCGCGGGCCGCGGCATCGCGAACCCGATGGGAACGCTCTGGGCCGTGAACATGATGCTCGACCAGCTCGGCGAACACGCTCTGGCCGATGCGCTTATGGACGCCATGTGCGCCGTTTTGGTCGCCGGTAAGATCCGTACGCCGGACCTTGGCGGAACGTCCTCGACGTCCGAATTTGGTGACGCAGTCTGCGCCGCTCTGAAATAGTTTCTCCCCCGTATGAAAAGGCGGTGTATCCAGCACCGCCTTTTTTGTGCTGAAATCATGCAAATGCGCTAAAAAACATCCAGAGGTTTTGCGATGAAGTACCCGATCTGCGGTCCCAAACAGAAAGATCAGATGACGTACGGACGGTGTCCTGTCTGTGGGGCGAACACGCAGGAGACCGGTTTCGTTTGGCTGACGGCAGGAGGTCGGCTTCATCGGCCAAACGGCGACACGTGCTTCAAGGATTTTTCGCCGCTGCACAATGAAGTCTGGTTTGACGTCGGATTCCACGGCGCACACGGGGCACAGGCGGAAGGCATGAGCCGAAAAGACCGGTACGTTTACGCCTGGCTTCCGATCGTAAAGCAGTACTGGTGCGACCATTTCGAGTTTCAGTTCTGCAGCACCCAGTGTGCCCGCAAGTGGTTCAACGAACTCATGGACGATCTGGATGCGGAGATCCAGAAACAGATCGATGAGACAGAATATTCAGAAGAAGAAAACGACTCAGAACAGGCAGTTTAGGAAAGTCCGCTATGTCTCAAAAGGAAGAATCGTCAGCGGGGCTGGTGTTTTTTGCGGCCATACTGATGCTCGTCGGTGCGGCAGGTCCCTTGGTACGCGCCGTGCGTTTCGGGAATCTGCTTGACTGGGGCCTAATGGTATTCCTAGCCGGAATCAGTCTCGGAATGGCGATTCTAGCCCTCATGCTCCGATGGATTCGCCGCTGAAAATTTCGCCGCTAAAAAAGCCCGGCGAGAAATTAAAGATCCCGGCGGGCTGACGTTCAACCACTGCTCAAGCAGCAAAAAATGGTGATCCTAGTACTGTGCGTTCTGGGATTCACCGCCTTCCATGATGCTCTTCACCGAAGTCCAGCTCAGACCAAACAGACGGGCACCTTCTGCGTACATCGCCTTGAGCGTTTCGATATTCCGAATACCGCCGGCAGCTTTGATGCCGCAATTATCGCCGACAGCAGCTTTCATGAGGATGACGTCTTCGACGGTCGTCTTTTTCGAAGACGGCCAGCCGGTGGAGGTCTTCACCCAGTCAGACCCGACATTCATCGCGATCTTAGAGGCCGTGGTGATCTGTTCCGGCGTGAGGTACGGCGTCTCGATGATGGTCTTCAGGACGATCCCTTCCGACGCACGGCGGATCGCGGCCAGGTCTTCTTCCACGCGCTTCCACTCACCGGAAATGGCGAGTCCGACCTGAATGACGCAGTCCAGCTCATCGCAGCCGAGTTCCATCATCCGTTCCACTTCGTAGACCTTGACGCTCGTCGGATGTCCGCCGTCCGGAAAACCGACCGTACCGCCGACCTTGATGCAGCGTTTGCCTTCTGCGGCGCGGCGGGCGTTCATTTCTTTGACTTCCGGCATCACGATCTCATAATTTCCGCCCAGAAGAAACATTCCCGATGTATTGTAGCGGTCCGCGTACAGAATGACGTTTCTTGCGTCTTCCAGCGTGGACTGCGCCTGAACTGCCGAACAGTCCATCATCGAGCCGATGTCTTCCATCGTCAGGTCTTCGACTTTTTTATTCAACATGAAAAAACTCCTTTCGGATCCAGGGGAAACTCACACTCACTCCGCAACTTCGCCGCCAAATCGATCGAGGTAGATCTTCCAGCGGTCACGAATGGCGTCACGCAGCGTGTCGTCAATTTCAAATTTATTCTTTTTGTAGTTTTTGTGCTCTTCTGCATAGCGTTCCAGACCGGGACGCATTTTCTCGAAATCTCCAAGCTGAAGCTGTTCGTAGACCTTTTCCATAACGCCCACTTTATCGGCGCAGAGATCCTCATAGCGGATCTCGATGAGCTGCTCCGGCGTCATGTCGGCCGTGTCGCGGAAGTAGGCACGATACATTCTTTCGAGCGATTCGAAAACCAGCTCTTCCAGATATGCGCCGTTGGAAAACTGGTACGCTTCGCTCGTGAGGAAACGTTTCCAGAGATTCACTGTCGAAGCATAAAGCGTGAAGGGATTACGGGAAATGTGGATGAACTTCGCGTTCGGATACATTTCGCGCAGAACACGGATACGGGCAGTGTGCGTCGGGGATTTCATGACAAGCTGGCGGTCATCGCGGTACGTGAGGGCTTTGATGAACCAGTCGAGACCATTTTTCCAGGTCTCCAGTTCTTTTTCCGTCAGATTCGAAAGATCCAGGTACTTCTGGAGCGCTTCGTATCGTCCCTTCCACTTCATGTTGTTCGGGAAAGCGAGATGGCAGTAAGGAGACGGAACTCCCATGGCACAGAGTGCGAATTCGTCTTCCTGCGGCGTATTCCAGCCGAAGGCGACGTTATCCATCGGACGTTTGTCGGGAAGACGGAGCAGAGACGTAATGATCTTGCGCGAAACAAGGAAAAATTCCGGCGCGAAACAAGAGAATGTATCCGGGCAGGTGAACTGCGGGTCGCGCATGAGGATCTCGTGAAGCATCGTTGTGCCGGAACGCCAGTGTCCCACGATGAAGACGGGGTCTTTCTTCAGCTCGACCTTTGCTATTTTCGCGCCGATGGTCATCTTCTGGTACATTGCGAAAGAGGAAGAGACGGAACTGGCGAAAATATTCATCGCCGCCATGGGCCAGCGAATGGGGTTGATGAGAAAACCATTCCGCGCAAGAAGGCAAAGATACGGCGTCAGACGCATTCCGTTCCAGATACGCGGCACCCAGATCTTGTCCTTATACCCGCCAACTTCCTTTACCTTCACATTTCCGGGAAGATTTTTCGACATGATTTTTCCTTCCGTCTTCCAAATTCATTCCATTCAGGGACCGCCGGCCGATCTAAAAGTCAAACCGGCCTGAGCTCCGTTTGGTTTCAAACGGATCCCCGATCCAGAGTTAAAGCCCCTGAGTACACAAAAAATCTGCTTTCATTATACCAGATTTCGGATATTTGGGAAGGAGTGGCGAAAAAGAATTTCCAAATTTTGAAAAAAGTTCTCCAAAAGAGAGGAAAGTTCGCTTTCTTTTCGTCGGGGTGGGTTTACTTTTTTTCAATTTCGCGTAAAATGAAGGTAAATTCATGATTTCCAGCGGGATTGGAATGACGTTTTTTCGGCGCGACCAAAATGAAGATCTCCCCAAGCCGAGAAGTATCCGGCTTTTCAGCCCTCCCGCTCGACATCCATGAAAAATACGCCGTCCCAAAGGTCCGTCTTTTGGCAGTTTCCGCAAGACTTTCACCCTATCCGCAGTTTCCCAATGTACACAGAAAACAAGATCCTCGTCGGCGTTTCCCGGAATGAAACGCGCGTCTTTTTGAATCCCGGGATGGCGAACCGCCACGGCCTGATCGCAGGCGCGACCGGTACAGGAAAAACCGTCACACTGAAAGTTCTGGCCGAATCGTTCAGCGAGATGGGCGTTCCGGTTTTTCTTGCAGACGTAAAGGGAGACATCTCGGGCATGTGCCGTCCAGGAGAAGGAACGGCACCGGTCGTAAAGCGGCTGAAAGACCTGGGGATCGATGATTTCCAGTTCCAGAGTTTCCCGGTCCGTTTCTGGGACGTCTACGGAAAAGGCGGGATCCCGGTCCGTACGACCATCAGCGAGATGGGGCCGACACTCCTTGCGCGCCTCCTCGGTCTGACGAAAGTACAGGAAGGGGTCCTGAATCTCGTTTTCCAGATCGCCGATGAATCCGGGAAACTGCTGATCGACTGGAAAGACCTCCGTGCGATGCTCGTTTACGTCGGGAACCGCAACAAAGAGTACACCCTCCGATACGGCAACATTTCGAAGCAGAGCATCGGAGCGATCCAGCGTGCACTGCTTGCGGTGGAAAATGCGGGCGGCGAGCTTTTCTTCGGAGAACCGGCACTCGATATTCACGACTGGATCCAAACGGACAGCGAAGGCAAAGGCGCGGTAAATATCCTGCACTGCACGGAACTCTACCGTCAGCCGGTCCTCTACGCAACGTTTCTTCTCTGGATGCTCAGCGAGCTTTTTGAATCCCTTCCGGAAGTCGGAGATCTCGCAAAGCCAAAGCTGGTCTTCTTTTTTGACGAAGCCCATCTTCTCTTTACCGACGCCCCAAAGGTTCTGGTCCAGCAGGTCGAACAGGTCGTGCGTCTGATCCGCTCCAAAGGGGTCGGCGTCTACTTCATCACGCAGAAACCGTCCGACATCCCGGATTCCGTCCTCGCACAGCTCGGCAATCGGATCCAGCATGCCCTGCGCGCATACACCCCCATGGAACAGAAAGCCGTGAAAGCAGCCGCGCTTTCCTTCCGAAAAAATCCGGATTTCGACACGGAGACCGCGATCACGAACCTCGGAACCGGAGAAGCTCTCGTCTCATTTCTCGATGACGCCGGCAGACCGGAAGTCGTGCAGATCGCCAGGATCCTTCCGCCTGCGAGCTTCATGGGACCAGCCTCCGAAGAAGAACGCAGACGCCGAACGGAAACGTCGGAACGTTTCGCCTTCTACTCGAACGTCATTGACCGGATCTCCGCCTTTGAGATGATCGAAGAAGAAACGGCAGCGGAACGTATCCGGGAAGAGGAGGAGAGCCAGGCGGCACCCTCCCGGACAGCAAATCGGGAAACCGCCCGCAAAACAGAGACCCGGACGACGTCCGCCAGAAAAGGACGTCCCCGCAAAAGTGCGATGGAAAAAGCCGCGGACACCACATTCCGCACGATCGGAAGGGAATTGGGGAAAAGCATTACGCGCTCCATTCTGGGGATCTTCTTCCGAAAACGCTGATCCTGTTTTCGAACTTTCGCGGAATTTCAGAACGCGGACATGCGGCCAGGAAGGAGAATTTACGAAATGCGGGACATCTGCTATCGAAGCAAAAAACTGGGAGACGTGACGGTTCGGGGAACTTCACGAGCCAGTATCCAATCGTTTTGGAACATTCCGGAATGGGATCTTGGGCTGGATGTAGGCGGACATCCGTGGGATCTCACTCCCCAGCTTGGGCGTCTCTTCATTTCCCATACGCATCGGGACCATATCCTGGGACTTTACCAGCTGATCGCCCGGCGACAAAAACGGTCGCTTCCGCCGCCCGAAATTTTCGTCCCGGCTGAGTCGGAAGACGTCGTTCGACGCTTTCTCGAAGTTTGGCAGGAAATGGATGGAACGCGGTATCCGTTCCATCTTCAGGGGCTGGTTCCCGGTGATTTAGTCGAATGGGAGACCGCTTCCGGAACACGCCTTCAGGCAAAAGCCGTCCGCAGCTTTCACCGACTCCCGTCGCTGGGTTTTCTGATTTCCGAAAGCGAAACGCCCCGGCTCGCCTACACGGGGGACTCTCTCCCCGCGATCCTGGATGAAAATCCTGCATTTTATCAGGCAGAGATCCTCATTATGGAGATGACTTCGGCCGATATGTACTATACGCCGGAACAGATCCACCATTTCGGGCACACGCATTTCCTCGATGTGCAGGAACGGCGGGAAAAATTTGCGAACCGATGGATCCTCGTCTCGCACTTTACGTGCAAACGGAGCATGGACCTTCTGTGCCGGCACATTGCGGAAGCATTTCCAGACCGTCTCGGCGGTCGGCTCATCGTATGGTGAACCGCCGCTCCTTTTCGCCCCATTGTCCAACAGTCCCTCACGCAACAGGACAGAATGAAACGTCCCAAGGCCCCAAAATTCCCAGAAGATGACGTCTACAGACGGCAGCTGCTCACCGACGCAGGTCTGCCTCCGGACGCTCATGCACGCATCCGCTCGATCGCCGGTCCGGCCGAGATCCGCGCGATCGTATGTGCATTTCAAAAACGGGCTGCCTTCTACCAGCCGGGGATCCGTCCGCGGGAGCGCAGACGTGAGGTCGATTCTCATGGACTGGAAAACGTCGCCAGTCGGCAATTCCGCGCCAACCTCCACATCCACACGCGCCATTCCGATGGCAGGCTTTCAATTCCGCAGCTTCTGCGGCAGGCCTCCCTTTATGCAGACAGTACGGCAGAAATGCTTCAGGAGGACTCGCCAGCTCCATTTGCTCCATTTACGATCGGCATCATGGACCATAATCGGGTGGAAGGCTGTGCGGAAGCCATTCGTCTGATTTTCGAAAGCCCGCGCCGATACCGAAACCTCCGTGTTATTCTCGGTTCGGAAGTCACGGTCCGGCTCCAGAATATTTACGAACATCAGCTGCGCGAAAAGCGTCACGTCCACTTTCTCCTTACCGGGATCACGCCGGAAGCCCAGGAGATCCAGGATTTTTTCCGCCCTTTCGCCAACGTTCCGCCCCCGAACCGCGGTCTTGCCCGCCACGCACCGTCCGTGACTCTCAGCCAAGCCGCACAGATGCTCCGGACTCAGCAGTTTGGTTCCCTTTCCATGGCGCATCCTTCACGGATCCAGCTTCAGAAATTTCTCTGCCAGCCGGACCGAAGAACGGAAGCCATGCGCCAATACATCCATCTCTTCCATGAGACACTCGGGGATCGCGCACTTTATGTGGAGGCATTTTACCAGGCGTATTCCGGAAACCTCGCTGAGAATCTCCAGGAACTGCGCACCATTCTGGAGACGGCAGCTGCAGAACGTCTCCTGATCGCAGGCGGGATGGATACGCACGGCGCAAACATTTTTTTCAGCAAAGCGTCCCCTCGCTTCCAGATTTAGCGAACCAAACCGCCGCAGACGGCCAACCACTCCCAACCGTATGCGGCAGAGTCCCTCCCAACCGTCCCTGATGGTCCTGTCCCCAACACGAACGACCATTCGTTCCCTTCCAGGACCGGCGCATTTGCCGATTCCTGCCGATTCCTGCCGATTTATTCAAGGAGCCAGCCATGACGAAATTAAATTACTTTCCGTTTCAGAAACACACTCTCTACCTCCTTTTGGTCCTTCTGGTTCTTTACGCCGGCATTGCGAAACACTCTGCCGCAGCGGAACATACCGCGAAACGGACGAACGAAAACACAACAGGAACCTCAGCAGAAAATACCGGACTAAATGCAGCTCCAACTGCCGGACAAACCGTTCCGAAGACCTTTTCCGAAACACAGCCCGGCTATCCGTCCTGGCTTCAGGACCGCTGGTTCTACTCTTCGCTGGGAGTACATTCCGATGAGACGGCGGAACAGCTCACCGCACTCATTCGCGATGCGGGAGATTCCGGGCTGAACGGGCTTCTCTGGGCCTGCGGGATGGAAAACTGCGGAAAATGGTCTCCGGAACAAAAAGCACGTTTTCAAAAAATCAAATCCGCTGCCGATGAAGCCGAAGTCGAGATCATTCCGATCATCTGGTCCGTAGGCTACGGTACGATGCTCGGGCGTAATCCGCATCTCGTGGAGTCCGTCCTGATCCGCGACCTGCGCGTCATTGCCCGCGGGGGAAAAGTGGAACTGGATCCGGAAGAAGAAGCCGTTTCCTCACCCTACGGCGGTTTTGAAGAATTTCGCGGGAACGCCCCGCTCGGTTTCCAGTTTGCCGACCAGCCCGGAACGATCGCATTCCGCGACACGGAGATCCGGCATTCCGGCAGATCATCGCTCCGCCTGGAAAATTTCTCTGCCGATAAACACGGGCACGGCCGCGTGCTGATGAAGCTCAAGGTCACGCCGAACCGCAGCTACCGCGTCAGGATATGGTTCAAAACGGAAGCACTCCCGGCACAGGGACTCGTTCGCTTCCAGATCTACGGTCCAAACGGCTCGTGGGTCTCCATCGCCCCGAAACTTCCGGAAAACGGCACACAGGACTGGACGGAAGCCTCGCTGAACTTCACGACCGGAGAGAAGGATAGGGAAGTCAACTTCTACGCGGGAGTCTGGGACGGTACGGATGGGAAGGTCTGGCTCGACGACATTTTGCTCGAAAGCAGCGACATGACGGCACCGGTCATGCGCCCCGGAACGCCGCTGACCGTAAAAAATGCCGAAACGGGAGAACTCTACGAACTCGGAAAGGACTACCTTCCGGAACCGCTTCGGATCTGGGATTTCCAGCGCGGGATCACGAAATCGCCGATCTGTATCCCCGAAGGAAGCCGGATCATGGAAAATGCCCGTCTTTCGCTCTCCTTCTACGTTCCGTCGCTTTCGATCAAAGGACAGACTTCCGTCTGTATGTCCGAATCGGAACTCTATGAGCATTTCGAGGGATCCGCACGAGACATCATGGAACTTCTCGCGCCGAAAAAATGGTTCCTGAGCATGGACGAGATCCGCTCGGCAAACACGTGCGAGTCATGCGCGAAACGCGGAATTTCGCTCGCCGAGATCCTGGGCGACTGCCTGACCCGCCAGTACGGGATCATTCAGAACGTTCAGCCCGGCGCGCAGGTCTACGTATGGTCCGACATGCTGGACCCGCACCACAATTGCCATGCCGAATACATGCGGTGCCGGGGAGACTTCACGGGAGTCTGGAACCTCATTCCGAAAGAGCTCATCATTTCGTGCTGGTATCATAAGATCCGCGAAGAAAGCATGAAATTCTTTTCCGAAAAGGGATTTCGTACCCAGGCAGCAGCGTACTATGACGTCGATTCGCTCGACACATCGCGCGAATGGCTCGAGACCTGCTCGCAGACGCCGAACTGTACGGGGATCATGTACACGACGTGGCGCAAAAAGTACGAGCTGATGAAAGATTTCGGAAAAATGCTTCAGGAAGAACGTCTGGAAAAAGAAGTACTTTCTGAAGAATAAAAAACGTCCCGCCCTGCCCGACCGTACGGAGAAGTTTCCCCAACGTCCGGTTTCCCAATATTTCGGGCATTCGTTTGATTTTCATTTCCTGTTTCGACCCAAAATTCACACAATGAGCCCCAAAGAAACCCAATTTCCATTCGCGCCGATCGAAGAATACATGATGCGCGACGATACGACCTCGCATCCGATGGATTCCATTCGGCTCCTGCATTTCAGCGGCCAGTTGTGCCGGAAAACGATCCAGAGTGCCGTCGAAGCTGTCTGTACCCGCCATCCGCTTCTGAATTCGGTCGCCGAGAAACGCGGGAATCGCCACTGGTGGGTCGAAACTGACCAAAAACCAGAGATCGCATTCCTGGACGCAGACGCTACCCCGGAAGTCCTCAACGCAAGCGGCTTTCCCATCATGCGCCCTCTGGAGCTTCTGCAAGAACCGGGATTCCGTCTTTACGCCGTTTTTTCGCAGAAGGAGAACTGGACGAAACTTCTTTTCCAGTTCCACCACAGCGTCTCGGATGGTCTGGGCGAGATGCAGATCCTCGGTGAATTCGTGACGCACTGCGCGCTCTATTCCGGTTTGATCCCGCAGGACACGCAGTTTCCGGCCTGCGATATTTCCAAACTTCCCCTTCGGATGAAAGTCGGCTGGACACTCGCCGGATACCTGCGGCACTATTTCCACACAGCCTTCACGACGATGCGGCTGGCATTCGGCAGCCCGAATCCGCTTTTTCCGCATCAGCCGGTCTCCAAAGACGCACCTCCGTCGACAGTTTACCCGTTCCTCCAGTCTCTCACGCTAACGCAGGATGAGACCCGAACTTATGTCCAAAAGGCGAAACGCTTGGGAGTCACGGTAAACGATCTTCTTCTGCGCGACTTTTATCTGACGATCGACGCCTGGCGCGTGAAGAATTGCCGAGATTTCTCCAACGGCAAAACACGCATCATGGTCCCCATGACGCTTCGTCAGCCCTGGCATGAGGGGATCCCGGCCGCAAACGTGGTCTCCGCGATATTCCTGGACCGCTCAAAACACCAGATCAGCGGCGATCCGCAGAAACTTCTGGACAGCATCCATCGGGAAATGGTCTGGGCCAAAACACACGATCAGAAATTCGTTTTTATGCTGATCATGTACCTCCTGCAGAAGATTCCCGGAGTACTTCCCTTTTTCCTGCGTTCCTCAAAATGCCGAGCAACCGGGGTTCTTTCCAATCTCGGACGGGTCATGGAACTTGCACCGGTCCCGCGCGATCCGGACGGAAGGATCCGCCTTGGCGAATGTGTTCTGGAATCCATCGATGCTGCTCCTCCGATCAGGTTCAAGACGCTCATTTCGTTTTCAGCACTCACATACGCAGGAACACTTCGCCTCTGCCTCCGCTACGATGACCGGTTTATGAAACCGAAAGATGCAGATGATTTCCTACGTATTTTTCACGAAAAACTGATGGGATGAGCCTTCTGAAATGTCCGCCTGTCCCCCAATCGCCCGCTAAAAGTTCACGCTCTCGGCGGGTTTCTTTTTCGGTCATTCGGCAATTTTCCTGAAATGAGTCAGACACGTGCAGCACTTCCGGCTTGGAAACTTGACTGCACGCAGACGGATGCTCCGCACAGGCGCACATCCAATCGTATCCGGGGAAGAAAGAGGGCATTTCCGCGAAACAAAAAAATTTGTGCATTTTACAGAAAATTCTAAAATTTCCCCGAGGGACTCCTTGCGCGCACTCCGAATATGGTGTAGAATTGAAGATCGTACGGTTTCTCAGATGGAAGAAGCCGAAGCTGTTTTTGTCTGATTTGCTGCCGTTTTTTTCACCGTCCGGCACACAAATACCGGAAGGAACTGAAAGGAGAAGCCCATGAAAACGCCAAAATTCCGATTCCTGAGCGTCTGTCTGAGTGCCATTTTGTTCTTCCTGGGCATTTCGGGGCATTCCGCTCCAGTCTTTGCATTCGAGGCGAACAATCCCAACTTTCACGAAGGAACGGACTCTGAGCGTATCGAAAAAGCGATGGCGAATGCTGAGGCGTTCGGCGGAGTCGTCCGGATAACCCGCAGAGTAAAAAAAGACGCCAATGACCGCGATTTCTGGCTGATCGACCGGGCGATCCTGATTCCGGGCAATACGACGCTCATTCTGGAAAACTGCGTCGTGAAACTCTCCAACTCGGCACGCGACAATCTGATCCGCTCCGCAAACTGCGGTCTCGGGATCGAGTGGCCGGAAGAGATCCGAAACGTTCACATTATGGGGATCGGACATGCCGAGCTTCAGGGAGCAGATGATCCGCGCTCCACCGGCGACAGCCAGAAAGTCCTTGGAGTGCGCTCATATGGAACGGATGCCGGAAAAGAAGGCGAGAGTCAGTACGG
Source organism: Thermoguttaceae bacterium (assembly GCA_017939795.1). GTDB lineage: Bacteria > Planctomycetota > Planctomycetia > Pirellulales > Thermoguttaceae > RGIG3701. The sequence continues at coordinate 31,198 of JAGBAA010000067.1, forward strand.
CGACTGGCGAAATATTGGGGTACTCTTAGCCTGCGTTCGGGACTTTTCCATCACGGGCATCACCATCCGCGAATCGCACTGCTGGGGAATATCGCTGGAAAAATGCTCATTCGGACAGATCCGAAACATTACCTTCTTCTCCACTGAACAGCGTACCATCAACGGCAAACCGGAAATGACGCGGAATCAGGACGGTCTCGATCTGCGCAAAGGATGCCATGACATTCTGATCGATACGCTCCACGGGTACACCGGCGATGATCTCATCGCCCTGACGGCCATCGGCACCACACTTCGTCCCGGCGGAATGCTGCAGAAAACCGAAGTCAGCGGCATGGATGCGCTTGGACCGCAGAACGACATCTGGAACGTGACGGTGCGGAACGTTTTCGGACACTCCCACGGCGGACATCAGATCGTCCGGATCCTGAACGCTTCAGGGATCAAGATCCACCACATCACCATCGACGGCGTGATGGACACTTCACCGGCTGAGATTACGGACCGGGCGACCGTCAAGATCGGCGACGTCGTTCCTTCATTTGGCGGCCGGGCACCCCTGGGCGATACGTACGCCATCATCGTGAACAATGTGCACACGAAAGCGCATCTGGGAGTCGTCGTACTTGGTTCCCTCTGCGACTCGGTCATTTCGAATGTCGTGAATCTGAATCCCAATACGACGGGCGTTTCTTTCCAATGGGATGGAAACACTACGAGCGATCCGAATCAGGCTGGAAACGCGAGAAACGTGAAGGTCTACGGTGTCGTCGATCCGATGAAATAGGGCCTCAGCGGCCGCAGTTTTCGGGATTTCACGCAAAATATCAAAAATCTTTCGTTTTTGTTCCCGGAAACGCTTGACTTGCGGAAATCTGCCGAGTATAATAAAATGGACTTTCAGACGTACGTACTCTGAAAGTCCGTTTTTTCAAAAATTTCCGGGAATGTCAGATCTTCCGCAGTTTAAATTTCCCAGATCTGAAACTTCCGGAACATTTTGCCGTCAGTCCAGATTTGCCTGCAAATTCCGGCAGGCGTCCTGTTATTCCAGCCTGCGCACGATACCATGTCCGTAATCCTTGAACGTTCCTTTTGGCTCATTTTGGTTTTGGCGCTGATCCCGCTCTGGCTCCATTGGAGAAAAGGGCTGACCCGGCAGTCGAAACTCCGTGCATTTTCGATACTGACGCTTCGCTGCGCCTGGTTCATTCTGCTCGTTCTGGCACTCATCGGCCCCGTGGTGACGTGGAAGAATTTCTCGAAATTCGTCGTCTGTGCCGTCGACCTGAGCAGCAGCGTCACGGAAGGAAACATTTCGGAACAGCTCCCCGATGCTGAAAAAGTTTCGGACGGCGATCAGTGCATCGTTCTGCCTTTCGCAGAACATCCGGGCAGGCTCCGGAGTCTCGAAACGGCTTTTTTCGACTCGAATTTCGCCTGCGGGAGTTCGGCACTGACGAATCTTTCCTCCGCATTGGGAGCAGCTGCAGCCCTGGCTCCGGAAGATTTCGTGCCGGAAGTGATCCTCTACACAGACGGCATCTCAAATCTTGGGCCAGTCCCGCAGAGTGCCGGTGAAGCCGTTCCGGTCCATTTCGTCCAGCTTCCCTCGCCGTTTGCGGCGGACTCTGACCTCCCCGAAACGTGGATCGAACGTTTTTCGGCTCCGGTCTCGGCCTACGAAGGGGAAGTGGCGGGGATGGATCTTTTCGTCCACGCGACGCATGCGCTGGGCGAGTTGAAGATCGACCTCTACCGAAACGGAGAGCTGGCCGAATCGCAGATGCTCGTTTTTGAAAAACCGGGAGTCCGCGGCGTCCGTTTTCAGGTCTCCGTCACTCCAAAATCCGATGAAAAAAGTCCTCTGACAGAATGGAAAGCCGTGATCCACCCGGCAAAAGAATTCGATTCCAGCCCGGCGAACAATGAGATCGCGGCCGTGACGCGTATCGTGCCGCATGAAAAGATCCTCTTAGTCGAGCGCTCCGAAAATCTCGGTGAGCTTCTGCGAGGAGTACTGAAGAAAGAGTTCATCGAAGTGGAAACGTGCCTCCCGGAAGAAATGCCGGCGTCTGCCGATGCACTCCGGGCATACGGCCTGGTGATCCTCTCAAACATCCCGGCTCCGCGTATTCCGGAAGAAGCGCTCACGGCCCTGGAGACCTACGTCTCCGTTCACGGCGGCGGTCTGCTCGTCACGGGAGGCGACCAGGCGTTTACGTCCGGCGGATATCGCGGAACTCCAATGGAAAAACTCCTTCCGGTCTTCTGTCTGGAAAACAAAGACCGCCCGCGTGAAGGTCTGGCTCTTGCTCTGGTCGTGGACCGTTCCGGATCGATGCAGGGAGAGGCGATCGCACTGGCGCGGGAAGCCGTGAAGGGAGCCATGGATGTTCTGGGCGAGCAGGATCAGGCGGGCGTACACATTTACGCGGACACGAGCGGCTGGGTCGTTCCGTTCTGGAAAATGACGAAACAGAATAAAGAAAGCGCATTCCGCGCCATTGACCAGATCACGGCCATCAGCGGGACGAACATGAATCTCGCTCTGGAAAAGGCGGCGCGTGCACTCGCGGAAGTCTCGGCAGAACGCAAACACATCATCGTCATGACAGACGGGATCTCCATTCCCGCAGACTTCATGGCGACGGCCCGGAAGATCCATGATGCCGGGATCACGCTCTCCACCATCGCGCTTGGAGCGGAAGCAGAACCAAATCTGCTTTCAGACATCGCGCAGGTCGGAGAAGGAAACGCCTACGTTTGCATCGACCCGGCTTCCATGCCGGAGATCTTTGCCGTGGAGACGGCCTCAGCCGCCAAGATCGGTGTCGTGGAAGGACGGACGCCGGTAAAGCAGATCTCATCGATCCCCGGATTCCTGAACTTCGACTTCACGAAGATCCCGCCGCTTCTCGGATATGTCCAGACGGCAGCAAAACCGGAATCCCGCGTCATTTTCGCCTCGGAATCCAAAGACAAAACGCAGGCTGGCGATCCGATCCTGGCGTGGTGGAAAAGCGGCCGCGGAAAAGTCGTCGCCTTCACTTCCGACATGGAATCGCCGCAGTGGCTCCAAACCTGGCGAGGCGGCTGGCCCGACTTTGACCGATTCTGGGGGAGGCTCGTCGCGCACACGATCCGGAAAAACGAAACGAACGATTTCCGTATCCAAACAGCATTTCGGGGAGCCTGGCTATCCGTTTCCCTCACGCTTCCGAACGGCCAGACGCTGGAAGGAACTCCCCAGCTGACGATCGACGGCAGTTCCCCTGTTCCGCTTTTACCAGTCGCTCCGGGAGTCTACGGCACGCGGACGAAGATCGTTCCAGGACGCAAATACGATCTGCTTCTGACGGCATCCGTCAACGGACAGACGCAGACATGGGCCGCAACGACCGTGCAGACCTTCACGGACGAATTCCTTCCGGCTCCGCGATTCGACATGACGGATCATCTTAAGGCGATCGCTGAGGAAACGGGAGGTTCTCTCGATCCGGATCCGTCATCCGTTTTCCCAGCAGAAAAGGACCCGGAGAACGCCCGATTTGTGCTTCAGACGCTTCCAGTCTGGCGTTTCTTCCTGCTTCTGGCGATCCTGCTGTGGGCGGCAGAACTTGGACTGCGGCGAGCAAAAAGCTGATTTGGTCCCACAAAAAATGACGTCTTTTTCGAAATAGCGTCCTGAATGAAATCAGGCCCCTGTGTTCCTCAAGAGCTCAGGGGCTTTAGTTTTCATCGCTGACGTGAAAAGGAAACATACGCCAGACAAAAAGCCGTCAGCGCGATGGAAAGCAGAAAGAAAAAAACGTGACTCAGCTCCCAGAAACCAACACCTTCCAGGAAGATCCGCGGCAGTGCCTCGATACCATGGCGCAGCGGATTAGCGAGCATGGCGGTCTGAAACCCATCGGGCATCGATTCCAGCGGAGTCCCCATTCCGGAAAGCATGGAGAACGGCACGATAACGAGAAATATCCCGATGAGCGACTGCTGGAGATTCCGCGTCAAACTGGAAATGAACAGTCCGATCGAAATGGAAGCCGAGAGAAACGTCCCAAGCAGAGCCGCGAGCAGAAACCAGGACCCCTGAAACGGCACCTGAAACCAGAAAAGCGTAAAGGTGAGGCAGATCGTGATCGGTCCCATCGCGATACAGAGCGTCGCGAGTCCCTTAACGAAAAGCAGCTCCCACGTACCGAACGGCGTCATCCGCAGCTGCTCAAAGGTCCCTTCTTCCCGTTCCCGTGCAATGGAAAGCGCACTGATCATCAGAACATCGATCAGCGTGATGAGCACCAGAAGCGTCGGCACCATAAAGTACTGCATATTGAAATTCGGATTATGCCAGCCTCGGGTCTCAACACGAAAACTCCCCAAATCTACGCTTCTGGACGTCAGATCTGATGCATAGTCCCGCAAGATCTCCGCCGCGTACGCCAACGCCATGCCCGCACTGCTCGCGTTCCGTCCATCGACCAGGACTTGCACTTTCGGTTCCGAATGTCCGGCCGCCGACCGGGCGAACTCCGGAGGGATGACGACCGCAAGCTGGATCTTTCGATCCTCCATCCGAGACTTCAAATCAGCTTCCGATTCCAGATCCGGCTGCATCGTAAAGGTTGGGGAACCGGCGAAGCGTGATTTTATTTCACGCGACTCCGCAGTCTGCGAGCGATCCAGAACGGCACAATCCACCTCTTTCAGATCCAGCGTCACGGCATACCCGAGCAGCGCAAGCTGAATGATGGGAGGAACGAAAAGCGAGGTACGCATTTTCGGACTCTTCACGAGCTGCAGAAGCTCTTTTCTCAGGAGTGCCGCAAGACGGTACAGAACATTCATTGACAGGATCCTTCCTCTCTGCATTTGGGCGACGAGATCTGCACACGATCCACGTCAGCGCACGCCATGCACCAGCACACGATCCGAGCCAACACACGACGTTTCCATTTCAGCTCATTTTCTCCCCAGTTCCGCCGATCTTTCCGCGGCAGCTTTCACCGCCTCATACATCGCCGCGCGGACACCATGAGCCTCCAATTCACGCATTCCCGCAATGGTCGTACCGGCAGGAGAAGTGACGCGGTCTTTCAGCACGCCGGGATGCTCACGAGTTTCGAGCACCATATCCGCAGCTCCGCGAACGGTCTGCGCAGCGAGAGTCGTGGCGACATCGCGCGGCAGTCCCATCATGACCCCCGCATCAGAAAGTGCTTCGATCACGAGGTAAATATACGCCGGTCCAGAACCGGAAAGTCCCGTGACGGCATCCATCACGTGCTCGCCCACATGGAAACAGCGTCCGACGCTCTTCAGAAGAGCACAGGTGATCTCAAAATCTTCATTCGTGACCGTTTCCGACTGACAGAATGCGATCGCCCCCTGCCCAACGAGACACGGAGTGTTCGGCATAACGCGCACCAGATGCGTTTCCTCTCCCAGCCCGGCTTCCAGTTTCTCGAGGGTGATCCCCGCACAAATGGAGATGATCAGGTGATCTTTCCGCACGCATTCTGCGATCTCTTCCATCACATCCGGGAGGACCTGCGGTTTGACGGCCAAAAGGATAACGTCGCAGGAATCCATCACGTCCATGTTGCTCTCCGTGACCTCGATCCCGGTCGCGGAATGAAACCGTTCCCGGCTTGCTTCAAACGCATCCGAGGCCAGCATATTTTCGACCGGCACTCCCGCTTTGGTCAAAAATCCCTTCGCAAGAGCCGTCGCCATCTGTCCCGCACCAATAAAACCGATCCTTTTCGTGATCTGCATGATCATCCTCGCAAAATCTTCTCAAAAAATTTCCCGGGATCCTCAAAGAAAAAGACTCTGAAACACCCCAAGGGAATGTATCCCAAATATCCTCTCACATTCTACCTGAAACCCTCAAAAATTCAAGCACGCCCCCCCGAAAATCCCGGAAATTTTGAAATTTCTGAAGAAATTGTTGGAAAATTTCAGGAATTTTGAGGAAATTTTGCAAAAATCGCATTTCAGGCCTTGACGAAATCGGGAAAATATGCAAAGATAGAGATTATTGGAAGGCAATCTTTTCCAAAGCAGTCAATTCCGCCTCTTCCAACTCGAAAATACACACCAGACATCCGGAGGATCTCCTTTGGATGCCCGGGGGTGTGTGTGTTTGTATTTTTGTGGATACAGACGGCAGAAACAACTACCGGTCAAAAGATCGTCTTGCTTTTTTGCTGAAATCATTTGGAGAATGGAGAAATCATGTCATCAGATATTTTTATGACTCAAAAGGGCTACGACAAACTGCGTGCGGAAGTTCAGCACATGGAATTTGTTGAAATGCCGGTCATTCTGGAGCGGATCGCGACGGCCCGCGCAGAAGGCGATTTGAGCGAAAACGCCGAATATCACGGAGCTCGCGAATCTCAGGGACTGCTTCAGGCCAAGATCAACGAACTGAAGTACAAATTGAGCATGGCGAAGATCGTCGATATGTCCACGCTGCCGAAGGATGAAGTCTGCTTCGGCTGTACGGTGCGCATTCTCGATTTGGATTACGATGAAGAAGAAGTCTACACTCTGGTCGGTGCCGGAGAAGAAGACTCCACCGTCGGACGTATCCTCGTCTCCAGCCCGCTGGCGAAAGGACTCCTCGGCAAAAAAGTCGATGATGAGGTCGAGATCGAAGTTCCGGCCGGCACGCTGCGGTTTAAGATCCTGGACATTTCTTTCGAAGAGTAGGAAAAAGGGAGGGAAAAATGAGATCCTGGTACTCCATTCTGAAAAATGCTGCCTTTTCGGCTGCCGTTTTCTGTGCGACGTCACCGCTTTTCCTCATGGCTCAGCAGGCTGAGGAGAAAACGGAAGCGAAAGCTTCGCCGTGGGTCATGTCCTACATCATGTTCACGCTTACGCTCTGCCTGGGCATCGCGGTCCTGAGCATCCCGACGAAACGGCGCGACAAACCGCGTATGGACGACTAAGTCTCTTTACGCCCAACACATTCCATACAAAAGAGCCGTTCTCATTGGGGGGACGGCTTTTTTGGTGCAGACTGAAGACATAAAAAAAAGACGCGATCCTAAAAATCACGTCCTTTGGATGGAGAATAGCGGGTTCGAACCGCTGACCTACTGGCTGCCAGCCAGTCGCTCTCCCAACTGAGCTAATTCCCCGGTTAAGATGTGAGTAAATATACCACATTTCCGGAGAATTGCAAGGGGGACCGACCCGTTTTTTTCA
>JAGBAA010000068.1 GCA_017939795.1 Thermoguttaceae bacterium
ATTCGACGGATCGTTCCCGTCAGAGTTCCCGTAATTCGACGGATCGCTCCCGTCAGAGTTCCCGTAATTCGACGGATCGCTCCCGTCGGAGTTCCCGTAATTCGATGGATCTGTCCCGTCGGAGTTTCCGTAATTCGATGGATCGGTCCCGTCGGAGTTTCCGTAATTCGATGGATCGTTCCCGTCAGAGTTCCCGTAATTCGATGGATCGTTCCCGTCGGAGTTCCCGTAATTCGATGGATCGGTCCCGTCGGAGTTTCCGTAATTCGATGGATCGGTCCCGTCAGAATACCCATCGTCGTTGGTGTCTGTTCCGTAGTCTGACGAACTGGTACTTGAGGTACTGTCCGTACTGGTGTCTTCAGAGCCGGCTTCATCCATTTCGGGTTTTTTGGATTCCCATATCTGCGAGAAAAATGGTTTGGGTACGGGGGTTTTTGAGGAAGGTGAGCCGGAATCGTCGACCGCGATGGAATAGACCATGAGCATTCCGCTGACCAGAAGCCCAAACCATGCAGAGCGGCGGATGAATGCGTTGAAAGCTGCCCCAGGTGTGGATTTTTTCTGTTTTTTCTTGGCCATGATTCAAGCTGACTCTGTGTTTTGGGTTGACAAACCGGGATATTTGACTATACTGAAACACGAAAAGGGAACACTTCCCCATTTCTTTTTATCGAAATGAACTGAATTTGTCCTGAAAAAAATTTTTTTTGCCCGCATTTTGGAAATGTTCGCCACACTTTACCAAACATTGTTGAAGCACTACCCGATGGGGCCGTGGTGGCCCGGTTCCAGTGCGCTGGAAGTCGCCGTCGGTACGATCCTGACTCAGAACACGACGTGGAAAAGCGTAGAACGGTCCATCCAAAATTTAAAAGATGCTGGAATTTTGGAACTCAATGCGCTTTTGGAGATCCCGGAAGAGGAGCTTGCGCAGCTTATCCGTCCCTCCGGCTTTGCGGTCCTGAAAAGTCGGAGACTGCGGAATCTGCTGGAGATGATCTGTACACGATACGGCAGCTCGATGGAGAAAATGGCAGAACGCCCCCGGGATGAGCTTCGGAAAGAACTTCTGGACGTCAACGGCGTCGGCCGCGAAACGGCAGATTCGATCCTCCTGTACGCATTGGGGATCCCCTCTTTTGTCGTGGATGCGTACACTCGCCGGATCCTTTCCCGCCATGAGATCCTTCCGGAAAAGATGCCGTACGATGAGATCCGGCACGCTTTTGAAGAGGCACTCCCGCACGAAACCGCCGTTTACGCGCATTTTCATGCCATGATCGTGGAAGTCTGCAAAGAATTCTGCCTCAAGACCTCCCCCCGCTGCGAAAACTGCCCGCTGCGTGACTTTCCGGCGAAACCGGCGAAATTTCCCTGAAAGATACCAATGTACCTTTTCCTGGTGAGCTCTCCAACATGAAAAAAGGACAAAAAAGAAGGAGGAACGTTTGCTATGCGTTCCTCCTTCAAGGAGGCCTTTTGTGAAAATAAGGTTTTTCGAGGTTCCCAAGAATAATGTATTTTTTGAATTGTCTGCATTTTAATTTTTCTGTAGGAAAAACGTCAGGATATTTTCCGGGTCGGTGGAGGGGAGGATCGTGCCGGAGACGGCGTGGATGTAGCCGCCGTTTTCCGAAAGGATCGCCGTGCGTTCCTGCGTTTTGGAGAGGATCGTCTCTGCCGTTTCCGACGCAAGTTCCTGCGCGCTGCACGCTCCGCCCCAAAGGACCAGCTCCTTGCCGAATTCGCGTTTCACGGTCAGGGGATCCATCCCGGAGTTCCCGTCCGTAAAACTGATCCCTTCCACGCCCATTTCGATAAGCTGCGGCAAAAACGGCATGGAGTTTCCTTCCGCCTGCCAGAGAATGTGGACTTTTTCGGAGAAGAGTTCCCGGATCTCCCGGATCCCGCGGGCATAGAGCGGCAGAATGCGCTCACGAATGATCCTTCGGTCCGCGTCCGTCTCGACTCCCAGGAACGATTCCTCCAAAACCAGTACATTCACGGCTTCTCCCGCGGCTTCGTGCAGCTTTTTCAGCTCGGAGATCCAGAGCGAGTACCATTTTTCAAGGAGCTTCTCGACGTCCGAGTGTCCGGAATCGAGTGCACGGAGCCACTTTTCAGGTTCCCGAAATCCCAGACCGCCGAAAAACGGCGACGGAAGGCCCGCTCGGAGGATCAGCGACTTTTTCGAACTGCGTGCGAGTTTTTTTGCGTTCGTCTTTAGAATTTCAAGACTCTCGCTGTTCTGCAGAAAAGCGACGGCGGGATTTTCCGATCCGAGTTCCTTTTCGATCTCCGCAAACGTGAGTCCGCAGACCCCCGGTCCCGGAGCGAGAAGCTCGAAACGCCATCCTCCGCGTTTCATCATGCCGAAACGCCGGTCCTGAAAGTCACGCAGACACAAATCGCCGCTGAGTTCCCGTTCCGGATAGAAATCTCTGGGGATCAGGACTCCGATCCCGTCTTCCATGGCGTACGGTTTCCAGGCTTTTTTCGCGGTCTCGCAGAAACATTCCGGCGTGAGCAGCGGGACTGCGAGCGGCAGCGGAAGCGTATCGCCGCCCAGAGTGTCCTGCACCAGCATATCGAGCTCTGCCGTTCCTTCGTAAATGTCGTAGAGCCGGGCCGGAATTTCGGCTCCGAGACATTGACGCAGATGGTAAAGCGCCGTGACGGAGATCCCCGTTTTCCGGGTCCCTCCCAGGTCGATCGGGGTCCGGTCCAATTTCTTCCGTTCAAAAACTGCGTTGACTCGATTTTTGGAATTCATTTTTGAAAAGCTGGCATAAAGGAGGCCTTGAATGGAAGATCGAAAATAATCGATCACGTACTTTTCGGCATCATAACAAAAAAATCCAATTGACACAATAGGGATTTTAGGTGAAGTTTAACGCCTGTTGGCCCGGATCTCAATTTGAAAGGAAGAAAAGTCGTTTCTAGAAAAGGAAAATTTTATGAAAATGGGCTTAAAATCCGTTTTTTTTGCCAATTTCACGAAAATTTTACAAAACTTTTACATAACCCCCTTTCAAAATAGGTATTTTCGTATATACTGGAAAAGGTAAAAATAATAAACTGTCCCAAAATGGAACTTTTTGGGAAGAAAAGATAGACAGAGTATACGGTAAATCATGGCGAATCATCCGATTTCAGTTCAGGAAGACGGCGTTTCTTCAAAAACTCCGCGCCAGTCCCTTTTGTCCTGGAGTTTTTTGGGTCTGCTGGTGACGCAGTTCACGGTGGCGCTCAACGACAATATATTCCGCTGGCTTCTGGTTCCGATCGGCAAAGCGCGTCTCGGTGCTTTCTATGGGGACTATAGTCGGGGAGCGGACATTGCGCTGACCGTCGGCGGCCTGATGTTTCTGATCCCGTTCGTTTTCTTTTCCGGTTACGGCGGATACTGTGCGGACCGATTCTGCAAGAGAAAGGTGATGGCGTACTGCAAACTGGCCGAGATCGCCATTATGCTTCTGGGCGTGCTTTTTGTCTGGATCGGAAATCCCTGGCTGCTCTTCATCGTGCTGTTTATGATGGGGACTCAGAGTGCGTTTTATTCTCCGGCAAAGTACGCCAGTATTCCGGAGATCGTCGGCGACAAAAATATCCCGACGGCGAACGGTCTGATCGGCATGACGACCATCATCGCGGTTCTGGGAGGGACGATCCTCGGCAATCATCTCTACGAATGGACGACGCTTCCCGATGCGGAAGGCCTTCGCCTGATGCCGGATGCGCCTGGTCAGCATCATCTGTGGCTTTCCGCTCTGATCCTCGTGGGCGTCGCCGTTTTCGGATACCTCACGACGCTGCTCATCCAGCGGATGCCAAGCCGTGCGGAAGAGAATGTGCGGCTGAAATGGTTCCAGAAACTCCCGATGGGACAGAGTCTGTCCGATTTCGCGTATCTCTGGCGGCACAAAGCGCTTCTGCTCGTGGCACTCGGAAGTGCGTACTATTGGGGGCTTGCGTCGCTGGCGCAGACGAACATCGACAAATTTGTGGTCCCGGAAATTACGGAGAGTCAGGGGAATGTCGCGATGTTTCTCGGTATTCTTGCAGTCGGTATTGCCGTCGGGAGCACGTTCGTGGGATTCGTCATGCGCGGACGCGCTACGCTCGCGCCGATCACGTACTCGTGCTTCGGCATGGCGGCCTGTGCGGTCTGTCTTTACTTTACGCCGGAAGGGACGGGAACGCTTTTCCTTGAGACGGAAACGGGAGAGTCTGCCGGAATGGCTCCTGCTGCCGTTCACGCACTCTGGTCGCTGATCTTCCTTGGCATTTTCGCCGGGATGTTCGACATTCCGCTGCTTGCGTATCTTCAGAAAAATTCCGATGAATCCCAGCGCGGGCGGATCATCGCAGGATCCAATTTCCTGAGTTTTTCGGCCATGACGCTCGGCGTGGCGGTTTTCGGCGCGATCATCGCGTTTCTCGGGACCCGCGGCGTTTGGCTCTTTGCCGGGAGCGTGACTTTTTTGGTCGCGGTGCTCTGCACCTGGCTCGTTTTCGGAAAATCGGGACGGGATCCCTCCGCGGAAAACGGGGAAGTTTCAGAAGTCAAGGCGGTTTCCTGTGAAGAGAAAGAGCTCTTCGGAGTGAATGATCCTGCGGAAAAGGAGGCTTTTTAAAATGTATCGACTCCTGGGTTGGTTTACGGCATTGCTGTTTCATATTTTCTTCCGGCTTTTCTACCGTGTTCGGATCGAAGGGGCGGAAAATCTGCCGAAAGAAGGGCCCTTTGTCCTCGCTTCCAATCACGTGAGCTACCTGGACGGCCAGCTCATGTACTTCATGCTGCCGTATCGCAGAAGGAAACCGCGGATCATTTTCTGGGCGGCTTTTGGACGTCCGCCGATCCTGCACGCGCTTTCGATCGCGTATCGCGGGATCCCGATCGAGCCGGGAAAAGCGGCGGTGCGTGCGATCCGTGAAGCGTCCAAGGCACTGGATGAGGGGGATGCTGTAGGGATCTTTCCCGAAGGCGGGATCTCCCGTCATGGAATCCTGATGCCGTTCAAGCCGGGGATCGAACACATGCTGCGCGGTCGGGATCATGTGCCGGTCGTGCCGATGTACATCGGAGGACTTTGGGGAAGCATCTTCAGCTTCCGCGGCGGCAAAGCGATCTGGAAATGGCCGGAACGCCTCTCGTGGAGCTCGCTGTTTTCCTTCCAGTTCCGCCGCAGGATCACGATCTATCTCGGAAAGCCGATCGAAAATTTCCGTCAGCAGGACGTCCGTGCCCTGCCCGATGCCGTCATGCAGCTTCAGGATCGATTCTACCATGAACATTGGATGAAGGTCGGCACGGCAAGCGACAATTTCCATAAGAAAATGATTCCGGCTCGTCAGATGCTGCATCTCTGGAAGAAAAAGAGCCCTCGCAAGCTCGCCGTTGCTGACCTGACGATGGAACTGACGGGGCGAAAGGCTCTTTTGGGGTCGCTGATTTTCCGGAGAAAACTTCACGCGATCCTGGACCGCGATGAGAAAAACGTTGGTATTTTGATTCCGCCCTGTGTGCCGAGCGTCCTGACGAATGCCGCACTTGCGCTTGATCGGCGGACGGCCGTTAACCTGAACTATACGGTGAGCAATGAGATCATGAATCTCTGCATCCGGAAGGCCGGGATCCGGCACGTCGTCACGAGCAAAAAGGTGATGGCGGACAAGAATTTTGCAAAATTTACGCCGGAATGCGATCTGGTCTACCTGGAAGACATCAAGGCGTCCGTGACGGCTTGGGACAAGATCTGTGCGCTTTTGATGGCGTGCGTCTTTCCGCTTTGGTTCGTTGAGCGTCTTCTGGGGCTTCAGAAGATCAAGCCCTCAGATCCGATGACCATCGTCTTTACGTCCGGTTCCACCGGTATTCCGAAAGGGGTGGTCCTGACGCAGCAGAACGTCGCGGGAAACATTTACGCATTCTGCGACATTCTCCAGCTTCGTCCGACGGACAGTGCGCTGGGAGTCCTTCCCTTTTTCCATTCCTTTGGGTATACGTGCCTTTTGTGGTCCGTCCTTACGTTTGGATTCCGCGGATTCTACCACACGTCGCCGCTGGACTGCGGACCGATCGGCAAACTATGCCGTAAATATTCACCGAAGCTCCTGGTCGGAACGCCGACTTTTCTGCGAATGTACGCGCGCAGGATCCAGCCGGAAGACTTCAAGGGAGTGGAGATCATCGTGTCCGGAGCAGAACGCTGTCCGGATGCACTCATGGACGAATACGAGAAACGTTTTGGAGTCCGGCCTGTGCAGGGGTACGGCGTTACGGAAGCGGCACCGGTCATTTCCGTGAACATTCCGGAGCACCGCCGCATGACGGACTGGGCACCGAAATCCAAAGACGATTCGATCGGTTTTCCGCTTTTCGGCACGTCGATCCAGGTGCGCGATCTGGATACGGGAAGACTCTGCAAAACGGGTGAACGCGGGATGCTCTGGGTCTCCGGGATCAACGTCATGGAGGGGTACTTCAATGAGCCGGACAAGACGGCGGAAGTGCTTCAGGACGGATGGTACTGTACCGGCGATCTGGTCTACGTCGATGAGGCGAACTACATTTATATTGCGGGCCGTTTGAGCCGTTTTGCCAAGATCGGCGGTGAGATGGTGCCGCACGAAGGTCTCGAAGAGGCTCTGAACAAAATTTTGGGACACAGTGCCGAGGATGAGCCGAAACTGTGTGTTTCGTCCGTTCCGGATGAGAAAAAGGGCGAGAAGCTCGTCGTTCTCTACACAGAACTCCAGAGAACGCCGGAGGAACTCAACGCCCAGCTTCTTGAGCAGAAGTATCCGCCGCTTTGGATCCCGGGCGTTGATGCCTATTTCCAGATCGACTCGATCCCGCTTTTAGGAACCGGGAAACTTGATCTCCGGGCGATCCACGAAATGGCTCTTCAGTGCGCGGCTTCCTGACGGAATTTTCCGTTTGACGGCATCTTTCTGAACCGCCGGGGCTGAGGCTCGTCCCTCGATCTTCAAAGATCCAGATCCTGCAAAACACGGGATCCGGATCTTTTTTCGTTAAAATTTTTCGTTAAAAATCGGAAATTGCTCTTTCCTGATCTGGAAAAATCAGCTAGGATAAAAGAGGGAAGGTCCCATTGGATGAAAACGCGGCTGCGTCGATTTTTGAATTCGATTTTTTGATTTTACGGTAAAAGACATGAAAAAGCACATTTCCACATTCGCCTGGTTTCTGTTTGGGCTGACGGTCTGGTTTGGAAGCCGGGGCGGAATGTTCGTTTCGGCGCAGCAGAAAACGGGACCGGCCTCGGACGGCAGGATCACGGCGGCTTTGCTTGAGGAAATTGGTTTTTCTGTGCCGGATCTTTTGCAGAAAAATCTCGATTCGGCCGCATTGAAAAGAAATCGGACAGCAGCCGTACGGACTGGGATGGAAACGGAACGGAATGTTCAGGACCCCAACCTTCTGCCGGCGGCATCCGTAGAGGCATCGATGTCGGCCTCTGCCGGAAAACGCGCTCCGCATCGTGCAGACATCATACCGTCTGCGATTCCGGGAGGGAAAAACGGGATCCTGCTCACGAGTGCGGAAGAGCTTCTTGAGACTGCGATTCCCGAGGGATCGGAAGAAAACGCGCATTCTCAAGAACCGAAGGCTTTGGAGCTGGCCGACCTGATACCGCTGGAGGCTGTAGAGGGGCAGGACGGACAGGACGGGGTGAACGGACAGGACGGGCTGGAAGTCGGTAAAACGGAAGAGTCTGCGAAGCGTTCGGCAAATGCGCCTTCCGAAGAACGTATGCCGGCTGCCCAGGATCCGGCAGAAACAAATGGACTTTTGGAGGAAGGATCCGAAGCTCAGACGGAAACTGTTTCTGAAGCACTTTCCGAAGATCCGTTTATGGACGCTCCAAACACTTCTGCCGATGCTGCGGCTCCTCAGACGGAGTCTCTTGCTGGACTGGAAGCCGCTCTTGAAGACGGACTTTCGCAGAACAAGGAAATTCCGAGTCGTCCGGTCGATTCGGAAGCCGTTCCGCTGGAAGGTACTTCATTGGGATCTGCCCCGCTGGAAGCTGCTCCACAGGAAGCTGCGTCATTGGAATCTGCGGCTCTTCAGGAAACGGAGGCTCTTCAGGAAACGGAGGCTCTTCAGGAAACGGAGGCTCTTCAGGAAACGGCACCGCCTGCAGAAACTGAGCAAAAAGCTGAAGAAAACGCACAGCTGGTCCCTCTGGAATCATTAGATTCTCTGGAAGATCCGCGTCCTGCGCCTATCATGCCGCAGCCGTTGGAAAAGTCAGCCGGACAGAATACGTTCACGGAAGTCGTTCCGGAAACGCTCGAGACGCCTGGAATGGACCTGAAGGCTGCCGAGCCGCAGTCTGCGGATGGTCCCGCAGTCATTCAGGGAAATGGAAAACCGGGAGAAACTGCGCTGGAAGGGATTCAGGTCGCCCGGCTGACTGTCGAAAAAACGGCTCCGGCAGAGATCCAGGTCGGCGCACCTTCCGTGTGGACGATCACGGTCCGAAATGAAGGAAAGACGGCGGCTTCCGGAGTGCAGATCCACGACATGGTTCCGGAAGGGACGCAGCTGGTGAATACGCAGCCGTCCGCGATCGTTTCGAAAGACGGCGAGATCACGTGGAATGTCGGCACGATGCCCTCCGGTACGATGGCGGTCGTGAAGATGGAACTGATGCCGACCCGTGAAGGCGAGATCGGCAGCATCGCGAGCGTCTCGACCCGTTCGGAAGCTTCCGCGAAAGCCGTCGCGACGCGCCCGGTCCTGAAAGTGGAGACGTTCGGAGAAGAGAAAGTACTTCTTGGCGAACCGGTGGAATTGAGCATCGTCGTCTCCAATCCGGGAACGGGCACTGCCCGAAACGTGATTTTAAGCGAGACTGTGCCGCCGGAACTTCAGTTTGAGGGCGGAGCGGAACTGCTCTATCCGGTCGGCGACCTGCTTCCGGGCGAGTCCAAAACGACCAAACTGCCGCTGACGGCCGTGCGTCCCGGGAAATTCGTGAATCGGATCCTCGCGAAATCGGAATCCAATCTTCAGACGGAGAGCGTTCTGGAAATGGAAGTGACCGCGCCGGCCATTTCTCTGAAACTTCAGGGACCGGGGAGACGTTTTCTGGAAAAAGAGAGCACGTTTCGCCTGACGCTTTCGAATACGGGCACGGCGAGCGCGAAAAATGCGGAATTTTACGTGACGGTCCCGAACGGGTGGAAGTTCGTGCGGGCGAATAATCTGGGGACGTTCCTTCCTGATCATGGCCGGGCGGTTTGGAAGCTGGAAGAATTGGAGGCCGGGAAAAGTGCCGAGGCGGAGATCGTTCTCGCGCCGATGGAGATCGGGTCCTTTACGCTTCAGTGCGAGGCGAATGCGGACATCTGCCAGCCGTCTGCGGATTCGAAAAACGTGACGGTGGAAGGGATCGCGGCCCTCATGTTTCAGGTCGTCGACTCGAACGATCCGATTCAGGTCGGTGAGGATACGCAGTACACGGTGGAAGTCGTGAATCAGGGGTCTCGGCAGGCGGAAAACGTGCAGGTCGCGGTGGATATTCCGGCTGGTCTGGAACTCATCGCGTGCGAGGAACGCGCAAGAACGGCGAACGTGCAGGGTGGGAAACAGCTCCTTTTCGAGCAGATCCCAACGTTGGGACCGAAAGCCGCGAAGGTCTACCGTTTTACGCTTCGGGGCGTCATGAGCGGCGATCAGCGGGTCTCGGTCAAGCTCTCCAGCAAAGAATTCCAGGATCCGATCGTGAAAGAAGAAAGCACGCGGGTCTTTGCCGAGTAGAAGATCGGGGCGGGCCGAAGAGCTTTTCCGGGTTGGCGGCTTGAGGCCTTTCCTGGATCAGTGGTCTTCGGCTGGCCGCGTGAGCAGACGAAACCGCAGGAGATCGGGTCGGATTTCCTGCGGTTTCTGTTTTTCTGGGGATTTTTTGTTCGGAACTGCTTCAAAACAGCGGGTCTCTCCCTTGATGAAAATGGCTGGAATGGTAAAATAAAGTGAGTCAGGCAGATACTGGAACCGGTTGGGAACGCGGCCGGAGTGCATTCAGCATCAGGATGCCGGGCTTAAAAGCCGGTCGGCAAACAGGATCCACAGGAGAAAGCATGAAATCTCATTCCACTACGATTTTGACGGTGCGCAGAAATGGAATCGCGGCCATTGGAGGCGACGGTCAGGCGACGGTCGGCACTACCATCATGAAGCATGATGTTCAGAAGATCCGGCGTCTTGCGAACGGAAACGTCATTTGCGGTTTTGCCGGAACGACTGCGGATGCCTTTGCGCTGATGGAGCGTTTTGAGGCCCGGCTGAAAGACTATCCCGGCAACGTTCCGCGCGCGGCTACCGAGCTGGCGAAGGAGTGGAGGACCGATCGGGCAATGCGTCAGCTTGAGGCGCTTATGGCCGTCGTCGATGCACGCCATACGCTTCTGGTGACCGGGAATGGTGACGTCATCCAGCCGACGGATTCTGTGTTGGGAATTGGTTCCGGCGGTAATTTTGCAGTCGCCGCGGCGCGTGCGCTTCTGCGAAATACGGATCTGGAAGCGGTTGAGATCGTGAGGAAAGCTCTGGAGATCGCTGCGGAAATCGACATCTACACGAACACGAACATTCACGTTGAAGAGATGCCGAGTGAGACGTAGAGTCTCCTTCCATGCTGTGGTGGAGAGATTTTTTGCCGGAATGCTCAGCGGGGAGGCCGAAGGGGGAGCGCATGAAATTTGAATCTGAAAATGAAGCAGAAAATGCGAATTTGAAAGAAATGACGCCGCGCGAGATCGTCAGGGAACTGGACGCACACATCGTGGGACAGTCGGAAGCAAAGCGGGCGGTCGCCATTGCCGTACGGAATCGGTGGCGGAGACGTCAGCTTCCGGAGGATCTTCGGCGGGAGATCTCCCCGAAGAACATTCTGATGATCGGCCCAACGGGAGTTGGAAAAACGGAACTTGCGCGGCGTCTGGCCAGATTGACGCAGGCTCCGTTCGTCAAAGTCGAGGCCACCAAGTACACCGAGGTCGGATACTATGGCCGGGATGTGGAGAGTATGGTTCGGGAGCTCGTCGAAAATGCGCTTAAGCTCGTTCGGGAACGGGAACTGGAGAACATAAAAAAAGAGGCGGAAAAGCAGGTCGAAGAGCGCATCCTGGACATTCTCGTGCCGCTTTCTTCCCAGAAATTCATGAGTCTGCCTCAGCCTGAACTTTCCGAAATAAAATTTGGGAAACTGAATCGGAAAAACGAATCGGAGTCCGATGCCGACCGGGCCGGCGAAAATGAGGTTGGCGAAAAAACCGATGGAAACTCGGATGGAAAGTCTCCGGATCCGGATCGCGAAAACCAAACGGGCTTGAAGATCGGGAATGCGCTCATTACGAGCTTTCACGTGGATTTTCCGGAAGATTTTCCTGAGGAACTGAAGGAATCGATCCTTGGAATGTTTCCGGGAGCCACGAGTTCCACGCATTCCGGGGACCTGGACCCATTCCTTCAGGAGGCGTTTCTGAAAAAAGTTTCGAAAGCGCCGGAACTTTCGTCTAATGTACCGGAGTGCCAAGGCTCGGAAACAGGCTCGGAAACAGGCTCGGAAACAGGCTCGGAAACGGACTCGGAAACGGACTCGGAAACGGACTCGG
>JAGBAA010000069.1 GCA_017939795.1 Thermoguttaceae bacterium
GGATCTGCGCGACTTTCCCGCAATCGAGACAGTGAACTCTCGGAATTTCCGCATGGATCCGTGTCCTCATATTTCCCATCGGCACGCCGGTGAAAATGCGCATTTTCGTCCCCTTCCTGCGAACGTTTCGGCTTCCGCAGCCGACGCATTTGAACTCCTCCGGATGCCTCCAAAAACATTCAAAAATAAAAATATCCTTTTTTATGGAAATTTTTCGGAGGGAGTACTTGCGGATCCCTTGAATATGGTATAAAATAGCAGCAGACATGGTTCCTCCGATAGGGTTTTTGTTTTGATTTTTCTATTCTATCAGATACCATGTCTTTTTTCAACTACCCCCGGTACGCTGTTGCCGGATGAACCATAAAAATGGACAATTGGGAATACAAGGAATTGTTCCTATTAAATTACCAGATGGACAAATAATAAAAATCGATGGATATTATATCGACAAAAGCACTTGGGGAATCTACTGTATTCCTTTTGAAATTAGTATTGATCAATTACTGAAAGGAATTTTACGATGAAAAAGTATTTGCTTTGCCTTTTGGCTGTTTTCGTTTGTTTGCCGGGTCTGTCGCACTATTCTGCGGCCGAAGAGTTGTCTGTCACCCTCACACCAGTCTATTCTCCGTACTGGAAGCGGACAACGCCATGGACTACGGAAGAAAAAAACCACGTGCAGGCTAGTATCTCAGGACTGGAAGCCAATAACGCTTATGTTATTCGAGTCCATATATTAAAGGACGGCATCGTTAGGAGCACATATTCTCAACGGTTCGTATTTCCCGTGAAAAAAGAAAAACATTTCTGTAAATTTTTTTGCGGCCCATTAAAAAATCCAGGAAACCATAGTATGCAAGTCTTCATAGAAGATGAAATTTCCGGCAAAACCGCTAAGGCTGAGTTGCCGTTTGAGGTTAGATCCCCAAAAGATTTTTATCTTCGTGATCTTGCGTTAGTGGATTATGAAACAATACAGCATCCCATTCCGCCCGTCTGTTTTGCACATCAGAATATCTCTTTCGCGTTTATGTATTCAGGCGCAGTACAGGATGGCGATATTCTATCTGCCACGATTTCCGACAAAAAAAGTTCAGAAATTTTGTGCAAATTTGAATCGGTATATTCCCCTAACTTACATTACATTAGCTTTTCCTTGAAGGATCCCGGCAGGCACATTCTTCTTTTGAAAGCTGTAAATAAAACAAAAAATCTGGAAGTAGAATATGAGCTTCCGATTTTTGTTGTCGATCCTGCCGAGATTTACAATGAGGGGGCGTCCGACAACTACATTCCGGAGGGGCGTTGAATAAACATAGTATTAACATTCCCTCTCAAATGTCCCCCTAAAAGGTTCCCATCCCCATGCGTTCCCTCACACACCACCCCATTCCGCGCCCGTTATATTCCCGCTCGTGGCCGCACGAACGAAGGAACATGAAGAGCGTTTGGCCGAAATCGAAGAAGCGTCTGATACACGGCTATTATCAGTTTGGCTGCTGGCAAAATGGACAGGGGGACAGGCTGATTCCTGCGGAAGTTCACAGCGTCTGGGGCGTTTACCGCCCCAATTGATGCACTCTAATTATCGGCAAGAGAATCAGGATATTTTAGTAGAGTGACTTACGGATACTCTTTTTGCTACAGAATCGTGTCACAACTGAAAATTTACAGTGGAGGAGAAAATCATGTTCAAGAAACTGTGGAAATGGCTCAATTCGGATCCTGTTGTAAATTTTATTATGAAATACGAATTTACATTCAAGGTTTATGCTGTGCTTCTGATGTTGCTTTTTTTGTTTGTGGAGTATCATTTTCTCAATATTTGTACACTTGAACCTCCTCTAGTACACATGCTTGTACTGATCGTGCTGTACGGTGCCTTCAGCTGGCTTTTATTTCTGGTATATCCATTTTATAAGGATGCACACGGTGAAGATCAGCCGCTTACATGGAAAAATCGATTTTTCCAGTTGTTTTTGGCTATCATCGGTGCGGCACTGGTATATCATCCTATCTGGATGATCATGCAGGAGGATGCGAGAGAGCTGATCAACATGTCCTGCCGTTAGCAGACGCAATAACGTCCCCTTCCCTTTGAAAGTCCCCGTCCCCATGCCGCGTTTCCTCACACATCACCCCAACCATCGCCCAATATTTTCCCGCTCGTGTCCGCACGAACGAAGGAACATGAGGAGCGTTTGGCCTAATTGGGAGGGCGGCGTGTTTTGAAGAGCGGTAACGGCACAGTTTCGCGCCGCCGCCGCGGGACGCTGACCGCTACTCAGGAGGGGACTGTAGTAAGGAGTTTATATGAAATATTTGCTTTTTCTTTGTGTATTTTTGTTTTGCGGTTCAAGTCTTCCTGCGGCAGAGATCGTGACTGCTGACGATCTTGGCGTTGGCCGTCTTAAAATCAACCGCGGCAAGGTCGCACTTTATGCTAATTTAGCAGGCTGCGATGAACTGATAGAGGCAGGCAGACACCTTTCGATACTTCCCGATCACCTGCTGGATAAAACGCCTCAGCCGGAAGATATATATCTTTTTGCCAAAAAGGGAATGATCGCTTCTATCGAATCTTTTTCCGAAGATATTCTGGTACGGGAGTATATTCGGCATCTGTTTTTGGAAGACATTGCTGCTTTGGATGAGTTTAAAAAGGCTCATCCGGATTTTGATCTGAATTGCGAAAACGGCGTAGCCTGGTACCTGGTCCTGAATCTGAAGCGGCATCTTTCCTATCTTTGGCTTTTGGAAAATGGGGCCGATCCTAATGTGATCGTAGGCGGACTCACCGTTAATGATCATTATGGAGAGCGCGCGCTTCGAATACTGGTGGTCGAGGATGTATGCAATCAGGAAGAATACCTTCTTCCTCTTTTGCAGTACCACCCGCATTTGAAAGGTTATGTCAACGATATGGGGCAGACCCTGTTTCATCAGATCTGCCGTCAGAACAGCCATCTCATTCCGGCACTGATACTGATGGGATATGACAAAAAACTGCTTGAACACAGGGATTGTTACGGTTTGACTCCGCTTGCGTCTGCCGTGTATCACGGACAATATTATGCGGCCATACAGTTTCTCTGGCAGGGAGCGGATAGAAGCTGCCTTTTTGAAAAATACCCAAAGTTCTGGATGGGAAAGAGGACGCCGATGGAGTTTCTAGAAGAAAAATACAAGTCGGATTCAGAATACCTTGCGGCTCCGGATCGCCCCTTGGGACAGTTCGCTCAAGCACAAATGCCGGTCGAACTGGAACAGATGCGGAACCTTATTGAGTATATCCGTTTACTTGAAAAACAGGAAAAATAGGTGTTGGTTTTCATCCGAGCCATGCGCATTTCCTCACACACCACCCATCCCGCACCCGTTATTTTCCCGCTCGAGTCAACGCGCGAACATTGGGACCCGCAATGTGTCATAATAGACACCCTCAAATTCTAAAAAGCCCCAATGCCGAAACACCGGGGCCGTGGTGCGATAACACACCAACACGCACTATCGTTCTAAACCGACTCCGCCGTTGATATGAGAAGTCAGCCATACCATTGGACTCTTCGAGAAATTTTCAGTCTGGCTTATTCGCTAATTCTTCCGGTGTGAATGGTTCCGGAACATATCGAACCGGAGTTTTTTCACTTCCTTTGAACAGGTATATTCGATTACAATTATTACACTTCCAAATCTCGTATTCACTGAGCGGGAATAAAAAATCTTTCACATACGTGGTATGATCCAAACTTTCTTCGATTTTCACCATTTGAGTATCCGGATAGACATGGTATACTGTGTCATTCGGCACAAGTGTGTCTGACAAACCAAAACCACATTTACAGCGCATCTGCATTTCATTTCTCCTTATGTGCGTAAATATATTTTTTCAACACATTTCTTCCGTCCACTTGGTTAATAGCACAAATCTCGATATGTATTTTCAGTTCTATTTTAACTTTTTTTCTAACTATGTCAATAGCATTTCTTACAATTTCATCCGCAAGAGCTTGATTCATTTTTAATTGACAATGTCTTGCATCAAGAATTAGGCGTGTACATCCCTGTGTTACTGCTTTTACGATTCTATTGTCAGCTGTATTTATGGAATTTCCACTTAATGACTTAAACTCGACTTTTTCATTATTTACTTTGGCATCGTAGTGTCTCTCTTGATATTCTTTCTCTGGTTCCACCTCGTTTCCAGTATTAATTAAATAACTGAAAATCTCTATTTCATGTGGCTTGTTCTCTTTTTTCTTTTTCTTGAAAAGTTTCTTTAGCTCTTCCGGTGGTTCAGTGAGGGAATATAATTCTGGCTGATAAGTTGAGGAACTTACTCCCGTCTTAAAATCTTCTAACATAGAATCACTCAATTCAAGTATTTCTTCACTTTCAACAGTTTCTGTTTCTTCTTTTGCCTCCACGACATTATCAGTTTTTGTAGATTCCATAATGCCTGAAACCGCACCCAAAAGTGTGGAAAATGGTTTTTTACCTTTAATCTTGTACTTTCTTTTCGACTCATTGGAAAAGGAAAAATGAGTGTCGTTCCCTTCCAACACTTTGATCGTTTCGATCAAAGTTCCATTCCATAGAACACGGCAAGTATTCCCAGATGGAATGAGTTGCAGGTGAAGCATTACTTCACTGCCGTATCGAGCCGCAAGCACTTGAATTACTTTGCGTATTTCTTCCTGCAGTCGTTTGTCAGGAGCCATTTTTCCGGAATCGCGAGATTGATTTGAGGTCTTATTTTCAGGTACAATTCGAGTGCTTATCTTTTTCGCGACCTCGCGAACCGGAGCCGGCTTTTTCTTTTCAGATTTTTTCGGCGTTGCCGCGGCGAAAATGCCCACGTTTCCTCGAAACTCCGAAGGGACGTTCATTGCGCCCGGAGTGCGTTTTCGCGGGTCTCGGCCGGTGATGCCGAAATCGATTTTCGCGGTTGGCTCATCTTTCCAGATCTCCAACGTCGTGCAGCGGCAGTTCCAGCCGTTCGGAGGAAAGTATTTTTTCCAGAATGGGTCTTCTTTCGGAAGACGCACGCCTTCCAGGACTCGGTGCCCTTCCCGAACGCGGTCATCTCCGGCGGTCACGTACTCAAAACCCCAGATGTAATCGCCAAAATCGCTGTCGTTGACGGTGTTCCATCTGCCTGCCGCGTAGGCCTGCTGAGATCGCGTCCGAAACAGCGTTTCGGCCAGTGCCGGGATATTTGTGACCTGAACATTGTGACGCGCCAGAAGCTCCTGAATTCGCGCTTTACCGCCTCGCAGATGAATGCCCTGTTTGGTGAGGTCCTCGACCGCCTTCTTCACTTCCGACGTGATCTCCTTCGAGAGATCGCCGATAGCTCCGGCAATGTGACGCTTGAATTTAGAGCGGGCTTTGGAGGGGTCGATACCGGAGATACGTCTCAAATACTCGATGGTACCGCGTGCCTGCGCGCCGCTGTCGTCTCCCAGCGAAAATTACACAGGCGCGAACTCCACGGCAGATTCCTTCACGACCTTTTCGGCCGAAAGTTCCGCGGCATGTTCTCGTTCGGCGAAAACACGAATCGACAGTGCGTCCGCTGGCGCAAGAGAGTCTTTTTTTAAGGCTATTTACTCACCAAACAAAGAAATCAGCGCAAGAAAACCCAGAACATCAAATAGATAAAAATTCCTAAATTCTCCCGGTGTTTCTCCCGGTCTGAATTAAAAAATTACGAAAAACACGAGATAAAACGCGTTTTAAAATTCCGCGTCAGCCGCGTAAACGCAAGAAACCCCGTGTTTTGCGGGGATTCTTCCGGGGGTGGGATTAAATGCGGCTATGCGCGTGCCGAGAATCCGAAAAGAGTCTCTTTCCACCATCCTCACTGCTGATGGTCATTGGGAGGCAGAGCGCGTCGGGCTTTTCTTGCCTGCCACGAGTCACGGCACTGCCGTTTCATTTATTTCTTCCGCAGCACTCCAAAGCAGCCTCGATCTCCAAGACCAATTCACCGTCAGTCAATTTCAAAGCCTCCGCAGGAGACGGGACGGGAATCTCATCGCCGTCAATCAACATTCCGGAAAGATGAAGTTCAAGAGCCTTGACCGCATTCCTCCGACATTCTTCCAGAGTATTTCCGGTCGTTGCGCAGCCCGGAAGGTCTGGAAATGAAACGCAATAGTTTGCGAATCCATCATACTTTTCCGCGATCGCGGGAAAAACAAATTTTCTCATTACCGCTCCTTTCAATATCACGTACCAGAGTGCGGAGCGCCAGGATTTTCCGCAGAATCTCAATCCGCCGTCTTTTCCGCGAACTACCCCGTTCCGCGCTTAAACTTTTTCAATTATACCCAATTCCGAAAAAAAATCAAAGAGGGAACTTTCCAAATTCCGAGCGGAAAAAGGAGTATTTTCCGAAAGAAGACGCCGCGGCAATACCGCGCCTTCGCCGGTACCGTTTGATTCACGCTTTTCCAGCTTGAAACGGATTCCAATTTTTGGCAAACCGAAAGAGTTTTTGGGAACTTCCTTAAATTATTGCCTCTCCCTCCTTGAAAAAATTCCGCAATCGGTTAAAATATACAGAGTTCATGTCCTTTTTTGATTTCATTATTCCCGACGTTTCGGAAAGTGAGGAAATTATGAGTACGGCCACCCCTCAGACCATGTTTGAAAAAATCTGGAATCATCATATCGTCCATGCCGAAGAAGGCAAGCAGACGATCCTCTATATTGATCTCCAGCTGGTTCACGAAGTCACCAGTCCGCAGGCTTTTGAGGGACTGCGCATGAATAATCGCCAGGTCCGCCGTACCGACAAAACGTTCGCTGTCCCGGACCACAACGTGCCGACTACGGACCGTTCGGAACCGATCCAGGACGAGATCGCGAAGAAGCAGATCGATACACTGCGTCAGAACGCGAACGATTTCGGCGTCACGCTTTTTGACGTCGGTGATCCGCGTCAGGGCGTCTGCCACGTGATGGGACCGGAACAGGGCCTCACCCGTCCGGGCATGACCATCGTCTGCGGCGACAGCCATACGGCGACACACGGTGCGTTCGGCGCACTGGCGTTCGGTATCGGTACGTCAGAAGTGGAACACGTTCTCGCGACGCAGACGCTTCTGCAGTACAAGCCGAAGACGCTCGAAGTCCGCGTCAACGGTCAGCTGAAACCGGGAGTGACGGCAAAGGACGTCATCCTCTACATCATCGGCAAACTCGGTGTCGCGGGCGGAACAGGCTACTGCGTGGAATACACCGGCGAGGCGATCCGTTCGCTGAGCATGGAAGGACGCATGACGCTCTGCAATATGTCGATCGAGATGGGCGCACGTGCCGGCATGGTCGCTCCGGACGAAACGACGTTCGAGTACCTCAAAGGCCGTCCGTACTCGCCGAAGGGGGCGGATTTCGACAAGGCGGTCGAGTTCTGGAAGTCTTTCCGGACGGACGAAGGCGCGGAATACGACCGCGTCGTGGTCCTTGACGCCGCCGACATTACGCCAATGGTAACGTGGGGCACGAATCCGGGGCAGGTCATGCCGATCTCCGGAACGATCCCCTGCCCGAGCGATTTCGAAGACGAAACGGAACGGAAATCCTGTGAAGCGGCTCTCGCGTACATGGACTTCAAAGGCGGCGAGAAAATGACCGACATCGCGATCGACTACTGCTTCATCGGCTCCTGCACGAATGGACGTATCGAAGACCTGCGTGACGCTGCGGCCGCGGCGAAGGGGAAGAAAGTGGCTCCGGGAGTCACCGCCCTGGTCGTTCCGGGCACTGGGCTGGTGAAACAGCAGGCAGAAGCGGAAGGTCTGGATAAGATATTCAAAGATGCCGGTTTCGAATGGCGTGAAGCGGGCTGCTCGATGTGTCTGGCGATGAATCCTGACAAACTCCAGCCGGGTCAGCGCTGCGCGTCGACGTCCAACCGCAACTTTGAAGGCCGACAGGGTAAGGGCGGACGTACGCATCTCGTCTCTCCAGCCATGGCTGCCGCGGCTGCCTGTGCGGGACATTTCGTGGACATCCGCGAGTAAAAAACGCAGGATCGGTCAGATCTTAAACACGAAAATCATCCAAAGACGCGAAACTCACAAAATGATTGAAAATATTTTGAAACATTCGTGAGTTTTTGCGTCTTTTCGTGTTTTGGATCTTCTTTTCTGCGTGCGAGCAGATGTACGGCGTGCGCTGCACGAAATTCGAGTCAGGAACAAATCATGAAAAGAAAACTTCAAGGGGCGCGCATCCTCCTTACCGGCGCGAGCAGCGGGATCGGGCGTGCGCTGGCAAAACAGGCGGCAAAAGCTGGTGCGCGGCTGGTTCTGAACGCACGGCGGACGGAGCTGCTGGAATCGCTCAAAGCGGAAATTCTTGCGGACCATCCGAACGCGCAGGTCGAGCTGCTCCCCGGCGACATCACGAAGGCAGAAACCCGTGCGGCACTGCTGGAGCGTGTAGATTCCGTCTTCGGAGGCATCGATATTCTCATCAACAATGCGGGGGCTGCGGCAACGGGACGTTTTGAGGGGAATTCCCCTGAACGGCTTGAGCGCGTCATGGCACTGAACTTCAACGCACCGGTCGAACTGATCCGGATGGTGCTCCCGCAGATGAAACGATGGCGGGAAAACGCGAACGGGGAAACGGCTCCGATCCCTCCGATGATCGTGAATCTGAGTTCCGTGGTGGGACTGCGAGGCGTAACGCACTACAGCGAATACTGTGCAGCAAAAGCGGCGATCCGGGCTTTCAGTCAGTCGATCCGTACCGAACTGCACCGCTACGGCATCAGCGTGCTGGTCGTCTGTCCCGGCTCAACGGACACCGGGTTCTTCACCGACTACATGGAGAACACGGGGGAACCTTCCTGGCCAAATCATTCCCGCGTAACGCCGGAGTACGTCGCGTCGCGGATCCTGCGGGCGATCGAAAAAGATAAAATGGAGATCCTTCCATTCTTTCTCGGCAAAGTCATGTTCCATCTGGACCATTTTTGTCCGCGATTTCTTGAAAAAGCGATGGTCTACTTTGAAGAACACGGCACCCGATAGCCAGAAACTCAAAGAAAATCAGCCGGAGAACAGAATCTTTTCATTTCCGGCTGAAATATTTCATACTTGCGGCTGCTGCGGCAGAAAGTCGGTTCACGTTTCGTCGGTACATCCATCTGTCGAACGATAAAATTCCAGGTCCGCGACCTCCGAAAAATCCCGGATCACGCGGTAAGGATACCTGGAATAGTCGCGTTCCTCCGAATTCACCAAGATCACATCTCCGGCTTTGGAAGCCATCGCAGCCTGAATACCAGGCGGGGAATCTTCAAAAATCAGCACATTTTCCGGTTTCTGGCCGATGATCTGCATCGCTTTCAGGTACATCGCGGGATCCGGCTTCCCGACGACCGTGCCGTCCAGCCAGACAAGGTCTTCAAACTGAAACCAGCGATCCAGACGCGCGTAGTCATAGAAAAACTCGACATTCGCTTGCGGAGAAGCCGTCGCGATAGTGAACGGGATCCCTCTTTCTTTCAGAGAATTCAGAAAATCTTCCGCGCCGGGTGCAAGTTCCTGACCTTTTCGGACACAGATCTCGCGATACATCCGCTCCTTGACCTCCGCCTCAGCCTGCACCGTCTCAGGAGACAGTTTTCCGTCAAAGAGGATCGCGAAAATATCTTCGTTCGTTTTGCCGTAGACTTTGGCATAAAAATCTTCAAGCGTCAGCGGAACAGAGTGTATGGCACAGTACTCCATCCACGCATCGATATGCAGCGGGGTATCCCAGAACAGTGTGCCGTTGAAATCAAAAACGACACCGGAAAGTTTTGGATCCATGCGTTTTCCCCGATCAACTTCAGAAGTCCATGGAATTAAGATTGACGGTTTCCGACGAATCGCTCTGACGGATCTTTCGGCTCATGATCGCGGCATCGTACCACGAGAAGCTGAGTTCCGGATCGGAAGCGTAGCGTGCAAACGCGCGAAATGTATCTGCCCGGTGTTCTTCATTGAAAAGGAAAATGTAGCGTTCCGAACCCTTGGTTAATGCAAGTACATTCACTTCCTGACTCACGAAATGACCTCTTTCAGGGATAAAACCGGCCGGAAATTTGGAGAGTTTCTCTTTTTTTGGATCTCCGACCCTTGATTTCTTTTGACTTTTGGGTAAAATGGAGGAATGGTGTTGGGGACGAACTGTTTCGCCGAGCACTTCAAATTCCTCACACTTACTTTATCGGCAAATTTTACCCGTTTATTGAACTTTTACGCAAATTTTATTCCATGGACCGCTCTATCCCAAGAAACCCGACTCGTGAAGTCCAAATTGGCTCTTTCTTTATTGGTTCAGCCCACCCTGTTGCCGTGCAGACCATGTGCGCGACCCGGACGCAGGACGTTGACGCAACGCTCGCCCAGGTCATCCAGCTCACTGAGGCAGGGGCGAAACTCGTGCGTGTAGCGTGTGATTCCCTGAATGACGCAGAAGCACTTGAGGCACTTTCCCGCAAGATCCGCGAGCTGAATGCCCCTCTGCGCGAAAAGATCAACCTCTCGGTCGACCTTCAGGAAAATTACCGGGTCGCGGAGAAGATCGCGCCGTTTGTCGCCAAGATCCGCTACAATCCGGGCCATCTGCATCATGTAGAGACGGACATTCCGTGGCGCGAGAAGGTA
This sequence comes from Thermoguttaceae bacterium, assembly GCA_017939795.1. Lineage (GTDB taxonomy): Bacteria > Planctomycetota > Planctomycetia > Pirellulales > Thermoguttaceae > RGIG3701. Next base: position 10,677 of record JAGBAA010000069.1, read on the forward strand.
CGCTGGCTCGTCGAAACTGCGAAAAAAACCGACACTGCCCTGCGTATCGGGATCAACTGCGGGTCGATCGATCCGGCAAAGAAAGCGGAAGACGATCCCATTTTCGCGAGCGCGCTGGAACACACGGGCTGGATGGCGGAGCTGGGATTTGAGCGATTCTGTGTTTCGCTGAAAGACTCAGATCCGCAAAATGTTCTGAAGATCAACCGTCTCTTTGCGGCCAGATTCCCCGAAGTGCCGATCCACCTTGGCGTGACGGAAGCGGGAGTTCCGCCCATCGGGATCGCGAAAAGCCGTGCAGCTCTGGAACCGCTCCTTTTTGAAGGGATCGGCGACACGCTCCGCATTTCGCTCACCGTGCCGAACGAAAGGAAGCGGGAAGAGGTCGAAGCGGGCCTCGCACTGCTCGAGGACGTCGCGGCCGGACGCCGGACCGTTACAGAAGGATGGAAGTCTGAGGGCCTGAACATCATCAGCTGTCCGAGCTGCTCACGGGTCCAGAACGGACGCTTTGTCGAGCTTGCGATGCAGGTCCACGAGATGACGCAGTATGCGAAAGCGTATCCGTTTACCATTGCTGTGATGGGCTGCCGTGTGAATGGACCGGGCGAGACAGACCACGCTGACCTTGGCCTCTGGTGCGGCCCGAATGCGGTGAATCTGAAGGCGAAAGGAACACTGCTGGGGAGCTTCCCCTACGATGAGATCCTCGGAAAACTGAAAGAGGAACTGGACCGCCTGATCGGAGAAACGGCTTAATGTCGACCGGTAGGACTTCTGCCGGAATGTGCCCCTGATAGGAACAGAAAATCAGGAACAAATTCTCAAAAAAATCCCCACGCCAACTCAAAAAAACACGCAGCGGGGACTTTTTTTGTAAAAATTTCGACTTTTTTTACAAAAAAACCGTCCCACCTCTTGACAAAAAAGGGTATTTTGACGCATAATAGAACAAGTGCTAGGCAGTATATACTGCCCCCGCCAAAAATTTCCCTTCCTGAGGTCCACTCAGCAATGAACGGACCCGATATTTAATTTTAAGGAGATCAAGAATGACTCAGACCAACCGTCGTAATTTTCTGAAGACCTCCGGCATCGTCGCCGGTTCTGCCGCAGTGAGCGGATTTGTTGCCCGCAGTGCCCACGCTGAAGGCAGCGAAAAGATCAAAGCCGTCCTGATCGGATGCGGCGGCCGCGGCAAAGGCGCTACGAGCGACTTCCTGCAGAATGAAAACACCGAGATCGTCGCTGTCGCCGACGCGTTTGAAGACAACGCGAAAGGTGCTGCGAAACAGTTCAATCTGACTGAAGACAAAGCGTTCTGGGGCTTCGACGCCTACCGCAAGGTCCTGGCCATCGCCGAAGCGCAGTACGTCATCATCGCTACCCCGCCGGGATTCCGTCCGATCCACTTCAAGGCCGCCATCGAAGCCGGCAAGAACGTCTTCATGGAAAAACCGTGCTGCGTTGACGCCCCCGGTTTCAATATGCTGATCGAAGCCGCTAAAATGGCGGATGCCAAAGGTCTGAAAGTCGGTGTCGGTCTCCAGCGCCATCACCAGCAGTCCTACATCAACGGTATCCGCGAGATCGTTGACGGCAAATACGGCGACATTCTCTACACGCGCGTTTACTGGAATGGCGGAGGCGTCTGGGTCCGCGGTCGTCAGCCACAGTGGACCGAAATGGAATACCAGATGCGCAACTGGTATTATTTCAACTGGCTCTGCGGCGATAACATCTGCGAACAGCACGTGCACAATATCGACATCGGCAACTGGGTCATGACCGTTACCGATCCGAACGCTGACATGTTCGAAAAATACGCGCACCCGGTGGAAGTCAACGCCATGGGCGGCCGTGAAGTCCGTAAATCCAACGGCAACTTCGGCGAAATTTTCGACCATCACTTCTGCGAATTCACCTACGCTGACGGCCGTAAAATGTTCTCCCAGTGCCGTCACCAGCCGAATACGTGGAGCAACGTCTCCGAAGCGGCTCACGGCACGAAGGGATTCGGCGGTGTTTCCTCCCGCGGCGGCGGACGCGGCCCTTACCAGCAGGAGCACACGGACCTGATCGAAGCCATCAAGACCGGCGCGAAGTACAATGAAGCCTACCTCGGCGCGTACAGCTCCATGACCGCAGTTATCGGCCGTATGGCGAGCTACTCCGGCAAGACCATCAAATGGGATGACGCTGTGAAAAACGGCAAAGCCGACATGATCTACGAAGGCCACGACCAGCTCACCATGCAGAGCGAAGCTCCGGTCAAACCGCTTCCGGAAGATCAGATCATCAATGGCGAAGTGTACGCCATTGCGAAACCGGGCGTCTGGATGCCGTGGTGATCTGTGTTCCATGATCCAGCAGATCTTTGAGGTCTTCTGAGTGAGATCCAGCCCCTTTGAATGTGTGAGTTTACGCATTTCAGAGGGGCTTTTTTGATGGAAATCTGTTTTTTTGCAGATTTTGGGGATCCCAAATCTTGCGAAAAAAAATGGAATCTGGTATACTGAATACAAAAGAACGTTTCCTGGTCCCGCCTTTCCGATTTCAGGAGAAAATCCGATGAATTTTTCATGGCTTCAAAATATGCACTGGCTCGACTGGAGCATGCTTGGTCTGTTTTTTCTGACGCTCGTCGCGATCGGAGTCTATTCCACACTGCGAGTCCGTGCCAGCGGCGACTATTTTGTCGGCGGCGGCAAACTTCCATGGTGGATCGGCGGGATCTCGCATCACGTCGGCGGATACAGCGCAGTCGTCTTTACGGCCTGGGCAATGTACGCGTACCGGGACGGCTTTTCGCTTTACGTCTGGTGGGCACTTGGATTTGCAGTCTCGTGTGTTCTCTGCGGTCTATTCATCGCTCCAAGATGGTCGGAAGTCCGCGAGAAATTTGGCGTTCAGTCTCCGACTGAGTACCTGACGGTCCGTTACGGAGTGAGTACCCAACAGATCATCGTATGGAGCGGCGTCCTGCTGAAGCTGCTTGATCTTGCGGGAAAAACCGTCGCGATGGCCCTCATTTTGAAAGGATTTGCGGGAGTTCCGATCACGTACGGTGTTCTGGTCACCGGAATCGTCGGTCTCGTGTACAATACGCTGGGCGGTTTTTTTGCGAGCACTCGAAATGACGTTTTCCAGTTTCTCGTTCAGCTCATCGGCGGGATCCTGATGTTCGTTTACGTTTTTCTCGCGCTCACACAGCAGCACGGCCTCAACTACTGCACGATGTGGGATCACGAAGCACTCGCCGGACACTTCACGCCGCTGAGTGCGGAATGCAATCTGCTCTTTGCAGTCGGTTTCTGGCTCGCGATCTTCTTTGGATGCTCCGGCGGAAACTGGGGGGCGGGACTCCGTTTCATGGCGGCTCCCAGCGGTGCGCAGGCCCGCCGAAGCGCGATCTTCTCCGGATGTCTCTACTTCATTTGGCCGCTGGTCATCTTCGCGCCAATGTGGGCAGCGCCGATCCTTTTCCCCGGTCTCGAACAGAAAGAAATGAGTTCCGTCTACACGATAATGGCCAGAGAAATGCTTCCGGCCGGTTTCGTCGGGATCATTCTCGCCTCCATGTTCGCAGCCAGCATCTCCACGATCGCCGGCGACTGCAATGCGGCAGCCAGCGTCATTGCGCGCGACATTGCGCCGCGTTTTTCCCGCCGAATTCTGACGGATGACGGCCAGACCCCGCTTTGGTTTGCGCGGACGGTCGCCTTCGTCTTTACGTCGCTGACGGTCCTCATCGCATTCTACGGAGACGTTTTCGGCGGTGTAGTCGGACTCGTAGTGAAGTGGTTCTCCGGTCTGCTCGGCCCCATTTCCGTCCCGCTGATCCTTGGTCTTCTCCCTGCGTTCGACCGGTGCAGGACTGCGGCGGCGAATTGTTCCGTACTCGTTGGGATCGCGGTCTTTCTCTGTCTGGAATTCGGCATCTATCCCGTCTGGGGCGAGGCAGAGGGGATCTGGACGCTGGCCCAAACGAGTGCGTCGATGGGGGCCCTCCTTTTCTGGCCGGTCATCAGCAGCCTCGTGGTCTTCTTTGCGTTTCTTCCGTTCGGGAAAACGAATTCAGAACCAGACGCATGAACGCCGCGTCTGACTATTGCCGTCTCGAATACAGACGGCAGGACTCAGAACCTTTGACGGCAAAATTCGGATCCCTCCAGAAAAGCGGCGAGTGCTCCGACATGAATGCGTGCGTTTCTTCACACGGAAAGTACGGAAACGGCACTTTGAATTGCGCACATTTTAAAATTTCGGGCGGAATAGACCTTTCCTCTTCCGCCTGCTCGTTTTTCCTTTTCGATTTTCGATGAATTTTGACGATACTCCATGATTTGAAAGGATTTGGGATGAAGATCCTCCATACTTCCGACTGGCATCTGGACGCCAAACTCCAGCAGAATTCCAGAGCAGAAGAGCATGAACGTTTTTTTCAGTGGCTTCGCAAAACGATCTCTTCGGAAAAAGTGGATGCCCTGGTCGTTGCGGGAGACATTTTCGATTCAGGCACGCCGAGCAACGCAGCCTATTTTCGCTATACGCAGTTTCTCCGCGACCTTCATCTCGACGTTCTGAGCGGAAAATCGCAGTGCCGAAGCATCATCGTGACGGCGGGAAACCACGATTCACCGTCCTTTTTGCAGACCTCCGGTCCCATTCTGAAGATCCTTGGGATCCACGTCGTCACGCAGCCGGCAAAAGATCTCCGCGAAATGCTCATTCCGCTGAAAGACACGGACGGGCATACACGCTGTATCGTGCTGGCGGTCCCCTTTTTACGCGAGATCTGGCTTCGGGAACTCTCGCATGAAAAAGCTGAAAATGCGCTCCCCGCTCCCGAAACACCCTCTGTTTCGCCGGAAATCAGAGTCGAAGAACGAAAAAACGTGGGAGTTGGAGTGGAAGTGGAAAATGTTGGCCAGAAGTTCAACGTCCCCAACGGGGCCGATGCCTCCAGCCGACCCAACGGCTCTGATGTACTGAACGAGTGGAACGATCTGCCGCTCTTTGCCGGCCTGGAACTTCCAGAGAAGCCTGTTTCGCCAACCAGTTCGATTTCACAGGAAGCCTCCGAGTTGGCGGAGAGCCGTTCTGCCTCCAGCTCAGAGTCCGCTTCCCCTGAAACGGAACTTTCTGTCCCCAAAGGGACCCTGGCAGAATCCGCACATTCCGGGATCCGAAACTTCTATCGTGATCTGACGCAGGCCGCACTCGCTCTGCGCGAGGAACTTCTTCAGCAGGAGGCTCCGGAATGGTTCGCTTCGCAGTCTTCCGGGTCTTCGGAACAAAAAAAGCAGGCATTTGCCCGCCGAATTCCGCTTCTGGCGACCGGGCATCTCTTTACGGCGCAGGGAAAAACGCTGGATGAAGACGGAGTCCGCCCTATCTACGTCGGGACCCTCGAGCAATTCCTGGTTCAGGATTTCCCGGAAGAGCTGGACTATGTGGCGCTTGGACACCTTCATGTACCGCAGATCGCCGGCGGAATGCCGCACATCCGTTATTCCGGTTCCCCGCTGCCGATGGGATTCTCCGAAGCAGGAAAACCGAAAAAAATCGTGATTCTGGAGACTCAAAACATCGAGGAAACTCTTCAGGAGCACACAGACGGCAGCGCTGACAGAAATACGGACGGAAATGCTGACGCAGAGAGGTCGGAATTTCTCAAAGATGCATTTCAGATCCGGGAATTGGACGTCCCGATTTTCCAGAGGCTGGAAGTCCTGAAAGGCGATTTTGAAGAGATCCGGACCGCAGCCAATTCCCTGCCGGAAGAAGAACCGAAAATTTGGGTCAAGGCCGTCTTCACGGGAGAAAAATACGACCTGGGACTTCGGGAACAGATCGGAGAACTTTTTCAGGGGCTGCCGCATCTGAAACTCGTGCATTTTGAAAACCTGACGGCACGAAAAAATTCAGGGAATACGGAAACAGATCAAACGGAAGATGTGCTGGATCTGACGGAAATGGAGCTTTTTGAGCGTTTTTTGGAAACACGTCATTCGGAACTTTCGGATGATTCCATCCAACGCCTTCAGGAAACATTTCGTGAACTCGTGGCGATTTTTCAGGAAGAATCCGCAAGCGGGACGGTAAACGAAACGGAGGAAGAAGATTTTCGCTGAGTTCCGTTCCGGCTCCAAAAAGATGGGATGGATGCGATGTACGTCTCAGTACGAAATGCACGAGCCATGCACACTGCGGCCTCCAATACAATCCGCCCCGTCACGCCTCCGACACACGAACCCAAGAAAATTTCAAGTAGATTCCAAGCAAATTCCAGAAAAATTTCGGAGAATGAGAAAGAGAAAACACCATGTTCATTGAAAAAATCCATCTTGAAAATCTGGCGTCCCTGAAGGGAAAATGGACCATCGATCTCACGCATCCGGAGTACGAAAAGGGGATCTTCGCCATCGTAGGGACCAATGGAGCCGGAAAAAGTACCATCATGGACGCAATCTGCCTCGCACTTTACGGACGGACGCCCAGACAGGCAGAATTTTCGGAAAGCCAGAATGAGATCATGAGCAAAGGAACGCAAAACTGCCTCGCAGAAGTAACGTTCCGGACTGCCCAAGGACGGTTTACTGCCCGATGGCGTCATCGCAGAACGAAGCGAAAGGGCGCACAAAACCAATTTTCCAATTCCGAGAGAGAATTTGAGTCGCTCGACGGAATGATTGGAAGCACGAAAAAGAAAGAGATCGAAAAGCTCGTTCAGGAGCACGTCGGCCTGACGTTTGAGCAGTTCACGCAGTCCGCCATGCTGGCACAATTTCAGTTTGAGAAATTCCTGACCTCCGATAAGAAAGAACGGATCCAGATGCTTGAGACCCTCACCGGGACGGGATACTTCAAGAATCTGGTCGTCCGAAGCCAGGCGATCGTCAAGGAATTTAAAGAGAAGATCCGCGAACTTAATGGCAAAGTGGAAGGAGTCAGCCTTCTCTCTCCCGAAGAAATGGACGCGAAAAAAGCGGAACAGAAGGAATGCGCACAGAAGAAGACGGAACTGGAAGCGGAAACCCGGACGCTGGAAACACTCCGAGAAAGCATGAATCAGTGGAGAAAACTTCAGGAAAAGCTCCTACAGAATGCGGAAGAAACGGCCAAGATAGAAACTCGACTGACGGCTTTTGGGCCATCTCTGGAAAAACTGAAAAGAGCGAAAAGTGCAGATCCCCTCCTTCTGCAATACCAGGGACTCCAGAGAGTTCGCCGGGACGCGGAACAAACAGAAACGGCATTGGCGGAAAAAAAGGAAGAATACGAGACTCTGCGTCAGGAGTCGGAGCAGCTGGAAACCGAAAAGAAAAAAGCGGCGGAAGAGGAGAGCCGTTTCGGTCTTTTACTTCAGGAAAGCCGTCCGGTCCTGCATGAGATCCGAGGACTGGATGAAATTTTGGAGGTTCTGAAAGAGAAAGGAAGTACTCAAAAAGCGGAACTCGGCAAACTTGAGGCGGAAACGCAAACGAAAAAAGAAGAGTTTGCGGTACTTACGGAGCAGGTCCGAAAAACAGAAAGCCAATTGCTCTCGCTGCGGGAAGAACTGGAAAATAGCGGCGCAACCGAAGCATGGCGAACGTGGGAAACGGCAGGAACGCATCCGATCCTGACGGAATTCTATCCGCTTGATCGTCGGATCGACGACCTGACGAGGCAGCTGAAGAAACTGAAAGACCTGCGTGTAGATATGGCGAAACTTCAAGAGAAATTCTCGCAGGAAGAGGGCCAAAAGAACGCGTCTGAAAAGCTGGTCTCTTTGGCCGAACAGGACCTGGAAACAGCCCAAAAGGAACGGGACGAGATTTCAAAAAAAGCCGTGCACCTTCAGGAGATCCTGAAAAAAAGGAGTGATCTTTCGGGACAAAATTCCATCCTCGACGCCAAACTTCAGGAACTCATGAAGAATTGGGACGAGCAGACCGAACTTCATGCGGAACGCACGGAACTTGAGCAGCAGACCCAAATACTGAAAAGTAGAGTTGAGAAAGTCCAGAGCGATCGGCAAGCGCATGAGTCGAAAATCGCCAGTCTGAAATCAAAGATCGAGGAACTGCGTGCATTCATTTCCGGGACGAACGCAGTCCGCGAACTTGAGTCGAGGCGCGCACATCTTCATGAGGGGACACCATGCCCGCTCTGTGGTGCTTTGGAACATCCGTACGCGCAGAATGTCCCAAAAGATGGAAAAGAAGAGGAGCTGGAACTTGAAAAACTCCTCCCAAAGATGGCGGATCTTGAAACACAGCAGACGCATTTAGAGGAAGCCGAGAAGACCGTCCTGCTGGAAATGGCACGCTGCGAAACGCAATTGACGGGGAATGAGACCCAGATGAAGAAGTCCGGTGAAAATCTGACCGAAAGGTGGAAAAGCCTGTGCGGCGAATGCCTGAATGTTCCAGGATCCGCAGCATATTCCGCATGGAACGCAATGGGGTTCGGGACGCCGGATCCTGCGGTACTTCCGGAAGAGAGCGTCTGCAGAAAATTTCAGGAGATGGTCGGGAAACTTCTTGCCGAAGAACGCCAATGGAGAGAAGAGGCGGAAAGAAAATGGCAGGATCTCTCCGAAAAACAGGATCAGAGCCAGACAAAATATGCTGAGGCAAAGAATGCCCTGAAAGAACGGGCGTTGGTCCTGCATGAGCGGGAAATTTCATTGAGCGGACTGCGGGAACGGGTACGTCTGAACGAAGCAGAACAAAACGAAGCCGAGAAAGCCGTTTCCGAGGAACTTCCCGAACTGTGTCGGGACATTAGGTCAATTACCCCCAAAGCATTGACTGAAAATGACGAAGAACTGAAACGTCTTTCGCCTGCGGAACTGCTCGATGTACTGGAGACCGCACAGAAAATGCTAAGCTGGATGTACGGATCCTGGGAATCTGTCCGAGCCTTTTCGCGCAATTTGGAAAAGCAGAACCAGGAGAGATCGCTGGCAGAATTGAAATTAAAAAATGCGGAAAAAGCACAAACAGAACAGAACGCACGTTTGGAAGAGTGCCGAAATGAATTTCAGAACAAAAAGGAACGCCGTACCGTCTGCCTGAACGGGCTGCGGGCAAAATTTTCCGAAATGCAGCAGATGGAACTGGAAAATACATCCTTTGAGGCTTCCGTTTTTGAACAGAACGCGGAACAGAAATACGAAGCACTTCAAAAGTATACGCAAACTATTTCAGAAAAGCTGGAAGAAAATCAGAAAAGGCTCTTGCGTGCAAAAGCAGGTGCTGAGCATCTGGAAAATTCATTCCGCCAGCTTTCCCGAACCATGGAACAGCTCCAGACGGAACTGAAACGCAGGATACAGGAAAACGGTTTTGCAGACGAGGAAGATCTTCTCCGTTCTGTTCTGCAGAAAGAGGAACAGGAGGCTCTGGAATCGGAGTTGGCTGAACTAAGTGCAAAGAAAAGCGAGCTGGCGGGGCAGGCGAAGCAAAATCAGGCGGAACTGGACTCCTTTGGAGGAAAGGCCCCTTCCGAAAAAACGGCAGACGAGCTTGATGAGGAACTGGAACGGCTCAAATCCGCCGCAAACGAAAATCTGAAACAGTTCGGGATGCTGGAACAGACATTCCAGCATCAAAAAGAGGCGGAGAAACAGCGAGGCGTACTGAATGCCGAGCTGGAGGACCTTTCCTCCCAAACAAAGCGATGGGAGGAACTGACCGAAATTTTGAAGCAGGGAGGCAGCAAAAACTCCGACTCCTTTGAAAATTTCGTTCAGGGTTTTACCTTCCGCCGGCTCCTGCATTTTGCGAATCTTCAGCTTCAGCAGATCAATCCGCGATACCAGCTTCGCGCCCATCCGGAAAAATCTACCGTCCTCCAGATACTGGACTCCATGCACGAGCAGTCGGTCAGAAATCCGGAAAGTCTCTCAGGCGGCGAAACCTTCATTCTCAGTCTAGCACTCGCACTGGGATTGACCCGACTCGCAAGCCGCAATGTGGAGATCAATTCCTTCTTCATTGACGAGGGGTTTGGTTCCCTTTCACAAAATTCCCTGAAAGATGCCCTCGATGTCCTCAAAAAATACCATGCTGAAGCCAGAAAAAAAGGCCGAAAGCTCATTGGTTTGATCTCCCACGTAGAAGCCATTCAGGAAGAAGTCGGCACATTCATTCAGCTGACCCCCTACCCGCCGCAGCAGTTCAGCCGCATTGAGGGACCGGGAGTCACGCAGGAAGGACGGTGAAGAAACACCGTGAACGACAAAATTCATGTACGCTAAACCCCAAAACATAAAAAAACGCCGTCTTCACGAAAAGAGAAAGCGGCGTTTTGATTCAGAAGATCCGGGAAACTATTTCCCCTGAAGCTGCTTTTTGCGTTCCAGAATGACTTCTTCCTGAAGATACGCCGGCAGCGGTTTGTAGCGCGAGAACATGAGAAGGAACGTCCCCTGCCCCTGCGTGATGCTGCGCAGGTCCGTCATGTAGCCGAATGTTTCGGAAAGCGGCACTTCCCCTTCGATCCGAACAGCCCCCTGGACCATTTCCGTATTCATGATGACCCCGCGGCGCTGGGAAAGGTCGCCGACGACAGAACCCTGGAAATTCTGTGGGCATTCGATCGCGATTTTCATGACCGGCTCCAGAAGGCATGGTTTTGTTTTGGAGAAATACTCGCGAATGGTCGCCTGAGCACAGATCTGGAACGACATGTCGGAACTGTCCACTTCATGGTAGGATCCGTCGTTCACGAGGTAGTGCATATTCACGATCGGGAAACCGGCGACGGGACCTTTTTCCAAAGATTTGCGTACCCCTTTTTCGATGGCAGGAATGTACTGACGCGGAATGCGTCCGCCGACGATCTTTTCTTCGAAGAGGAAGAATTCGTCCGTTCCTTCTTCCGGAAGAGGACGGATCTCGCCAACGATGTGCGCAAACTGACCGGAACCGCCCGTCTGTTTCTTGTAGCGGTAGTCGAAAGAGCAGGGCTGGGTCGGTGCTTCGCGGTAATTGACGCGGGGATTACTGACCTCGACATCCACTTTGTACTCGCGGCGGATACGCTCAATATAGACCTCAAGATGAAGCTCGCCCATACCGGACATGATGGTCTCCGAGGTTTCTTTGTCGCTGGAGATGACGAGCGTCGGGTCTTCACGGCGGAAACGCTGAAGTGCTTTTCCAAGGCGGTTTGCATCGCCGCGTTCTTTCGGACTGATGGCGACCTGAATGACCGGCTCCGGCACGTACATGCTCTGGAGCGTGCAGGCAGGATACTCACTGCAGAATGTATCGCCGCTTGCGCAGTCCAATCCCATGACCGCCACGATCTCACCGGCACCGGCTTCTTCGATCTCCTGACGTTCATCGGCATGGATGCGGACGATGCGTCCAAAACGCTCACGCGATCCGGTGCGCTGATTGTAGTACTGTTCGCCTTTTTTGAACGACCCCTGGTAAATTCGCATAAAGACCAGCGTGCCGTAGAGGTCTTCGACGATTTTGAACGCCATCGCGACCGTGGGAAGGGAAGAATCCGGAGTCAGCACGATCTCGCGGTGCGGTTCCTCAAATTCCAGAGCGGTCGGCGTCGTGTCGCACGGGCTGGGAAGATACTCCACGATCCCGTCCAAAAGCGGCTGGACCCCTTTATTGCGGTACGCAGTCCCCATGAAAACGGGCGTCATGAGGCCGGCCTGAGCCGCATTACGCACGATCTGGCGGATCATTTCCTCGGTGATTTTGTCTTCTTCCGCACTCAAAAGCAGTTCAAGGATCTCGTCGCTGTACATCGAAAGAGCCTCGAGCATTTTGTTCCGGTACTCTTCCACAGCATCTTTCAGATCTTCCGGACACGGTTCCCTACGGAGGACTTCGCCGTTCGCGCCGTCAAAATAAATCGCTTCGCGTGTAATGAGATCCACGACCCCCTGAAAATCATGTTCACGGCCAATCGGGTACTGCATCATGACGGGATTGCACGCAAGACGCTCATCCAGCTGACGCACGACCTCAAACGGATCCGCTCCCGTACGGTCCATTTTATTGATGAAAGCCAGACGCGGGACTTTGTAGCGGCGCATCTGACGGTCGATCGTCAACGACTGAGGCTGGACTCCGCCGACCGCACAAAGAACGAGCACCGCACCGTCCAGAACACGCAGGGAACGCTCCACTTCCACCGTAAAATCCACGTGCCCGGGCGTATCGATGAGGTTGATCTGCCGTTCCTTCCAATGTACCGTAGTGGCGGCGCTCTGAATAGTGATCCCGCGCTCACGCTCCAGCTCCATGGAGTCCATCGTCGCGCCGGCCCCTTCCGAGATCTCATTCATTCGGTGAATGCGTCCGCCATAAAAAAGGATGCGTTCACTGAGCGTCGTTTTTCCTGAGTCGATATGAGCCGCGATACCAATGTTTCGAATCGCCGAAATTTTATTTTTTCCCGCCACGTTTCACCACTTTCCGATTTTGAAAGGACCATAAAAGAAAAGAAAAACAAAAAAACACGATTTTATTCTACCAGATATTCCGATTTTGTCAAGTGGCTGGACTCGAAATTCCCCAAATTTCTCTGAATCAGCACGGAGGCAGGTTTCTCCCGGGAAGATTTTTCAATAAAAACGCCGACTCAGGGGAGTACCGAACCAGCACATCCGCCCGCTCGTTCCGCACAAAAAAACGCCTAATGGAACAAAACAGCCCCCAAACAGAATGCGCAGTCCCGAAACAGGCGGCAGGTTCTCCAAGATCTCCCAATGTGCGCCCCCAAAAACGGAATACCGACAGGGAATGGACAAAAACGGGAAAATCAGGGTTTCTTGCCGGCATTAGCGTCGGGGGGGCTTGAAGAAATTTACGGAAACGGTAAAATAATCGGCGTAAGGATTTTTTCAGCCGGAGTGAATGGACGTTTTTTCGGAACGGAGGTTTTTATGTGTGCGTGTCCGAATTTGAATATTGCGTGGTTCGACAGTGCGAAAGACGATATTTCGGCGCAGATGACGCAGCTGCGCAAAATGCTCAGCCCGAAAGGGGACGTCGTTTCGGAAGCCGGTCGGAAAAAAACCATTGAGATCTTTGGAGAAGCTCTTTCTCCGCAGCAGGTCGTCGAGCGCATCTGCCGCGATGTGGAGGAAAAGGGACTTGAGGCTGTCCTGGACTACTCCAAACGGATCGACGGTGCTGATTTGAGACCGGAAGAACTCCGCGTTCCGATCGAGGAGCTTGAACGTGCGCACCGTGAAGCCGACCCGGCACTCATTCAGGCAGTCCGGAACATCAAGGAAAATATCGCCGCCTTCCAGACGGCACTCATTCCCGAGGATGTGGAAGTTCCGCGCAGTCACGGTGTCCTGCGTCAGCGATACCGTCCCATGAAGCGCATCGGCATCTGTGTTCCCGGCGGAGCGGCTGCGTATCCCTCCACGGTCCTCATGACGGCAGTTCCGGCAATGGTGGCGGGCGTGCAGGAGATCGCGGTCGTGGCTCCCCCCACAGCAAACGGAGCCTTTAATACGGACATGCTGGCAGTCTGCTGGGAGATCGGTGTTCGGGAAGTGTACCGCGTCGGCGGCGCACAGGCAGTCGCGGCGATGGCGTACGGAGTGGAAGGACTTCCGCGTGTCGATAAAATCGTCGGCCCCGGAAATCTTTTCGTCGCCCTGGCTAAAAAATATGTCTACGGCAACGTGGACATCGATTCGATCGCGGGGCCGAGCGAAGTCGTGGTCATCGTGGACGAAACGACCGACACGCGATTCACGGCACTGGATCTCATTGCACAGGCAGAACACTCCCCCGGCGCAAGTATCCTCATCGGCCATCAGCGCGAGGTCCTGGAAAAGGCTGTCGCGACACTCAATGACGAACTGAACCGTCTTGAACGCGGCGAGCTTGCGCGCACGGCACTGGAAACGTACGGAGCCGTCATCCTGGCGAAAGATGTGGACGAAGTCTGCGCTCTGACCGACCAGATCGCTCCGGAGCATCTCCACATCGCGACGGATTCCGCAGCAGATCTGGAAGAAAAGATCTTCAATGCGGGTGCTGTTTTCCTCGGAAACTTCACTCCCGTGGCGGTCGGCGACTATGCCGCAGGTCCATCCCATGTGCTTCCGACCAGCGGAACCGCCCGTTTTGCGCATGGACTTTGCGCAAATGACTTCCTCCGCTCGCACAGCGTCCTTTACTTTGACCGCGATGGTTTGAAATCCATGGCGGAAGACATTCGCGTCGTCGCGACGAAAGAGGGACTCACTGCCCACCGTCAGAGTGTCGTGGAACGAGTCGAGTAAATATCAGGGGAAACAGCATTCAAAAGAACGGCATTCAGGACAGAAATTCAGGGAAAGCACACCAGAGAAAGGATCAGGTCAATGGACGTTCAGGAAACCGGAAAGAGCACGGAAACCATTTCGCTGCCGTCGGAAAATGTTCAGGAACGGACTGTTTTTCAGGACTGGATCTGGATGTTTACGGAACTTCTTGGATTTCGGGAACTGATCTGGCAAATGCTCCTTCGGGATCTTCGTCTCCGGTACAAACAGGCCGCCATGGGGATCCTGTGGGCCATTTTTGTGCCGGTAATGGTCGTTTTCAGCGGAAGTGTTTTGAAATTCGTCATGGCGACGATCGCCGGTCAGCCGCTGGAACTCAGCACCTTTACCGGCATGAGCGTCAAGGCTCTCGGCTGGGCATTTTTTCTCGGCATTCTGAACAATGGAGCCAATTCACTGCTGGGGAACATCAACCTCATCACGAAGATCTACTTTCCGCGAGAGGCCATCATCATTTCAGGAATGCTCGTTCAGTTTTTTGACTCCTTCGTAGGCAGTCTCGTTTTAGCGTGCCTGCTCGTTTCCGTCGGAGCGGTCTGCTGGACGTGGAATCTTCTCTGGATCCCACTCCTCGTTTTCCTGCTGGGATGCATGGCTCTGGGGTTGGGAATGTTTCTCAGCTGCGCAATGGTCTTTTACCGAGACGTCAAGTACATTCTGTCGGTCTTCACCAGCTTTGGAATGTTCTTCACGCCGATTTTCTTTGAAGTGAATCAGCTTGGCCCTAAACTGTCGCCCATCATGCTTCTGAATCCGGTCGCTCCGCTTCTGGAGGGACTGCGTCTTTCCATCGTTTGCGGACACGATCTCCTTCAGCCGCTTTACGATGCGCAGGGGGTGCTGGAATGGCATCCGGGATTTCTGCTCTACGCGGCAGTTTTTTCGATCCTCTGCCTGCTTATCTCGTGGCGCTATTTCCACCTGAAAGAGAAACTGTACGCAGAATTCATCTGATGCCATTCGTCCGGGCGAAATCTTTCGTCAAAAGAAACGGAAGCTCACGGACTTTTTCAGATTTTAAGGTGGAAATTTTCAAAATTCACCGTCCGGGGGGTAGCGTAAAAAGACGTTTTGTGCTATACTGAAAACGTTCCTGTTTTGTTGCGGAGTGTCCGCACATCAGGTCCCATTTTGGAGATCCTGTACCTTGGATCCCGCGTTTTTATTTCCCCGAACTTTTCCATGCCAGAATTTCAGCTCGTTTCCCCATTTCAGCCGTCAGGTGACCAGCCGCAGGCGATCCAGAAACTCGTTGACGGGATCCGCGCCGGTGAGAAAGTCCAGAATCTGATGGGCGTCACCGGCTCCGGAAAGACGTTCACCATGGCAAACATCATCCAGCAGATCCAGCGTCCGACGCTCGTCATGTCGCACAACAAGACGCTCGCGGCACAGCTTTTCTCGGAATTCAAGCAATTTTTTCCGCATAATGCCGTCACGTATTTCGTCAGCTACTATGATTACTATCAGCCGGAAGCCTACATTCCGCAGCGCGACATCTACATTGAAAAAGATGCGGCAGTGAATCAGGAGATCGACCGGCTGCGTCTCGCGACGACCAGTGCACTGGTGAGCCGGCGCGACGTGATCGTCGTGGCGAGTGTTTCGTCCATTTATGGTCTGGGTTCTCCGAGCGACTACAAAAAGATGGTCTTCACGCTTTCGGTAGACGACATTCTGGATCGGGATGAATTTCTCGCAAAACTCGTGGAGATCCAGTACGAGCGGAACGATACGGACCTGGATTCCGGGAAATTTCGTGCGCGCGGCGACTGCGTGGAGATCTTTCCGACGTACGAGGAATTCGCATTCCGCGTCGAATTCTGGGGAGACACGGTGGAGCAGATCTCCATCATCGACCCGACGTCCGGAGAAGTCTGTGAGCGGCTTCAGACTTTAAGTATCTATCCGGCCAAACATTTCGTCCTTCCGGAAGAAAAGATCGAAGACGCATTGGTGAAGATCCGGCGTGAACTTTCTGCGCAGCTTGAATACTTCAAGGATCAGGGGAAACTTCTGGAGGCACAGCGTCTTTCGGCACGCACGCGCTACGATATGGAAATGCTTCAGCAGGTCGGCTACTGTCCGGGAGTCGAGAACTACAGTCAGCCGCTTTCCGGACGCGAACCGGGAAGTGCGCCGGATACGCTCTTCAGCTTTTTCCCGGACGACTACCTTCTTTTCGTGGACGAATCGCACGTGACGGTCCCGCAGATCCGCGGGATGCAGACGGCAGACAGAAACCGCAAAAAGACGCTCGTGGAACACGGATTCCGCCTTCCAAGCGCGATGGATAATCGACCGCTGACGTTTGATGAATGGGAGGAACGGGTCAATCAGGTCGTCTACGTCTCCGCGACGCCGGGACCGTACGAGCTGGCGCAGACTCAGGGACGGTACGTGGAACAGATCATTCGGCCGACGGGACTTCTGGATCCGATCATCGAAGTAGTTCCCGCGACGGCGTGCGATGCCGGAGGATCTGCCGTCTCCCCGATCGCCTCGCCGGGACAGGTGCCTCACCTTCTGGAGCAGGTCCGCGAGCGTGCGGCAAAAGGCGAGCGTGTACTGGTCACGACACTGACGAAACGGCTTGCGGAAGATCTTTCCGACTATTTCCTGAAGAAAAACGTACGGTGCAAGTGGCTCCACAGCGAACTGGATGCCTTTGAGCGCGTGGAACTCCTGCGGGAACTGCGGGAAGGAAAATTTGACGTCCTCGTCGGCGTGAACCTCCTGCGTGAAGGTCTTGATCTTCCGGAAGTCTCGCTGGTCGCCATTCTGGATGCGGATAAAGAGGGGTTCCTGCGCAGCGAAACCTCGCTCATGCAGACGATCGGACGAAGTGCGCGAAACGTCAACGCCAAAGTCATCCTCTACGCCGACAAGATCACGGAAGCCATGCGTCACGCCATCGACGAAACCGCCCGGCGCCGTGAACTCCAGCATCAGTTCAATGAAGCGCACGGCATTACGCCTCAGACGATCCAGAAGAACATTCACCGCGGGATCGAAAAGGAAGCGGAAGCATTCCGGCACGCAAATGCCGCGATCGGCCGCAAAAACGAGGATCAGATCGTTACGGAACAGTATATTTCGGAACTTGAAGCCGAGATGATGGAAGCGGCTGAAAAGCTGGAATTTGAGCGAGCCGCCGCGATCCGCGACAGGATCTCTAAACTGCGCGAACAGATCGGCGCGGCCGTTTCCGAAGTGAAGGAGACCGCGCCGAAAAAGAGACGCCGACGCTCCAAAGCATGACGTCCCTCCAAGCCCCGCCCCGCATTTTTTCAACAGAATCCACCACCCCACCAACCCTCCAATACGAGAGAAAGGTCAGATCATGAAAAATGGTTTTCCGGCACTGAAACAGAGTTTCGTTTGGGCGGCGTCCGCCCTATTGGCTTCTTCAGCCCTTTTGGCGGGGACGCTTTCCGCACAAAACGCAGGAGACGGTCCCGCCATGGATCCTGAGCAGAAGTACTGGCATCCGGTCACGCAGACCGGCCCGCAGTTCACTCCGGTCAAGACGCCGTTTCCCCTGATGGACTGCCATATCCATCTCCGCGGCGGCATGACGACTGGAAAGGCGATCGCGCGGCAGAAGCTCATCGGCATCGAGTCAGCGATCCTGGAAAATTCCGGACGGGAATGGCCTCTGTGCAATGACGCGGCACTCCAGGCGTTCATTTCATTCAACCGGCTGGAAATGGAAAAGGAAAACGTCCGCATCCCGATCGGCATGCAGGTCAATGACCGCGACTGGTTCACGTATTTCAGCCCGGAAGTGCTCAAGCAGCTGGATTTTGTGCTTGCGGACACGATGATCATGAACGACGCGAAAGGACGCCCGGTACGTCTCTGGCAGTCGGAAAAGTTCGTCATCGATGATGAGGAAGCGTGGATGGAACGGTATTTCGCGCACACGATGCAGGTCCTCGGCGAGCCGATCACGATTTTGGCCAATCCGACGTACCTTCCCCAACAGCTTGCCGACCGCTACGAGCATTTCTGGACAGAAGAACGGATGAATGCGGTCATTGAGCTCGCGGTGAAAAAAGGCGTCGCGCTGGAGATCCAGGCCGGTTCCGCATTTCCGAGCGAAAAATTCATCCGAATGGCGAAGAAAGCCGGCGCGAAATTCTCGGTCGGCACGAACAATTTCGGGGAAGAAGAGATCCCGATGGACCGGTGGTTTGAAATGATCGAACGCTGCGGTCTCGAAGAGAAGGACCTTCTCCGCATTCCGGTTTCCCGATGAATGCAATTTTGAAATCTTTCAAGAAAGGAGTGCGTCTTGAAATTTCCCCAAAGATCATGTTTCAGGAATTCCATATTTCGCGGTCCATTTTCGCGTTTCCTTTTTCTGAAACTCCTGATTTTCCGTACTCCATTCCTTCCGCATGAATTCAGCCAATAGGCAAGAATTCCATCCAGAAAACAGCACCACCGTCATTCTGTCCGGGATATTGGGCAGAATGACGCACGATGTGTTTTCTTTCAGACTCCTTTTTTCGTAAAATCAGGTCGATTCCGGAGACGTCGTCTTGACTTTTTTTAAAATTCGAGTACCATTAAATAGAATGAGTTTGATTTTTTGCTGACTTTCGAAAAGGTGTCCTGCTGATGAAACGTAAATCGTTTTTTTCTGCCATTTTTTCGCTCTTTGCTCTGAGCCTTCCTGTTTTTGGACTGGGGGAAGTGTTTTTTTCCGCGTTCGTTTCGGCAAATGAGCCTGAAGTGTCTCTGAAAGTCCCTCTGGAAAAACTCAAGGAAGAAGAGCGTGCACAGATCCAGCTTCTGGAACGCCTGACGCCTTCACTGGTCGCGATCTATCCGCGAGACGGCAGTTCCGGAGGTTCGGGAGTTTTGATCTCGGACGACGGTTTCGTCCTGACCAATTTTCACGTCGTTCAGCCATGCGGTACCTGGATGAAATGCGGTCTTTCCGACGGCTGTGTCTACCATGCGGTCGTCGTGGGACTGGATCCGGTCGGTGACGCTGCGCTCATCCGGATCCTTCCGGAAGTTCAGGCCGGAGTACCGAATGACCGGAAAGAGGGGGAGCCGAAGCGTTTCATTCCGGCAGTCTTTGGCGACAGCGATGCCGTCCGGCAGGGAGATCCCGTCTGGGTTTTGGGCAATCCGTTTGGTTTTCAGGAGGATTTCTCTCCCACGATCTCTCAAGGGATCGTTTCCGGAACGCACCGCTACCAGTTCCCGGCAGGGACCTTTCTGGAATATGCAGACTGCATTCAGGTCGACGCGCCGGTCAACCCCGGCAATTCGGGAGGTCCCCTCTTTAACGCAAACGGCGAGCTGATCGGGATCAACGGTCGATGCTCGTTTGAGAAACGAGGAAGGATCAACGTAGGAGTCGGATACGCGATTTCAAGCAATCAGCTCCGTTTTTTCCTCAGCCATCTCCGGGCAGGGAGGCTTCTTGACCACGCGACACTTGGTGCCAGGATCGCCTCGGATTCCCTGGGGCGTCCCCGAGTGGACGAGCTTCTTGAAGATTCCGAAGCGGCATTGCGCGGTCTGGATATTCAGGATCGGATCCTTTCGTTTGGGAACCGGCCGATCCTGACGGCAAATGATTTCAAAAATGCGCTCGGGATCTATCCAAAGGGATGGATCGTTCCGATCGAGTTCGCGCGTGAGTCGGGCAATTCCCGGGAAACGCACACGATCCGCGTTCGGCTCGACGGCGTGCATTCCAATGCGGAACTGCGTGAATTTTTGGCGCATGCGTTTCCCGACGATCAGAAAGATCCCATGAAAAATCCTGATGGGAAAGGCGAAGATCCCCTGAAAAAAGACGGACAGCAGCCAATCCCCCCAATGCAGACCCCGGAAATGGAGGAGATGCAGAAAATGGCGGAGGTCTTCGCGTTTTTAAATGAGACTCCGCCAGAGATCGAGGCCGTTTACGAAAAAAGAGACGGTTTCGTGAACTTCTACTTCAACCGTCTGGAAATGGAGCGGATCTGGAAAGCGTCCGCTGCGGCATTCACGGCAGATGGTGAATTCACTTTTCCTGCGCACCTGGCAGGGAAAAACCTGGCCGAGCAGCCGATCCGGATCGAGTTTCTGGAAGGAAAGACGCTCCTGAAGTCGGAATCTCTCGATATACTTTGGGAACATGACGGAGACTTTACCCGGCAGCCGACTCCGCCGGAAAGTCAATATCTTCTGCCCGGCCTGACTCTGTGGAAGGAGTTGATGCAGCACGGTCCGGAAGCACTGGGCTTGACCTGTTTTGGAGAGTCGCCGCTCCCATTTACCGACGGAAATACGCAGGATGAGGAACTTTTCGACGTACTGGAAGGGAACGTCGGTGGTCTTGACGTCCGTTTCTTTTTCACGAAAAGTCCTCAAAATCAGCCGGTCGAGTTAAGGCAGCTCGAACTGGATCCCATGGATGGTGCGCTGCCATGGGAGTTCCGTTTTGAGAACTGGCGCAAAACGCCTGAAGGTTTTTGGCCTGAGAAGATCCAAATTTTCGCCAACGGTACCATCTTTGAGACCCTGACTCTGGAGAATGAAATCTCCCGGACTTCCGAAACGAAAACGGCTCTTCCGACAGAAAACGGAGCGATTTCGGGAAAGGACGGAGCAGCTCCGAAAATGTCCTTATCTTCAGCAGAAGAGCAAAACGCAAACATTCAGAATACGGAGACCGCAAAATGAGAGATTGCCCGCATTTTCCTGATTTTAGTCCGGTTCCCCGAATACTAGGCGTCGGTTTCCTTGCTGGTATGATTTCGCTGGGAGGAATGGCCTCTGCTCGTGCACTGGATGAAATGCCGGTCGGAGCAGATCCGGCAAATGACGGAGGCCCCTCCGCACTCTCTGCTCATGCCGAAAGTGCAGCACTTTTGGATCTCTCTCAACCTTCCGCAGATCTCCAAAACCGAATGGTCAAAATCTATGGAGCCGGCGGTTTTGCAGAAATGGAAGAGTATCAGAGCGGTTTTTTCATCTCGCAGGACGGCCTGATCGCGACCGTGTTCAGTCCGGTACTGAATGCAGACTCTCTGGAGTGCGTCCTTTTCGACGGTTCCCGATTTGAAGCGGAACTGCTTGGGATCGAGCCGACGCTGGAGATCGCGCTGTTGAAGATCGAGAAGAACGGCCTTCCATACTTCGACCTTTCCAGGAATGCCGATGCAGCAAAAGAACGGGTTCTTGATGGACTCCCCGTTTTGGCACTGAGCAATCTGTTTGGCGTCGCCGTCGGCAGCGAGCCGGTCTCTGTTCAGGCTGGAAATATCTCCGCCACGACTCGGCTGAATGCTTCCCGGCGTGCGTTTGAGACGCAATATCGCGGAAAAGTCTACGTTTTGGACTTCACGACAAACAATCCGGGCGCAGCTGGCGGTGCACTTGTTTCTGCGGACGGGAAACGGCTTTACGGGATGCTCGGCAAAGAGCTTCAGGATGCACAGACTGGATGCTGGCTGAATTTCGCGCTCCCGGTTTCGATACTGAATGAAGGCGTCCGAAATATCCAGTCCGGAGATGCGCAAACTCTCGCGGCCATGGGACGCGATGCACGGATCCGGCCGGAACGAGCTTTGCGTCTCAATGAGCTGGGGATCGTGATGGTTCCGGAGATCACGGCGAGGACCCCCGCATTCGTGGATGCTGTCTCGGAAAATTCCCGGGCGTCCCGGACGGATCTGCGCCCCGACGACCTCATTCTGTACTGGAACGGCCAACTGATCCAGTCGATTGAAGAACTTGAACAGGAGCTGGATTTCACGGACTGGGAAGATCCGGTCCGCGTATCGGTCCTGCGAAATGGGGAACTGCTGGAGATCGAAATTCCGTAAACGTCTCCTCAAAGAGCCGAAAAAAGTTCCGCAGCCCCGAAAGTTTGCGGAACTTTTTTTGTTGAAGACGGTTGAGCATATGCATCCTGAGCGTTTTTAGATACCCGGAACATGCACGACTTTTCCGTCAGCACGCGCTCCAAGACGCTGGTGGACCATCTGATCGATCGAATAGGAGATCCGATGGACGGCACCGTCCGCCATGACCATCCCCATGGAACCGGCATGCGCACTGCCGAAAATGTACTTCAACCCGGCATATCCGCGGCGATCCTGCATCGGAATGTTGACTGCATCGCGCAGCGTATCCCAGTCGCATCCGCTCATCCCCGTATTATCGTCAACGTTCCCGACATTACAGGGTTCGTATCCTTCAGGCTGGATATACTTTTCGCCGACCAGATAAGTATTCGAAGTCCCGTCCGTCACGTCTGTGTCGGAAAGTTCACTGCAGATGAAGAACATCCCGCCTTTATCCGTGAACTCAGCAAGTTTACGAAGTGCTTCACCGGAACTTCCGTAGTTCGGCCGATTGTATCCATTGGTCCAGCCGGCAGAATCGCTGGAGACAACGATATGATTGCCGTGATTTCCACTATAGTCGATCTTCACCCCCTGCTTCATCGAATTGCAGTTTTCGTCCGGGGAAGAAATGACCGGATACAGCTTCGCCTTTCGCCGAGACGGACAATAGTAGATACTATGGATCGTCTGGCACACTTCCGTCGCCTTTCTCTTCTGCTCACCGGACGGAGTACCGCGGTCGCCGTCCGCAGGATGCATCCAGAGCGTATTCATTTCCAGATGCGGCATCATGGAACAGATCCAGCCCCCCGGCTGGTCGGCACCCGCACCGCGGTCCGGATCCAACACAAAATCAAAATACCATCCCCCGCCGGGATAGCAGCCGTTCGTCGCGATATGCGACTGACTTGCCGTCCCAAACTGTTTCAGATTGTTCGTGCATTGAATCTGTCTGGCCGCCTCTCGCGCCTGCTGGACTGCCGGAAGCAAAAGCCCCATCAGCATTCCAATGATCGCGATGACGACCAAAAGTTCTACGAGCGTAAATCCTTTTGTTTTCATTTTCTCTCCACCCACCTGAGGCGGCGTTTCTATTTTGAAAACGCAAAAAAAACAACATTCCTGTGTTTCTTACTGTTTTTTGAAAATTTCCGACAGATCATTCAACTCGCGCAACTTCCCCATCATTACGGGTCGCGAGATACATATGAGCCTGACCGTCAACCGAATACGAAATGCGCTGTACGGAACCATCGCACATCACGACGCCGAACGCGCCGGCATGGGAACTTCCGAACTCGATCGAGCCGTCATATCCCTTACGGTCCTGACGCGGCTGTTTTGCCGAGTTGCTGGAAAGTTTTCCTGCGGTACGCGCATTGTCCTGGTCCTGACCGGCAAACATTCCGTTATCGTCCTGACTCGTCGTCGACTCATAACGGTCCGGATTGACAAATTTCTCACCCACAAGATAGGTGTTGGACGTGCCGTCGCGAATTTCCCCCATCGTGGTTTCGCTGCAATCGTACATGACGCCGGTCAGTTTGGAAATGGTCCACGTCTTGTTTTTGATCGCCTTGCGTCCCGAAGTGTAATCGCCGAATCCGTTACTGGAACTGACTGTGTTATCATACGCACCGGCACTTGCAGCATAATCGCTCTTTCCGCCCATGTTCGGTTTGTTAGCATTGTAGACGGTCGTGCTGAGCTGATACGGTTTTGCAGTTCGGCGTGAGGGACAATTGAAGATCGGAAGAGCCGTACTCATGCACTGGCCTGCACCTTCCTTTTGCGTTCCGGAGACAGATTCGATGTCATTATCTCTTCCGAGCTGATACAGAGCATTCTGTTCGATAAACGGAAGGATCGAATAACACCAACTGCCCGGCTGAGCTGGCCCGAAACCCGCGTCGGGGTCACCAGACCAATTCCAGTTCCATCCTCCGGACGGAAACGCTTTCGTTGTGCTCTCGTGATTCAGCGCAGCTAACCCAATATTCTTAAGATTATTACTGCACTGCATCGTTCTTGCGGCTTCACGTGCCTGCTGGACGGCTGGAAGCAGAAGACCTACCAACATTCCGATGATCGCGATGACCACCAGAAGTTCGACCAAGGTAAATCCTTTCTGTCTCATGTTTTTACTCCTGATGAAATATGATGTCCCCAAATTTTACAATATTATTTATTTACGTCAATTTCATGAGATGTAGCGTGCCCCATAAAATAGACGTTTCAATATATAAAAAAACGGACCTTAAATAATTACTTCTATTTTACTCGATTGGTTCGGAAATTCAAGACGGATCCTGAAATTTTTTCTAAATTTGGGGAAAAAATCGAAAAATTTTTTCAAAATACTCTTTTCTTAAAAAAACAGCCGACTGTGTGGTCAGGACAGTCGGCTGGCTGGTCGTCATTTACTCAATGAACGTTGTTTAATGTTGTTGTTTCCGTCGGAGTTTCGGGATCCCGAACGCACCGGCGATCAAAAGCACCCACGTTGTAGGTTCCGGAAGGGAATTCGTGTTGCCGAGCGTCAGCATCAGCGATCCGTTCGTTAGTTCCGTGAACCAGCGAAGATCGTCGTCTTCCGCGAAAATGTTCACTCCATCAAGCGTCAAACCCGTAAGAGTGTCCGTGTTTGGCGTCTCGATGAGCGTCAGCATCTCGATGTCTTCCGGAGCTTCGCCCGTCAGGTAAACATTCAGCGTATTATTTCCCTCGAACGTGACGTTCTCGGCGGTCACCGGCGTGTCAAGCGCGGCCAGATCGACCGTCAGCCCCAAGTTTACGCCATCCGCGAATACGAGGCTTCCTTCCGAATCGATATTCACGTCAAACTCAACGCCGGAATCAGCCGAGTCGGTAAATTTCAGCGTTCCTTTGCCCGTCACGGTGGAATCGATGTCGTATTTTTCCATCGTCGCGTGCGGGTTGTCGAACGTGACCGTCTTGCCTTCCGCAATGTCGAAATTACCGTCAAAGACTGCGTCCGTCTTCGCCGTTCCGGAGACGATACTGCCGTCCAGGAGACCGACGAAACCGTTTTCCGTGTTCACGTCGAAGTTGAACCAGTTGCTCGTTCCGTTCAGACGCAGACCGATACCCATGAAATCATTGTACGCATCGCGTGCCTGGGCGACCTGACCACCGCCATGTTCGCTGACACGCAGGTCGATGAGGTAATTTCCGGCTGGAAGGGTGACTCCCAGAGCTTCCGTTCGCACACAGTTTCCGGGATCGTAATTCATGAGCGTCTGCCATTCGGTACCGTCGATCGGATTTCCACTTGCATCGAGAGGTTTGACCCAGATGCCGATTTTGTCGTCAAATTGTCCGCCAAAGTCAAGCGTCAGGTCTTTCAGCAGCGTGATCGTGTTCGTGTAGGAAAGTGCCGCATAGTCATTCGGGATGTACTTGAGGACCTGATTGCCGTCACCGCTGTTGGCAGCCTGCGACATGTCGAAGACTTTTTCGTCGTACTGGATCACGTCGATCCCCTCGGTCATCATCGGCGTGATCGCACCTGTCGCGTCCGCCTGGTCTTCGTATAGCGTCATCGTGTACGGCGAGCCGGTGTAGTTCTGCGGCATCGTGAGCGTCACGTTGTCCGTGGTTTTCAACGTACCGTTGAACAGACCGCTTCCCACAGAAACGTTTCCGCCGTTGATCTGAAGGGTGGTCCCTTCCGAAACCGGCGTACTGGCCATTTTGAGATTCGTATTCGTGTTCGTGTTGAAAATGACCGTTCCTTTACCCGTGATGCTTCCCGCGATCTCGGCAGAGGCGAACTCTTCCGGAGAGAACTCGATGACCGCGTTTTCTGTCTCAGCATTGATCGTGCCGCGGAAGTCTTCCGGATTCGCCGTGGTGGTGACTTTCCCGGAGTTGGCGTTCGTGAGCGTTCCGTAGCCGTTCAGGGTGGTCAGCGTGTTTTCACGCGTCGTATTGAACTTCAGCTCGCCGCCGCGCAAGTCAACACTTCCGGTCCCGATCTTGCCCGTTGCGCCGCCGTTGCCGAACTGGAGCGTACCCGCCTGGACTTCCGTGACTCCGGAGTAGTTATTTTCACCGGTAAGGATCTGTGTGCCAGTCCCGACTTTGCGGACTTTCACCGCCGAAGCAGTGCCGGGTTCTGCGACGTGTTTGGCACTTCCGCAGAGGATACCTTCAAAAAGAGCAGTCTGATTCTCAAACGCAGAGTGATTGTCTTGTCCCAGAACGAACCAACGGTCGCCGCGGATGACGTTCCCTTTCCCAGTGAGTCCGTCAATGTAGACGTCGCTGCCGTTCCAGAGGTTAAACGCCGCGCCCTCCGCGATGTTGACGGAGCCTTTGTTTCCGCTCCAGGTCTGCGAATAGTACCCTCCGTTGACGAACTCTCCGCCCTGAATGTCGAGCAGACCGCCGGTGGCCATCGCCATGACGAAATTCACGTTTCCGTTGGCGGTGTAGAGGTAGTCCTGTCCTGTGACGCGGAGCGTTCCGGCACCGTTGACCGTCACGACGCCGGAGCCGTTGCTCAACGCTTTATCAATGGTTTCGTTCGTGCCGGCATTCGGAGTGCCAGTTCGGGCGAATTCCAGAACGCCTCCTTTATTGATCGTGAACGTCATGGCCTGCGCCTGCTGCGGAACGATATTATCGTAAACCAGCGTCGCTCCGTCGTTGACCGTGATCTGCGGCAGTGCAAAACGCGCATTCCCGGCGGCCGGAGTCGCAGAATTCACTACGACTTTACCGCTTCCAATGACTGCCGAGCCGGTATTCGTGATGCTGCTTCCGATCGTCGTGACGGAATCCGCCCCGTTGTCGAAAAGGAGCGTGCCGCCGTCGGCGACCTGCACTCCGATGGAAGTGGTGCCTTTGAGGTAGTCCCCGGTGTCCGCGGACGTGAGTGTTTTGCCGGTCGGAGCGAAGAGCTGGACCGTCGTGTTGGGACGGGCGGTCTTCTCGGCGTTGAACGTGTCGAGCGTAAAGCCCGTGGTGTCCGTGCTGCTCACGTAAAGCGAAAGCGTGGATCCGTCCGCGATAGTGAATTTGTCGAGTGCGACTGCACTTCCGAGAGCCAGGTGCGCACCGCTGGCGACTTTTACTGCGCCGGTGACGTCTGGAACATTGAGGATCTCGACCGTTCCCTTCTGAATGTCAAGCGTTCCCGCGACCGTGACGGCCTGACGAAGGCTGCTGAGCTGATTTGTGTTGAAGACCAGCGTTTTGTCGGCGTAGATGTTGACTATCGCGTCCGTGCCGATGTATCCGTTCGTGCCGTTGCCGATCTGAAGCGTTCCGTCGGCGACCTGGACATATCCAGTGGAGAGAAATGCACCGGAGAGGATCTGCGTGCCGGTGCCGTATTTGCAGACCGAAATATTCTTTCCGCTGGCGAATGTACCGGTGAATTCAGGCGTCTGCTGCGCACCGTCTACCAGCCACGTAGAGTTGGCCCTTCCAATGTCGAGCCAACGCGCGGCAGTCGAACCGCTCGTGACGGTACCGGAACCGACCAGAGAGTCCACTTTCATATTCGTGCCGTCCCAAATATCAAGATTGGCTCCGGACGCGATTTGAAGGTCCGCCTTGTTGTCGTTCCAGTTCTGCTGATTCCAGCCGCCGTTGACGAATGTTCCCTGCTGAATGTCGATCAGCGCGCCGTCTTCCATCGCAAATTTGATCGAGTAACCGTCCGCTCCAGTATAGCCGCTGGACTGTGCCGCAAGACGGCCGGAACCGGTCTTCACGAACGTTCCGGACCCGGTGAACTGGAGTGCCTGATTGTTTGCATTGATCAGCGCGTTGCCAGCCGCGTGATTGTCCGTTTTCGTATTATTCATGACCAGCGAGCCGTCGATGTCGATCGTGATGTCCTGCGTCTGGCCGATGAGAATGTTTTCACCGAGCGTGACGGTCGCGCCGGCGCTGATCGTTACGTTTTCATTCCATGTCGGTGCCGAGGAAAACGTTGTGTCCGTATCGAAAGTTACGGCAAACGCAGAGTGTGCCGCTGCGGAAAGTAAAAGGGCGGAACTCCACGCAGTGATTTGGAGGCAATTTTTTTTCATGGGTTCTTCCAAATAAAAAGTCGAAGGAAAATCAGCCTGTTCTTATGGGGGCAAGCAAAAACAGTACAACAAAACCACTTACCAGATATTTTACTCCACACAGCGTTGATTTCAAGTGTTTTTTAGAAAAATTTTCCAAAATTCTCGCAAAAAACTCCCAATTTAAGAACTTTTTCTCCGCAAATAAGAAAAAATGCCGGTCACGCAAAATTTACGGACCGGCAATTTTCTGGAATGGATGAAGAACTTAACGTTCCAGTGTGTTTCTTAATGTTTCCGGCGGAGTTTCAGGATCCCGAACGCGCCGGCGAGGAGAAGGATCCACGCCGCCGGTTCCGGAACGGAATTCGAATTGCCGAGCGTCAGGGAAAGCACACCGTTCGCCAGACTCGGAGCCCAGCGCATATTGGCGTCTTCCGCGATGATGTTCAGTGCCGCAAGATCGAATCCGACGAGCGAGTCTGCATCCGAAGTCTCGATGAGCGTGAGGACGTCGATCCCTTCCGGAGCGTCGCCTTCCAGCGTCAGGAAGATCTCATTCAGCCCTTCGAATGTGACGGAGTCGGCAGAAATAAGCGGTTCCGTATTCTCGAGGCCAACCGTAAACGCAAGGTCCACGCCTTCCGCGAAGACGATCGCGCCTTCGGAGTCGATGTTCACATCGTACTTCACGCCGGAATTGGCCGAGTCGGTGAATTTCAGCGTTCCTTTGCCCGTCACGGTGGAATCGATGTCGTATTTTTCCATCGTCGCGTGCGGGTTGTCGAACGTGACCGTCTTGCCTTCCGCAATGTCGAAATTGCCGTCAAAGGCCGCGTCCGTCTTCGCCGTTCCGGAGACGATGCTGCCGTCCAGGAGACCGACGAAACCGTTTTCCGTGTTCACGTCGAAGTTGAACCAGTTGCTCGTGCCGTTCAGACGCAGACCGATACCCATGAAATCATTGTACGCATCACGTCCCTGAGCATTCTGTCCACCTCCATTTTCACTGACACGCAGGTCAATGAGGTAGTTTCCAGCCGAAAGTGTCACTGCATCTGCCTGATGCCATTTGCAAACATCGCCGCGGTAATCCATGAGCGTCCGCCATTCGGCACCGTCGATCGGATTGCCGTCTGCGTCAAGCGGTTTCACCCAGATGCCGACACGGTCGTCGAACTGTCCGCCAAAGTCAAGCGTCAGGTCTTTCAAAACCGTGATCTTGTTCGTGTAGGAAAGCGCCGAGTAGTCGTTCGGAATGTAGACGGCGACATTGTTGCCGTTACCGTTATTCGCGGCCTGCGACATGTCGAAGACCTTTTCATCGTAGACCTTCACGGTAACGTCGCTCAAGTCACTCGTTGGAGTGATCCTTCCATCTTTGACCGTGTTATTTTTATAGAGGGTCATCGTGTACGGCGAGCCGGTGTAGTTCTGCGGCATGGTGAGCGTCACGTTTTCTGCGGCTTTCAGAGTGCCATCGAAATCGTTTCCAACGGAGATGTTTCCTCCGGAGATCTCGACCGTCGCGTCTTTAGCGACGGAATTGCTCGCCATTTTGAGCGTGGAACCAGCGTTCGTCCGGAACACGACGGTTCCCTTCCCGGTGATGTTTCCCGGGAGTTGGACCGTGCCGAATTCTTCCGGCGCAAACTCAATGACCGCGTTTTCCGTCTCGGGGTTGAGCGTACCGCGGAAGTTTTCCGGATTCGCCGCGGTGGTGACTTTCCCGGAGTTCGCGTTCGTGAGTTTCCCGTAGCCGTTCAGGTTGTTCAGGGTGTTCACGATCGTATTGTTGAACTTCAGCTCGCCGCCGCGAATGTCAACGTTTCCCGTTCCAATATTTCCCGTCGCGCCGCCGTTTCCGAACTGAAGCGTTCCGCCCTGGACCTCCGTCGTTCCGGTGTAGTTATTGAGACCCGCCAGGATCTGCGTACCGGTACCGTGCATTCGCACAGAAATGCTCGTCGAGGCGTTCGGATTCGGCGTGTGGTTGTCGCTGCTTCCGCAGATGGTACCTTCAAAGAGTGCCGTGTTGTTTTCAAACGTCGAATGATTATCCTGTCCGAAATCGATCCGTCCGCTTGTGCCTCGGATAATGTACCCTTTTCCGGTCAAACCGTCCATGTGCGCCCACGCGGAGCTGTTCCAGAGGTTCAGGGCAGCGCCTTCCGCGATGTAAACGGAGCCTTTATTGTTCCCCCATGTCTGTTTGGAGTAGCCGCCGTTGACCAGCTGTCCGTCGAGGATCTCCAGCCATCCTCCGGAGTCCATCTGCATGGTAAACTGAACGTTTCCATGCGCGGCGTGGAGATAATTGCCGCCGGTAACGCGAATCGTTCCGGCCCCATTGAACGTGACGGATCCGCTTCCGTTTGCCAGACTGTTTGCCGCCTGCTCGGTCGTATTGGAGGCGTAATTGCCGGTCATGGCAAATTCCAGAACGCCGCCTTCGTTGACCAGATAAGTCATGGAACGAGTCTGCCGGGCAACGACGCCGTCCCAGAGAAGGTGCCCGCCGTCGTTGACCGTGATCTTGCTGAAATCGAATCGGGCATTGCCGTTCGCGGGGGTCGCGGAGTTCACGATGACTTTCCCGCTGTTGATGACCGCCTCGCCGGATGTGCCGATGAGACTTCCGATCGTCGTGACAGAATCCGCCCCGTTATCGAAAAAGAGCGTTCCGCCGCCAGCGACCTGCGCTGCGACGGACGTCGTGCCTTTGAGGCCGTCCCCGAGATCCACCGTCGAAACCGTCTTGCCGGTCGGCACGAAGAAACGCATTTCCGCGTTTGCTCTCGCGGTTTTCTCTGCGTTGAACGTGTCCATCGTGAAGGCCGTCTCATCGCTCGGATTGACGTAAAGTCCAAGCACGCTGCCGGCTGCCGTCGTGACGTTTGTGAGTTCATCGACTTTGCCAAGTGCGAGGAAACCGCCATTCGCGACGTTGAACGTACCGGTGAATGCGGTGGAGTCCATGATCTCCAGCGTTCCTTTCGTCACGTCGACGGCACCCGCGCCGGTAAAGCCTTTGCGAATGCTGCTGGTCTGCGTGGAATTGATGACCAGCTTGCCGTTTTCACGGACTTCGACGCCGGAAGAAGTTCCAATGTACCCTTTGGTTCCATTTCCGATCTGGAGCGTTCCGCCGGAAATGTAAGCTGTGCCGTTCGAGAGGTACGCGCCGGAAAGGATCTGCGTTCCGGTACCGTATTTGTGGAGGTTAATGTTTTTCCCGCTGGCGATCGTGCCTGAGAATTCGGGAGTCTGCTGTTTGCCGTTCACGATCCACGTGGAGTTGCCCAGTCCGAAGTCGACGAATCGGCTGGCAGTGGAACCGCTTGTGATCGTTCCGGATCCGACCAGAGAGTCCACTTTCATATTCGAGCCGTCCCAGAGGTCAAGATTGGCTCCGGAGGCAATGCGGAGGTCCGCCTTGTTGTCGTTCCAGTTCTGCTGATTCCAGCCGCCGTTGACGAGCGTACCTTTCTGAATGTCGATCAGCGCACCGTCACTGAACGCGAATTTGATGGAGTAGCCGCCCGCACCTTTGTATCCGCTGGACTGCATGGCCAAACGCCCGGTACCGTTATGCACGAGAGTACCGGTGCCGGTGAACTGGATCGCCTTATTGTTTCCATTAATGAAAGAGTTACCGGCTCCGTGATTATCCGTTTTGGCAGAGTTCATCACGAGTGTGCCGTTGAGGTCGATCGTAATGTCCTTCGTCTGGCCAATGAGAACGTTCTGCCCAAGAGTAACGGTCGCGCCGGAATTGATCGTTACGTTTTCACCCCATGCAGGAGCTGTTGAAAACGTGGTATTCGTGTCATACGTGACACCAAAAGCGGAATTAGCTGCGGACGCAGCAAGAAACAGCGCGGAGCTCCACGCAGTCACCTGGCGGCATATCTTTTTCATCATTATTTTTCCATGTTTTAAAAGGGGGCAAATCGACAGGCCGTCATATCATCACTTCAACAGCCTGCTTAAAACATTACTTGTTATTTTACACGAAAGAAATTTTCTTGCAAGTGTTTTTTGCAAAAAATTAAAAATTTCCCACAAAAATCCACTGGAACATCGCGATTTTACCGATAATTCCATTCAAATACACTTCTTTGATTAAAAAACAAAAGAAAAACATGACAGAATACTTCCCAAAACCTCCACATCAGTCCACATTCTGACCAATAAAGCCACTATAAAATAAAAAGATTCAAGTTTCAACTTTCAAAATCGCCTGTTTTGGCAAATAAAATAATTACATCACTTAACACAGAGGACCTGCGAACAATATTTAATATCCATTAAATTTCTACATAACATGAAACAAAAAACAAATTTCCAACTTTATTGTATTCTGCCCCGATCCAACATCGCAAACCCCTTAAAACTTTCCATTTTTTAAGGCCCAAGCCGGTCGGTGTTTGAGCCATAGGGATCGGGACGAACTCTTCTTCGGCTCCCGATTTCGACCACAAAGGTTGCTGGATCTTCGCAGAAACACACAGAAACAAGGATCACAGAAACTCCCTTCAAGAGGATCGGCATCACAAGGTCTGACGGAGCGGCTGGAGTGCTCTTTCCGGAACTTCCGATTCCATTCAAAACGCTGGGGACACCTTCCACAGGCAGCGGCAGTTCCGCCACTAGTGCTCAGGCTAAAATTTCCAAATACACTTCCCGGATAGGGGGAACGAACGGACTTCCAAGGGTATTCCGTTTGGAAATCTGAAAATTTCCTCAAACCTTTAAAAAATTTTCCCTCCCCCCCTTGCAGAAAATTCAAAGTCTGGTATATTGTTAGGAGATCAAGGGGAGATAGGATACTGGATCCTGTTTTTCTTTGTCGGAGGATACGCGAATGGCTAGCAGGCTGACTCGAAATCAGTTGCCGGGAATACCGGTTGTGGGTTCGAATCCCATGTCCTCCGCTTTTTTATTTCTTGACTGAATGAAATTTTGATCTTTTGAAACATATTTCTTTGACGACATAAGAGCTTTTTCCAGTGTCCAAACGGTCCGCACACTGTGATACGTTTTACCGCGGAGACCAGGGAAGGAACACAAAAACATAGTTTCAGCCTGAGACGCTCTGAAAGTTGAGCACTTCCCCTACTGTTCCGAGTTCAAACCCAAAGTTCGGACCGCCACCCGCACCGAAGCGGAAGCGTTCGCCAAAGCATGGAGCGGAAAAAAGTAAGCCGATGGAAGGTCAGTACCATTCATCATCTTCCTCATCCGGCATTGCGTCGATCCTGCTGCGGATGTACTCCCTGGCAATCCACGAAGCAACGAGCGGAACAACAGGAATCGAAATGAAAAAGATGTCAGACCAGGTATCACTCATACGCTGAAGGACGCCGGAAGGAAGAAGTGCAATCAACAGCAAGACAAGAAACATGAATGCGGAATACAAAATGATCCATCCGCCTATTCCGCACCAATCATATTGCAGTTTCCCTTTGCGAGAAAGCCGACTCCTAGATTGCTGACAGTCCAGATAAAACAGCAAAAGACACACAGTTACCGCAAGTACTATCATTGCTCGGACTCCGAAAAAAGGATGAAAATGTCATTTCAGTACAAATCAAAGGGGATACAAAGCAATTGAACGCAGCGTTGGAAAAAGCCAATACTGACTTGAAGGCATTTGGCAAAACTGCTAATGATGTTTCCAAATACGTCAACAGCTGGACCGTCAGTGCCGCGAAATATTCCATGATCCTGTACGGCATCAAGAACGCATGGGGAATGCTTGCCGGCGAGGTCGGAGTCCATCCGGGAGAGTTTTCCCTCCGTCAGCTTTTCCAGATGGCGGAAGGAAAACGCCGTCAGGAATGGTACCGCGCGGCCGTTTTGGCCTGTACCATCTCCAATCCGTGGCGAGACCCGGCCCATTCGCTGAAGATGGAACATTTTCCATACTATCAGGAACTCAAACCCAAGGTCCGAATGGCAACCTCAGCTGAGATCGCCGTTTTCGCGAAAGGGTGGAACAGCGGGAGGTGACACTTCCGAAGGATCATCAAGACCCGGTATTTCCTCCTCCATTTCCGGCATATTTTGGCGGGCCCGCAGGTTTTGATAGTCCCGCAGATTTTGGTATTTGCGATCGACTTTCCGATCGATCAGCCAAAATGAGACCACCAGATAGGTAAATATCAACATCGGCGGGGCCATTAATTTACAAAAAACGACCAGATCATTTGCGTAAAGGTCATCCTTTGGAAATCCCCACAGATACCACAAACCAAAAAGCCCGAACATGCCAAGAAAGACCCAGTTAATATAACGCATTTTTTCCTGTTGATCAGGAGGAAGGGGCGGTTTGGGCGGTTTCTCGCCCCGATGGTCCATATGATACAGCCAAAGGCACACAATTACCGTAATCACCGGCAACATTGTTCTGACTCCTAAAAGGGGAATGGAATTTACCAACACATTCAATTTTAACTCCCAAGAATATCCCTGTCAAGGGGAGAGGGAATAAAAATTGGGCAGTTGGAATACGATCGGAAGATTTTCCCAAAAAAGTCCGCCCCTCCAGTCGAAATGGAGAGGCGGAAGGGACGGAAAGAATGAATTTTACTCAGCGTCAGGGAACGAGCCGGACGGCAGCCTGACAGGCCGGGCCGAGGGTGACTTCGCAGAAATCGCCGTCAAATTTCACTTCACACTTTTCGCGGGAGTAACGGCAGCCGCTCTCAAGACCATTCGGAACGAGTGCTTCCGCCAACGCAGCCTTTCCACGTCCGTTCGTCGGGATACGGAAAGTTTTGCTTTCCGTCGTCGAGAAATTGTAGCACGTCATGTACCGGGAACCGTCCTTCGCGTCGGTCACGAATCCGTCGGCAAGTTCGGGAACGTTCACCGGAATGCCGTCCACGTGGCCTTTCCAGAGACGCATCGCCTCACCGACAGACGTGAGATGACTTTCGAACGGCCCAACGTTAATCGCCTGTTCGTTCACCGCCTGGAAATAGCAGACATACTCCAGACCGCATTCTTCCCAATTACGCATCAGGCCGTTGAGCATCTTGGCGGCATAAAGCCCCTCGACGATACCTTCCTTGCGATACCAGGCATACCAGAGGTTCCACTCATCATACGAGATCTTGATGTTCGCCGGGACTCTGCCTCGGAAATCCTTCAGCCGGCTGATCGCGTGATCCGCACTTTGGGAGACGGTATTGAAAAGAGCGGCGGTCGTTTCCGGAGTGGAGTAGTCGTACATCGCGCTCCAGTGATCGTAACG
The DNA here is from genome assembly GCA_017939795.1 of Thermoguttaceae bacterium. Lineage (GTDB taxonomy): Bacteria > Planctomycetota > Planctomycetia > Pirellulales > Thermoguttaceae > RGIG3701. The sequence continues at coordinate 46,158 of JAGBAA010000069.1, forward strand.
GTGGTAGGAGATAACCGGCGCAATGTCCGAAATCGGAACCGCGGAGTTCTGGATCCAGGAATCGTTGCTCGGATAGTGCCCGGACGCGATGATCTTCAGCGAGGGATCCTCTTTCAGCATCGCCTCGGCGTGAGGACGCACCATCGCGGTGTAGCCTTCCGGACTCTTCGGACCTTCCATGTGTGCGTGTCCCATTTCATTGCCGAGCGACCAGAGTTTCACGCGGCCCTTGCACGCTTTGACCCAGTCGACCGAATCCTGCGGGGACTCCCAATAGGCGTTGATGGTGAAAAACGGTTCCGCGCCGATCTTCCCGCACAGGGCGATCACGTCTTCCATGCCGATGTCGTTGGAGTCGTATCCCAGGGAATGCGGCTGCGTTTCGATCTCGGTGTAGGACTGAAGCGGAGCGCGTTCGTCCGGATCCTCGATCAGACCGTCACGCCAACGGTATTCCCCTGCGAAATTCCCTCCCGGCCACCGAACGATCGAGGTGCCGATGTCGCGCAGGTTCTCGACCACGTCCGCACGCATTCCGTGGAAATTGTCCGCCGGCATCAGCGACACCGCGCCGACCGCACAATAAGCCTTCCCCTTCACGCCGACGAAGATCTTCGCCATGGTGTCCTTCTCGACCGTGAGATCCAGCGAGATCCGCGTCCAGGTCCGCACGTCTTTCGTGTTGACCGTAAATTCACGCTCGGCAAGAACGTTCCCGTCCGCATCCGCAACGCGCAGGACCATGGTAGAATCTACCGGGTGCATCGTGCTGACGACCGCCTTGAACGTGTGCGCCACACCGCCGCGGATACCGATATTTCCCTGACAGATACCCGCTTCGCCATTGGGGTCCAGAGAGCCGATGACCTGACTGCCATGCTCATTCTGACGCCACATCCGACTTCTTGCCGCATGGCGGGTACAGCTGAACGTGGCATGCTGATAAAACGCCCGCGTGCCGTACGGCTCCCACATCATCAAAACGCCTTCGCGGGAAGGTTTCCCGGCAAACTTGCGGTTCTTCACAAGCTGCGCGGAAAGTCCGCCCTGTACTGCCGAGCGTGTGTGCTCGATATTCTGCCCAAAAAGGAAAGACGGGATCGGCTTTTTCTCAACAGAAACCGTTTCCGCATGAGCAGCCGCGGCAAGTACAGCAAAAGCGAAAAACGCGATCACAGCAAACACTGTCGTTTTCAATATCTTCTTCATGAAACTCTCTAACCTTTAGTAAACGCTCCATCCGGCAAACGCCTGCCGAAATACCATTAAAAACCATTCTATATCAAATCCGCAAAATCCGCAAGGGGGGACACAAAAAAATCGGAACGATCCACGAAAACCGTTCCGATGTTGATCTCAGTATCAGAATGATGCGGAGAGATCCCGCAGGTCTCACGCCACCCGCTTCTTGCGAACGAAGAACAGTCCCGCACATCCGAGGACCAACAGTGCCCACGTTGCGGGTTCCGGAACGGAATCTGACGCGCCGAAGACCGCCTGAAGCGTATTGCCGGCAACCTGAAGCTGCCAGTTCGTGTCCGCCGCCGTTGCCAGAAGGTCCGTCCAGAATGCCGCGTCAGCGTACTCGCCAAGTCCGCCTTCCGCCTCGATCAGCGTGTAGGTTTTGGATGGATCCGCATCAGTGAAAAGCAGCTCGAGGATCGCGTCATCCGCAATATCCAGCGTACTGCCGTTTCCAAGAACCAGCAGATCCGAGGTCTCTTCTCCAATTTCAAACACGAGCCGCGCACCGTCGGCTGCCGAGAACGCACCGTTGACCGTCAGCGTCCCGATCCCGTCGCCCGGCGAGAAGAGCGCACCGTCCGCAATGGCGAGATCACTGGTCAGCGTCCCGCTGAAATCAAGACGGCCTTCGGCAGCCTGGATCGGCGTCTGGTGTGTATTTTCGCCCGAAATGACCATCGTGCCGGCTCCCTTTTTCACGAGCGGTTTCGTGGACTCATTAGTCCGCAGGAGCGATTTTTCAACGACCAGTTTCGCGTTTTCTTCGACCGTAACGTTGAAGTCCGTCGTGTTTCGCAGGTTCAGCGGAGCACGAACATAAGAGACCGTCGGAGCGTCGGCCGCCGCATCTTCCGCCGCGAGAACGTTGAATACCGTGTTATTCTTGAAGATGCCGAGTGCATTTCTTGCCTCATTACCGCTCGAAAGGATCACGCCGCCTTTCAGATTGACGGTCTTATTCTGGAACGTTTCGTTATATCCATCGAGGAAAAGCGTACCGCCGAAGAGATTAAACGTCCCCGCTCCGCTGCCGTATCCGATAGAATCCTGCGCCTTACAGACCAGCGTCGCGCCCTCGTTGACCGTCACAGCACTGGCAAAACGGTTTCCGTCATTGAGCTTATTGGACAAAACGACTTCACCTTCCTGAATGACCATTCCGCCAGTGAAAGTGTGCGCCGTTGAAAGTACAAGCGTACCGGCACCGAGCTTGGTGACGGCGGCATTCCCGCTGTTTGTGGAGATCACGCCGGTCAGGTTCAATTGGGAGTTGGCGTCCGTGGTAATATCGAACGAACCGTCCGTGCGAAGCCGTGTTGCGGCCGAGATCGTGGAAACGGTCGGAGCCTCTGCCGTCGCACCGTCAAGAGCGTGCGAGAAGTACTTCACGCCGGTGTTCAAAATATCGTAAGATCCATTGCCGGACGCGGCAGCAGTACCTCCATACATATGGATCTCGGTATTGTTGAGCGTTTCGTTTCCGACCGTGCTGTCCATCAGGCCGTAAATATGCAGTTTGGTATTTACGTCACTGTATCCAAGCGAATCGTGTGTAGCGCAGATCAGGCTCGCGCCTTCCGCGACCGTCACTTCACCGTTGAACCGCTTACCGTTACCAAATCCGCCGGTGATCTGGAGCGTTCCTTCCTGAACCTCCGTATGTCCGCTGATCCACGCGCTGGTCGTAAGCGTTCCCGCACCGGTTTTGACGGTTTTATTGGTTCCAGTATTGGTCACATTTCCAGTCAGACTGAGTGTGCCGTCCTGCACGTTGATCGTCAGCGTGGAAGTGTTTTTCATTGCCGAAGCGATCGAAGACGTCCCCGTCGAGGTGATCACGCCATTCCGATTATTGAAATCCAGACCGTCGCCGGCACTGCCGTGAGTTTCGACCACACCGCTGTGAAGCTCGAGAGATCTCATGTGCAGATATTCATACGGTTTCAGCGTTCCGCCGTTGATAATGACATGCGGCATATTGTCCGCAGTACCGCCGGCAAAAACGTTGTGTGACTGAGCCTCAACTCTCGCGCCGGCATTGATGACCAGATCGCCAGTCCCGACGGAGCTTTTTGACCTGTTGGGTCCCTGCAGATAAAGCGTCCCGCCAGAAACGACTGTTCCGCCGGTGTATGTATTTCCGTTATTTCCTGCGATGAGCGTCAGCGAGCCGGAACCGATCTTTTCCAGCGACATGCTTCCTTCCAGAACACCGCGGTATTCCGACGTAGTGTCGTTCGCACCAACGATGAGTTTCCCGCCGTCGGCACTGCTGGTCACGACACTCCACGTGTCGGCTGAAACCAGTCCGTTGACCGTCTCGGTGTGTCCGTTCAAGTCCAGCTTCGAACGGAGACGAGTGTCTTCCCACGACATGAGGACCAGGTTCCCCACGGCAGACGCGCCTGCGGTGACGGTATCCGGGATCTGTTCATCCGCCAAGAGATAAACGGAACCGCCGTAATTCGTGACGCCGCTGTTGTTGTACATGTCGGAGTTGCCGATCTGAGTGTTTCCGGTATAGTTGTTTTTGTTCGCGCCGGTATTGTTCAGGTAGACGGAAGATGCGCTGCTCGGGGCGATGAGCAAAGCCCCCGTGCCGGTGATCTGGTTGTTGAAATACAGTTTTCCCTGACTGCTCTGCCATACATGGGACCCGACCGCCGTGTCGCCTGCCAACGTGACCATCCCATTGAGATTCACGACGGTTGAAGAATTCTGCAAGCGGAATTTACCCGTCTTCTCACTGTCGCGAGCGTTTCCGCTAATGATAATATTGCAGTTCATATCTGCGGAAGAATCAAAATACAGCTGGGCATTGCCTCCCGTAACATTCAGCGTATCCGCAGACGTCAGATCGGCAAGTTTCTTACCTGCCGGCAAACCGTTGATCCCAGCTTCCGTAGGTTTCACGCGGTTCGTCAGTGTATAGTTTTCCGCAAACGCCGGATCCGTCATGGGAGACGCGGAGACAAGCGCGAGAAGCAGACCGGCAGAAATGCATCTGCCCGCGGAAATGCTGGATGGAATGAGGTTCACGCTGTTCTGGCGGCTGCGCATAGATCAACTCCTTGCTCGATGAAACAACAAAAATGGCATTTGTGAATGGTCGTTTTGCATTGAGATCTCAACACAAAATAAAAACATATACTAATTATACACCAGCACGACGGTTTTTCATAGAAAATTTGAAAATTTTTAAAAATTCCTTCAAGATCATCATGCAGAATGTGTTATTTGGGACTGTTGAAACGAAAATAACACAAAAACACGGCATTCGAAAACCCCAA
>JAGBAA010000070.1 GCA_017939795.1 Thermoguttaceae bacterium
CGGCGGAGTCCGTCAAGTCGGTGTCGTCAAGTTGAACGGCAGTTTGATAGGCTTCGGGGATGAATATTGATTTGGAATCTGCGGTTCCATCGCCATTTGTGTCGACAGTTTTACGGATCCAGATGTTGTTGTAGTCATAGGTGTATTCCACGATTTGAACCGTGGTCCAAGTGGCGGTTGTGGTATCGTAAGTCTGTTTCGTGACCGTGGTTAGGCGGTTGCGGTGGTCCCATGTGTATAGTTCGCGTTCTGTGCCGGCGGAGTTAGTTTTCGATACGCGGTTTCCCTCGGCGTCGTAGGTATAAGTAAAGTCCCCATCGCTGGTTAGTTCATTATTATCGCCGGTCGTGTAGTTTGAGCCGTTAGCCGTGATACGGTTGCCGTTGGAATCGTAAATATACGATTCGTCGGTCTGGCTGGCGTGGTCTGCACCGATGAGCTGGCCGAGGTAGTCGTAATCGTAAGACGTGGCTCCGTCGATGGAGTTGAGGTATTCGACGATGTTGTTCGTTTCATCATACGTATAGGAGTGCTGGACGATCTGCGTTCCATTCGGGTTTTTGTGCGTGATCGACGTGACGGTGTTGTTGGAGTTATACTCATAAAGCGAGTTGGCAACGGAGGTTAGGACGTCATTTTCGTCTTCCTCGTATCGGTTGACGGTCTCGTAATTCCCGCCAATGCACACCATCCTTCGCCGCTCGTGTTCCAAATCAGAGAAAATGCAGCACCTCCCCCGGTCTCTTCGGTAAGGAAGAGTAGAACAAAAGGAACGGAATTTAGAACGGAAAAATATTTTCATACTTTGGATGTCGGGACTTTATTAGTGGTTCATAAGTAATTCCTCCTGATATATTCGTTAAATGAAGCATGTTATTCCGTGAAATCCTGCTTCTCCAGCCCCAATTTTTCAAGCTGCATATTCACGAATTCAGGCATTTGGTGAGCTGTTTTTTCTGAAAAGCCTTTGTAAATCTCTGTTTCGTCCACAAAACCGTCGGGAACAGGTATTTGCTGAAATTTTCTTTTATGAAAAATCACCATCTGATTTTTTTGCGGTGAAAATGAAACGGATTCTTCGTCAGACGCGGTCAAAATACACTTTTCCCACGATGGAACGCTGGAAAAATCCAGATTATGCTCCGAATCCATGATCGCAAGTATCATATTATTCCTTGTATCAAAATACAATTTATAATCATGTGTGCTGTCCCAGCAAGGATATTGCAGCTGCCAGCGCAGCATAAAATTAGGACCTGGATTATCCGGCCGGTCCAATATGGAAAAGTAAGGCGGATTGGGTATCAGATTCTTCGGTATATAATGGTTCATGAAAACCAAATACACACAGCCAAATCCCAGGAAATATCGCCAAAACCGAACCTTTTTTCGATTCCAAATGTGCGCGGCAACGATCGCGAACCAAATCGCTCCCAAAATCATTGTTGATTGCCATGTGAAAGGAAGAGCCGCCCTCTGCCACTGATCCCACAAACAGGCCGGCACCCCTGTACCAAAGCTAAATGCCGTCAACCAAAAACAAATAATGAATCCAAATTTAATAATGCGTTCCATTAAATCATCTTTCCTGCCGCTTGTGCTTTAAGGGGAGTTGAAAAAAAGACGTGGCATCTGATAGAATAGAAAAAACGAAGATCCTATCAGAGTCCCCAAATCTGTGAGTATTTTACACCATACACAAGGAAACCGCAAGGACTTCCGTTGGGAAATTTCCATAAAAAGGACATTTTTGCTTTGGATCTTTCGAAAACCATTCTCATTTCAACCTTGGAGCGCGAGAGGACAAACCCTGGATCAAGTCCCCCACTGCGCCTCCGCGATTTAACGTACTTGCCGAAGGAACTTCAAAACAGTGTGTGTGATGTATGTTTCCTGACACATTACGATAAAAATCTCCTTTTTATGGAATTTTCCCACAGGGAGTCCTTGCGGATCTGGGGAATATGATATACAATGGAAACATGGACGATACCATGTTTTTTTACCCGCCCCGGTACACGATTGCCGGCTGGTCCCCCGTTTTTTCACATTTTACGATCATGAAGTCAATAAAACCCCGTTTCATTTCCGGTTTAAGGATCCCTGCATGGAGCCTCCGGATCGTTTTGTTTGCGGCCGCGATGCTGACCTTTCACGCGTTCCTCGCCGCGGCTCCTCCGAAAGACGTGAAGCCGCTCCGGGATGGACACTCGCATAACGACTACTGGCGCAACCGTCCGATGCTGGATGCTCTCGATCATGGCTTTTGCAGTGTCGAGGCGGACGTTTTCCTGCGTGACGGCGTGTTTTGGGCAGGGCACTCGAAGGCGGAGATCCAGCTTCGCCGCAATCTGGAAACCATCTACCTCCAAACGCTCAAGGAACAGATCCGGCTCAACGGCGGAACGGTTTACCCCGGTGTCGAGACGTTTTATTTGTGGATCGACATCAAGGAAGATCCGGAAGAAGCGTGGGCGGTGCTCTCTCCGCTGCTGGAAAAATACAGCGAGATCCTTTGCTCGGTGACGGACGGCGTGAAGAAACCAGGTCCCGTTCAGGTGCTCATCACCGGGAATCGGCCGGTCCGGTCGTTTAAGGCTCCTGAAGGAAAAACGTTCTACGCTTTGCTGGACGTACGGTTTGACGATCTGGACGATCCCGGCATTCCCGCATGGCTCATCGGCGCAGTCAATGAGAATTGGGGCCGTATTTGTTCCTGGAAAGGCAAAGGTGAATTTCCGGCAGACCAGCGCACCGAACTGAAAGCCCTGATCGACAAGGCGCACGGTCATGGACTTCCGCTGCGGTTTTGGGGGGCTCCGCAAAACGTGACTTTCTGGACGGAACTTCGGCATCTGGGTGTGGATTTCATCAATACGGACCACCTGACGACGTTCCGGAATTTCGACCTGCAATACACGCCGGAATGAAAATACGCGCCGGAATATAGACCGCCCCGGCCTCTGTGTATTGGTCCGCATCGCGGTGATTCCTGCAGACGAAAATATTAAAAGATTTCAGAAGTACACAAAACGGATTTTTAACACAAAATTCGCGAAATTTACACAGTGTTTTAAGATTCGTTTTGTGTATTTTTGCATTTCTTGAGAATATCGCCGTAGAAACATGGAAGGTGTGATGATCGTGTTTGGGGAGTTTCGAGCTATCTACAAAACAGGGATCAATATCCTGTAAAACAGAGGTTGTAACCCCTAATAACATTGGGAAATGAAAGAGTTTGGTATTCCTTCGGGGTGAGATCATGTTGTTACCCGCTAAAATGTGAAGGTTTCACTGTAGTTACAACCCCGTTTTCGGTGTTTCAGAGCATCCGTGGGGAAGAGGGGTGTAACTCCATAAAAAACACAATGGCTGAAAGTTGTGACAACCGTGTTTTCGATATTTCAGACCGTCCGCGGGAAAGAGGGGTGTAACTCCTAATAACGATTGGAAAATGAAAAAATTTGGTATTCCTTCGGGGTGAACTCACGTTGTCACCCTCTAAATGTGAAGGTTTCGCGGTGGTTATAACCCCGTTTTCGGTGTTTCAGACCCTCCACAAGAAACAGGGTTGTAACCCTTCTTAATGATTGGGAAATGAAAGAGTTTGGTATTCCTGATGTCTCGGCAAGTTCGGGGTGAGATCATGTTGTTACCCGCTAAAATGTGTAGGTTTCGCGGTGGTTATAACCCGGATTTCGATATTTTTGACCGTGTTTGGAAAACAGGGTTGTAACTCCGGAAAAGACGAGGTTGGAAAGTGGTAAATTTTAGCTTTCGGCGTTTCAGACCGTCCGCAGGAAAGAGGGGTGTAACTCCATAAAAAACACCGTGGCTAAACGTGGTGACGATCGTGTTTTCGGTATTTCAGACCGTCCGCGGGAAAGAGGGTTACAACTCCGCAAAAAAACACAGTGGCTGAAAGGGGTGACGATCGTGTTTTCGGCGTTTCAGAGCATCCGCGGGAAATAGGGTTGTTACTCCATAAAAAATACCGTGGCTAAACGTGGTGACAACCGTGTTTTCGGCATTTCAGACCGTCCGCGGGAAACAGGGTTATAACTCCGCAAAAAACACCGTGGCTGAACGTGGTGACGATCATGTTTCCGGTGTTTCAGACCGTCCGCGGGAAAGAGGGGTTGTAACCCCTAATAACATTGGGAAATGAAAGAGTTTGGTATTCCTTCGGGGTGAAATCATGTTGTTACCCTCTAGTTTCGCGGCGGTTATAACCCGGATTTCGATATTTTTGACCGTGTTTGGAAAACAGGGGTGTAACTCCGGAAAAGACGAGGTTGAGAAGTGGCAAATTTTAGTTTTCGGCGTTTCAGACCGTCCGCAGGAAACAGGGTTGTAACTCCGTAAAAAAACACAGTGGCTGAAAGTTGTGACAACC
>JAGBAA010000071.1 GCA_017939795.1 Thermoguttaceae bacterium
CGGCGCGATGACGGAGGCGTTTCCGTTCTTCGTGACGGTGTAGTATTTCGAATCAAGGACCCCGCCGGTGAGTTCGCCGTTGACGGTCATGGACGTGATCGCGCCGGGAATGGCGTTGACGGCCGCATTGCCCGTGACGGTAAGCGGAGAACCGAGGAGACCGCCGTTCATCGAGTAGTTGCCCTTCAGCGTGAGGCTTTCGCCGGTGCCGGACAGCTTGCCGCCGGTCTGGGTGAATGCGCCTGCGTTGTTCGTGATGGAGTGTACGTTCAGGAAGCCGCCGGAGAGATTGTAGGCGGAATCTTTATTGATGGTAAGCCCTTTGGTGCTGGTGATGTTCGCGACGCCGCCGGACTGGTTCACGGCAGAGCCATTGAACTCGATGTACAGACCGTCGCCGGAAACGTTCAGTTCACCGCCGGTCATGTTGAGAATACCGACGTTGTTCGGGCCGATGTGTATCGCGCCTTTCGTATAGGTGGTGACGCCGGAGGCGTTGACCGTGCCTCCGTTGAGGTTGAAGATGCCTTTACTTCCGCGCCCGATGACGATACCGACGTTCTTGTCGTTATTTATTGCGTAGGAATTGAGCGTTCCGCCGTTGATGTTGACAGTGACCAGCGAGTTGACAGCACTGTTGACTTCACCCATGATGAAGAAACTGACGTCCGCCTGTCCGCCGTTCAGAGTAAAGGAACCGTTCGTACCGCCATGACCGAGACGGAGCTGCGAGTGCTCGATCTTGCCGGAGTTCATGATGATCTCGCCGCCGTCTCTGGAGCGGATATTTCCGCCTTTGAGCGTTCCGCCGTTGATGTAGAGGGTGGTCGAGAAATTATCGGTGTTGCTGACGTTGAGCGTGCCGCCGGGGAGGATGGTGACGAGATTCGTCTTGTTCAGGTTCGCGCCGGTGGCAGTGAGCGTGACGGCCGTAGTCGTACCGCCGACGTGGATGCCCAGCGGAGTGGTCGAGCCGTCGTAAGTGAGCGATTTCGTTCGGACCCACGCGGTGTTCGTGTTCGTCCAGGCGGAAACTTCCGCGTCCATCTGGTACGTATGGCCCGCGGCGATCTGGCCGGTGAAGTACGCATTTTCCTTTGCGTTCAGGACCCGGTCAAAGAGCATCGTATTGCCGTTCCCTTTGATGACCGTCTTCGCGGAGGCTTCGAGAGATTCCGACCAGACTTTTCCGGTGAGGCGGTCCGCCTTCTGATTCCCGCTGATCGTATCGGAATCGACCCACCAGCCGGTCATGCCGATGTTCGGCGCGATGGTGAGATTCACGACGTCGCCGTGTGAGAGTTCATGGGAATAGACGGATGTATTGTCCATCGAGCCGATGAGGATCTCTTTGTTGTTATTGTTTGTGCTGCCGATGGTGAAATTCTGATTCTGCATATTGTGCCCGCCCGGGTTGGCAGAACCGATGAGCTGACCATTAATATAAAGGTTCTGATTCGTTCCGTTAGAGGTCGAGACGATATGGTACCAGTCTTCGGAGAAGGGATGCGCGTTCCATGTATTGTTGTACACGGGGGTCAGGTCGCCGCCCCACCAGTAGTGACGGAAACCGGGGTTAGTTCCATCGTCATACTCGCCGTTAAAAGTACGGAGGGCGTTGCACCGTTTGGTTGAGCCGTATGTTCCCCAGCCGACGATTCCGTGATTGGCCTTTGTCGGAGTCTGCACGTAAGAAGAAATCGTGTACGCACTCGCGCCGGTCGGAAGGTTGGCGATGGTGTAGTTCGTGCCGGTCCCGCGAAGGTAACTCGTGCCGTCGGAAGTGTAGATGCCGTCCGCGAAGGAAACACCGGTCGTGCCTTTCGTGTTCACGATGTTCAGATCTGCCGTTCCCGTGACGGAGTTGACGGCATTTCCGGCATCGTAGTTCCAGAAACCGACCATTTCCGCGGAAACAGGGGCGCAAAGGACCATACCGGCCAGAACGGAAAGGGCTATCTTATGTGTATTGTGCAGGGACGATTTTTTGTTCATGAGACTGCTCCCAAAATATTAATGATCATAAAACTTTATCATTTTAATCCGTTTTTTATATCTGTCAATCATTTCTTGATTTTTTTCGATGAATTTGTTGAAATTTTTTTATTTTTTGGGGTTGATGGATTAAAAATATCGAGTTTGCGGGATGCGAGTTTTGAACTATTGAAAATCTTTTGTGAAATTTCCATTTCGGTCTTGACACGGTGCGCCTGGTGCGTATACTTTAAAAGCTGGGCCGTAGAACTTTGCGGTGTGTTTTGCGGAACTATGGAAAACAGAACCGAAATAAGGATGTCATGAAAATTCCTGACGTGATCTATATTGCCTTGGGTACCGACGATAAATACTGCAAGTACGCCGGCTGCTGCATTGCTTCGATCCTTCTCTCAGCGGAGAAGGAGGATCGATTTTGCTTTTATGTGGTCGATAACGGGATCTCGGCGAAGAATAAGTCGCGATTGGCGAAACTTCAGAAGCTCCGGCCGCATGAGCTGGTCTTCCTGAAACCGGACATGGTGAAACTTCAGGACCTTCCGCAGTGCGCGTATCTCGGGCTTTCTACATACCTGCGGCTGCTTCTTCCCGAACTTCTCCCGGAGGCGGACCGACTTCTCTATTTAGATTGCGACATGATCGTGACGAAATCGCTTTCGGAACTGTGGAATGCGGACCTTCATGGAAAGGCTGCGGGGGTGGTCGAAGACTACGGCGAGCATTACAATCGGCGCGCAGAGGCACTTGGGATCGACTTTTACTTCAATGCCGGGATGCTTCTTCTGGATCTGAAACAGATCCGTGAACGCGAGCTTTTCCGTGAGGTCATGAACTGGACGCTCGAAAATCCAGAGAAAGTCAAATTCGGCGATCAGGACGGTCTGAATGTGATCCTGAGAAATGATTCTATGGAACTGCCTGAAAATTGGAATATTCAGATCAATCCGTACGGTGTGCAGGAAAATATGTTGGATGCCGGTAAAGTTCAGGTACTTGAAGAATGCTGCGGTATTCTGCATTATATCATGGCTCCGAAACCGGATAAATATGAATTTTCACTTCCGCAGAAAAAGTATTTTCTTTCGGTTCTCGCAAAAACCAGATGGAGAGGTCGATTTGAAAAAGGGAGCTGGGGAACGCGGATCACGAAACTGGTCAAGGAAAACGCGGTCTATCAATGGTATCGAAATCACAGGATCCGTCTCAAAAAATGGCTGAAAGGCGAAAAAGAGAGAGAGGGAAACACGATATGACGCCTTATATTTCTATCATTATTCCCGTTTTTAACGTCGAAAAGTATCTGCGGCAGTGCCTCGATTCCGTACGGAACCAGACGCTGAAGGAGATCGAGATCATCTGTATCGATGACGGTTCGACAGACGATTCCGGGAAGATCTGCGATGAATATGCGGCAGAGGATGCGCGTTTCGTCGTCATACATCAGGCGAATGCCGGTCAGTCGGCTGCGAGAAACCGGGGGATCGGGCTGGCACGCGGAAAGTATATCGCGTTTCTGGATTCCGATGACTGGGCGGATCTGGAAATGTGTGAAAAAGCCTGGCGTCTTGCTGAGGAGAAAGAGAGCGAAGTCGTTCAGTTTTTTTATCAAACCGACATTCCTTCCGAAAATTTCATTACGAAATTTCACCAGCTTACGTCGGAAAGCTGCACAGAACTGTTTGAGAAAATAGAGTGCGTCGAAGCCGGGTACTGTGTCGTATGGAATCGCCTGTATCTGACGCAATTCCTTCGCGAAAATCAGATTCGATTTATTGAAGGTCTCCTTTTTGAAGATGAGCATTTTTCCCGAAAAGTCGCATGGCTGGCCCGGAGGATCGACATTCTTCCGGAGGATCTGGTCACGTATCGCTACGGGATCGGATTTTCCAATCGACCGAGCGAAAAAAGAAGGAAGATCGAGTACATCCCGCTCTTTACGGCACTTAAAGACGATTTCGAAAAATGCGGTGCCGGACCTGATTTGCTGGATTATGTGACGAAATTGAAATTTTACTGGTTTCGGCAGGTCTATTGTATGTTTCACGGTACGGAACTTGAAAATGAGGTTCGCCAAATGATCGTATCTTCCGTACGCAGTAATGAATGGCGAATGTTCCTGTTTCCCAATCGGCATCTTTCTCCCAAAACGGCTGCATTTTTTTGGTTTCTGGCAGGGAAACCTGTTCGTGCCTGTCTTGTGCGGACGCTCGGCATGATCCCGCGGAGGATCGACAAAATACGCGCCAGCCTCGAAAAACGCAAAGCTGTACGAAGAAAGAAGCCGAAATGACGCGGTTTGAAAAAATGCCGAAATTCTCCCGACTACTAAAATTAGGGAAATTTCGGCGTTTTTGTGTACTTTTAAGCAACAAAGAAATAAAAGGCGTTATTTTTGCTGTGTTTCCTTGTACCCAATTTGCTTAGGATGCGAAAATGCTCAGACTGTTCCAGTGTGTTTTTGTTTGCGTCTCACTTTTTCTTTTAACCTTCATTTTCCTGCTGATCCCCGGATCGGTTCAGAGTGCGCCTATCGCGGAAGATTGCCCGGACGGCGTCTGTGCGCTTCCGATGGCTGGAAATGCGGCAGAAGGGCGTTTCGCGGTCCTGTCGCCGGTCGGAAAGGGGAGCGTGGAGAGCATCGAGCAGGCTCCGCGTCTCGAAACACTTGACGGAAAGACCATCGCGATCGTCGGCGGAAGTTTCATGGCGTACGTGACGCATCCGGAACTCAAACGGCTCATTCTTGAAAAGTATCCGACGGCGAAAGTTCTCGTTTTGAGCGAAGTCGGCTCCGCGGGTCCGTGGCCGAGACCGGGGGTGGTGCGTCCGGAAAAAGAAGCGTTTCAGAAGAAGCTGAAGGAATTGAAGATCGACGCCGTCATTTCTGGAAACGGAGGCTGCGGTCTCTGCACGCCGAAGGAAATGGGGTCGTGTATCGCGGCGGAGTATCTGGGGATCCCGTCCGTCATGATCGCGGCGCCCGGTTTCGTGACGCAGGCGCGCTCCGCTGCCGTGACTGCCGGAGTCCCCGTTCCGCGTGTGGCGGAGTATCCCGGTGCGTTCGTTTCGCATTCGCGTGAGGAACTTCTTGAAAATACGCAGAAAGTTCTCTGGCCGCAGATCCTCAAAGCATTGACCGAGCCGCTGACGGAAGAGGAAAAGTCGGCGTCCGGCGAAGGAGCGAACATGGCGGATGATGCGGTCGTCTTTACCGGTTCGCTTGCCGAGATCCATCATTTCTTCGCGGAAAACGGCTGGACGGACGGTTTACCGATCGTGCCGCCGACGAAAGAGCGCGTCGCGGAATTTCTGAAATTTACCGATCTTGACCCAAACGAGACCATCGGCCCTCTCCCGGTCGCGAACCGGAATGTGAGCATTCGGAAAGTGGCGGTCAACGGCGTCATGGCGGGTTGTCCGCCGGAATTCATGCCGATCCTCATTGCCTTCACGCGGGCCATGGCAGACGGAAACTTTCGCCGTGCGCTCTCCAGTACACACGCCTGGACACCGTACTGCTGGGTGAACGGTCCGCTGGGACGCCAGTTGGGGATCGACTGCGCACAGGGGGAGATCTCCGAGCAGCGCAACGCGGCGATCGGGCGGTTCATCAACCTTGCGATGCTGAATTTCGGCGGGTACTATGTGAAGGAAAACCGAATGGGGACCTTTGGCTATCTGATGCCGTGGTGCATGGCGGAAGATGAGCCGGCTGCGGTGAAGATCGGCTGGAAACCATGGCACATGACGCAGGGGTTCGGACTGAACGAGAACACGCTGACTGCGGCGTCTGCGCTTTCGTGGGGAAACAATCTGTCGCCGGCGACGGACGATCCGAAGAAAATCATGGAGCTGATGGCGTGGGACGCCGTCGAAAAGCAGCAGTTCGCCCTCGGCAGCGGCATGCCGTTCGTTTACCGGACGATGCTCGTGACGGAGTACGTCGCGCGGGACCTGGCGAAAGAGTACGCTTCGAAAAAATCGCTTGAAGAGGCGCTGATCTTCACGGCTCGCCGACCGCTGGCGGAACGCGCATACGCGAACTACTGGGCCAATCCGGGAAGTGCGTTCGACCCGGAAACGTACTCGATGCGCCGCCACGAGACGCGGATCTCTTCCACAGAAGACGGTCAGGAAACTGCGGCTCCGCCGTGGCTCGCGTGGAGTGGGCTGGAAACGCTCGAAACGGTCCCCGTCATGACGGAAAACAAAACGGCGATCCTCGTGACCGGCGACGCAAACCGAAACAAAACGATGTGCGTCCCCGGAGGCGGTTTCGCGACTATACGGATCGACCTGCCGAAGAATTGGGACGAACTGACCGAAAAACTCGGATACGCGCCGCTCTCTTCGTTTGAGCTTAAGTCGGACCTGAAGCCGGACGACCCGCCGAGACGGACCTACGCGCCGACACGCCGGACTCCGGGAATGAACGGCGGAGCGCGAAGAGAGCCGGGCATGAACGGCGGGATGCGCCGGGATCCCCGAATGAACGGAGAGTTTCGGCGTGACCCGCGCATGGGAGGGACACCGCGCGACCCGCGCATGGGAGGTTCCGGACGCCGTTCTTTTGAAGGGAACCGTGAGTGACCCTCTGCGGGATCGTGAGTTTCCCGGTTCAAATCGACCGCTGACTGAGGAGCTTTCCTGAAATGTACGGCTCCGCAGTCCGCGGTTTTTTTCCAATTTTTTAGTCCCGCCCCTTGACTTTTGCGCCGTATCGGATTAAAATGACATTTCGTTTGAGTGCTTTCCTGGGAAACGCACCCACTCCATCCCCAACCTTTTTTCAATCAGGAGCAGATCATGAAACGAATTTTGGCCCTCTCCCTTTCCCTTTCTCTCTCCCTTTTTCTGACGTTCGGTCTCGTCGTGACCTTGCAGGCTGCCGGAGAAAATCATCTCGCGGTCCAGTCTGTCTCGGGGATGAACGAAACCGGCTGGCGTTCCTTCTGGAAACCCCGTTTTGAGCAGAAATTCAAGCAGGCGGAGTCGGAAGAGATCGACATCGTGCTGCTCGGCGACTCCATCACGAACTTTTGGGAAGGAAACGGAAAGGACGCCTACGCGAAGTGGTTCGGGAACCGTAAAGTTCTGAATCTCGGTTTCAGCGGAGACCGAACGCAGCACACGATCTGGATCGTAAAGGATTCGGGGATCCTCGACAAGATCGATCCGAAACTTTTTGTTCTGATGATCGGCACCAACAACGTGGGCTGGAATGAAACGGATCCGGCACAGACGCAGGAAGGGATCCGCGAGATCCTTCGTCTCGTGCGTGAAAAGAAGCCGAACGCGAAGATCGTTCTTTTCTCGGTCTTTCCGCGCGGTGCGAACAGCCAGGACAAAATGCGTCAGCTTGTGAATCAGATCAACGAAGGCGTCCCAGCCATGGCCGACGGCGAAAATATCTTCTACGTTGACATCAACCCGCAGCTTCTCGAAGCGGACGGCGACACGCTCTCCCGCGACATGATGCCCGATCTTCTCCATCCCGGTGCGAAAGGGTACGAGATCTGGGGCGCTGCGATCGATCCGTTCGTGAAGAAATACGTAGAAGGTAAATAGTCCGTCTTGCCGAACATACCTGTGCAGGAAAGTTTTGGCCATGAAATTGACGAAAAGACGCGGAGTTTTCGGGAAATTTTCAAATTACTTTGCGTCTTTTCGCGGAATTCCTGTCAGAAAGTTCCTTCATCATGTATTCGGTGTTTCCTTCCTCACCAGTACTGCTTTCGATCTGTTTCGCGTTTCTTTCGTTTTTTGCTCAGTGGGCCTGTTTTTCAAATTTTCTGAATTTTTTGCGGGAAATTTTGATTTTCCCGAAATTTCATGAGGATGGTTCTTGACTTTTTTCTGCACATTTTCTATAATTGATCCTTAGATGCTGCTTCGACATCCCAGATCCTGTTCGTCGGCCAACAGTGTTTGACGGCGGATCTGCTCACCTTAATTTCAGGAGATTTTTATGAGTACTCTAACAAAACGCTGGACCCGCCGCGATATGCTGAAAAGTACGCTGGCTCTGGCAGGATGCGGACTGGTGCCGGGTGCCGCACTTGGTCTTGACGGAACGACTGCGGCGAATGAGCGCGTCACTATGGCTCTGATCGGCTGCGGCGGTCAGGGACGCGGCGACATGAGCAACTTCCTCGGTTTCCCGGACTTTCAGGTCATCGCGTGCTGCGACGTGGTCCGCGACCATTTCCTTGCCGCGAAACGCCAGGTCGACGGACGCTATGGAAATTCCGATTGCGAAACGACGTACGATTACCGCGACATCGCACACCGCGAAGACATCGATACCGTCCTGATCGCGACGCCGGACCACTGGCACGAAAATATCTCGATCTACTGCATGAAGTACGGTAAAGACGTCTACTGCGAAAAGCCGGAGACCCTGACGATCAATGCAGGGAAACGGATGCGCGAAGCCGTCAACCGCTTCAACCGCGTCTTTTCCGGCGGTTCGCAGCGCGTCTGGCAGGACTACCAGGGCATCCATAAACTGGTTCGTGCCGGTGTTCTCGGCGAAGTGAAAGAAGGATGGGCCAACGTCTGGGGAGCCTCCGGCGAATTCGACCTTCCGGCTCAGGAAACTCCTGAAGGTGTCGATTGGGACCGCTGGTGCGGACCTACGGTATGGCATCCGTTCAACCAGACGCTCATCAAGGGCGGTTTCCGTCCGTACCGCGACTACTCCGGCGGCGGAACGACGGACTGGGGCTGCCATACGTTCGGCGGCATCATGTTCGCGATGGATCTTCAGGATACCGGACCGGTCGAGATCAACCCGCCGAGCGTCACCGGAAAGGGGAACCTTACGTTCGTTTTCGCAAACGGCTTCAAAATGCATCATGGCGGCGGCTGGGACGGCGTCATTAACCTGCGCGGAACGGAAGGCGATATTTCCGAAAAGGATATGCGTGAAGGAAAATACCAGATCCCCGACATTTACATTCCGAACTACCACGGCGGCGCCGACACCATTTACCGCGACTTCGCAAACTGCGTCCGTACGCGCCAGAAACCGTTCCGGAATATCGAACGCGCTCACCGTACGGCGACCTGCGCCCATTTGGGCAACATCGCGTATTGGCTGGATCGGACGATCCATTGGGACCCGGTCGCGGAAGAGATCGTGGGTGATCCGGAAGCGGCCCTCATGATGGACCGCGCGAAACGTGCTCCGTATATTATTTAGGACAGCCGGGAAGGAGAAGTCAGACCATGAAAAAATTCTTTATTTTGTTCCTTCTTGCTGCGATGCTCCCGATGGCAGTTTTCGCGCAGAATGCCCCTGCCATTGGTGAACTGGAAGCCGCGCTGACCGCGTCCGACGCAAATGCCGCTCAGAATGCCCGCATGAAACTGGAACGCATTCCCGGTCCGGAAGCCGACCAGGCACTCCTTCGCGCTCTGGATAAAGCGCAGGGAAATGAACTTGCCGGTATCGCCAGCGCACTTGGAAACCGGAACGTGACGGCGGCCGCGGAGAAACTCCTCCCGCTCGTCGATTCCTCCAACGAGATCGTCGCCATTTCTGCCGTGACGGCATTGGGAAAACTCGGCGATGCGAAAGCCGTTCCCGCACTCCGGAACGCTCAGAAAAATGCGGTTCTCGCACCGCATGCGATCGAAGCACTTCTGCGTATCGCGGAAGCCTCGATCGAAAAAGCTCCCGAAACGGCCCGCGATATTTACGGTGCGTTCCTCGCCGACTCGAAAAGTGAAACATACTGGGCCGGGATCCGCGGTTTCCTCCGTTTCGATACTGCCCGCGTTTTCCCGATCCTTGAGAAATGCATCACGGGGGAAGATGATGCCGCAGCGAATCGTGCGGTCTCGCTCCTTTTTGACGTGAACGACTCCGCATTCCTTGCGAAGATCTCCGACCTTTGCGCCTCCCTGCCGGAAGCCCGTCAGCTCTGCGTCATGGATATGTTCGCCTCCAAATACATCTTCTCGGCCAAAGCGGACGGCAAGATCGTCCCGGGTGTGAAGAAAGTTTTGGAAACGGCCAAAGATCCGGCTGTCCTGACCGCAGCAGTCACCGCACTCGGCCAGTATGGAAATGCGTCGGACCTCCCGGTCATCCTTAAGGCACTCGAAATGAACGATGCCGGAGTTCAGCGTGCTGCGGAAGCCGCTCTGGTTCAGCTCAACGTCCCGAATCTGCCGGAGCTCCTTCTTGGCGTTCTCGAAAATTCGGATTCCTCTGTCGGTTTGCGCATTTCTGTCATCAAGATGCTTACCCTGCGCAAGGCGGGCGACACGGCGAAGATCTTCCGTACGCTTGAAAAACTGAATGCCGAAAGCTCCGACGAAGGGATCCGCGCGGCTGCGCTCCAGGGGATGGTCGCCATTGCGCCGACTCTTGAAGATCCGCGTGCGACGTACTTCCAGCTTATCCGCAAAGCACCGAATGCGGATGTTCAGAAACAGATCCTGAACGCGATCACGAACAGCTGGCCGACGTTTGAGGCGATCGATCTTGCGGTCGAGATCATGCGCACGATGCCGGAGATCCGCCCGAATGCGGGTCTGGCTGCGGTGCACATGGGGAATCGCCTGCGGAATGCGGATGTGGACCAGGTGGTCTCGGTCCTGAAGACGGTCGTCCGTGAAGTGCAGCATGACGACGTGGAAAAACGCGCCAACGCGCTGCTTGCGGAGCTGAACAAAGCGGCTGGTTTCATGCACGTCTGGGCGTTCAATGGTCCGTACCTGAAGAATGATGTTAAAGGAGCAGAACTCCACGACATCGAATTTGGTCCTGAGAAAGACGGAAAGATCGTGCCGGATTCTGTGGAGTGGACTCCCCTGACGCGCGGTCAGGACGGCTGGATCTGGAGACTGGAATCCGGGATCCAGACGCTGGATAATGGAACGGCGTATCTCCGCACGTTCGTTTATTCGCCGATCGATCAGGAAGCCCTTTTCTACGGCGGTGTCGATGATGGAATGAAGATCTGGCTCAACGGTGAATTTCTCCTCACGAAGTATACGAGTGCTCCGCCGTCCCTTGGACAGTGCGAATGCGGCGCGAAACTCCGTAAAGGCTGGAATGAGGTCGTGCTGAAGATCACCGACGCCGGCGGCGGATGGGATTTCGGTCTCCGTCTCTGC
The DNA here is from genome assembly GCA_017939795.1 of Thermoguttaceae bacterium. Taxonomy (GTDB): domain Bacteria; phylum Planctomycetota; class Planctomycetia; order Pirellulales; family Thermoguttaceae; genus RGIG3701. Next base: position 11,125 of record JAGBAA010000071.1, read on the forward strand.
ACTCAGAAGCATGAGGCGATCGACGGTTTGAAATTCAAACGCGAGAAGTAAATTTTTAAAATGAAGGCTCTCCGTCTTTTTCCAGAAGGCGGGGAGTTTTTATGCGATCTGAAAATCACAGACACGCGGTATCGGGAACATGAGATCCGCTAAATGACGAATTCGCGAAAGCTTTTAAACATTTTGGATCATTGCGTGTTTTCTCAGATATTTTATCTCATTCGTATCGAAATATTTCCGTCCCATTATCTGCCTTTTCTTCTCTTCCCAAACTTTTCACTTTTTCTCGATCGATTTGCCTTGAATTTTTCTGAAAATCTGCTAAAATAGGATCGTGTATTTTTGTTTATTTTCATGAGGGCGGCAAATGACGGAATATTCTCAAACGACTTTCACTTTAAATCATCTGACCTGCACACAGGGGGAGCACGCGAACAAAACGGTCGACGCGGCGCAGTTTGACGCTCTGGGACCTGGGTATCTGCTTGGTCCGCACAAGGAATTCCGGCTCGTGAAGGAACTCGGAAAAGGGGGGATGGGCGTCACGTGGCTGGCGGAGGAACTGGACTCGGACGGCTCGAAAAAACAGTCAGTCGTGTGCAAGATCCTTTCGCGCGAACTCATCAACGACGAGAATGCCGTCCGGAACGTTTTGGCCGTCTTCGACCTGACGAAAGAGCTGAACCACACGCACATCTGCCCGCTTCTGAACCGCTTTCAGGACCCCGTTTTCCGTCACTTTCTCGTCATGCGGTACGCGGAGGGGGAAACGCTCGAGGAGTGGTTTCAGCGTCAGCCGGGTCACGAAAACGGTCTGCCCGCGCAGACGGTTTTGCCCATTCTTCAGCAGGTTGCGTCGGCGTTGGACTCGATGCACGTTCGAAACATCATCCACCGGGACGTGAAGCCGCAGAACATCATGTTCAGCACGCGAAACACGGCGTTGGCGGTCCCGTGGCTCATCGATTTCGGCATCGCGCAGGCGGTGAACGCCTCCAACCCGGAAAAGAACCGGAGTAAATCTGGCACGCCGGTTTTCATGGCTCCGGAACAGCACTACGGCAAACCGCAGACAGCCCGCACGGACCAGTACGCGCTCGCCGTCACCGCCTTCCGCCTCCTGACCGGCCGCTTCCCGTTCACCGCGGAGACTCCGGAGGAACTTTCCGCGAAAAAGATGTTTCCGGAGGCCTCGCTCCCGGAGATCGCTCCCGCGCTGCGTTCCACGTTCCTCTGCGCCCTCGCCTACGAACCGAAAGACCGTTTTTCGTCGTGCGCGAAGTTCGTAAACGCTCTTCAGAGTACGCTTTTTCCAGCGTCAGCCTCCAATACGCCGGTAAAAGAACAGTCGCTAGACGAACTGGCGCAGGAATTTTACGAAAAACTCCTTCAGGAAGACCAGACCAAACGTCTCCGCGAAGAAGCTGAACGCATTGCCCGGGAACGTTTTGAGAACGAAAAAGCGGCTCGGAACCGTCGCGCCGGTGATCGGATGATGAAAATGGTTGGCGGCATCGAGTACGCCTTCCGCTGGTGCCCGCCGGGAACGTTCATGATGGGGAGTCCATCCAGTGAGTTAGGCCGAAACGACGATGAGGGACAGCACGTAGTCACGCTTACGAAAGGCTTTTGGATGCTTGAAACGCCGGTGACGCAGGGGATGTGGCAGAGCGTGATGGGGGAAAATCCGAGCTATTTCAAAGGGTGGATTTTTTCTAAAGACAAGAATCCGGTTGAACAGGTCAGCTGGGAAGAATGCGATGTCTTTTGCCGTAAACTTTCGTCCAAACTTGGTCTGAAAGTGAGTTTTCCAACGGAGGCACAGTGGGAGTACGCATGCCGCGCTGGCAGTACGGGTGAGTATGCGGGGTACCTTGACGAAGTGAGCTGGTACGGTAGAAACAGTGACGCGGAAACCCATCCGGTAGGCCGAAAGAAACCGAACTCGTGGGGACTTTACGATATGCACGGCAACGTTTGGGAGTGGTGTTCGGACTGGTACGGTCCCTATCCTACGTCGCCAACGAGCGACCCGACAGGCTCGAATAGCGGCTCGCGCCGGGTCAAACGCGGTGGTGGCTGGAACAACTACGAAAGGTGCGGTCGCTCTGCGTTTCGGAGCGGGGCTACGCCAGACACTTGGAGTGGCGACTTGGGCTTCCGCATTGTTTTGGCAGAATCGGACAAGTAAGCGGAGCGCAGGGGCGGGGTGGTCTGAAATGCCGAGTATCTCAAACCACCCCGTCAGCCCTTCGGTCTGCCACCCCTCCGAAGGAGGGGAATTTGGAGTGCGGCAATTCCGTCACGCAGTGACGTTTGCCGCTTTCCTGTATCGCCGCACTCCAAAAGAAGGTTCATCCGCGTGCCTTTTGACGGACTTAAGGTTTCCGGAGAGGCGTGCCGGTCTACTTCACCAGGCGGATAGGTGAGGCCATGCGTTTTTCGTCCTCTTCCGGATAGCCGACCGACTGGGCGTAAAGGACGATCTGGCCTTCCTTCAGTTTCAGCATTTTGGCGAGTCCCGCAAAATCGAGACTTCCGCGGAAGACCGTCGCCAGTCCTTCCGACGCGGCAAAAAGGTAGACGTTCTGCCCGATGAACCCGCAATCGACGCGTGCGTACGGCTCGCGTGTTTCCGGGGAGCAGTTGCTCCGGTTCAGGTCGGAGACGTAGACGAGCGTGACGGGAACTTTCTGCGCATAGTCCTGCGTGCCGGCGAGTTTTTGGAAATTGCCTTCAAGGACCCGGTCCAGTGCGTTTTCTGCCGGATCGTAGAGGTAGACGCCGTTGGGGAGGATGACGTACAGCGCGATGGTCTGGGAATTCAGAGCACTGGGAGCCGTCCTGCGTCCGTCGTCGCGATTGATGCCGTCCGCACACCAGAGGAGGTCGGAAAGCGTCTGCAAGTCAGGCATCCGTGTCGAAAAAGCCCGCGTCGTCTTCCGATCCTTCAGTGCTTCAAAAAGCGGCATTCCGCCTTCCATACGGGGAGGAAGAAGGGAGATCCGGGCGGATTCCTGAACAGGCATACTGGAACGCATTCCCTGTGCGGAGACGGCGGTTCCGGAAATTCCGCAGACGGCTGCCGCGGTGAGGGTAGTGAAATGACGTCGGGTGAGGGATGATCTCATGAGAAACTCCTTAAGTTGGGGATTCGGTTGAGGGGGGAAACGATGGCAGGAGACTAAACTGCCGAAAACCATATCTTTCAGCAGAAAAGACTAATGATCCTTTATTTTACTGTCAGCGGGAAAAATGTCAAGGAATCCGGCTCGAAATCCGATCGAAAAAAGAAAATTTTTGAAAATTTTCATGCGGACTCCCTTGCAGGGTGCTGCCGAACCAGTTAAAATAATGCAGTCAGACCTCCCGCCAGTTCGCACACAAAATATTTTGTGCATGGTCCCCGCCAGTTTTTCAGACCGTTCATTTAACCTCGTGATCCTCGCTGATTCCACGATTTCCTTCGTTTCGCAGATTCCAGCGACCGCGCATCTGCACATTCCAGCGGTTTTGCGGAAATTTTGGACTGTGGATCTTTGAATTCATTCCGTTGGTTTTTTGTATGAAAGGAATCCTGCCAATGAAAAAACGATCCGAAATTTTCCTGAGGGTCTCTGTGTTTATCCTGCTGGGCATTCTGTTTGTTTTGGGTTCTCCGGCGTCTGGTTCTCCGGCATCTGGTTCTCCGGCGTCTGGTTCTCCGGCGTCTGGTTCTCCGGCCTCCGAGTTGGGAACACCAAATGATTGGACGGTGCTTGAGCGGATCGATGCGTGGGCACGTCCGCATGAATTTACGTCCGAGCTTAAGACGTCTGCGGAAAAAGAATGCGTCCTCCTCGACGCTTCTGCGCTGGCAGATTCCGGGACTTTCAGCAACATTCAGCTCAATGTTCCCGGGATCGACGTGAAGTCGGCCGAAAACAGAACGTTTCTCTTTGTGCTCGATGTAGAAGGGACGAAAGACACGCCGGTCAACGTTTACCTTGAGGGCAGAAATTCTGAGGGAAGGTTTCTTGCCGTCCATTTGAAGCGAGGGGGACGATTTTCCGGGATCCTCAACGGGAAACGGCAGAAAATGTACTTTCAGGCTTTCATTCCCAAGGGCGTTCAGGAACTTCACTGGCGTTTCGATTTTTTCAAAGCCGGCGTTTTCAGACTTTACGGCGTCAAGACGCGATTTCTCCCGACGCAGGATCCAACCGAGGAAATGAAACGTAAGCCGGAACTGATTTTTTATGTGCCGTTTGACGGAAGCACGGATTCGAAGCTGGCCTTTGGCGAGAGAGAGCCGCTCGAGTCGCGGAATGTGGATCTCGTTCCCGGCATTTCCGGTCAGGCGGCCGAATTTACGAGGAAACGCAGTCCGGTACTGAAGTATGCTCTTGAGAAAAATCTTGATCCGGAGCGCGGAACGATCTCCGTCTGGGTCAAGGGATCCCCCACAGATGCCGGGTGGCGCACGATGCTTACGATGCCCTGGAACATGGAGACGCGGATCGGTTCCGGAGCCGTCTGGTTCTGGCTCTGGTGCGGAAAATTGCGGTGCGATACCAGCGACGTGATGGATCAGAGCATTACGTCGGTCCCGCTGGATCTTGAGGAGTGGACGCACCTGGTCTTTTCGTGGGATCCATTTCGGATGCGGGCTTTCGTGAATGGGAAACTCGTCGCGGGCGGCGTTCCTCCGGAAAAACGTCTTGAGCCGTTCATGCCGTTTCTTTACGATCGGCTCGATTACGCGGAATTTCATGTTGGAAACTACTTCGGAAACGCGTTTGAGGGGGCGATGGATGAATTGAAGATCTTCTCGGCGCCTCTTTCTGAAAGGGAAGTTCTTGCGCTCTATCAGCAGTTCAGGCCGCTGTCGCTTGCTCTCGATGAGCTTTACTTTTTCGATGATGAAACTTCCTGCGTGTCGGGGAAGGTCCAAAATGCCGGGGAAAAGGAACGAACCGTCTTTCTGAAACTGCTTGCCGCCGACAAAACGGAACCCCTCCCGCCGCTGGAATTGACGATTTCGAAAGAGGAAACCTCTTTCACCTTCCCCAAAACGAAACTTCCGGCAGGTACGTATTCGGTAATTCTTGAGGAAAACGGCCGAGTTTCAGGAAACGCCGCTCTTCACGTTTTTTCTGGACCGAAGTTCGATCTCCAGCGGGAAGACCGTGAGGATGGGCTTCCGAAAGAGAAGGAACTGGAACGGAAACTGGATCTGAAACTGGATTTGAAACTGGTTGAAGAGATCCCCCTTTTTGAGCTTGGTCCGGACCGACTGGCGAGTGTCGGACGATTTTCCGTCGGCGAACTGAACGGGAAAAAGTATCTGGAAGCCGGAGCGAATGAGCATGAACGTTTCGCGATCCGTCTTCCGAAAATGAAACCAGACGGACTTTACTGTCTGGAGTGGGAATTTCCTGACGACGCACGGCGTTCGGTGGACATCATCGCGCAGGATCCTCTGGCTCCGCGTACGGATTCCTACGAGCTGCACAGCGGGTACCTGACGGGAGACGAGTACCCGAATACCGGGAAATTCGTGACGCAGCGTCTCCTTTACCGCGCACGGACGGCGGATAATTCGCTCCTTTTCATGACGGCCAGAACGGAAGAAAAAGGGGCGGCTCTTTCTGCACTGCGGGTCTATGAAGTCCTTGGGCCGCTTCCTGCCGCGAAGATCCGGCCTGCGGAACCGGTCGACGGATGGAAGCGAAACATTGGAGTCTACTTTGAGGACATCGCGCTCGGGTACGATTTCGGGAAATCGCTCGGAACTCCGGAAGATTTTGAGACGACCGTCCAGCGTCTCTGCGAGTATATGCGGTTCAGCGGGCAGAATATGCTGACGTATCCGGTCGTCTGGTACCATGGACGCCCCGTGAAAGAGTACGTCACGCGGCCGCACATCCCGGAATACTTCAAGGCGTTTCTCAAGATCTTTGACCGTGAAGGTCTGGAATTCATGGCTTCCGTGAATCAGTACCGGGTCCTTTTCCCCACTCCGCCGGTGACGCGGGAAGATCTGGGATCCGGAAAACTCAACGACTCGGTCTTCACCATTCACTCCAATGGACAGCCGGGACCGATCCACTCCATCTGCCTTTTCCATCCGGATACCCAGGCGATGATGGAGCGGTATGTTGATGAAATGCTTGCCGAGGGGGCGGCGCATCCCTCTTTCAAGGGGATCAGCTTTCATCTCGTCTTCAACAATCTGCTCACGTTCGGGGACCTGAAGTACGGATTCAACGACTATCTCGTGGAGGAATTTGAGAAAGCGTCGGGGATCTCCATCCCGGTGGACCACGCGGCTCCAGATCGCGGGAAACTTTACGCGGATTGGCTTCTGAAAAACGCACGGGAAGAGTGGATCGACTGGCGCTGCCGAAAATTCGCGGAATTCTACCGGCGTCTCGCCAAAAAACTCGAAAAAGCCCGTCCGGATCTGCGTCTTGTTCTGAACTGCAAAGTGGCGATCGCCTACCAGTGGAATTTTGGTCTGCCGGATCAGTTTCGCGGAATGCGTGACTACTGGGAGCAGGCGAATCGCGAAATGGGGATCGACGCGAAGTATTTCAGGGACTGTCCGAACATCGTGATCGAGCAGACGGTCTTTCCCGCGGATTATCGGTGGATGGCCGGAAGGAGTCAGGAGGATGTCCGCGGCACGATCCGGCTGACGGAGACCCGGCGCGGAATGTACGGCACGCTTCTCGGAGCGGATACGCCGTGGATCAACCTTCACGACCGATACTGGGAATCTCCCGTTGGAGATCCGAATCGAAACCACGCCGCCGAAAATCATTTCCATGCGGACTGGCTCAAAGAGCATCCTTGGCGCGTTTCGACGCTGAATCCGACCGGTTTTTACGCGATGCGCCACTACGTCATGCCGCTGAGATACTGCGACGTTCAGACGTTCAATAAAGGGGGATTTCTCATCGGAACCCTCGGAATGGAAGAGGAACTCCGAATATTCGCGCAGGCATTCCGCAGTCTCCCGGCTGTCCGATTCTCCGACGTTCCCGGAAGTACGGAAGAAGTGAAGATCCGGCGGTACTCAAACGGGGAAAAGACCTGGGTCTACGTCGTCAATACTTCCGAAAAAGAGGTGCGCGTCACACTTGGCTGCCGAAACGCCGGAACGGCGCAGAATGCTGGAATTGTCCAAGATCCCGGATTTACGGACCTCTTAACGGATGAAAAGGCGGAAACGCAGCAGGACGGCGGTCTGGAGGTCTTCCTGATGCCGTACCGGCTGAGACCTTTTGTGCTGGAGGGCGATCGGGAGATCGAAGTACGGAAGATTCAGGACGTACTGTAGAATGACTGCCTGAAAACGTTCCCGTCCTGTGCAGGAAATCAGGGCGGGGTATTTGAAGATCAGCGCGTCAGAGTATCATGGACGCGGGAAGGAATATTTTTTGGAGTCCTGCATTGGGATTCATTGGAAAGGGAGCACTATGTGCCCATTTTTTAAGTTTTTTTTGTCGATCAAATTTTCATCGATCGTTCTGTTCGTTTGGGTATTCCTTGCGATGGAATGTGTCGCGGAACGTGCTGAAATGCCAACGGTTTCGGATGCTGAAACTCAAACGGCAGATTCGGAACCGGTTAAGATAGTTCTGGATCCGGTCCCGCTTTCACCCTTCAATGCCGGAGTTTTTGAAGGGTGGGGAACGAGCCTCTGCTGGTTCGCGAACCGTCTCGGATACGATCCGCAGCTGACCCGGGAGACCGGCCGTCTGTTTTTCAATGCAGAAACCGGACTCGGGATCAATATCGTGCGCTTCAATATCGGCGGCGGAGACGATCCGTCGCATGACCATATTCGCCGTTCCGATTCAAACATGCCGGGGTATGCTGCGGATTATTCATGGGACGCAGCCTCCGGGAAATACGAATGGAGCGGAAGGTTTGACTGGACGGCGGATGCCGATCAGCGAGCGGTTCTGTTTGAGGCGAAGTCGCAGGCTGGAGGGGAATTCATCGCGGAGGCGTTTTCTAATTCACCGCCTTTTTTCATGACCCGTTCCGGCTGTTCTTCCGGTGCGGGGAACAGTTGGGAAAATAATCTGAAGGACGGAGCGGAAGCTGATTTCGCGCGCTATCTTGCCGGAGTCGTTCGACACTATGCGGACGGATACTGCGAACCGGATGGAAAGAGGTTTCCGCCGCTGAGATTTCAGAGTATCTCGCCGTTCAATGAACCTTTTACGAATTACTGGAAGGCGGGAAGTCCGAAACAGGAAGGGTGCCATTTCGACCTTGGGGAAGCGCAGTCAAGAATGATCCTGGCGATGGATCAGGCCATGAAGGAGACCGGGCTTGAGGATGTACTTCTTGCGGTAACGGAGGAAACGAGCATCGACACGCAGATCGATGCACTCGCAAAACTTTCTCCCCAAGCACTGGATGTCTCCGACCGCATCAATGTGCATTCCTATGGCGGAGACCGCAGAGAGGAACTCCGTGAAGCGGTCTGCAAGGCAGGAAAACATTTCTGGATGTCGGAAGTGGACGGAAGCGGGACGCTCGGCGGACCTGAAGCGGGCGAGATGCGCCCAGGACTCTGGCTTGCCCGAAAGATCATTCTGGAGATCGGCGGCCTGCGTCCTTCCGCGTGGGTTTTATGGCAGCTGATCGACAGCCATATCGATTCGGCGCAGACACGATTTCAGGAAAGCGGAAACTGGACACTCCGTGCCGCAGAGCGCGGAAACGGTTTTTGGGGACTGACGGTCGCGGACCATGACAAAAAAACGATCCGCCTGACTCAGAAATACTACGCCTTCGGACAGTTCACGCGCTATGTCCGGCCGGGGGCGTTCATTATTTATGCTCAGGATGATGTTCTTGCTGCCTGGGACCCGGTCCGTGAAAGGATCTCCATCGTCGCGGTGAATGCGAAAGCTGAGCCTCAAACCTGCTCTTTCTCTTTCCATTCTTTTGGGAAAAATTTTACGGCTTCCTGTGCAAATGCGGTCCGAACCAGCGGCGGATCGCTTTCCGGGGAAGGGGAACATTGGACGTCCCTTTCTCCCATTCCGATTCGGGACGGGGAATTGACGGTTGCGCTGAAACCCTATTCCGTCACGACATTTCTGGTTCCCTTTTCTCCGAAATAAACGAGAGGAAACATCTTCCGAGCCTCCCGACGAAAAGTACCGCGCGGAAATGGTGCTGGACTTTGCCCGGGAGGTCCTCTGCACGCCCTGACCATTTGAGACCCGGTCTGTTTGGGTGTCCCTGGGAAAATCAGACGGAGCACTTGAAATTTTTATGCCGGGGAGTATAATGGACGGAAGTGGAGGAAATTTTTGGCCTGAACTGCCTCACAGCCCCCCTAAACCACCCCTTAAATGCGAAAGGAAAAATCATGGATCGACGTCGATTTCTTGCGGCCGCGTCGGCTGCTTTTTCGGTATACTGTCTGCCGTCCTCACTGTTTTCCGGCGAATTGGAAAATCAGGTCGTCCTGCGTTTTGCGGCGTTGAGCGACGTTCACTTCAACAAAAATCACGGTCCGGACGCCCGGCAGAGGATACACTTTACGCGGATGCTTCAATTCATGAACCGATATGCTGCACACCAGGCGTACCCGAAATTTGACGCACTGGTCGTCGCTGGCGACATTACGGATCACGGACTGCCGGAGGAGATCCTGCCGTTCCGCGAAGTCATGGACCAGAATCTGAAACCGGAAACCCGCCGGATCATGTGCATGGGGAATCATGAATTCTACGGCGGAAACAAACCGCTTTGGGAAAAGACGTTCGGAATGCCCGCGAATCAGCGTGTTTCGGTGAACGGATTCCAGTTCATTACGGTTTCGATGGAATCCCGCGAAAAGATCAATTACGCCTACGCCGTCGAATGGCTTGAAAAGGAGCTTGAGGCGGCCGTGAAGGAAACGCCGGGGAAACCGATCTTCGTCGTTCAGCACTATCCGGTCTTTTCGACCGTCGGCGGAAGCCATAATTTGCCGGGCGATTTTCGGGCGGGCGACACGACGCTTGATGCGGTTTTGAGCCGATTCCCGCAGGTCGTGGACATTTCCGGGCACTCGCACTGTCCGCCGATGGATCCGACGTCCGTCTGGCAGGGAAGATTCACGGCTTTCGGCTGCGGTTCGCTCAGCTACTATATCGGATTCGGCGGGCATCATCAGGGATTCGCGTCCTACCGAAGCGATCTTGCCGGTACTGCGTACGTTTTTGAAGTTTACCGCGACAATGCGGTCCGCGTGCGTCTCTACGATACGATCTCCGAGTCGTTCTGGGACCGCGAGTACCTTGTTTGCGATCCGACGAAGGTAGAAAACTACGTCTATCTCGATTCCCGCCGCGATTCCGCGAAACCTCCGGTCTGGCCGAAGGAGGCGAGGCTCGTTCTGGAAGAGGTCTGGGAAGACGGAGTCGATTTCAGCTTCATGCAGGCAGAGGACGCGGACTGCATGAACGGCTACCGGTTCACGGCGGTCCCGGTCGAGGTCCCGGTCAATGGTCCGGAGGCTCCGACGGCTGCGCGGTACGTCACGACCGACTTCCACGTGAAAGTTCCGTTTGAATTTCGTCGCGAAACGCTCGAAGGCCTGGCTCCGGACACGAAGTACCGGCTGAAGGTCGAGGCGGTGAACTGCTGGAACAAAACGTCGGAAACGGCATTGGAAGCGGAATTCCGGACCCTCGCGGTGACGGAACCGGACCGGTCGGGCGCGAAACCAGCCGGGAACATTTTGTCGCTTTCGTTTGCGGAAAGCGGATTCCAAAACACGGCCTCGGATCGTGAACTGCGCACGCATGGGAAACCGGAAATTTTCCGCATCGACGGAGCAGGGGAGATGCTTGATGGAACATTCGCCGCGAGGTTTGACGGAAAGAAAGACGCATTTCTCGCACTTTGCCGCCGGTCGGACTACCATCGGATGACGAAAGAGCTTTCCATCGGTGCGCGGGTGCGTGTGGAGCCGGGAAAGAACCTCGATTCGGAGATCTTCGGAAATACGGAAGGGAACGGGACGGGACTTTTCGTGCGCGGAGAGAATTTCGCCTTCTGGATCTCCGTCAATGGGAAACCATACCGGGTCCTTGAGGCTCCAGCTGTCTTCGGCCGATTCGTCTCCGTTTTCGGTACATACGACGGAAATTTGGCGCGGCTTTACGTGGACGGTCAGGAAGCTGCGTCGATGGAGCTTTCCGGAAACGTGACCTTCACACAAAATGAGACGGCCCGCGCGTTCTGCGTCGGCGGAGACGTTCAGCCGAACTACGGAACGCGAATGTACCTCGCCGGTGAGATCGCGTCCGCGGAACTCTACTCCTGGGCATTGACTCCGGAGCAGATCGCGAATTGGAAATGACCCGCTTGCGGAATGGCGGTCCTGCGGCATCCGGCTGCGGGATCGTCTCCGTCCGGCTGTGCCCGGTCAGCGGGGAATTTAGGAGAAAGAGAATTTAGGAGAAAGAGAATTTAGGAGAAAGAGAATTTAGGAGAAAGAGAATTTAGGAGAAAGAGATGGGGGTTCCCAGAGTGCGAAATTTTGCTAATTTTACCGGACACTCGCCGCGATGGTGCATGTGGGCGGGGACTGCGGGAATTTTTTTGTTCCAGCTTTTCAGCCAGTGGATCTTCCGTAATGAACTGGAGGCACTGAGAAGTTTCCTTTTTCAGGCGCGTCTGGATGCGTATTTGCCTTGGGTCCCCGCTTTGGAACTGCTTCTTCGCGGGCTGTGTCTCTGGGGATCCTTTTTCTTTCTTTCCGGATACGTTCTCCTTCAAATTCGCCGTCTGCACGATACGGGACACCGCGGATGGTGGGTCCTGCTTGGGGTCCTTCCTTTCATTGCCGAGCGGTTTGCCGAAAATCTGACGCAGTTCTTCCTCATTGGGAGTCCCGCGTATATTCTGCTTCTTTACCTCCTCCTCAAAAAAGGAATGCTGCAGGAAAACCGGTTCGATCTTCCACTTTCTTCCGGAGTTCAGATCGTACAGCGGACGGTGAATTGGCTGACTGCCGGAACGTTCGTGTTGGCAGTCCTGCTTCAGATCATGCCGTTTCCCCGAGACTGGCAGACCGTAGAGTCAGATTTTGTTCATCCTCCGGCGGATGAAGACGGACGGATCGACTATTTCGCGGCATTGGAGGCAGAGTATGGACCGGCATTTCAGGTTCCGAAAGAAAACGGTTTTCGCCTCCTTCTCGAATATTTCTCGCCGGATGTTTTGGGAACACATTATGCCAGCAGGAAGCGTCTGGGAGTTTCTGAGGAGATCCAGCCGGTCGGGAAATTTCAGCCTCCTTACCGATTTTGGAAGGAAAAAATCAAGGAAATGGAGGAGCAGTACGCCTCCCGGTACGATGAAGAAGAGACGGATCCGCTCGATCTGGATCAGATTTCCGAAATAGACCTGGAAGCAGAGAAGTACCTTAAATTCAATCTTGCGCAGCCGTGGAAATCGGAAGAGTATCCGTTGGCGGCGGAGTATCTTCAAGAGTACGGAAACGCGCTGGATGTCATCGTGCGCGCCGTCGAGAAACCGTACCTGATGCCGAGCCTGGAAAATTTCTGGAACGAGCCGGAATTGACGCTGAATGAAATTGGAGACCTTGCGGATTTGGGTTTGCTCTCCATTGCCTCGGAAGGGCTTCTTCTGCGTTCTGGATACAATTGGGGGAAAGGAGATCGGGAACTCGCCATCCGTGACTCGCTCGCGCTTTGCCGTTTGGGGATCCATCTCCAGAAAACGCATTTCTTCCGCGATATTGAAGCAGGGATCAAGGCAGAAAGTCACGGACGCGCTCAGCTGGAACGGATCCTTTCCATCCCGGACCTTTCGCCGGAGGAGCGCGAATTTCTGGAAAAAGGCATCATGGCACTCCCGGAGCCTCCGGAGTTTTCGCGGATCCTTCACCGCTGCCAGTTTCCAGTATGGGCTTTGATCCAAAAGCAGTTTGGGAACCGGGATCCTGTCCTTCAGCGGCAAATAAACCGTCTTCTTCGCGATGTTGAAAAGCTGGCGAATGCGGAAACGGACGCGGAACATAAACAGGTAATGGACCGGATCATGAAAAAAATGGTTCTTTACGGTACGATTTACCCGAATGAGGAAACCTGGACGATGTTCCTGAGCAGATCCGGACGCGCGGAACTTTTTTACTCCGGGATCTCGTCCCTACTTTATCGAGATTTCAGTCTGCTTGGAGAGAAATGGTTTGAGCTTCGGAAAAAACGGCAAGACCTGGTCCTGACGCTGAATGAAGAGGTCGGCGAGATGAAAAACTCCGCTGACGTCGAAGGGATCCAGACCTCCAAAGATGCAGAAGAAGTCAATGAGACCAAAAGCGAAGAAAACGGCGGGCTGGAAACGGAGTCCGCAATCGAAATTTGAGTAGTTTTTAAGTGAAGTATCCTGCACCGTCGGGGATCTGGCGGTGCGGATGCGTTTTTTTAATGGATCGATCGATGGATCGATCAGGAAATGGAGTCCCGCCAATGAAAAAACGATTTCTTTTTATTTTCTGTGTCTGGGCGGTTTTTCTCGCTTGCGTGAGTCTGCGCGCGGAAGAGAAAACCGGCTCGGCGGCTCGCCCGGATATTTTTCCGCGTGAGTCTTTCGGAAAAGCTCTTGGTCCCGCGCTGGTCTGGGACTTCACGAAAGGGGAACTGCCGGCGAATGGGAAACTGCGTAAATTCTCGGAACTTCGCGAAGGAACGGGGCTGGTCCCCACGGCTCTGGAATTGGAAACGGAAGCCGGTTTTCGAGTGAGTTCGCCCGAAGATTTTGAGCTTCCGGACGCATTTTTCTGGGAAGCGGAAGTCGTTCCGGGGCTTGAGTGGAAAGACGAAAAAGCTGCGGAAACGGCCGCAAAACACCGCGGGAATGTGCTTTGGGACAGTATGTACATCACGTACGTGACGGACCCGGAGGACGCGCGGTGCCATCGGGGATTCCAGGTCAACCTGATCGACTGCGGAAACGGTCTCTGGCAGCCGGTCCTTCATCTTGGTTTCGGACGGATGACGGACTGTGTGCGCGGACCGCGTGTTGCGGTGAAACCGGGAGAAACTGTCCGGCTTGGATTTTTCTTTGACGCGAATCGATCAGTCACGTGGTTTTTTGAGGGACAGAAAGTACTGGGAACCGTCTCGGCTTCCGGTCCCATCGCGCCGGAAAAGTATTCTCCGGTCATCGGAGACCGCTACGGGTCGAATTATTGTCCGTTCAACGGGATCGTGAAGCGCGTTGCCCTCACGCCGTACGAGCGCCGTCCGATCGGGGTCTCTTTCTCCGGGCGCGGTGCGTTTGAGCGCGGAGAAAAGGACGCAAAGGTCACGACGCGGATCGAGAATTTCTCGGCGGAAGAAATTCAGGACATCCGGGTCGAGATCGTGCAGAAAAATGAGGAAGCCGGAGTCGGTTCTGAATTCGGATCGGAGATCCCGCTCATTTCTCAGAAATTCGCGGAACTCGGCGCAAACGGCACGGCAGAAGTCGTCTGTCCGGTCGAGACGTGCGTGAAGCCGGGCTGGTACTCGATCGAAGTACGGCTTTCCGGCAAAAAAGCGGACGGTTCCGAGACGTCGGCAAGTCAGGAGCTGAAAGTCGGCATTGGCCCGGTTTTCGCGGACCGGTTCCCCGCTTTGATCTGGATGTTCAACAATCGGCCGTACGAGGAAGTGCTGGATTTCGGATTCACGCACGGACTGACCTCTTTCGGCTACGGGACTCCGGAAAAAGTACCGAGTCTGACTACGACGGCGTTCGAGCAGCTCGATAAAGCGCTCGTGGACGGCTTCCGTCTGGTGAAGAGCGTCTATCTGGCGTACCCGAAAGGGAAAACGGAGGACGATTTCCTTCGCTTTGACCGAAACGAAAGCCGACGGTTCAACTCCAAGGGAAAAGGGAATCCGGAAGCCTCCGACCCGGCACTTCATGACCTTGCGCGCGAGATCGCCAAAGCGAACGCGGAAATCTTCGGAACGCACCCGGCATTCGGCGGGATCTTGCCCAACTCGGAACGCCGGGACGGTACGTTCCCCTCCTTCCGTACCGAAATGGACCGATACCGCGCAGAAACGGGAAAGGAAGTTCCCGCAGAAGTCACGCACAGTACGGCCCCGCGCGACCTTGCGCCGAAACGTTTTCCCGACGGGATCGTTCCGGATGACGATCCGATCCTGAACTACTATCGCTGGTTCTGGGCTGGCGGAGACGGCTGGCCGGGGATCAATTCCGCGTCGGCACGGGAGTACCGAAAGGTTGCCGGAAGATTCCGCGACGGTTCGGAAATGCAGAAGGCGCGTCCTTTCTTCAGCTTCTACGATCCGTCAGTCCGTGTGCCTCCGAAATGGGGGTCCGGCGGCGACGTGGACGTTTTGAGCCAGTGGGTCTACGCCTATCCGGAACCGATGAACGTGGCGGGACCGACCGAAGAACTCTTCGCCATGGCAGGCGGAACGGGACAGGACGTCATGGTCATGACGCAGATCATCTGCTATCGCTCGCAGATCGCGCCGAAAAACGTTCCCGTCAAACCAACTCCCCAGTGGGTGAAAGAGAAACCGGACGCAGACTTTCCGACCATTCCGCCGGATACGCTCCAGGAAGCGACCTGGGCGATGCTTGCGAAACCGGTCCAGGGGATCATGTACCATGGGTATGCGTGCATCGCGGAGACCGGCGCACAGACCGGGTACGTCTACACGAATGACGAAACGCCGGAACGGATGCGCCATTTGATGAAAAACGTGGTCGCGCCGCTTGGTCCGACGCTCAAGCACCTTCCGCGGGCCGTGCCTCCGGTGGCGGTTTTGGAGAGCTTTACCAGCGCGATCTTCGCAGGGACGGGGACCTGGGGCTGGCGTGCGCCGGATCTCACGTTCCTCCAGCGTGCGCGGCTTGACCCGCGTGTCGTCTATGAAGAAACGGTCCTGCGTGACGGTCTGGACGACGTGAAGGTCCTTTACGTGCCGCAGGCTCCCTACCTGACGCTGCCGGTCATCGAGAGAATTCGGAAGTTTCAGGCGGACGGCGGGATCCTCATCGGCGACGAAATGCTCTGCCGTGCTCTGAAAGCGGACATTCTTGTGCCGGTGAACAAAGTAGAGACTCCCAAAATGGATTCGCTCGAGGAAGTCGACAAAATGGCGCGGGTCTGGGTAAACACGCAGGCGCAGGAGTTCACCCGCAAGGCGAAAGAGACCTCGATCGCGAACGTCGAAACGCTGCGCAAAGCCCTCGACCCGCATTTCCTTCCGCGTGCGGACAGTTCCAGCCCGGAACTTTTTACGTTTGCGCGTCAGTGGGAGGGCGTGGATTACCTCTTCGTCATCAATGACCGGCGTACGTTCGGCGACTACGTCGGACAGTGGGGCCTCACGATGGAAAAGGGCCTGCCGTTTGAGGGATCCGCGACGATGGCAGATACGAAAAAAGAGATCCGGGCCGTCTATGAACTCTCCCGCGGCGGCGAGATCCCATTCACGCGGACGGACGATGGAATGCGCGTTCAGGTCCCGCTGAAGTATGAGACGAACGACGGTCGGCTTCTGCTTTTCCTCAAGTCGAAGATCGCGTCTCTGGACGTGAAGGCTCCTGCGAGTCTCAAACGGGGCGATGTCTGCCGCGTGGAACTTCAGATCCTCGACGCGGATGGAAAACCGGTCCATGCACTGCTTCCGGCTGAGATCCGTCTTTTCGACGCGAACGGAAAAGAACTTGACGGAGCCGGTTTCGTCTGCGCGAAAAACGGAGTCTGCACGCTGGAGATCCTGACGAACCGGAACGATCCGGCAGGCGGCTGGCGTCTCTGGTGCCGTGACCGTGCGTCCGGACTGACGAAAGAGATCCAGATCCCGGTTTCGAACTGAGAGAACCTCAAAGAGCGTCAGAATTGGACAATTTTTGGACGCTCTTTTGAAAATTCTATCAAAACCGGGATGAAAAAAATACAGAGAATATGAAAAAGCGGAAATTCACCCCCGACTTTGCGCAAAAGTCCCTTTGACTTTTTTGCCGATTTGTTTTATACTGAGAAAATCAAGAGGGAGATACCGCGTAAATTTTCCCACCTTAAGCCTTTAAATCAGGAGGAAACTCATGAAAAAGATCCTTTCGATCCTTTTTTTGATCTGGTCCGTCGGTCTGCTACAGGCTGCTGAGCCGATGAACGTGACGGTAAATGCCGGAAAAAAACTGAACTCAATCGACGAGCGCGTCTATAGTCATTTCCTGGAGCACATCTACAATTCGTGCAATGGCGGACTCTGGGGTGACCTGGTTTGGAATCGCTCTTTTGAGGCCGGAACTGCGAATGAGTGGAACGTAGAAAACGGTACGCTGACGCAAAAGTCCAGAAGAGGAAATCCGACATTCATTTTCGGTGACGAAAACTGGACGGACTATGAACTGACCTGCGATGCCGTCAAACAGGGCGGGGCGGAAGGGTTTATTCTCATGTTCCGCGTTAAGGGCGAGAATTTCTACTGGGTGAACCTCGGCGGTTGGAAAAACGTGCGTCATGGCGTGGAACGCAACGCTGGCGACGCCACGAAAGAGGGCCGTATTGCCGTGAATGCCGACGTTTTGAAGTTTGAGCCGATCAAGGAAAACACGGTCTACCGTCTGCGTCTGCGCGTCGAAAAGAACCATTTCGAGCTTTTCATCAACGGCGAAAAAGTCATTGATTCCGTAGACGGTACGCTCACGGCCGGTGCAGTCGGTCTGGGGACCTGGGACACCGCGGCGAGTTATTCGAACATCTGCGTCAAAGACCTTAAGGGGAACATCCTGGTCAATGGTGTGCCGGCATCCAGTGGATCCGCCGTTCCTGCGAAGGTCCGCTACTGGGACGTGACCGGAACCTCGGAACTGAAGGCCGGCGACGCGCGAAACAGTGCGAAATTCGTCCGCTGGTACGCCGACGGAACGCTCCAGCAGAAAAACTACGCTTTTGAAAAGGGCGAAAATTACGATTTCTCCTTCTGGACCCGCGGTACAGGAAGCATTTCCTTCATGGGACAGAAATTTGACGTCAATGCCGACAAATGGACGAAATTCACCGGCACTTTCCAGGTCGCTCAGAGTACCAAAGACGGTAAACTCGCCCTTGAGATCCTCACGGCCGACGGCAAAACGCTCGATCTGGACCAGCTCTCCGTGACTCCCAGAACGTGGAAGGAAAAGTACTCCGGATTCCGTCCTGACCTTCTGAAGGCGATCCAGGACATTCAGCCCGAACTCATTCGCTGGCCGGGCGGCTGCTACGCGTCGGCGTACCGCTGGAAGTCCGGCATCGGTCCGCAGGATGACCGCGGCGCGTATCCGATCGAACTGTGGAACGACGTGGACACGAACTCCTTTGGGATCGACGAATTCATCAAACTCTGCGAAAAGACCGGCGCGGAACCGCTCATGGTCGTGAATATCGGAACGAAACAGTGGACCAAGGCTGCCGGGATCGAAAACGAGAAGATCGACTGGCTTACGGAAGTCTGCGAGTGGGTCGAGTACTGCAATGGTCCGGTGACCTCCAAATGGGGTGCTGTCCGTGCGAAGAACGGGCATCCGGAACCCTACGGCGTGAAGTACTGGGAGATCGACAATGAGGTGCACGGCGGCTACACTCCGGCAGAAGAGTATGTCCGCATCATCAAGGAACTGGTCCCGCGCATGAAAGCGATCGATCCGTCCATCACGATCATCGCGTGCGGTTCCTGGATGGGAAACCGAACGGATTGGGATTGTGCTGTGATGGAAGGTGCTGCGCCGTACTTCTCCTTCCTCTCCACGCACCGCTACGATGATCCAAATGGTTTTGCTGTCAACTCGTACGAAAATCAGCGGTTCTTTGAATCCCGCGCGAAGATCATCCAGGGGTCCGAAAATCCGAACGTCCGAATGTTCGACTCGGAATGGAACGCGCAGAGCACGGACTGGCGTACCGGTCTGCACGCCGGCGGCATCCTGAACTGCTTTGAAGCGGTCGGCGACACGCTCCAGATCGCGGCTCCGGCTCTCTTCCTGCGCCACACCAGTGCGGGACGTTCATGGGACAATGCGTTCGTGAACTTTGACCACACCGGCTGGTTCCCGGGTCCGAACTACGTCGTCATGAAGCTCTGGCGGGAACACTACGCGCCGAATCGCGTGGAACTCCTCTCTGTTTCTGCGGCACTCAACGGCGAAAATCCGATCGTGAACGCCGTCGCGACGCGCTCGGCTGACGGAAAGAAAGTTTTCGTCAAGGTCGTGAACAATCAGCGCGAAGATGCCGTCATGAACGTGAAGCTCAACGACGTGAAGGTCCTTTCCGCGAAAGCTCTGACCGTTACGCCGGATCTGGCTGAGGGCGAAAATGCCGACGCGAAACTCCAGAAACGCAACACGCTTGCCGCCCCGAACGCCATCACGCCGAAACCGCTGGCAGTCAAAGGTGCCGGAAATCAGCTGAGCGTCCTCCTGCCGTCGCTTTCCGCTACGGTGATCGAGGTGAGCGTCGAGTAAATTCCATTTCATTTTACGGTTTCGGCAGTCCATCCTGATGAGAAAACGTTCTGTTTTCCGCCCGTTTTCCAATACGGCATCGGGGAGGTCTGCCGGAACCCGTTTTTTCAGGAGAAACGCATGAATATTCCGCAGCTGAAAGAAGCGGTCTGTGCCGCCAATCTTGACCTCGTGCGTCATGGTTTGGTGACGCTCACCTGGGGAAATGTTGGAGAGTGGACCGACGACGGCGACGCACTGGTCATCAAGCCGAGCGGAGTTCCGTACGAAAAACTCACGCCGCGTGAAATGGTGGTCGTTGCCCCAGACGGTACGATTCTGGAAGGAGAGAATCAGCCGTCCTCGGACACGCCGACGTATTTGGAGGTCTACGCATTTTTCCGACAGAAATTCCCTTTCCTTCGGGGAATGGTCCACACGCACAGTACGTCGGCGACGGCGTGGGCGCAGGCACGGCGGGAAATTCCGTGTCTTGGAACGACGCACGCGGACCACTTCTTCGGTTCCGTTCCGGTCACGCGGCCTCTGACGGAAGAGGAAGTTCGTGAAGCGTATGAGCGCAACACCGGGAAGGTCATCGTGGAGCGATTTTCCGCACTCGGACTGGACCCGGAGGCAATCCCCGGAGTTTTGGCGGCCGGACACGCTCCGTTTACCTGGGGAAATTCCGCATCGAAAGCCGTGCAGAACGCGGTCGCTCTGGAAGCGGTGGCGGAAATGGCACTCAAAACGTTCCAGATCGCGCAGTCGTTTCCCGCGCTGGAATCGTATGTTTTGGAAAAACACTATTCGAGAAAGCACGGCCCGAATGCCTATTATGGGCAGAAAGAGAACAGGGAGTAGAACCCATGAAAGAAAATCGCTTTTCCATCGGCGTTGACTACGGGACGAACAGTGTTCGTGCCGTCATTGCCCGGCTCGCGGACGGGGAGATCATGAGTGAGTCGGTCTTTAACTATCCTTCCGGAACGGACGGGATCCTGCTGGACCCGCGCGATCCGAATCTTGCCCGGCAGGATCCCGCGGATTATCTTGAGGGGTTCCTTACCTCAGTCAGCGATGCCGTGAGGCAGGCGAAAGACCGGTTTGCTGACTTTTCCCCGGAAAATATTGTCGGGATCGGAGTCGACACGACGGGAAGTACGCCGATCCCGGTCGATGCAGAGGGAACGCCGCTCGCGATGAAGCCGGAATTTCAAGATGATCTTGCGGCACACGCCTGGCTCTGGAAGGACCATACGTCGGTCGCCGAGGCGCAGGAGATCACCGAGTGGGCGAAAACTCGGCCGGAGGGATTCCTTGCGAAATGCGGGGGAACGTATTCCAGCGAATGGTATTGGGCCAAGATCCTTCACTGTGTCCGCACGTCGCCGAACGTGGCGGAAGCGGCTGCGTCGTGGGTCGAGCTCGCGGATTTCGTGCCGGCGTGGCTGACTGGGAATCTGGATCCTGAAACGATGCCGCGCGGGATCTGTGCTGCCGGACACAAAGCGCTCTTCCATGAACAGTGGGGCGGTCTGCCGTCTGAAGAGGCACTGCGGTCGCTCGATGAGCAGCTTGTGCGTTTCCGCTACTCGACGAAGGCTGTGCCGGTCGATCATGCCGCCGGTACGCTGACTGCCGAAATCGCGGAGAAAACGGGACTTCCTGCCGGGATCCCGGTCGCGGTCGGCGCGTTTGACTGCCATCTCGGAGCGATCGGGTCCGGAGTGAAGCCCGGAACGCTCGTGAAGACTATCGGCACGAGCACGTGCGACATCATGGTCTCGCCTCTTTCCCAATCCATCGCGGACATTCCCGGCCTCTGCGGGATCGTTCCGGAGTCCGTCCTTCCCGGAATGTACGGTCTGGAAGCCGGTCAGTCGGCAGTTGGAGACATTTTCAACTGGTTCGTCAAACACGTCGTTTCCGGAGATGATTCCGCACACGCGGCACTGACCGAAGAGGCGCAGAAACTTAAGCCCGGCGCGTCTGGACTTCTCGCGCTCGACTGGAACAATGGGAATCGGACCGTCCTGGTCGACCAGAATCTTACGGGATTGATTCTCGGACAGACGCTCCACACGACGGCGGCGGAGATCTACCGTGCTCTGATCGAAGCAACGGCGTTCGGTGCACTGACCATCATTAACCGGTTCGTGGAGTACGGCATCGACGTGCAGGAAGTCATCTGCTGCGGCGGGATCGCGGAGAAAAACGCGCTCGTGATGCAGATCTACGCAGATATTTTCGACCGTCCGGTCAAGATCAGCCGGTGTTCGCAGACGTGTGCGCTTGGTTCCGCGATCGCGGGAGCGGTCGTCGGCGGTGCGTTTGGAGACTTCGCGTCGGCAGCGGACTGCATGACGGGCGTGAAGGAAAAGATCTACGTTCCGGATCCTGAATCGGCTTCCGTTTACCGTCGGCTTTACGCGCTTTACGTTCAGCTTCACGACGCATTCGGAAAGACGGGCAAAAATCCGCCGCTCGAAAACGTGATGAAAGACCTGATCGCGATCCGGCAGGAATGCCGTTAGGGATCAAAAGTTTTCGAAAAAGAGCCATACCGGGAGCAGAAGAGAACTTCATCTTGCACTGTGCCCGGTGTGTTCCTTTTTTGCAGGCCGGATATTCAGAAAATTTTTAAATAAAACCTCTGGTGCTCCTTGACTTCTCGCTCGATCATGGTAAAATATTCATCATGATGTGTATTCTTTGAGTTTGCAAAATTCGAAATTCTTTCATCAGGAGATTTGAGATGGTGTTCAATAATCATAGACGTACAGTTGGCAAACGGCGTGTTTTGCGTACGGAGTCTCTCGAAGAGCGTGCGCTTTTGAGTGCAGTTCCGCTGACGTCCGGTGAATATACGGACCTGACGGCAAAATACTCTGCACTGGAACTTCCTGGAACGGCGGACGAGCTGAACATCATCACGCTGGATCTTTCGGAAGGCGACGGTCTGACCGAGCTGAGATCCGCCATTGCCGAAGCCAAAAAGACGCCCCAGTCCGACCTGATCGTGGTCCGTACCACTGCCGACGCCAACACGATCACCTACACCGCCTCTGGAGATCGGCTGGAGATTCCCATCGACATCGGAGCCTACGAGACCGGAAAGACCGCGCTCGGAGTCCCTGGATGGAGCGTTTCCGTTCTCGGCGGGGATTCGGTCTGCGTCACGCTCGCCGGTGTTCCGAATGCTTCGGGGTACATGATCGAGTATGCTGCCAATGCGGATCTCGAGAATGCGCAGACGCAGACGTTTACCGATTCCGGAGCACTGACGATTTCGGGCATTGAGGCCGACACGGAGTACTTCTTCCGCGTGAAGAGCATCGGTACCGGCGAGTACGCCGACTCGAAATGGTCTGAGGCGCAGAGTTTGACCATTCAGAGAGAGGCGGAGTCCCTCATCGTGGATACGGTGCTGGACGTCGTTGATGCATACGACGGCGTGACCTCCATTCGGGAGGCGATCGCGCTGGCGAAAGACGGCGAAACCGTCACGTTTGCCGAATCGATGCGGGATCAGACTATCGTGCTTAACGGTACTCCGCTGGAATTGACCAAAGCTGTGAGTCTCGACGCTGACGGTCTGAACGTGACGCTGGACGGCGATTTCGAAAGTACGGTTTTGTACGTGGATCCCCTTTCGCAAACGCCGTTCATGCTCAAAGGTCTGACGTTCATCAACGGTGCGGGAGGCCTCCGGTTTTCTCCTGCCGGGATCGAACATGAAGCGGGGGTGCTCTCGGTGATCGACTGCGTCATTGCACGAAATGACGGTGCCGGGATCTATTCTTCCGCGGATACGCTGACGGTAAAGAACTCGCAGATCATTCAAAATGAAGGCGTTGGCCTCTATTTCTCGGAAGGCCGGGGACTCATGGTCATGAACTCGGAGATCTCCAGGAACGGCTGGGACGGCATTTACGTGCTGACGAACGCGCTGACGCTCCTCAACAGTACGGTCACGGGAAATAAATTTAACGGCGTGTATGCGTACAATAATATGTTTACGGTCAATAATTCCATCGTGACGGCGAATCTGAACGGATGGGATCTCTACGGAAATGCGAAAGCTGCAAACAGTATCATCGGGAAAACGAATCCGCAGTACAGAGTCTCATTGAAAAGTACGCAGACGGGTGTGCGGGATCCTGGATTTGCGTATCTGCCTGATTTTGCGAATTACGAAGAGTGGCTCGATGCACGGGAAGAGGATTGGGATCTGTCGCTGACCTCCGGTTCCAGTGCGATCGACCGCGGCGATACGAAACTCTTCACGAAAACCGGGATGCCGCAGACGAGTTCTGATGGTGCTGGAAATGCAAGAGTTTTCGGAAAGAAAGTGGATATTGGCGCGTATGAATTTCATGCTGCGTTCGTCGAGACTCCCCAGGCGGAAGTCATGAGATCCGGCAAGAAACTCACCGTCACGTGGGATGCAGTTCCCGGTGCATCTTCGTATCTTGTGGAATACCGAGATGTTCAGACGGCCAAATGGACCCTGAGGACCGTGAAAAAAGGGACTTCGCTTGCCATCAACGGGAAAGTCGGCACGACGTACGAGATCCGGGTCGCTGCAGTGACCGCTTACGGAAATTCCAATGCCGACGTTGAGACCGTGACCGTCTACGCGCCGCTCACGACGCCGAAACTTAAGGCTCTGAGAGACTTCTGCAAGGACGACACGTTCTCGGTCGAAGTGACGAACTATGCGTTTTATCTCGCGGATACTTCGGAGTCGGTGACTATCGGGATGAACGGGAAATATGAATCATTCGCCATCGAAAATGGATACGGACGTGCGGATCTTGCCTCCGGGGAAACGGTGACGTTCAAAGACGGCATCTTTACCGTCACGAATGCGAAAAGCAGCTCACAGTACAAGATGGAAGTGATGTTCGCAAACCCGCTGACCGGCTCAGCCTTTGCAAAAGTAAACGTCCGTACGACGAAAACTACGTATCTTGCGCCAACGGATCTCCAGGTGACGGCGAAGACGGCGAATTCCATCTCGCTCGACTGGTCCGATTCTCCGGCGAAAAACGATGCGTCGAAACTTGCGCAAAAATATACAGTCCAGTACAGCACGAACGGCGGGAAATCATGGCGTTCGGTCAGCGTGAAGACCTCCGATGCGACGCTTACGCGCCTGAAACCCGGTATGTACCTGATCCGCGTTCTTGCTGCGAAAGACAGTAAATTTGAAGCATCGCTTCCGACGGAGATCCTTGAGATCGTGCTCTAAATTTCTCATGCGCACAAGATCCGGAGGAACGTACTCCCACCGTTCCTCTTTTGGGGCCGTTCTATTCTTCAGCGGCAGACAGAACGATCCGGAAACCCAGATTGTGGTTTCGGTTTCCCGGCGAGATGCAGTTTCGGTTCGCAGAACGGCAGTTTCTGGCATGGTAGGCCCAGCTGCCTCCGCGGATGACGCGTCCAGACCCGGTACTTGGGCCTTTGGGGGCGTTTTGATGTTCCTCGGAATAGTAGTCGGAATCGTACCAATCCGAGCACCACTCCCAGACGCTGCCGTGCATATCGTAAAGTCCCCACGCGTTCGGTTTCTTCTGTCCGACCGGATGCGTTTGCTCCCCGCTGTTTGAAGCATACCAGGCCATTTCTTCAAAATTTCCGGCAAATGCCCCCGAGGTGCCCGCACGGCAGGCGTACTCCCATTGCGCTTCTGTGGGGAGACTGATCCTGCCGCCGAATTTTGACGAAAGTTTTCGGCAAAACTCCTGGCAGTCGCTCCAGTTGACGCACTCCACGGGATTTTGATCTCTGGAGAGTGTCTGGTCCTGAAATCGGCTTGGATTTCCGTCCATCACACTCTTCCACATTGCCTGCGTGACCGGCGTTTCGAGCATCCAGAATCCCTGCGGGTGCGTGACTCGATGCGGCATCTCATCATCGTCCCGTTCCGGCTCGTCTTCAGGACTTCCCATCGTGAACGTCCCCGCAGGACACCAACGGAAGGCAAACGCGGTGCTGCTGACGATCTTCACCATCCGTTTGCCTGCATTTGGATCCTGGACCTGAAAAGGTTGAAATTGGTCGGTCTGTTCGCAATCAAATCGTTCCCTGGCTCGGTGGGCTGCTTTTTCGCGGAGTGCCTCGTAGATCTTCTGTTCCATTTCTTCAAGCGTTTCTCCTCTCAGCGCGTTCACGAACTCCGTGCAGGTGGAGAATCTGCCGGTCCGCGGTTTCGCGAGGGCGCGCAGGAGGGCGGAGTTGACCGTTTCGGGCTGGTCGGAGAGCGGAAGAGGCGGAATACTGGAAATGCAGTTCATCAAAATCATCGGGTCGTCCGCGCAGAACGGAAGCCGGCCGGCGAGCATCTCGTACGCCATCGTGCCGAGCGAGTACTGGTCCGAGTGCGCGTCCTGGTACTCGCCGCGAAACTGTTCGGGACTCATGTACGGCATCGTGCCGCTCGTGCCCATCCGGACCTGC
>JAGBAA010000072.1 GCA_017939795.1 Thermoguttaceae bacterium
GTATGTTCAGACATGAAAATCCCATAAAATCGCGGCATTTCGGGGAAGATAAACACTCTTTCCCTTTATTTTACCGGATCCCGTATTCCTGTCAAGTACCACAATGTGAAATTTAATGAAACTTTGGCAAAAAAAGGAAAACCAATAGGCAATGGACCGCTGATCCTTGAGAGAGGAACGTTTGTGTGCGTTCCTCCCTCAAATCAAAACAGCGGGACAGACCGTTTTTAGAGTCTGAACTCAAGGATCTCCGTTGGGAGGGAGGCCTCGAATTTACTGTCCTTCGCCGCGAGGACGCGGATCAGGTACGTGCCGGACTTCAGGCGGGTGAGCGTCGCCTCGGAGGTCTTCACGCTGACCGAACGCCACGATTTTCCGCCGTTCGTGCTGTACTGGACCGTGTATTTCTCGGCGTATTTCCACGCATCGGTTTTCGCCGGAGAATCGGACCAGTCGAGCGTGATGGAATTCGACGTTGAGGCCGTCACGCGGAAGTTCGTCGGCGCAAGGTACGTCGTCTTCGTCGTCTTGACGTTCGCTTTCGCGAATGCTGAGCCGGTCAGCGGGTTCGAGAACATGACTTCCAGCTTGTACTGCGAGTTGGCCTTCGCGTTCGTGACCGTGAAGGTACCGTTCTGGAACGTCACGACTTCACCGGACGCAAAACGTACATTTCCGGAACCGTTTTCGATCTTGAACGTTTCGTAAATGCCGTTCATTCCGAACGTCACCGACTCCGCAGCACTCGCGAGATTGGCGGCGTAGTTCGTCACTTCGACCGCAAACGTGTCGTCCTTGCAGAAGTCCTTCAGAGCCTTGAGTTTCGGCGTCGTCAGCGGCGCGTAGACCGTCACGGTCTCGACTGCGGCTTTCGAATTTCCGTTCGCAGTCACGGCAGCGACCCGGATCTCATACGTCGTGCCGACTTTCCCGTTGATGGCGAGCGAAGTCCCTTTTTTCACAGTCTTCGCCGTCCATTTGGCCGTCTTGACGTCTCGGTATTCCACGAGATACGACGACGCGCCGTAGACCGCATCCCACGTAACGGTGAGCGTCTTGCCGGACTTCACGACCTCCACATCCGGAGTTTCGATGAACGCCGACTGATATTCGTACGCGCCGATATCCACTTTGCTTCCGGAAATTCTCGCATTCCCGGCCAGATCGGAACTCGTCTGCGGCATCCCGGATTTCGTGAAGAGCTTCACATCCCCCGCGTTGATCGCTCTGGACCCCGCCTTCAGCGTCAGATCCCAATCCTCTTCCCGCGCGTTGAGCCACTCTTCGTAATTCGCGAAATCCGGCAGATCCACGAATCCGGGATCCCGCACGCCCGTCTGCGTGTTCTTCAGCGTGTCGCGATTTGCGGAATCATTCGACCCGACGATGCTGTTCGTGACCTTCGCTTTGCCGTTGAGGTCATTCTCCCCAAGGTTTGCCGTCACGATGGAGTTATCGACAGTAAAAGCATTGGAAAGTGCATCGATCCCGCAATTTCCATTTCCGACGACCGTACTGCTTATCAGCATCAGGGCATTATTCGCAAATACCGAGATCCCATCATCTCCATTTCCGGCAATTACCGAGTTGCTGACAGTAAGTTTCTTGCCGGAATAGTAGATACCATCCTCTTCATTCCGTTCAATTATCGAATTTTTGACCGTGAGATGATCCCCCCAGGAAACGATCCCAGCCCCGCGATTGTCCTGGAAGACACAATCCGTCACCGTCAGGATTCCGCTTTTGTGATGGAGACCACCTGCCGCCGACGAATTGACGGCATGCTCCCCACCGTTAGTGAAAGTCAATCCATTCAAATAAATCGATTTTTCCGGACCTGCATTTACGGACATTACCCAGCTTTTTCCATCGGCATCAAGCGTCACGTTAAGGTCACCGGCATCAAGATCCACTGCCTTTTCCAGGATCAGCTGCGTACCATTCAAGATGATGGTCTGATCCCGCATCGATTCATCAAACGTAACGGTTTCTCCTTCCTTCGCGAATGCGATCGCCTCACGAAGCGACGTCACGCCATCAAATGCGTCTACGACATCCCGTACCGTATTCACGATGAGCGAATCGGTCTCTCTCCGGAAAGACAAACACAGTACCCTGGACCATATTGAATCGGAATAGATCCCAGTGCCGTCCGCTTTCACTCGGAAAAAGTGTGCAGTATTCGCACTCAGCCCAGAAACGATCTGCGCCCCGGAGGCGGTGAACGTCTGCGTTTGCGCATTCATGAAATTGGAATCCGCCGAGTATTCCAGCGTGTACCCCGAGGCGTTCGGAACGTTCCCGACCGTCACCGTGACGGAGTGCGAGCCGGAGGCTGTGGCGGTCAGCGTCGGAGCAATGAGCGGGATCGTTTCCGTTTGCGCGTTCGCCGTCGAGGACCACTCAGAGTCTGAGTAAGTTCCCGTACCCACCGACTTGACGCGGAAGAAGTACACCGTGTTCGCGTTCAGGTCCGCGATGCTCTGTGTCCCGGAGGCGGTGAACGTCCGCGTTTTCGCGTTCGTGAACTCTGGGTTTTCCGAGTATTCCAGCGTGTACCCCGAGGCGTTCGCGACATTCCCGACCGTCACCGTGACGGAGTGCGAGCCGGAGGCCGAAGCGGTCAGCGTCGGAGCAATGAGCGGGATCGTTTCCGTTTGCGCGTTCGCCGTCGAGGACCACTCGGAGTCCGAGTAAGTTCCCGTACCCACCGACTTGACGCGGAAGAAGTACACCGTGTTCGCGTTCAGGTCCGCGATGCTCTGCGTCCCGGAGGCGGTGAACGTCCGCGTTTGCGCGTTCGTGAACTCTGCGTTTTCCGAGTATTCCAGCGTATACCCCGAGGCATTCGGAACATTCCCGACCGTCACCGTGACGGAGTGCGAGCCGGAGGCTGTGGCGGTCAGCGTCGGAGCAATGAGCGGGATCGTTTCTGTTTGCGCACTTGCCGTCGAGGACCACTCGGAGTCCGAGTAAGTTCCCGTGCCGACCGACTTGACGCGGAAGAAGTACATCGTGTTCGCGTTCAGGTCCGCGATGCTCTGCGTCCCGGAGGCGGTGAACGTCCGCGTTTTCGCGTTCGTGAACTCTGCGTTTTCCGAGTATTCCAGCGTGTACCCCGAGGCGTTCGCGACATTCCCGACCGTCACCGTGACGGAGTGCGAGCCGGAGGACGAAGCGGTCAGCGTCGGAGCAATGAGCGGGATCGTTTCTGTTTGCGCACTTGCCGTCGAGGACCACTCGGA
>JAGBAA010000073.1 GCA_017939795.1 Thermoguttaceae bacterium
AGCTAGTAGCTAAAAGCTAAAAGCTAGAAGCTAGTAGCTAAAAGCTAAAAGCTAACTCAACCTGATCCCGTCACAGTCATTCAGCTGCTGTTTCATAGCGGCACGAATGTTCTCGAGGTAGGCATCGATCTCTTCCTCACTCCTCAGGGTTTTCGCCGGGAAGATCATTTGCCGATGAATGGACTTGATGACTTCCTTTTTCGGCTGCGGTTTAGGTTCCGAAACCGGCGCGGGCTTGACGGACTTCACCACAGGCGGATGCAAAAGAGCCTCAATGCGGCTGACCGTCTCATCCTTGTACTTCCAAATCTGAGGTATAAGACCTTCCAGCATCGTCAAGATCTGGAAGTTTCTGATATTGTTTTTATATTGTTCGAAATAATTATCCGCACTGTCAGAGATATGCTTTGCCGAACTACTCTCCTCGGCCATCGTGTGGATCTCTTCCATGCACTGGCGGACGATCTCCAGAACCTCCTCACGCTTGGCTTCCAACAGCCTGTCATGAGAGGCCTTCACCGCTGCCGTCAAGGCGTTAAGCTCCGGAATGCGCTTGTAGTCGAACCTGCCCTCTGCGGGGATCTCGATGATCTTGCGGATCTGTTCCAAAGCACGAGAAACTTCTTCGTCTCCCGCAAGATAATGCCAGTCATTACGAAGTTCCTTCTCAAACTGTACCGCAGAATCAAACAGGGTCACTCGTGTTCTGAAGAATTCCTCCACATCATGCAGCGCATCCGACATATTCTCAAGAACATCCTCCCGGTCAATGACTCGCTGAATGAGCGCGATGTTGTCCCCTTTCTGGGAAAGCACGTCGTTGACCAGAGTAATAGCATCCCTGACCTTTTTCTGATCCGGATAATGGTGTCCGCGGTAACGATCGTTCAGCGCATTGTACTGCTGGGCCAGCTCTCCGAAATTCTTCAGGATATAGGCAATCAGACCATCCTCGTCTTCCGGCACGTCCATTTTGTCAAAGAAATCACGCAGGAAACCCCGAACTTCACGAATTTTTGAAGCAGAAACAGCCTGACGCATGGAAATGGAAGTCCTGCCGATCTCACTCTTCCTGCGCAGCATATCAGGCAGTCTGGAATCGCCAGGCTGGATCGTCTCACCGCCGTATTTGATGGTGACTTTCTGCTCCTGGATCAGCATGGCCGTCACCGCCGCAATATCAATTTCACGCCATCCGTAAGGCTTCTTCTGAAACTGATCCTGCAAATCTGACATGGTCGTTGGGAGATTTTTGTTGTATTGAAGCTCCAAATAATGTTCCACCCTGACAGCAGCGTCCAGATTGGCCTGCGTATCCTGAATATACATTTGGTCGCCATTGAGGATCCTGATGATGTCGGCATCGGTCTCCGCGAATTTGGTGATCAGGCCGATCTCGCTGTAAACATGATTTACCAACTGTTCCAGTACCTGGTCGATGATATGTTTTGCCTTGACCTTTTTTACTCGGCTTGAGTATTCTTCCGGCGTCTCATTCTCTTTCACGGAGAGCGACGGAGTTGCCTTTTTAAGGTTGATTTTTTCGCCGTTTACGTAACAGGAAGCATTGATGATCGCATCTGCAATGAGGTCAGACGCGGCATGTTCGGACTTTCCAGCCTCTTCCTGATGATTGCGGATGATCTCCTGTCTGGATCTCGGCAGCAGGGTCACATTTTGCTGCTTTACGTATTTACGGATCTTCTCGGCAGATTCCAGCGACTCGTAGTACTGGTTCTCCTCCAGTACCATGATCGCCATTCCCTGGGATTCCATCATCAGCCGTCCTTCTTCTTTATGAAAAGGATCCGTAGCGACTGTCAAAACACGCAGCTGCATTCCCCCGGTCAGTGTTCCAACCGCCCGTTCATCCACCATCTGGTCAAAGGCAAAGTCATACCTGCCGAATCGGAATTTTTTGGTGTCATAAATGTCCGCAAAAATCTTATCCACAATACGGTCTGTAATGTCGGCAGTGGATATGGACGTATTCCGAATTTCACGCTGAATATCCTGTTCCTCGTCAGTCAGGAAGTTGTAGACATCGCCAATGAGTCCGATGTAGTTCTGACTCTGAAGACGATTCAAAGAGCCGCGCACCTGCTCGCGCATGTTGATCTTGTCCAGCCGGAGGTCGTCGGCCATCAAAATAACGATGTTATCAAGATTGGCCTTCACGTCATCCACGTAACGAACCAGATACAGAAGTTTCAGTACACTCACATCCTGCGGCTCGATACCATCCCCGTTGTCGGCGGCACGCTCGCAGCGCTCGATCACCTGGCGAATGGAACTGTCAAGGAATGAGTGGACCGTGTCATAGAAAAGATAGAACGGCGCAAGTGCGTATTCGTCTCTGTCCTGAATTTTTTGTGCAGCTTCCTGGAACCCGGAAAGCATGGAGCGTTCGCCTCCGGAAAGATGCTTGCCGGAGTTGCCGTGCTTGCGTATCTCAGCGAAAACCTTCTGCATCAGAATAAACTGATACGGCACGAACGGAAAGTTGCGGGTGAACTCTTCCTCGCTGGAATAGCCTTTAATGTCCCGAACGGCACCCGAAAACGTGAACAGATTCCGCAGTACCGAGTCATTCACCGCATACACCTGATCCAGCTCGTTCCGGGCCTCGTCCGTCTTTAAAAGAATACGCTTCTGAATGACCTCATCCGCAGAAGACGAAGACAGGGACAGCCGCGTTTTGAAACGGGCCTGAATTCGGGAGAATTCGTTTTCACGGGCCTTGATGATTTCATCGATGGCTTCCTGCCCAGTACAGACGACCCAGACCTTCCCCATGCACTCGCTTCCAATTTTCTCCACAAGCGACTGAAGGTTGATAAGCAGATTCGTATCCCCTCCGACATACTGTCCGACCTCGTCGATCATAAAGAGAAGTCTGAAATCGTCCGGCTGGCTGTTTACATATTCCCTGATTTCGGAAACAAGCTGGGCAATGGATGTTTCGATCGTCTCCGTTCCATTGAACCAGTTACTGGCAGCCTGCTCACTCATGCCAAGCACTTCGACCAGCGCAGCAACAATATCATCCTCAAAAAAAGCAAAAGAGTCGCGGGATTCCAGCCAGGACGCTCCGTTTTTCTCCTCGAAAACACGTCGGAATTCCCCGGTTTTTCCCTGTTTGGCAATAAACTGTTCCAGTTTGGCGACTTTCAGGTCCTCACCGTAAAATCCCAGATAATTATAGAACATTTTGGCAAAAACACGAAGTACCGCGGTCTTGTCTTTATTGATGGAACCTTCGATGTCGATGTTAA
This sequence comes from Thermoguttaceae bacterium, assembly GCA_017939795.1. Classification (GTDB taxonomy): domain Bacteria; phylum Planctomycetota; class Planctomycetia; order Pirellulales; family Thermoguttaceae; genus RGIG3701. Next base: position 3,276 of record JAGBAA010000073.1, read on the forward strand.
ACAGGATCGTATCGGTTTTCCCTTTCGTGGCATTGTCGATAAGCAGAAATGCTGCCGGATCATCTTCAAACTTCTGACGGAATCGTTCCACCGTTTTCATACCGTCCACCTCTCTGTTTTCCAGAAGATAGGACAGCATTTTCAGGAAATGAGATTTACCGCTTCCAAAGAAACCGGAGATCCAGACGCCAATGTCAGCGGTTGCCTCGCTAAAGGATTCCGTATAATTGTTGAAGAAAGAAATGAAGTGCTTCTTCAGTTCTCTGGTAATGACATATTCATTCAGTTCCTGGATCAAAACCGCTTTCTCAGCCTGATCGACCTTGACAACGCCATTGATCTTACGGTTGATGTCGTCTTTAAACATGGATTGAATTTTCATAAGTGCATCCTTTCTGTCGTATAAAAATGGTTCTCAACTGCGGCTGTCCGCTGATTTTCAAATCACATTAAATGCCCGATAATACGGATTTGACGTCAGTACGTCAAACAGTTTTACATAATGTCCATCGAAGGTCCCAGGATACATTACCAGTATCGGAACATCTGAAAAATGGGGTTGCATGGCATCCAGCAGAGCGTGGACCCGAATGAATGGAAATGCCTCACCGACACCTGTGATCAGGATCACGTCTCCCGGCTCATGGGGTTCGTACCGCATTTTTCCAATAAAAGCAGTGTTGCTTGCCAATCGTTTCATCTGATCCAATACGAACTGCTTCCCTTTTTTCTCCTCTTGCGGAGGCACTTTGTCTGTGATCCGTTTGTCATCGCAGATGGAGAGGAATACCTTGTACAGATTGTACTCGATCAATCGGCAGGTCAGATCCTGGTCCGCCGCCAGTTTTTCTGTAAAATGTCTGACCGCCATTTCATCTTTTGGGTCGTAACAAAAGATGCGGATATTCACTTCATTGCTCAGACCTTTTCCTTCCAGAAAGTCAGATTTCTGAATCAGCGTCTTGAGACTGTCAAGCCGTTCCATTAAATTACTCATAGGTACGATTCCTTAATTCAGACAATTAAAGGCGGGAAGTGCCAGTTCCTGCCCTGAAGTTCGAATGACACTCTCCAGTAAAGGATCGATCAGCACCGGATTCAGGTGATCCGCAGCCGGACTGTCCAGATATTCATTTTCTACAAGTATTTTTGCCAAAACCTGCTTTACTTTCGTGACAGTACTTTGGCTCCACGTCGCGACCCCATCATCCTGCTCCTGCAAACGCAGCAAAAAACCATTCAGATCAACTTTTCCGAACGAGGTATCCAATAATCGATACTTTGCCCCCACAACCGTCAACATAAAATCCCAGACCAGCCGGTATTGACGCATCATCGCGTAAAGGCAGATCTGTTTAGCCGTGCTGCTTGGCTGCGTGGCGATCGCCTTCACCAGAGAACGGTCCTCCAACACTTTAAGCCGGTAGAGACAGGTACGCGCCATTGATTTTAAGGATCTCTCTGTCGGATACTGGAACAGATTCTCTTTTACGATCCGTTCTGCGATTTCGTCATCGCAGAGTCCTTCACAAATCAATTTTGCTGTGGTACGTACCTCGTAAAACAGAAACTGCTCCCGTGTGATCACCGCACTATACGGACTGGCAGCTCGCAAAGTTCTTTTGTCCTTTTCAAACATGTATCTTATCCTTCTTTAAGAAGGGATCTTTCTCCGTTATCTTCCGCACGCCGCATTCCTGACGTGTCCCCTTTCACCTGGCAGCATCACATTCATCGGGAATCAACTCCACAATATCGCCGATGTCACAATCCAGTGTTTTGCAAACTTTCATCAGGACTTCCATACTGACAGTTTCGCACTTGGACAACTTGGCAACAGATGCCCAACTTATCCCTGCCGCTGCCTGCAAGTCTTTTTTCTTCATGTCCCTGTCTATTAAAACCTTCCACAATTTCTTATAACTGACTTCCATCTTCTCAACTCCATCAGTTTGAATAGGCCTTCTGTCAACAACTTAAAAGAATTATAGCATATCCAGAACAAACCGCAAGCCCACTCCTTCAGAAACACAGGAATATTCTTCTGAATATCTCGAAAAATCTTTGACATCGGGTTAGGCTCATTGACGCTATTTGATCTTTACTAGAGGAGAAAATCCTTTTTCAAACGACATCCAGGTACACCGTCTCCGAATGAAGCAAATTTTCATGGAGAAGAGAAACGAAAGAGAAGGAGGATGACGGAGAAGCACGGGCAAGAGAGAAAGAGGGGGCGGAAAATGAAAAACTCCCGCACATTCTGCACTATATGCGAGAGTTTTTTTCTTAAATTTCAAGAACGAAAAGTCAGCGTTTCATCAGGAACTTGATGAGACGTTTGACGTTCGTGAAGTTCGGGATGATGCAGTCCGCACCGGCATTGACCAGTATGTCGCGTTTTCGTTCGCTCACCTGATTCATGACCTGCGGATCACACGCAATGCCGACGACGTACGCTCCGGCTTTTTTCGCTTCTTCTACTTCCTCTTTTCTCGTACAGAAGACGATAAAATCGTCCTCCGATTCCTCGCAGTCGTTCACCTCTTCTTCAGAGACGGCCGTTACGAATTCGTCGAAACCGGGGATCTTCCGTACGTCCTTTTCGCTGAAGAAATAAAGTGCCTGCGACTGTGCGGGGGTCGGATATTCCAGGATCTCGATGTCCCACGTCGTGCGGAGCATCTCCTTCAGCGTGCAGACAAGCGAGTGGAAGTAAACGACGTGCAGATCTTCCAGCTGTTCCATCGACCAGGTCGGCGCAAGGAGGCAGTAATCGCACCAATTCGCCATCTGTCCGCCGTCGCGCCCGCCGAAACCAACGACCGTGATCCCCATTTTGCGGGCCTGAATGCACGCCTTTACGATATTCGGCGAATTTCCGCTCCCGCTGTACACGATGAGAATATCGCCGGGATTTCCCAGCGTTTTGAGCAGGATCTCGTAGACGTCTTCGTAGCAGAAATCATTCGCCAGGCACGTCACGAGCACATTCGAGTCATTCAGGCAGGTGGTCCGAAAACCTTCCCGATGCCCCAGCCGACAGCCTTTCGTCAGATCATTGATGATGTGGCTTGCTGTGGAAGCACTCCCGCCGTTTCCGGCAGTGAAGATCATGTTCCCGTTTTCTTTCGCAGCAAGAAGGACTTCCGCGATCTTTTTCAGCATCTCGAAGTCGGTCTTCATCAGCGCATCGCAGATCTCCTGCGCGTAAGTTTTCGGGTCGCTCGAAGCACAAAAGCAGCCGCAGCTGCCGGATTTGGATCTGGCCATGGCAAATGTCCTTGGGAAAAAGGAGAATGTGGAAATAGGAAAATGGGAAAGGAGAAAGGTCCAGAAATCATCCGGACACGAATTTCACGGAAGGGACGAAGAACTACAAAATGGAATTTTGAAATTTTTCAAATCACTCCGTGAAATTCGGCGTTTTCAGTGCATTCCGCGGCAGAAATCACGCTGCACGCGAAACACACTGACGAATGGACTTTTCTTCTATTTTTTCTCCTGATTGGAGGTGGTGACCTGGAGATACGGCCGGGTCAGGTACTTTTTCGCGACGGCGAGAACATCTTCCATCGTGATGCTCTCTACGCGAGCATCGTACGATTTCTCGTAGTCAACGCCGAAACCGTAAAGCTCGTTCAGTCCCTGCACGGACGCCTGCTCGCCGATCGTCGTGTCGCTCTGCGCATTCAGAGCCATGAGCTTCTGCTTCGCAGTCTCCAGCTCTTCCTGCGTGATCCGGCCAGCGACGGCTTTTTCGACATTTTTCAGCAGGCGGGCGACGACTTCATCCACACCGTCCGGAGAGGTCTGTGCGATGAAGATCATGTATCCGGGAGCGATTCCGGTCCGGGAAACACAGTGGACCGCGTAGACCAATCCTTCACCGCGCAATTCTGCATGAAGCCATCCGCCCGGGTAGCCGTAGCCGCCGACGACGGCATTGAGCAGACGCAGCGCCATGATCTCCTTCTCATCGCGGATCGACGGGATCGCGTACGAAATGAGAACGATGCCGGTATCTTTTCCGGTCACTTTGTGGATCGCGCGGGTCTCGGTCAGTTCGTTGGCCCGGTCAAGATCCATCGTGCGGTGAGCTGGATTTTTCGGCATCGCGCCAAAGTATTTCTTCGCGAGCGCCGCGGCTTCCGCTTCTTCCACGTCGCCGTAGATCGTGAGGATGGAGTTTTCCGGATCCAGGACAGTTTCGCGGAAGAATGTGCGGAGCGATTCGGGCGTCATGGCAGAAATGCTCTCCGCAGTACCGCCGCTGACGATATGGAACGGCGTCGTTTCCGGAAGAGCTTCCGCCCAGACCTCGTATGCCTCGGCACGCGGATTTTCCGCACGGCGGACGATGGCTCCGAGAAGGAGCGTCTTGACCTGCTCGAATTTATCCTGCGGGAAAACAGCATTCTGCCAGCAGTCGGCAAAAATCTCAAGCGCCTTCGGGAAATCTTCCTTCAGGACCGTCGCGCCGCCGCCGACCGTGTATCGGCCTGCCGTGAAGGCCAGCGTACCGCCAACGGAATCAAACCAGTCCATGATCTCTTCCGCACTGCGGGTTTTCGTTCCTTTGTCGAGCATCGCAGCCGCAAAACCGGCACGTCCCGCAGTCTGGGCCGTATCGCTCAGGTCACCGCCGAGCGTGTAGATCTTCAGATCGACCATCGGAAGATGCGTGTCCCGCTTGACCAGAACGCGCAGGCCGTTTTCCAGCGTGAACTGCCGGACATCATTCTGGGCGGCATCGGTCTCTTTTTTCGTCTTTTTTTCTGCATCCAGCGTTCCGAGCGGTACGATCCGGACGGTCGTCAGCACTTCTGGACGGAAGTATTTCTGCGCGACGGCCATGATCTGTTCTGCCGTGACTTTCTGGAGTCCCGCGACGTAAACCTCATCGAACATCGGCGAGCCAGTCGACATATAGCTCTGCGCGAGCGACTCTGCCTGTGCCTGAACGGTCTGCTGACCAAAGATCAGTTCCGATGCCTTCTGCTTCTTCGCTTTGGCCAATTCCGCTTCCGTGACGGGTTCGGTCTTCAGGCGGTAAAGGTGCTCCAGCGCGGCTTTGACGGCTTCCGCTTCATTTTTCGGCTCGAGATTCATCCGCACGGAAAAATACCCGTTCGCGTAGGTCGGCGTATAGCTCGAAGTCCCCACCGCATAAACGAGACTTCGTCCGTAGACCATGTCGCGGATCATGCGGGAACTTTCACCCTCGCTGAGAATGTAGGAGAGAAGATCCAGCGCGTAAAGGTCTTCATGGTACAGATCGACCGTCGGAAACGCAAGCCGAATGTCCGTGGAGGAACCGTCCATTTCACGGACTGCCTCACGCGGAGCGATCTGGCGGGGCTCCGGCTTCAGGAAGACGTTGGAGTCGATCCCGCGCGGTGTACCGGCGAATTCCTGCGCGACCTGGGCAAGAATTTTGTCCGTCTCGACGTCGCCGACCACGACGAAGATCATGTTGTTCGGAATGTAGCGTTTGCGGTAGAAATCAATGATCTGTTCCCGCGTCACCTGTTTCAGGACTTCCAGATAGCCGATGATGGGGAGATGACCGGGACTTTCCTGGTACATGGTCTCCTGGATCAGCTTCCACATGACGCGGCTGCGGTTTTCCTCACCGTCGGCGAGTTCCTGCTGAATGACTTCCAGCTCGCGGTCAAACTCTTCCTGCACGAAAGCCGCGTGCTGCATCTGGTCTGCGATCAGCTCAACGCAGGTCTCGACATTGCGCACAGGACAGTCGATGAAGTAGGACGTCACGTCGAGGGAAGTGTACGCATTCGTCACGCCGCCAAACGTATCGATCATCTGACGGATCTCTTTTTCTGAACGTTTCGTCGTAGAACCGCCCGCGACCACGTGTTCCAGAACGTGACTCAGACCCGCACCAAGGTAGATCGATTCATTGATGCTTCCGGTATTTTTGACCGAGCAGCGCACCGTCGCGACCGGGGCCGTGTGGTTTTCCTGCACGATGACGGTCAATCCGTTTTCCAGTTTCGCGACCGTAATGTCATTGGGGTAGCTCAGCCGAGAAAGGATCTTCTGCGGCGGAAGTTTCGTTTCCTGCGTTTTGGCCGTTTCCGTCGAAGCTGGCGTAGAATTCATGGTCCCTTCTTTCTCTTCCGCAAAAAGGGGCGGAGTCAGTATGAAACAAAGCAGCGCAAAAGCAGCAAATGCGCAAATTTGAAAAGCGGAAAGCGTTTTCGCTGCGGTCCATTGGTTTTTCTGTGTTTTTTCCGGCATCGTCATTCCTTTCAATGCAAGACCAGGTTTTGTGAGGTCGAAGCGGTTCTGGAGTGCGTCATCTCATTCCTTTTTTCCTAAAACGCCCAAATTTTCAGAACCCATGTGCGTTTTATTATAGCGCAAAAGAATTTTTTGTCAATCTTTTCCCGCGATTTCAGGAATTTTTTGAAGACTTTTTCCTAAATTTCTTTCGCAGACACGATCCGAACACGAATTTCTCAAAAAAGCCCCCCAAAATACAAAAAATCACGAAACGGCCTGTTTTTATTTTGAATCGTTTCGTGATTTTAGCGTTTTTCCATACGTTCCGCGTGTTTTTCGCGTTTCGAGTCCCAAGAAATCAACGGGAAGCCGGGAGGATAAAATTCTCCGGGAACTGATTTCCGCTCCCGCGGATGGAAATTTCATTTTCGGTCCGTTTCTGGACGAGCGGCGCACGGGAACCGGAACCGGCGTCGGAAAATCGGTTTTTCTGAAGAACGAGGCCATTGCCGTCGCTCAGGTCGATCACCGGAGAGGAAAACGGCGTTTCGATGTGGTTTTTCCGCAGCGTCAGGATACCGTCGTGCCGAACTCCCTGATCCGAACCGAAATGAATGACGTTTTTGTTTCCGCGGCAGTTCGGGTCCTTCACGATCCGGTTTCCCTCGAGCAACACGTCGCTTTGGGGCTGATCCGTGTTCTCTTTCGAGTCCACGAGATCCAGTTCGCGGTTGGCAGAGTCGTGAATGAAGCAGTTGGAAACGGTCAGGCGATGGACGCGGCTTTTCAGATTATGCCCGGTCAGCGGCCAGGCGATCTCGCAGCGGGACACCTCCGCGCTGTCGCCGCCAAGGTAGAGATTGTGGTTGAAGCCCGCATCTTCCAGCGCACCGTTCCGCACGATCTCACAGTCTTCGATCTTCTGGTCTGCTCCAGTTTTCTGAAGGGCGCTTCCGTCGCTCATGATCCCCATGTCGTTCGCGCAGATGACGCAGCGGGAGACCGTCACGCCGTTTGCCTGCGAGATCCGGACACCGGCTGCATTGTGCGTCTGGTTGTGCGCATTCTGAAGGATGAACCCGATCAGCTTTCCACCGTCAGCTCCGGCACTGAATTGGACGATCGCCCGCGGGATGCTCCCAGCTCCGGAATAGTCGAAGCCCTCACCGTCAAGCACAACGGGACGTTTCGGATCTGCGGCGCGGATCGTAAGTTTCGGAGTCCGGACCAGAACGTGCACCTGAGTGTACGGTTCCCCGTTTTTCCGCGGATAGACGACGATCTCTGTATTCGGTCCTGCTGCCTGAACAGCATCCTCGATCCTCTCGAAAGCCTGCCCCGGCCCCACTTTAAGTACCGTTCCAGTACGGCGTGCAGTTCCTGTTCCGGTGCGCCGTGATGTTCCGGTACCGCGCGGCGTTCCAGCTTCTTTGGCAGATGCAGAAAACGCAAATGAGCCGAAACTCAAAAAAATGGAAAGCATACAGAAATGGCGTCTTTTCATCATGTGAGGCATTTGGTGACCCTCCAAGTTTTCAGGCGGATAGCGAGACGGCCGCATTTTCATTCAATTTTTATTCGATCTCCGGCCGAACGTGCGTTCGGAGGATCTGGACCCCCTGCGCAACGAGAAGGCGCGAGACGGCGTGCGTCGCATCGTCGCGGTCCATTTCCGGATGCACTTCCAGGATCCTGTTCAGAAAGCTTTTTCGCGAATGTCCTGCAAGGATCGGGATCCCCAATTCCTGAAATCGGCGTGCATTTTCCGCCAGGATCCAGCTCTGCTCCATCGTTTTTCCGAAACAGAGCCCAAAATCCGCGACGAGCTTTTCGCGTTCCAGTCCGGCCTCCAAAAGTGCGTCCCGGCGTCGTGCAAGCCAGAAAAAAACGTCTTCCAGCACATTTTCATAGTGCGGAGCCGTCTGCATGGTTTTGGGCGTCCCCTGCATGTGCATGAAACAGACCGACGTCCCAGACTCCCGCGCGACCCGAACCATCGCCGGATCGCTCAAGCCCGCAATGTCATTGAGCATCTCCACACCAAGCGAGACCGCGAATTCCGCCGTTTCCGGATGGTAAGTATCCACCGAGAAAAACGGTTTCGGGAGTCCCTCTTCTGCACACCGGTCCCGGATCTCGCGGATCACCGGTCCGATGCGCCGAATCTCCTCCTTTGGCGAGACGGGATCCGCACCCGGCCGGGAACTTTCTCCCCCAATGTCCAGAATATCCGCCCCCTGCGCAAGAAGGCGCATCGCATGGTCCGCCGATTCCTGGATTCCGGTCCGTCCTCCGTCCGAGAATGAGTCGGGCGTTACGTTCAGGATCGCCATCCAAAGCGGTTTCTTCCATTCGATCTCGCGAAAATTCGTCTTTAATTTCAAAACAGCTCCCTCCCCACAGTCTCCCGCACTCTTCAATGAGAGTTCGGTTTCCACTCCGCTTCAGACGAGATCCTGCCAGGCTCCCAACGCTCCCGCATGAATCCGCATGAATCCGCCGACCCCTACCGAAATCCCGCGCCGTTGGTGCCGTCAGTCCTTTCCTTTTTCCTTGACTTTCTGCATGACCTTTCCGACCTGCCGTCCGGCGACGCGGCTGAAAGCGCGAAACATGACGTTTTTCGCATTGGGACCGCGGACATCCGAAGAGGGCCTCTTTTTTTCCGACCGGACCTCTTCTGCTTCTTCTTCGGTGAGGATCTCTATCTTTACTTCAGGATGAGGCGAGGGATCGGTCTCCGAAGCTGTTTTTTCACTCACGCCGACGGTTTCAGGACCGCCGACGGCTTCCGAGGCACAGACGCCTTCCGGTCCGGCATTGGAGCGTGCGGGATCTGCGGGATGATTTTCCGAAACGCTTTCCGCACTGGGAGTTTCATCCGACGCTGTACTGTTCGACGTGGAACCGTCCGACGCTGAGCCATCCGACACAGTACCGTCCGCATCGTGAGTATTCGACGCAGTTTCTGTTTTATGCATACCGCGATCTCTCATCTGCTTTCCCAGATTGCGCCACGATTTCTGACGATATTTCCCGCGCGCAAGGGGAGAATTCAGAAAAACGAGAATGATCGAAAGCGGAAGCGCGAATTTCAGGAGGAACGGCTTCCACGAAATGACGGCAGCCGCCAGAGGAAGCCATCCGATGTCCGTCCATCTCGGCAGACGGAGGATCTGGCGAATAAAACAGGCTGCAATGAGAAAGAGAAAACCGGCTCTCAAAAAGGCGGTCGACCGGAGCGAGATCCCTTCCGCGAAATAAAAATAGACGCCGAGAGCAATCAAAATCAGGGAAAGGACGAAAAAAAAGATTTGGACAAATTGCGTTTTTTTCATGAATGGACCTCATGTCGACAGGCAAAAAGGAGGCAGTCCGTCGGGAAAACGTCCGCCATTCAGTCTTTTTATCGACCTGTCCCGGAATGAAAAAGAGAAATTTGAGTCAAAATTTTGAATGAAAAGGAATTTTATTTCCAATTTTGAGCAGAATTTCCCTCCCATCAGCAATTTAGAAGCAAAATTATCCGCATAATCGGACATTTTTTGCCAATCTTTCCTTTTTTTCTCTTCCGACCCCTTGAAAAAATCTGAAAATCTGGTATCTTGGTTAAATGTAAGATTTTCTTTTGAGGCGATGGTTCAGGACCATGCCGGAAAATCGGGCCACTTAACAATTTTGTGTATGAAGCTGTTCCGCAGCTTCAGAGGTTTAATTAATGGTTAATCGCAACTTAGTTCTTGGACTGGACCAGAATCAGAACAACTGGGATGGTGAACTGGATTCCGCATTTGCCGGCATTCAGATGGAAGATTTGGATTGGGGAGGCAGTAACCTCACCGTCAATCAGATCGTTGAAGGTAAAGTCATTCGCGTTGAAGGCGACTTCGTCATCGTTGACGTCGGATTCAAAAGCGAAGGTCTCGTCGCCCGCAGTGAATGGGAAGAAGGTCAGGAACTGCCGAATCCGGGCGACACGATCCGTGTTCTGATCGAAGAAGTTGAAGACGGCAGCAACGCCGGCGGAATGCCCCAGATGGATGAATCCAAGGGCATGATCATGCTGAGCAAACGCAAGGCAGAAAAAATCGAAGCCTGGAAGAAGGTCATGGAATCGGTCCACGAAGGCGATGTGGTCACCGGTACCGTCATCCGCAAAATCAAGGGTGGTCTTCTTGTGGACATCGGAGTCAACGTGTTCCTGCCCGCCAGCCAGGTCGACATTCGTCGTCCGGCCGACATTGGCGAATACATTGGCCGTTCCATTCAGTGCTCGGTCCTGAAGATCGACGAACCGCGCCGCAACATCGTCGTCAGCCGCCGCTACCTCATCGAGAAGGAACGCGAGACCCAGAAGCAGGAACTGCTCCAGCAGCTCCAGCCGGGCCAGCTCCGTACCGGTATCGTCAAGAACCTCGCCGATTTCGGTGCATTCGTCGACCTGGGCGGCATTGACGGTCTCCTCCACATCACCGACATGAGCTGGGGCCGCATCAATCACCCCGAAGAAATGCTTCAGCTTGACCAGGAGATCGAAGTTCAGATCCTTTCCGTCGACTACAAAAAGGAAAAGATCGCTCTCGGTCTGAAGCAGAAGACCGCTTCCCCGTGGGAAGAAGTCGAAGCGAAATACCCGGCCGGTAAAGTAGTCAAGGGTACGGTCGTCAACGTCATGACGTACGGTGCGTTCGTGAAACTGGAAGAGGGCGTCGAAGGTCTCGTCCACATCAGCGAGATGAGCTGGACCAAGCGCATCAATCATCCGAGCGAACTCGTCTCCCCCGGCGACGAGATCGACGTGGTGGTCCTCTCCATCAACAAAGCGAAGCAGGAAATTTCCCTCGGTATCAAACAGACGAAGGAAAATCCGTGGGAAGCCGTCGCCAACCAGTATCCGGTCGGCAGCACGGTCACCGGTACCGTCCGCAACCTCACCAACTACGGTGCGTTCATTGAGATCCAGGAAGGCATCGACGGTCTGCTCCATGTTTCCGACATGAGCTGGACCCGCCGCATCACGCATCCGAGCGAAATGGTCGAAAAAGGCCAGAAGATCGAATGCCGCGTCCTCTCCGTCGATCAGACTCGCCGCCGCATCGCTCTCGGTCTGAAACAGATGACCGACGATCCGTGGGTAAGCGAGATCCCGAGCAAATACGAACCGGGTCAGCTGGTCAAAGGTCTGGTCACGAAGATCACCAACTTCGGCGTCTTCATTGGTCTGGGCGAAGGTCTGGAAGGTCTGCTCCACATTTCCGAGCTGGCTGAGCACAAAGTCGACAATCCGGAAGAAATCGTCAAAGTCGGCGAAGAACTCGAAGTCAAGATCCTCCGCGTCGATACGGAAGACCGCAAGATCGGTCTCTCCCGTAAACGTGTTGATTGGACGGGCGACGTCGAAGAAGCCGAAAGCAAAGTCGAAGACGACACCCCGGTCGCGACTCCTGTTCACGCTACGACCCCGCAGAAAGATCTGCGCGGCGGCGGCGGTTCTGCCGGTTTCGAAGTTCTGAAGCAGAACGACTAATTCCATAAAATGAAGCGTTGAGAAACGTTTCCGAGTTTTCAGGATCGGCCCGAAATGAGAGTTTCGGGTCGATTTTTTCTTTTTTTTGTGCTGAAAGAGGTTCTTCCCCCTTTTTTTTGAATTCGTTTCATGGTATAATCGGATAAAATTTCACGTACATCCTCTTTGCCGGAAAGGTCCCGCCATGAAAATCCCCTCCCAGCCAAATACGAAACCTCGATCCCAACGGAGTATCGTATTCCGTCTGTTTACCGCGTTTTCCTGTACAGCCGCACTGGTTTCGCTGTTCTGTACTTCGCCGACTTTAGCCGCGTCGGAATGGCATACTCAGCTGAATGGGGCAGAGTACGGTTTTTGGAAGTACCGGATCCCGCTTCGGCTCACGATCACCGATGCCCAGCGAACGGAACTGGAACGCAGAAACGCGCAGATCAGCGAGCCAGACGCCCAAAAAGCAGCCAAAAATCCGGAAGCAAATTCTCAGACCGGCATGAATTCCAAACTCACTCCGCACGAATTCACCTTCACGCTCGTGTCGCCGCAGGAAAAGGCATCCGCCGCGCCGGAGGAGCAGGGAAACCTGCTTCCTTTGGCTGGGATCCCCGCAGAAGAGATCCGGGTCTGCGATGAAAATGGGGTCGAGTATCTTTTCGCGATCCAGGACCCCGCCTCCGTACCGCAGGAAAAAGGGATCCTGCGTTCCGGTTCCCGGCTGACGATCCCGATCGAACTGACGACGATCCCGCAAAAGATGGACTTTTTTGTCTACTTCGGTAATCCGAAAGCCTGGATACTTCCGGACTGGTGGACGGTGCGTGCGTTCTCCAATGGAAGTTTTGAGGAAGGTTCACCAAACGTGGACGGTTGGGTTTTGGATCGCGAAGATGCAGAGCACCGGATCTCCCGGACGGACGATTTTGCGAAAGACGGCCGTTTTGCGATCCGGACTGTCGTGGCGAAAGGGGCAGAGCACACGTGGATCGGTGCACGCCAGAATGCCGTGACGGTGAAGCCCGGTCAACGCTGGCGGATGACGGGCTGGACGAAAGCAAAAGACGTCGAGGGCTACGCCGGCTGGTTCTACCATGTCGGCAATGCGGGCAACGGGATGATGGGGTCCGGAATGCTTTCCGCCGGAGACGGAACGTACGATTGGAAGCAGACTTCCGCGGAATTCACGGTTCCGGAAGGCGCAGACCGGGTCACGATCGGAACGGTCCTGCGCGGTACCGGAACAGCGTGGGCAGACGCCATTCGAATGGAGCTTCTGGAGGATCCGGCCTCTCCGCTTTTGAATGTTTCCTGCGAAGCAGACAGTGTGGAAAAATTTCCCTTTATGGAACGCTATCCATCCCGCGAGAACCCCGAAGGAACGCAGCATTTTGATGCCAAAAATTTCTTCGGCACCGAAAAACTTCCGCGTTTCGCATTCATTCGCATCATGAACGACACGGAGTCGGTCCGCGTTCCGCTGGTGAACGTGAGTGCGGCTCTGATCGGAGCACGATGGGGGATCGAAATGGACCCGGAATCGGTCGAGATCCTGGGGTTGGACGGTCAGCCGCTTACGTTTGAGACGTGGAGCACGAATTTCTTCATCTCGCCGAAACTTCCTCCGCGAAGTATTTCGTATCTGCTTCTCTGCGAGAAGAAGACCGCAGTCTCCCGGAAAGAAACGGCCCGAAAGAAACGGGATGAGATCCAGAATGACTCCGGATTCCCCGGCACTTCTCTTCAGAAAGTGAGCGACAGTACGCAGAAACTGACGCAGGAAAACGCTGCGGCACTGACGGCAGTTTTGAAGAAAAATCTCGTGCAGAACCCCGGATTTGAGGAGCTTGACGCCGCAGGTCAGCCGACAGCGTGGACGACCGGACCGGCGGCACCGGGGATCTCGTTCAACGTGCCGGCCCCGCAGGCAGAAAAAGGGATCCTGGGACGCCGATGTGCCGAAGTCCGTTTTGAACCGGACTCCCAGCCGACCTGGAACGGTTGGCGGCAGACGGTCCCCATTCAGGCGAATCGCATGTACTTCTGCGGTGCGTGGATGAAAAGTCCGTCGAATCCCGGAAATTTCACCGTTCACGTACATTTCCACACGGCAGACCGCCAACACACCGCAAGCGGCGGAATGACCAGCTTCAGTTCTTCCGGAGCAAAAAAGAATGAGTGGATCCTGGTTTCCGGAATGCTCAAAGCTCCGCAGGATGCCGCGTTCATGGTCCTTCAGCTCACGACGAACGCACGGGAAACGCTCAACTACGACAATGTGTTCGTGACGGAGATGGAACTGGGCGAGACGGAGCGTTTCCAAGGGGGAGAAACCGGCATTTTCCAGGTCCCGCCGATCATCAAGGTCTTCCCGGATTCCACGTGGCCGCAAAATCCGGAAGAGCTTCAGACGTACGCATTCCGGACGGTTCCGACCGCGAAAAATGAGGAAGAGACCATTCAGTTTGCGTTCCGCTGGGCGGAGGATAAAAAATTCCAGATCGCCATGAGTCCGGCCGTTTCGCGGGACGGAAAGACGGTCCTTCCGACGGAGCTTTTCGCGGTCGGGTACGTTCCCGTGAAGCACGTGACCAACTACTACAATACGCGGAAAGCGAAATGGTTCCGCAAACTTCCAGGCTGGGGCGGACGCGCTGACGGCTGGGTCGGCTGGTGGCCGGATCCGCTGATCCGTTTCCCGAATCTAAACGCTGCGGCAAATCCGGCGAACACGGCGAACGCGGCAGATCCAACAAACGTGGCGGATCCAGCTCGCTTTACGGACCTGAATGCGGCGCGTGCGGCATGGAAAGTGCTGGAAAACGCCGAATATTCGAGCGATTCGGAACGTCTCCGCCGTTTTGCAGAACAGGATCTTCTCGGGTTCCGCGCCAATGAGACTCGTGCACTTTCCGTCATCGTGAAGACGCCGAAAAGGATCCCGGCGGGAGTTTACTCCGGCAAGATCCTCCTTCGGGACATCGAGACGGGAAAAGTCACTTCCGTGCCGTTTTCGGTGGACGTGAAGGATTTCGCGATCCCGGACGAGCCGGTCTGCACTGCGATCTACGACTGCCGGGCCTCGCACATTGAGTACTGGCACGAATCCAATGCTCAGAAACTTGTGGAGAACATGGTGGACTTCCTTGCGTCGAAACGGCTGGCGCCCGACAAGATCGGAGTAGAACCAAAGTTTAAATATGATGCCGAAACGGGGAAATGGACGGCAGATTTCGCGGAATTTGACGCTGCGTGCGAGAAATTCTTCCACGAGCTGAAGATCCAGCGGACGTACCTTCCGGGCGACTGGTACTGTTTCGGGTGGGGAATGCCGCCGCGTCCGCGTCAGGGGATCCAGCCGTACGAGGGCGAGTGGCCGTTTGACGGTGTGGACCGCAGTCAGCTGAGACCGGAATTCAAAAAAGTCTACCAGGACAAACTGTGGCTTTTCTGGAACCACCTGAAAGAAAAAGGCTGGGCCAAACATTTCGTCCTCTACATTTCGGACGAGCCGTTCTACTATCAGCCGCACATCATCGCGCAGATGATCGCATGCTGTGAGATGATCCACGAGGTCGATCCCGAGATCCCGATCTACTCCAGTACCTGGGGGCACGTTCCGGAATGGGACGGGCACATTAACGTCTGGGGGATCGGACATTACGGCCGGGTTCCGGAAGAGCAGATCCGCAGATCCAAAGCCCGCGGCGACCGGATCTGGTGGACGACGGACGGTCAGATGTGCACGGATACGCCGTACTGCGCCACGGAACGTCTGCTTCCGTACTGGTGCATGAAATATGGCGCGGACGCCTACGAATTCTGGGGTGCATCGTGGTTCACGTACGATCCGTACCGCTACGGCTGGCACTCGTACATTCACCAGACGGATCAGCCGGGAGTGGAATACTATGTGCTCTACCCGAACGGCGACGGCTTCCTTTTCTACCCGGACAAACTGCTTGGCGTGAACGAATTCGTTTCGTCGATCCGTCTTGAGCAGGCGCGTGAAGGGGTGGAGGATGCAGCGTACATTCAGATCTTCCGTGAGGAGATAGCGCGGGTGAAGGCACTCCGAAACGCGGGGCTTTCGCCGAAAGAGGCGGAAACGCTCCGAAACGCGGAAAACACGCTGGCTCGTCTCGAAGACCTGGTCCACATCCCGAATGCGGGCGGACGGTTTACGTCGCACTATCTGCCGAATCCGGAGGAAGTCGACGAAGTGAAGGAGCTGATGCTCCGGCTCATCATGGAACTGAAGTGCATTTAGTTCCGTATTCCCAAACGTTTTGTTTCACGGAGCCGGTACATGAAAACTGCGTGCCGGTCCGTTTTTTTGCTTTTCGGGCTCCCGAAGGTTTCCGGTTTTGAGTCCATTTTCAATCCTTTCCAGAAAAATCAGGCGATTTCCCATGAACACGACACGATTTCTCATTACGGTCGCGACGTACAATGAGATCGAAAACATTCCGCATCTCGTTCCGGCGATTTTTGAAGAGACAGACCGATTTGCTGCCGAAAAAAACTTTACGTTTGACGTTTTGGTCATCGACGATGCGTCGCCGGACGGAACGGGCGAATGGTGCGATGCGCACGCCGAGGAATTTCCGCGTCTGAAATGCCTCCATCGTGCTGGAAAAAAGGGGCTCGGAGCCGCCACGATCGCCGCGATGCAGTACGCGATCGAAAACGGCTACGATCGGATGATCAACATGGACGCGGATTTCAGCCACCATCCAAAGTACCTTGAAGCGATCGCGTGTGCGGACGCAGACGTCGTGGCGGGTTCCCGCTACATTCGCGGAGGCGGCATCGTCGGCTGGCCGCTGCGCCGGCATTTCATGAGCCGTTCCATTAATGCGTTTGGGCGCACACTGCTGGGGCTTTCCATCCACGACATCAGCGGCGCGTATCGAAACTACCGCGTCTCGACGCTCGCAAAACTCGATTTTTCACGGTTCCAGTCCATGGGGTACGCATTCCAGGAAGAAGTCCTCTGGCGTCTGAAACTCGTCGGCGCCGCAATGTCGGAAGTTCCGATCATTTTCGAGGACAGGATCCGCGGCACGTCGAAAATCTCGCTGAAAGAGAGCATCACCGCCGTCAAAACGCTCCTGATGCTGCGCAGATAGTCCACCATCAGTGTGTCAGTACGTCAGTGCATCGGTGCGACAAGTCAACGGCTCGGAGATTTGGAGCGATTTCGGTCAGAAATGAGACCACTTGGAGCTGAGTAACGGTTTTCGGACCGAAGAAAATGTGTTTTCCGGTCGATAAACGGTTTAGAGGCAAGAAATTTCGTCCAGACTGTGGGAAATTTCGTCTTACCCCCTCGACAAAAAAGGGATTTCATGCTAAAATAGAATAGAAAATCAAGATCCATCAATCTTTGGAAAAGGGAGCGTTTCAGGCGCAAGGACCGTCTGTGTGCGTGAACCTTTCCTTAACCTTAAAAAATCAAAAGAAGGACTCAAAAATGCGTTCAGACATGATCAAGAAGGGTGACGCCCGCGCGGCCCACCGTGGTCTGCTTCGTGCGACCGGAGTGAAAGAAGAAGATTTCGGCAAGCCGTTCATCGCGATTTGCTGCAGCTACACGGACATCGTTCCGGGCCACGTTCATCTGAACAAAGTCGCGGAAGTTGCGAAAGAATGCGTCCGTCAGGCTGGCGGTGTGCCGTTCGTCTTCAACACGATCGCGGTCGATGACGGCATCGCGATGGGACACGTCGGCATGAAGTACTCGCTCGCAAGCCGTGAACTGATCGCGGACACGGTCGAGACCATGGTCAACGCCCACTGTTTCGACGGCATGATCTGCATCCCGAACTGCGACAAGATCGTCCCCGGTATGCTTATGGCGTCCGTCCGATGCAATATCCCGACGGTCTTCGTCAGCGGCGGTCCGATGGAAGCCGGAAAACGTCAGGGAAAAGCGATCGACCTGATCGACATTTTCGTCGGGGCAGCCGCCAAACAGCAGAACCGCATGACGGAAGAAGACCTTCTCGACATTGAGCAGAACGCCTGCCCGACCTGCGGCTCCTGCTCCGGAATGTTCACGGCCAACTCGATGAACTGCCTCTGCGAAGCACTCGGTATGGCCCTCCCGATGAACGGGACGATCCTGGCGACGAGTGCGGAGCGCAAACGTCTCTACCAGAAAGCGGCTGAGCGCGTCATTGCGATGGTCTACGAGCTGGAAGAAAAAGGCGCGGAATTCAAGGGACTCCCGCGCGACATCATTACTCAGGACAGCATCGACAATGCGATGGTCCTCGACATGGCGATGGGCGGAAGCACGAATACGGTCCTCCACACCCTGGCGATCGCGCAGGAAGCGGGAATCAAATACGACATCAACCGCATCAACGATCTGAGCCTCAAAACGCCGAACGTCTGCAAAGTCTCGCCGTCGATCCACTACCATATCGAAGACGTTCACCAGGCAGGCGGCATCCATACGATCCTCGGTACGATCAAACGCGGACGTCCGGAACTCCTGAAACTGGACGCCCTGACCGTCACGGGCAAAACGCTCGGCGAAAACATCGCGGAATGGGACATTCGCTCCCGCGATACGGTCTGTCAGGAAGCGCTTGAGCTGGCGGCGATCGAACCGGGCAACTGCCGCAATACGCCGGCGATGAGCGTTGAACGCAAAGCGAAGAACATCGACGAACTGGAACTCAACTTTGATCCGCAGGACTGCATCCGCGAGGTCGAAAATGCGTACAATCAGGAAGGCGGACTCGCGATCCTGTTCGGCAACCTGGCTCCGAACGGTGCTGTGGTGAAGACGGCAGGCGTGAAGCCGAGCATGATGCAGCATACCGGCCCGGCCGTCATTTTCGAGAGCGAAAACGAAGCGTACGACGGAATCGTCGCGGGCAAAGTGAAGGCTGGCGACGTGGTCGTCGTGCGTAATGAAGGTCCGAAAGGCGGTCCCGGAATGCAGGAAATGCTCGCTCCGACGACGGCGATCAAGGGCGTGAAGCTGGATGATTCCGTCGCGCTGATCACGGACGGACGTTTCTCCGGCGGTACGGCTGGTGCGTGCATCGGCCACATCAGCCCGGAAGCCGCAGCTGGTGGTCCGATCGGTCTGCTGAAGGACGGCGACATCATCGAAATCGACATTCCGGCACGTAAAATTGCCGTTCAGGTCTCCGATGAGGAACTTGCCGAACGTAAAAAGAACTGGACGAAGCCGGAACCGCGCTTCAAGTCCGGCTGGATGGCCCGTTACGCTGCGCTGGCGACCAGTGCGGATACCGGTGCGGTCCTGAAGTACGAGTGATCTGCGGATCCAGAGACTTCGCGACGCAATATCCGGACGTCCGAAACTTCTGTTTTTCGGACGTCCGGAATTTTAGTAAAAAAACAGCCGGCAGATTCGTTCCTCTGCCGGACCGATCGGGATTTCATCGTTTTTCAGCCTTCTTTCCCAGAGATTTCCATGGAAAATTCACAGTCGAAGCACCTTTCCGAGAGTTTGGAAGACTACCTTGAAGCCATCCTCAACATCATTGACCAAAACGGCGTCGCGTGGCCGCGGGACATTGCGAAAGCCCTGAAAGTCTCAAACGCCTCCGTCACGGGAGCATTACGTGCTTTGGGAGAACGTCAGCTGATCAACTATGCGCCATACGCATTCGTGACGCTGACTACGGAAGGGGAAAACTATGCTCGGGAGATCGTTGGCCGACATGAAAAGATCCGTGCGTTCCTCTGCGATTTTCTGGACGTCGACCCGCAGCTTGCCGACGAAACTGCGTGCAAGATGGAGCACATTCTGGCTCCGGAGATCGTGCAGCGTTTCGTGCGCCTCGCGGCATTCATGAAGACGAGTCCCTGCGAAGGAAAAGCGTGGCTCAAGCCGGATTTCCGGTCCTGTGCGGACTGCAAACAGTGCGGCGGCTGCGGAAATGAAAAGCAGAAAACCGAAGCTGACTGAAAATTTCTGAAAGAGGATCCCCCGGCGTTCACGATTTTGCTCGGAATTCGGGGGAATTTTTTCCTGAATTCCGAATTTGAAACGATTTACGATGAACCAGCCCAACTCCAGCAAAAAACGTTCCTCTTCTTCTGAAACGGAGACGTCCGCATCCTCTCCCGATCCGCGATCCGCATCTGAAAAACGAAAAGATCCGCATTTTTCCAGGGAAAAGGAGCGTTTCGAAAGAAAACGAAAAGAGAAATGGGCCGCCAAACGCCGGGAGTTGAGCATTCCGGAACTGGTTTTTGATGAAGAACTGCCTGTTTCTTCGCGTCGGGAGGAGATCAAAAAAGCAATTCGCGAAAACCAGATCGTCGTATTGTGCGGAGAGACCGGATCAGGAAAATCGACGCAGCTTCCCAAAATCTGCCTGGAACTTGGCTTCGGCGTCCGAAAGCTCATCGGGCATACGCAGCCCCGGCGTATCGCGGCGATCTCCATCGCCAACCGTCTCGCGCAGGAGATCTCCATGGGACGGCAGAAACCGCTTCCGGCTCCGGAAAAAAACACGCTGACTCAAGACGCAGACAAAAACACTCCGGTTCCTGTCTCAGAAGAGCATTCCGTTTCCGAAAATTCTGCTTCGGAAAAAAAACCGCTGACGCTCATTCCGCCGGAAAAACTCGTCGGGTACAAGATCCGGTTCACGGACCACACGTCGCCGGAAACATGCATCAAGCTCATGACGGACGGCATTCTGCTTGCAGAGACGCAGAGCGACCGATTTCTGAATCAGTACGAGGTCCTCATTATTGACGAAGCGCACGAACGCTCACTGAACATCGACTTTCTGATCGGCATTTTACGCCGTCTCGCCGACAAACGTCCGGATCTGAAGATCATCCTGACTTCCGCGACGATCGACGCAGCCCGATTCGCCGCACATTTCGAGACCGAGACCCGCAGAGTCCCGATCCTCACTATCGAAGGACGTACCTACCCGGTCGACGTCCTCTACCAGCCGATCTTTGAAGATGAGGAGGACGAGGACGAAGATGAAAATGAAAGCGGAAACAGTGCGGGAGGATACGGGCGCGGTGAACGCAAAAAAGAGACGTCGGCGCGCGTCATTCACGACGGAGACGTCCATCAGGCGGTCATTCGGGCCGCGGAAACGCTCGCCAAAAAAGGCCCGGGCGACATACTGGTCTTCATGCCGACAGAGCGCGACATTCATGAGCTGGTGAAGCTTTTCCAGGGAGAATCCCAGCGTCAGCGGCTCTCTCTTTTCCGACACGAAAACGTAGACGTTCTTCCGCTTTACGCCCGGCTTCCCGCCGATGCGCAGCAGAAGATCTTCAATCCGGTGAGCAAAAACCGGCGGATCGTCATCGCGACGAATGTCGCGGAGTCCTCCGTGACCGTTCCGCGGATCCGGTACGTCATCGATTCCGGCACGGCCCGAATCAGCCGGTACTCGGCACGTTCCAAGACTCAGCGTCTTCCGATCGAGCCGATTTCCCGCGCATCGGCAGACCAGCGAAAAGGGCGGTGCGGACGAATCGGTCCCGGGATCTGTATCCGGCTTTACTCGGAAGAGGACTACCTTTCGCGCGAAGAGTACACACAGCCGGAGATCCAGCGCACGAACCTGGCGTCGGTCATTCTGCAGACCAAACTGCTGCGTTTGGGGAAGATCGAATCCTTTCCATTTATCGACATGCCGAAGATCGCCTCCATCCGCGACGGCTACCGGACGCTTTTTGAGCTGAAAGCACTCACGAGATCCTCTGCGGAAGGAGAACTGACGCCGCTTGGGCAGAAACTCGCCAGACTCCCGGTCGATCCACGCATCGGGCGCATGATCCTGGAAGCTCTGGAAATGGCGAAGGAAGCCCACTCCGGAACGCCCTCTCCCGAATCAGGCCGAGCCGGAGATCCTGTCCCGTCCCAGCGCGAAAAGAAACGGGGACGCTCCGCCAAAAAAGAGAAGAACCGCACTGCCGTCGATCCGCTGCGTGAGATCCTGATCATTGCATCCGCTTTAGCGATCCGGGATCCGCGGGAACGTCCCGTCGAAAAGCAGGGCGAAGCCGACACTGCGCACGAACAGTTCATGGACCCGCGCTCCGATTTCCTCTCGTTCCTGAAGATCTGGGATCTCTATTCCCGGCTGAAGGAAAAACTTTCGCGCAGCCAGCTCATCAAAGCGTGTCGGCAGAACTTCCTTTCGTGGAATCGAATGCGGGAATGGCAGGACGTCTGCCATCAGCTTCACGAAATGGTCCAGCAGCTCATGAAGGATGCGCAGCTTCCCAAAACGCTTCTTCCGGAAGTCGATCAGCTTTTGGCTCACGGGGTACTTTCGAATGAAAAGCCGGAACAGACGGCGGCACGCTGCGACGCGATCCACCGTGTTCTTTTGAGCGGACTTCTCTCAAACATCGGGCAGAAAACGCCGCTTCCGCAGGAATATGCAGTCGGAGGAGGCGGAAAATGTGTCCTTTGGCCGGGAAGCGGTCTCTTGAAGTTCGCGGGAAATGGCAATCCGGAAAAAGGCGGAAACTCTCCGAACGGCCTCAAACGCACCCAGGAAGACGCCGGGATCTCCAGATCCTCACGTTCTGACGCCGACGAGATCTACCGGCCCAAAGCAGGCCATCGTCTCTGGGGGAGAAATCTGGACGCGCACGGCCGGATCCTGGAAAACGGAACGGCAGAGGGAAAGGAAGAGGGAAACGCAGGCGGACTCGGGCAGGATGCAAATCATTCCCAAAATGAAGTTTCCGGGATCTCGGAGAGTCTGGAAGAGACAGCACCCCGGAAAAAATCGCTTCCCGAGTGGGTCATGGCGGCGGAAATGGTCGAGACATCCAAGCGTTTTCTCCGAACGAATGCCGTGATCGACCCGGAATGGATCGAGCCGTTGGCCGGGCATCTCGTCACGAAAACGCACAGTGAACCGCACTGGTCGAAACAGAACAATCAGGTGATGGTCTACGAAAAAGTCTCGCTTTCCGGCCTCACCATCGTACCGCGGCGAAGAGTCCCGTACTCTGGCGTCGATCCGGTAAAAGCGCGCGAAATGTTCATTCAGCTGGGACTCGTAGAAGGGAACTGGCAGTCCCGAGCCGAATTCTATTCCTGGAATCGCGAGCTTTGGTTTGAGCTGGAGCAGATCCAGGCCAAACTTCGCCGATTCGACTACCTTCCCGGAACATGGAAACTCTACGAATTCTACGATCAGCGCATTCCCCAAACCGTCTCGGACACCGCGTCGCTCGAGAAATGGCTGCGGAACGCGGACGCGGAAACGCTCAAGTCGCTTGAGATGAAGGAAGAAGATCTGGTCAGCGAATCCGCAGATACTTCCCTTGCGGAACGTTTTCCGGATTCCTTCTCGGGGGAATTCACGTACACAGCACGCCCTGTCGCGATGAAAAAGCCGGCGAGATCCGGAACGAGCCGAGAGTTCCTCGCAGATTCCGAGAGTGTCTCCAAGGCTGAGACCAACTCCGGAGGCGGGGATTCTTCAAGCGCCCCTTCCTCCGGTACCCAAACGCCCCAGGAGACTGACGCGCCGGCTGCACCGATGCGGGAGATCCGTCTTTTTGGTCAGGTCATCCAGCCGAAAAAACCCAGATCCAAACCTCAGACCTCCGGAAAAAATGCGTCCGCCGTATCTTCGGCTTCCGGTTCGGCTTCCGGTTCAGTTTCCGGTTCAGTTTCCGGTTCCGGTTCGGCATCGAATTCTGCGGCATCTTCCCGCATGACGTCCAGTTACCGATTCCCGCTGGAGTACCGATTTGAACCGGGCGGAGACGCAGACGGCGTCACGCTGCACGCCACGCTGGAGACTGTCCACCAGCTTCAGGAAAGCGCATTGGAATGGGGAATTCCTGGACTTTTAGAGGAACGGGTCGCGCACCTGATCAAGTCGCTCCCGAAAGAGCTTCGCCGCAAGCTGATCCCTGCGCCGGACACAGCCCGGGCGGTCTGCGCGCGGATCCCGTTTGGAGTCGGGAATCTCCGGGCAGTGCTCGCAGGAGAATTCACCCGGATCGCCGGAGAATACGTCCGGGAAAAGGACCTCGATCTCAGTCGGATCCCGGAAGCGCTTCAGATCAACATTCGGGTCAGCGATACGCAGGGAAATCTACTCGTTCAGAGCCGCAGTCTTCACGAAGTGCTCCAGCACGTGGGAGAGCAGGCATCGGAAAAATTCGCGATGGTCGAAGATTCCCGCTGGACGCGCAGCGGCCTGACGTCATGGAATTTTGGAGAACTTCCGGTCCAGGTCCAGATCGAATCCACGCTTCTGGACGCAGCATCGCGAGCCGGCAGGATCTCGGCGTTTCCTATGCTGGTCGATGAAGGGAAAACCGTCGGGATCCGTCTTTCAACTTCCCAGTTTCAGGCGGAGCTGAATACTCGGCGTGCCGTCATGCGGCTTTTCCGCTACTCGGCCAATCAGGAATTGACCCGACAGGCACTTTGGATGCCGCATTTCAACGAAATGAAAATGCAGGCAGACTATTTCATCAAGACGACGAAGACTCCGTTTGCGGACACGATCTGCGATCTGGTCGCACAGACGGCTCTGGATCCGTCCGGATTTCCCGCGCTGGCGGATATGCCGCCGCTCCTGGATCGGATCCCGCGCAGCCAGCAGGAGTACGAGCGGATCGTGAAGCTCGCGAAAGGACGAATTTCCATCGTCGTGCAGGAACTTCCAGAGCCGCTCGCACTGCTTTGGAGATCCTACCATGCGGCGATCCGCGCACTGAACGGCATTTGTGCTCAAAACTCCCGACGTCACGCCGTCAGCGATCTGGCTTCCCAGCTGAAGATCGGAACCGTGCAGGTCAAATCGTTCGGAAATCTTCGGAAAAATGCAGACTCTACCGCCTCGGCAGCCTCCTCCAAAAAGGAAAACGGGAAAGAAGAGCTTCCATCCCGTACTGCGCTTTACGAGCCGTTCCAGCCGATCGTGGATGACCTGGATGCGCAGATCCGCAGACTGACTCCGCCGGACTTTCTGCTGCGCACGTCCTGGAAATACGTAAAGCATTTTGCCCGATACTTCCGGGGGATCGAAGCCCGCATTCAGGCACTTTCCGGAACGAATTCCGGGACCAGGATCGCATTGACCCGCGGAATGGAACAGATCCGTGAGCTGGAACGCTTTCAGACCGAATACGAGAGGCTGCGTAAAGATTTTGATCTGCGCGGGATCGAAAGTGAAGAACTTGAAGAGTTCCGCTGGGCGATCGAAGAGTACCGCATCTCGCTTTTTGCGCAAAAATTGGGTACTGCAATGAGCGTTTCTGCAAAGCGTCTGGAAAAGATGCTGGATGCTTTCTGATTTGCGTCACCCGATGCATCTTCCTCGCACAGAAAACAAAAATCCGGTTTCCGGCATTGAAGGCGATGGACTTTTTTTGCCGATAGAAAGAACACGTAGAAAAATTTTAAATTTTGCGTCTCCTTTTATGCAAAAAAGGTCCACTGGTCGCGTCATGGCAGGTCCACTCCATTTTGTTTCGTTTCCAGACACTCAAGATCCTCGGAAACAGAATTCACGAAAATTCCTCAAAGCAGGCACGTTCCTCCTGTGCGGATACGCCGCATTTCTTTACGGAACGGATGCTCCTTTGAAAATTTCAGACGTCCCGTTCTTTACGTCTTCGCTTCATGCGGAAGAAGCACCCACTTTCGATCTGCCGCCGGAGATGGATTTTGATCTGGAAGACGATTCGGAACTGGAAGACGATTCGGAACTGGAAGACGATTCGGAACTGGAAGACGATTCGGAACTGGAAGACGATTCGGAACTGGAAGACGATTCGGAACTGGAAGACGA
>JAGBAA010000074.1 GCA_017939795.1 Thermoguttaceae bacterium
ACACGAAAAATACAAAAAGAAACGAATTTCTCGAAGCGATCTTAAAAATCCACTTTCGTATTTTTTTCGCGCATTTCGTGAATTTCGTGTCTGGGGGACTCTCCCTTCTTTTCTGTGTGTTTCCGCGGTCCTTCTGTGGAATCAGCGGTCAAATCGGATCTGGTTTGGTACGCACTTGCCGAAAGAGCCTCTTTTTTTCTTGAAAAAGTCCGTTTTTTTGCTCTTTTTTCACGCTTCGCCCCTTTTCATAAAATGAAAAAAAGAGTATGATAGAAGGGAATGCGTCATGTGTATTTTATGGAGGAAGCGGAATGAATCCCACTGCGTGGTACGTTAACGAAAAAGAATCCTTTGAGATCGTTTTGGGCTACCTGAATTTTTCGTCGGGGGATCCTGCCGTCAAATTTCTTGGAGCACTGAACCGGATCTGTACCCGTCTGGAAGAAAGGAACACCGCGTCCGGCACAGAGACCGCGTCCGGCACAGAGACCGTTTCCCCAAAAGAAAAAGAAGAAACAGCGGATGAGGAAAAGCCCCTCCGTCTCTGGTGCCGTCTTGGCGCGGCGCTTTGGGAATATCTGGATCAGGTCCAGCCGCACTCGGAGGTCTTCGCAAACGATACGCAGGTCCGGCAGGCGCTCCAGTTCGGTTTCCTGTTTTTCTTTCCGGAATACCGGGTCTGGCATAAGGATCTTCTTTTCCATCAGGAAGACGACATTCTGTTCAACGCATTTTCGATCGGTCAGGCATTTTATCGGATCCTGAGCACGAAAGCATTCGAGTCGGTCCCGCCGGACTTTTTCAGCACTCTGGAAAAGAGCGTACCGGAGCTTCTCCGTTCCTCCGATCTGACGGCATTCCGCGGAGAGATCCCGGAAGAGGTCCGGCAGGCAGTGCATAAAGTGATCCGGCAGTACGATGATTTCATCGGCTATCGTCCGATCCCGGTCCTTCATTCCAAACAGAAGATGCAGCCGTACCAGCATGAATGGCTCCACGCAGTCCCGCTCTACATCAAGGGAGCCGGCGTCATTCACGGACGATTCCGCAATGTCGTCTCCAAAGCATTGGAGATCCTTCAGAATACCGACGAGTTCCTTCTGGCAGACGCCCAGTTCAATTTTGAGAATCTCGAGGAACTCACCTTTGATCCCCGTGCGCTGGACTTTGAGCATCCGGTCAATCGGCGTCTGAACTTCCATTTCGGAAGCTGGGATCCGCTCCACATCACCAACCGCGGGACCTTCGACCGTTTCGTTCTGATCCAGTCGACCGTCCAGTCGATCCTTTCGCGCGTCACGGGACCGATCTCCGACGAATACGGCATTCCCCGGGAGGAGCTTGAATTTGAAGCGGCGGCAGTCCTTGCCGGAACGCTCCTGATGGGCTGTGCCGTCAGCGGCTGGGGACCGGGAGCCAGAACCTCTGCCGAGACATTCTCGGTCCTTCTCCCCAAAGTCGCCAAGATCCGCGATTCCTTTTACCAGCAGCTCCTTGCACAGATACCGGAATCCCATGCCGAACGGCTCCGCGATGAAGAAAAGCTCCTTCACCAGCCATTTGCGGCGGCCCGTCAGTATTTCAACCGGCGTCTGGCCAAACAGCGGGCAGAGCAGTACCAGAATGTTCAGCTCGCCAGACTGTATGCGTGGATGGGCTACGAAGAGGCGTCGCGCGAAATGGTCATGAAGGTCAACGTACCTTCTGCAAGAATGCGGTGCGAAGTCGACTGTCTCCTGACGAAAGCCCATCTCGCCATAGACCGCGATCAGGTCCGCGACGCGATCGGCTATCTTTACCAGATCGAAAAGATCCTTCACGAAGGGATCGAGTGCGGCGCATTTCTGGATCCGTGGTACATTTTGGGATTCGACGGCGAATATCCGCTCTCCTCTTCCGTGGAAGATTCCACGCCGGACCAGCGCGTGGACGAAATGACGACGCTCGTCAGTTCCATTTTCTCGCTTTACTCCCGCATTCTGAAGGAAACGGCAGCGAAAGGACTCAAAAAAGAGCAGACCGAACTCATGTTTCGGATGCAGGCCGTCACGGAATGGTGGGATCAGTTCGGGACCTTGGATCTTTCCGAGATCCAGAGCATTTCCGGTGCGGAGACCTGCGAGTCGATCCAGATCGTCGTCTCGGCCCTGGAAGCATGGTATGAAGCCGGAACCGCAGCCGGCGACATCGCATTCTGGCGTCCCCGGGTGGCGGATTTCAATTCCGCAAAAGCCTACACGCTGCTGATCGAAGCACTTCTGGACCAGAAAGATCCGATCGCCTCCATGGCTCTTCTGATCAGCTGGCTGAGCCAGTCGGAAATTTTCAAACTGGACGACGGCGACTATTCTTTCCATCCGCTTGCGCTCCGCTGGATGGAGGACCTCTGGTATCCGGCCACCAAAGAGCAGCGGCTGCTGGGACGCAAAGGCAGTCAGCTTCAGGACGGCTGGGAAATGGCAAAGCGGTTCGTCGACATGGTGGAAGCGAACGCCGACATTTACGGAGTCGTGCCTTCCCTGGAGCTTGATTCCGATCCGGATGGACGCAAAACCAAAGATCCCGGCCCCAAGGAGGCTTCCGATCCCGACGGTTTCCGCGAAGAGGCTTTCGGAGAAGAGGAGTTTGAGGAAGAAGACCTCAGCGAACTTTTCAACGCAGCCTGGGAAAACATCACGTACCATGATTCCACGGATGACGGGATCGACGGCTCGATGATGGACGGAGAGTCCCTGAAGCACTCGATGGAAGATTTCCCGCTGACCAGCGAGATGGAGCGCATCTCCGACCGCCTGCTTTTCATCATCACGCAGGCCCGGCTCTGGAAAATGTCCGCCGTCTTTTCGATCCCCTACGCCAAAGAGCACCCCGACCGTTCCGAAGTCCTCCAAATGTGGAGCCGGCAGGCCGAAACACACATGGAAAAACTCCATGAACTCATCCGGGAAGTCCGGGCTTTCCAGGTAGAACGGCCCGACTTCTCGCGTGCGATCGCCATGATGGAGTACGAGAAGCAGATCGGCATGAAATTTTCTCTGCTGGAACGATTGGTCTCGACATGCAGCGAACTGATGGATGCCCAGCGTCTTATGCGGATCGCTGACGTCGAAAACCGGATCACGGAGACCGACACGTGGGAAAATGCGACCCGGCTGATCATCCAGGCGCTGATCTGTTCCGAACCGGAACGGGTCAAAGAGGTCTGGGACCAGACGATGGAACTTCTGGTCAAGGAACCGATCCTCTACGAACCGATCGACCGGGGGGGAGATCCGATCCGAATGATCCAGATCCGCAATGTGCTGACGGTCATCCAGCGTCTGCTCATGAACCTGCCTCTTCAGGGCCTTCTGGCGGAAACATACCGGATGCTGAAAGTCGTTCAGGAAATGGAACGGCAAAATCCGGTCGGCGGTGCCCGGGCGATCACGCGGTACGATCATCTGTTCGACCTTGGAAGTAAAGGGATCCTGCGTTCGGTACTGCGCAGCGGCAATCAGCAGGGACGCGCCAAATGGAAAACACGCCAGCTGATCCCGCTCCTCGACAATGTCCTGGACATCCTGATGCAGAACTGGCTGACGCACAGTCACGGGATCCGCATTTCCTCCCTGGATCCGTATCTGGAATCCCGGGAATGGAAGCTCCTTCAGAAATTCATTCAGGAGTACGGAGAGGATCTCTTCTCCCCGGTACAGATGAACTATTCCAATCTTCAGGCGATCCATCATGAAGGGATCCGCGCATGGCTGGAAGCCCTGAAGGAGAACTGCGAGCTGCGGGAAAACAGCATCCAGATGGAGGAAGAGACCATTCAGGGAAAGAAGCTCCTGGAAGCTCTGGAAGAAGGACGGGTCCAGCAATTCTACGCGGAACGCAGCCTGGACACGATCGTCGAGACGCTTCTGGAACGTTACGGACAGTTCATCGACTACAATACGACGACGACGCAGTCCGACAACGGGCAGAATCTCTACATGCTGTTCGACTTTCTCCGCCTTCTTGCCGAATACGACAGAATGGCGTGGGATCTGCGTCCGTTCATCAACGCCCACCGCGTCATGGTGCGGGAAAAAAGCTACGAAGTCGCCGACTCCTGGTTCAGCGAGATCCAGAAACGGACCGCCTACCATGCGAAGCAGTTCATCCGGCGGTACAAAAAACTCTGCCTGAAATACGGTCTGGCGATCAAGACCATCGGCGACCGACTGGATGAACGCCTGGTCAAGCCCATGACGATCAACAAACTGTGCGCCCTTCTGGAACCCGCCATCCAGGAAATGCGCACCGGGCAGAAAACGGATTCCTTCACGAAATTCCTCGAACTCGTGCAGGACTTCACGGCAGAACCGTCCGGAACGGGCTACGAGCCGCCGACGTGGCTGGAAGAGATCGAAAATGAGATCAGCCGGTACCGGAACCGCTCGGAAGAGGATGACGAAATGCTGGATCTGAAGGACTTCATCCCGCAGATACTCCTCGATCAGAAACAGCTCCAGATCATCACCCGAGAGATCCAGCTGGAAGAAAAAAACAGTGACCAGCTGGAAGAAGAGGAGTACTCCGACATGGTGCTGGATCTTCTGGAGCACTTTTCGGATGACGAGGTGGAAACGATCCTGAACGGCGACCTTTCCGATCTGGAGATCGAGACCTTCTGGAGAAATCTGCAGGAGCTTGAAGCTGCCGCAGAAGAGGAGGAGGAAGACGAAGAGGAAACGTCTTCTTCCGAAAAGAGATCCTCCAAAGGCTCTTCAAGAACCAAACGATCCCGAAACGCCTCAAATCAGGATCCGGATGACGACGAATTTAAAAAACTGTTTGAATAAGAAAATCTGTTGAACAAGACAGAGAACAAGACCCTGGATCCACACAAGGAGCCTAAAATGAAAAAACTGATCATGACCTGCCTGTCCATGATGGTCCTGGCGTTTGCCGGAAATGGAACCACAGCGGAAGCCGCCCAATTCACCGACCGCTACGATGAACTTGAAAAATGCGAGTGGAAATCGGAAAACGGCACGCTCCTTTACCGAAAATACACGCCGAAACTGGAAGAAGGCAAGAAATATCCGCTCGTCATTTTCCTCCACGGAGCCGGTGAACGCGGAAACAATAATATTGCGCAGGTTGCCGGACAGGACGCATTCCTGAACCTGATCTTCAGCGAAGAAGGCGCGAAGTATCCCGCATACCTCATCGCTCCCCAGTGCCCGCACAATAAAAAATGGTGCGAAGTCAGCTGGAGCCTGAGAGATACGCACGACACGCCGGAAACGGCCTCCTACGCGATGGGGCTCCTTTACGAACTGCTCCAGAACATGAAAGCGAACGACCAGATCGATCCGAACCGCATTTACGTGACCGGGATCTCCATGGGCGGATACGGAACGTTCGATTTTCTGGTCCGCTATCCGAATGAAGTCGCTGCCGCGATGCCGGTCTGCGGCGGTGCGGACAATGAAAAGCTCGCGGCGGTGCCGGAAATCAGGAACGTGCCGGTCTGGATCTTCCACGGCGATGCCGACGGAGCCGTCCCGACGCAGCGCAGCCGGAATGCGTATGAAGCCCTGAAGAAAAACGGCGGAAACGTGCAGTACACCGAATATCCAGGCGTCGGGCACAATTGCTGGGACCGCGCGTACCGGACGCCGGGTCTCGCAGACTGGCTCTTCTCCCAGAAGAAAAAATAGAAGACCGGTCCCGATCTGAATGACGGCTCATTCGTTTTTCTGAAATGAGAAACTGAGAAACGGATGTGCCGCCGCGGTTCCGCTGAGAGATTTTCCAGAACACTGATCCACTCAAGAAATCCATGCTTTCCTACATTCAAATAGCCCGGCCGGACCACTGGTTCAAAAATGTTTTCATGCTTTTCGGCGTCATCCTTGCGATGTTTTACCGTCCGGATGCGTTTCAGTCTGCGGAAGCCATGCTGCAGATCGGAAAAACGGTCTTCATCGGCCTGTGTGCCGTCTGTCTGATCGTGTCGAGCAACTACGTCATCAACGAGATCCTGGACGCACCGACGGACCGGTCTCATCCGTCCAAATGTTTCCGTCCGATCCCCTCCGGAAAAGTCAAACTTTTCTGGGCGTATCTGGAATGGATCGTGCTTGGGATCGCCGGTCTTGGGATCGCCTGGAGTCTGAACATGCCGTTCTTCTGGTCGGGTGCCGTCCTGCTTTTGATGGGATGCGCGTACAATATCCCGCCGGTCCGGACGAAAGAGTGGATCTACCTTGATGTTTTGAGTGAATCCGTCAACAATCCGCTTCGTCTGATGCTCGGCTGGTATCTTGTCCTTCCCGGTCAGGTCCCGCCGCTTTCGCTTCTGATCTCGTACTGGATGGTCGGCGCATTCTTCATGGCGACCAAGCGGTTTGCCGAATATCGATGGATCAACGATCCGGAACGTGCCGCTCAGTACCGCAGATCCTTCCGGCACTATACGGAAGAGAATCTGCTCGTGAGCATGTTCATCTACGCCATCGCGAGCGCACTTTTCCTCGGCGTCTTCATCGTTCGGTACCGTCTGGAGCTTGTGCTGGCATTTCCGATCCTCGCGGGTTTCTACGGATACTATCTGTACGTCGGCCTGAAACCGAACAGTACCGTTCAGAATCCCGAGCATCTTTACCGGGAACGGGGACTGATGGCGTATCTGACGCTCTGTCTCGGCGCGTTCCTCCTCCTCATGTTCTGGGACATGCCCTGGCTTTACGAGTACTTCAAAGTCGCGCCGCCGGCGGTCGAATCCCTTTGGAAGTTTTAGAAAAGAAGAGAGTCGAAAAACAGAACAGCCCTGACTTTGCGGGTCGTGCGTTTTGTCTGGATTGTAGAGACAAAAATTCCGCAAAAGTCGCAAAATTTGGGAAAAGAGTGTTTTTAGGACCGGGAAATGTTGACGATAGAGTCCAATATACCGGAATATATTGAATCAATTGATTCCCAGACACAATAAATTTCCGCTTCCGGGCGGACAGCTGCGCGCAGACACTTTCGCAGACGAAGAAGCGTCCGGCTGGAATTTAATGTGGGATCCGCATAGTACTTAGGAGAATAAACCATGCTTTCATACTCGCAGGCGCTGAAAAAATGTTTTCTGCCGATTCTGCTTTTGGTCGGTGCTTTGATGCTGGCTCAGACCGCTTCTGCACAGGACACCAGCTCGTATGCAGGTGTTGAGATCGATGCGCAGAATGTGCTGAAAATGCAGACTTACGTGGAACCTTCCATGGAATCCCTTCGGATGAGAAAAATGTCTGCGTCCCGGGAGATCTCGAAGGACCTGCGTGAATTCAATCCGGCACGCGCGGTCTCGCTGACCCGTCTGGAGTATGAGATCGCCCGAAATAACGGCATCGTGACCGACGAAGTCCGCTATATGGCGGGTCTTCAGCGTATCGACTACGTTTTTGTGTATCCGGAAACGGGCGACGTCGTCCTCGTCGGTCCTGCAGAAGGCTGGTACAAAGACGTTTCCGGCCGTGTTGTGGGTCTGACGACCGGTCAGCCGGTGCTTCGTCTGGACGACATGGTCGCCGCGATGCGTACCTACGCTCCGAATTCCAAAGAAGCCAAAGTCATCGGATGCTCCATCGACCCGACGCAGGAAGGTCTGGCCCGTTTCCAGAAATTCCAGCAGCAGATCGGCACGACGGCCGTTCCTTCCATGACGGAATCGATCGTGAAGGGTTCGCGCGAAGCTCTGGGACTTCAGAAAGTCTCCGTTCTCGGCGTCGATCCGCAGACCCACTTCGCGAAAGTCCTGGTCGAAGCGGACTATCGGATGAAGCTCATGGGGATCGGTCTGGAAAAGATCCCGTGCCGCGGAATGAAATCCTTCGTCGATTCGGTCAGCCCCGGATCTGTTGCCCGCAACGCACTTTTCCGCTGGTATTTCGTGCCGGACTATGAACGTGTCCGCATGAGCCCCGACAAACTCGCGATGGGTCTGGAAGGCAAGAGCGTCAAGCTCGTCGGTGCCGATGAAATGGTCACGTCCGACGGTTCCCGCAAGGAACTCGCAGTCTCCGATCCCGCAAGCAAACAGTTCACGCAGGGCTTCACGAGAAACTATGACCGCATTGCCGAATCCGCTCCGGTCTACGCCGAACTCCGCAACCTGGTCGATATGGCAGTCGTCGCGGCTTTCCTGCAGGAAACGGACGCCTACGGCAAACTGGATTGGGAACTGGTCTACTTTGGCGACGAAAACAAATTCAGCATCCAGACGGAACGTGCCCCCGAATTTGTGGAGTCTGCCGTGACGGCCGTCTGGCGCGGCAATACGCTCACCACCCCGATCGGCGGCGGTGTTGAGATCTTCGCGAAGCGCGCTTTCACGGAAGAAAACCTCCTCTCGGCCAACGACACGACGGTCGCTGACGAACAGAAGAGTGCCGAAGCGGAGCTTCCGGAAGAAGGCTGGTGGTGGAACTGACCCCCTGCGATAACTGACCCCATAAAAGAAAAGGCGGATAAAAATTCCGCCTTTTTTTATCTTTCAGACGCTTCCCAGACCTCAAAACCGGAAGAGGTGGATCTTTCGGTTTCTTTTTTTAAGGAAAGATGCAAGAAATAGAAAATCAGGCTCTGAAAAACCTTAGAAACCCCTCAAAAATACCGATTATTCTCTTTGAAACGTCCAAATGGGCAAAAAGTTGATTTTTTTTGAGGAAAATGGTGAATTTTCCAGGAAAACTTGTTGACCTGACGGCGGTTTGCCATTAAACTATAGAAATATGAAAAATAAGATTCAGGGGTAATCTATTTTTTGATAAAGTATTATCGAAAAATCATTTGCAAACAAGGATAATTCAGATGGCTCGAAGTAATGCAGTCTGGGGAATTGACGTTGGAAACTGTTCGCTGAAGGCGATGCGCTGCTTCATCGACGACAGCAATCCGGAGATGCTGGTCGTAGACGCAGTGGATTATATTGAGTATCCGCAGATCTTGACGCAGCCGGGAGTCGATCCGGACAATGAGATCAAGGAAGCGTTCAAGCTGTTCCTCTCGCGCAACAGGATCAAAGGGGACAAAGTCGCCATTTCAGTGGGTGGACAGAACAGTCTGGTCCGCTTTATCAAACTGCCGCCGATCGAACCCAAAAAACTTCCCGATATCGTCAAGTATGAAGCCAAGCAGCAGATCCCGTTTCTGAATGAAGTCATCTGGAAATGGCAGCGCATGGGTCAGGCGTCCGAGAGCGCCCTTCCTCTTGAAGTGGAGATCGGTCTGTTTTCCGCCAAAAGGGATCAGGTCTTCAAAACGGTACTGCAGTGCGACGACCTCGGCATCCCGGTCGATCAGATCCAGCTGACGCCGCTGGCGCTCTACAACTACATGCTGCATGATGAACTTGGCGAACTTCCGGACATCGACGACTACGATCCGGAAAATCCCCCGCCGTATGTCGTCGTGCTCGCGATGGGAACGGACGCAACGGACCTGATCCTCACGAACGGATTCCGCGCCTGGCAGCGCAACCTTCCGATCGGAGGCAACCACTTCACGAAAGCACTCATGAAGGAACTGAAGCTGACGTTCGCCAAAGCAGACCATCTGAAACGCAATCTGGCTTCCAGTCAGGATAAAGTGGCGGTCCTGCGTGCGATGCAGCCTGTCTTCAACCAGTTCCAGAACGAGATCCAGCGTTCTCTTGGATATTTCTCCAGCCAGGATCCGAATGCGGAATATCAGCAGGTCATCGCGCTGGGGAATGCGATGAAGCTGACCGGTCTGACGAAATATCTCTCGCAGAACCTTGGTATCGACGTGACCCTCGGTCAGTCTTTCGCGAGCCTCGATACATCGAATCTTGCGGACACTTCGCTCATCGCCGAAAATATGTCGACGTTCGGCACCTGCTATGGTCTCTGCCTCCAGGGGCTGAAAAAGGGAGCCGTCAATACGAACTTCCTGCCTGTTGAGATCAAGACGGCACGGATCATCAACTCCAAAAAGCCGTGGATGCTGGCGGCGACCGTCCTGCTGATGCTCGGCGTCACGGTGAATTTCGGAGCGCAGATGAACGTTCAGGACACGGTGGCCGAGAAGCACTGGAAAACCTACGAATCCCAGGCGGAAACGCTCACGAACGAAGCCAAATCGTACGTGGACGCCATTGCGGCAGAAGAGCAGAATTTCCAGATCCTCGATGCCATGGGAAACCAATTCCTCCAGAACTTTGGAAGCCGAACGAACTGGCTCGAACTCCTTTACGGCATCAACGCCTGCCTGCCGAAAGCCCCGAAACCGGAAGCGGATCTTCTGACGGCGGAAGAAGTCATGGCACGCGAAGAACTGCATATCGTAAACGTCGATGCGCAGCCTCTCAACGACTATGAGTCGGAAGAGTGGATGAAGATGGCCATCAGCACGACGCGGGGAGAGATCCTTCCGAAGAAACTTCGCAAACTCTATGAAAGATCTCTGAAGGGAAGTGAAGAAGGCGAAGAAGGTGAAGAGGAAGAAGGCGGTCTGGACGGCATCGTGAAGCAGGCGCTGGCTCCGGAACCGATCGAAGGACTTACGCCTCCGGAAGGTGAAGAAGGCGAAGAAGGAGCCGAAGAAGCGGCGGCAGAAGAAGAATCGGAAGACGATGAAGAGGGTGAAGGCGCAGCCCCGGCCAAACCGGCACGCTGGCTCATCTCCGTCTACGGCTACCATTGGCATAATGACCGCCAGGCAAAAGTAAAGCAGGCGGATTTCGTTCAGGAACATTTTATTTCGAAACTTTCCGGAGAAACGGAATGCACGTTCCAGCTTCCGATGCTGAGATCCGCGCATGTCGTCGAACCGAATGCTGCGGACGAAGAGATCGTGAGCATGAAAGACCTGGGTGTCCGCTACCCGGTGCTCGTGAACAACGCGATCCGTTCCATGTACGCCAACTGGGAAGACACCCGCCGGCTCGAGATCCGCGACGAATATGCCGACCCATCGACTCAGACTGCGAATCGCGGTGCAGAAGGCATGGCCGCTCAGGATGCGGCAATGGCAGATCCGAATGATCCGGCCGCCGCAAACGTCCAGCCTCTGCGCGAAGGGAGACGCTACGATTTTGTCGTCCATTTCCTCTGGGAACCAAGATCTTCTGTAGAACGTGCGGAGATCCGTGCGGCGATCCTTGCTGCGGAAGAAGAACGCAAAAAAGCACAGGAAGAAGCCGACGATATGATGGCGGAAGACGAAGAAGACGGCAGTGAAGAAGAAACTGATGAAGAAAATGAGGAAACAGGGGAAGAAGATTCCGAAGAATGAACTCGGAAACTTCGTGAACGAACGAAACAAATTCACATTTTCAGAGGGTGAGACCTGATCCATGAATAAATTCAGTTTAGTTTTGAAATATATCAAGAAATACGTTTTCTGGGTAATTTCGCTCGTCTGCCTTTTGACGACCATCATCGTCGGCAATATCGTGACGGGGAGCAAATCCGCGACGTTTGAAGCTCGAGAAAGTGCGATCGAAAGCCGTTTTTCCGAGATGCAGCGGCTTGCCGGCCAGGACAATCCGAATGGAGTCGTCGTGGCGCAGAAACAGGAAGATGTTGAAAATCTCAAAGCGAACATCTTTGGAGTCTGGAACAGACTTTACGCTCCGCAGAGCACGCTCGCAGAACATCATTGGCCGGAATTCCGCGGTGATGTCAATGCAGATTACTATCAGGACGAACTGCGGAATGCCTGGAACCGTCAGAGTATTTACGATACGCAGAACACGCTTCTTCCGGAGATCGCGAGTGCCTATCGCGAGTACGTCACGCGCTCTCAGGCCCGTGATTTAATGGAACGCTACCGGATCTACATTCCGCAGCTGGCTGTCGGAGCCAATGACGCCATGACCGCCGCGCTTCCGACGGGAGTGGAAAAGGCGACCGAGAGCGAATTGCCTTCGGAAGGATGCATCATCTGGGACGAGACCAACCGTCAGCAGCTTTTCAGCCGTTTCAGCCGTTTCCTCCGTGCGAAAGCCGGGGGGATCCCGACGCGCAATGTGTTCATCGTGCAGGAAGATCTGTGGGCCTACGACATTCTTCTCGATGCCATCGCCAAAATGAACGCCTCCTGCGAAGGAGCGCATGATGCCGTCGTGAAGCGCATTTTTGAAGTCAACGTCGCAGACGACGCTTCCAGCGAAAGCCTTGGCGGAGACGCCGGCGGCTACGGAAACCGGGAAAACCGCTCCGCTTCCGCCTCCGGCAAAGAAGGACCGGTCGTTTTCCGCAATTCTGCCGATCGGGTCGTCATGGTGGAAGAACCGGCCGTGACGGGAGACGAAGAACTGGATGACCTCGCTGCCGGCGCGGAACTGGAAGAGGAAACGGAAAGTGTTTTCGGAGACGACGACGAATTTGAAGAACTCTTCAACTACCGCTACTGCGATATGCACGGCAACTTCATGCCCGCGACGCGTCTTGTGGAGTACCTCAAGACCAAGCCGGAATACAAAATGATGCCGGTCCACGTCCGCATCCTCATCAATCAGGAACAGATCCCGCAGTTCATGCTCAACTGCATGAATTCCGAGCTGCCGATCTACATTCACCAGATCAGCGTCAAAGTGCGCGATTTCGATTCGATCGCCCACAAACTGGAGATCGTTCCGGAAGAAAAACCGTCCTCCGAAGAAGAGAGCGTCGGAACCTCTTCCCGTGCGTCCCGCGCATCTCGTGAAACTGCCAGAGAAGCAGCGGCTCCGACGGAACTTCAGCAGCCCGGAATGGACGGCAAAACGGATGAAAGAAAGCCGGAAGACGTGGAATTTGAGCTTTGGGGAATGCTCTGCATCTTCAATCCGCCGGACATGGCGAAATTTGATGCGGCTCTGGGAGGAGAAGAAGGCGAAAGTTCCGAGGAAGAGTCCGAAGACGGCGAAGAGTCCGAAGACGGTGAAGAGTCTGAAGACGGTGAAGAGTCCGAAGACGGTGAAGAGTCTGAAGACGGTGAAGAGTCTGAAGACGGTGAAGAGTCCGAAGACGGTGAAGAGTCCGAAGACGGCAATGCAGCGGAAGACGAGGAAGCGGCGGAAGATCCTGAAGAAGGAGAAGCAGCTTCGGATGAGGACGCAGACGCGGATACCTCCGACGAGTCTGAAAATGCCGATGAGGAAGAACCGGCAGCAGAAGCTGCGGACGGATCGGCAGACGAGGCCGGCGTGACGGAAGAAGCGGAAGCGGATGCAGAAGCGGAAGCAGAAGCCGAAACTGAAGCGGAAAACGAAGAGTAAAGTAAATTTTCAGGCAGACGGTCTTTTTTTGAAGCGGAACTTTAAAAAAAGACCGGGCAGCCGGAGATCGAAACCGAACAGGGGAACGATTTTCGGGAGCAAAAGGGGAATGGTTCTGAACGGCTTCCGTTTCTGCCTTCCAAAATACGAAATACGAACACGACGAAAACCCAAACAGGAATAAACGATGAAAGGCAAATTCGATGCAGACAGCCTGAAGGAACTTTGCATCAATCATTTTGAGAAAGTTCTCTTCGGCATTTTGGTCGTCTTTTTTCTGATGATGATTCAATCTGCACTGCAGGTGAAGCCATACACGAAGAAACCGGACCAGTTGAGCAGCGCGTGCAGTCAGGCCAGAGCGAAACTGGAAGCGGTCCAGGAAGTCGAGCCGGTGACCCGCAGCTACGATACGCTGGTCGTCGGGATCCAGGAAGAGATCCCTGCCGCGCAGTACGCCACGACTGCGTCATGGAATCCGATCCTGTCCAAAGAGGGCCAAAAACGGAAAACCCCCCGTGCATTAGCCGTCACGAATCTGAATGTCGTGGAATGGCACGGGAGTGTCCAGCGTCCGCAAAGAACGGATGAAGCGGGAGCGGAAAATGCTTTCGACGATGGACTTGGCGGCGGAAGACTGAGCCAGACGGAAGGCGTACGCTGCTGCATCCTGATCGGTGAGATCCCCATGGCAGAACAGGAACTTGAATATCAGCGCAAGCTGGGACTTCGGGATCTGAGCAATTTCAAGGAAGCTGCCAGAATAGATACGATGGACAACCCGGCGGACTCCCCGATGTTCTACAATTACTCGGTCCAGCGTGCGGAAGTACCGGCGGACGGAGACATTTCCAAACTGACGGACAAAGACTGGGAAGACCTTCGTAAAAAGCTCCGCGGCAAGCCGTCGATCAACGAACAGCGCATCCTCTATTTCCAGGGGGACGGCGAACTGGGTTCCCGCGGCGGAAGCATGGATCTTCCGGACAAATACGCCCCGCCGGAACTCTGGCGTGTCGCCAAAACGGCCGAAGATCTTGAAGCCCAGAAAGACGGGAAGAGTCCGGAAAACAAAACCGCCAAAGGAAGAAATCCGCGCAATGCCAATCCCGCCATGACGGGCCATGACGGAACGACGGTCAACGGCATGACGCACGCAAGAAATGAATCGCTGATGATCCCGCTCCCCCAGGTCTCGAATTCCGGAACCAATATGCAGTTTGACTGGGTGACTTACCTGCCGTATCCGGAAGAATTCGAGCTGGAATTGAATTCCATGGATGGACGCGGTCTGCGCCGTACGGGCAGTGATGCGGATGAGGAAGATGAGGACGCCGAAGAAGAAGTCTCTGAAGAAGACGTTGATGAAGAGGACGAAGACGAAGACGAATACGAAGTCGTCGAAGATCAAAACGCCAACGACAATATGGATCAGGAAGCGAACGTGCGTCTCTTCCGCTATGTGGACTACACCGTGGAACCCGGCAAACAGTACGTCTACCGGGTGAAGGTCCAGCTCCACAATCCGAACTACCAGTACGATCCGCCGTTCAACGTCGAAGATCCGGATGACCGCAAGGTGAAATACCTTGAAAGCGCCTGGTCGAACGTGACGCCGCCGGTGACCATCCCGCTGGATCAGCATTTCTATCTGCCGGGTTACGCGAAGAAATTCACGACCGACATCAAGGAGAAACGCTGGAGTCCCTACCTGACGCTCATGCCGGTGACGTTCAACGAAACGGACGGCAATGAAGACTTCACGTATTTCAGTGAGATCATGAAGCTGGAAAGCAAGAAATCCTCACGAAATTCAAGACGAAAGCCCAAAAAGGAAGAGCCGGTCCGTATTTATCCGGGTCAGGTGCTGAATCTGATGGTTTACGAAGATTCGATCCGTCAGCTCGGCAATATGGATCAGGGGATGAATCCGCAGCGGCGATACGATGACGATGAGGAAGAAGATCGCCCGCGGAAATCGTTCCGAACCGGATTCATTCTTCTGGATGCCCGCGGCGGAAAAGAACTTTACGCTCCGCTGGATAAACGGGATTTTGAAGGCGCGGCTCAGGAGATCAAGAGCCATCCGGAGGGGATCTACTCTCCGTCCATGGTCCTGCTCATGGGACCGAAGGGGGATTTCGTGATCCAGTCCGAGCTTGAAGACGTCTCCGACGTTTACCGCCGCCGCGACAAGTCCCAGCAGCAGAATCTTGAACTGGAATCCATGATGCAGCAGAACGGCATGGAAAACCAGGAAGAGGATCGGCGAAGCAGACGCAGTTCTTCCCGAAGAAACCGCATGAATGAAGGCGGCGACATGGGAGGAACGCAGAACAACCGGACGAATCGGCTTCGCTGACCGGTCGGTGAATTTGTCTGCGGATAAAAGTTTCGTTTTTTGAAATGAGAAAGGGAATGCAGATCGTTTCTGCGTTCCTTTTCTTCCTGAATGAGAGAAGTTTTCTGAAAAAACCATGATCGAAAAAATTCCCGCGGGAGACCTGATTTTTCTTGGGACCGGCACCTCACACGGAGTTCCGATGATCGGATGCGAATGTGCGGTCTGCAGCAGTCCGGATCCGCGCAATAAACGCACACGCAGTTCCATCATCCTTGGATTTCCGGAGGGCGATCTTCTGATCGACACTTCCCCGGATCTGCGTCAGCAATTTCTTCGGGAACGTCTTCTTTACGCGGACTCGATCCTGTTCACGCATCCGCACGTGGACCATCTGTTTGGTCTTGACGACACACGGAGGTTTTCGCACCTGAATGGAATGCGTCCCATTGAAGTCTTTTGTTCGGAACACGTTGAACGGGAGATCCATGCCCGTTTTGAGTACATTTTCGACCCGGCCGTTCAAAATTTTCCGGCAGGAGGGATCCCCAAACTGCACCTGAACCGGATCGAGCCGTTCCGGGAGTTTGAAGTTCTTGGGCAAAAGGTCCTGCCGCTGCGGATCATTCACGGGAGGATCGAGATCCTTGGATTCCGGATCGGCGATCTGGCATACTGTACCGACGTGAAGATCGTGCCTCCGGAGACGATGGAGCATCTTTACGGTCTGGAGACTCTCATCATCGGCTGTCTGCGCTACGATCCGCATCCGACGCACATGGGGCTTGACGAAGTTCTGGAACTGGTAGAAAAACTTCAGCCGAAACGGGTCTTCTTCACGCACATCGGGCATGGTTTCGACCATGAAAAGCTCTCCCGCGAGCTTCCGGAACATATCCGTCCGGCATTTGACGGACTTTATTTGGAAAAATGTTTTCCGACTTCTTGACATTTGCCCCAAGATCCGCTAAAATGGGAACATTGAGGACCGAAGCTTTTTGGTATCCGGAAAAGTTTCCCGGTCCCTTTTATTTTTCAGATATTTTTCACGGAAAGTTTTCTTCCGGCTTTCCGCCAGCCTGTTTCGAGAGGAAAAATCATGCCAAAACATTCCGCATTTTCCCGCCGTCAATTCCTCGGCACGTCCCTGGGCACCTCGATAGCCCTCACCGCATTTCCCGGAAAACTCTGGGCTGCCGGTCCCGGAACTGAACTCGACAAAGAACTCGTTCTGCGCTGCGCGATCATGAGCGACGTTCATTTCAAAACGGATCCGAACTGTGCAGAAAAAAAGCGTCTCGAAAAATTGATGCGCTTCCTCCCGACGTACGCCAAAGACTCCGCGCATCCGAATTTTGATGCCGTCATGGTCGTCGGCGATATGTCGGACCACGGATACGCCGCGGAACTCGTTCCGTTCCGCGACACGCTTCTCGGAAACCTTCCTCAGGGCGCGCAGGCTCTTCTGTGCATGGGGAATCATGAGCACTGGGGCGGCGAAGAGCACGTAAAAGCCGGAGGAAGCCGAAAGAACTGGGAAACCATCTTTTCCCGCCCGGCCAACTCGC
Organism: Thermoguttaceae bacterium; assembly: GCA_017939795.1. Lineage (GTDB taxonomy): Bacteria > Planctomycetota > Planctomycetia > Pirellulales > Thermoguttaceae > RGIG3701. The sequence goes on from JAGBAA010000074.1 coordinate 17,150, forward strand.
ACACGGTGATCAACGGGTACCATTTCATCGGACTTTCCTGCGAAAAGGGGACCTGCAAGGACGGCGACTATCTCTACATTCTGGACTGGCTCCGCGAACAGCTGAACGCCGCCGTGAAAGACGATCCGAAAAAACCGATCTTCGTTTTCCAGCACTACCATGTCCGCGGCACGGTTTACGGCGGGTTTGAGAAAGATTGGGCCGGCGTGAAGGATCTGCGCGCCATTTTCGAGGAATTTCCGCAGATCATCGACTTTTCCGGACACTCGCACTATCCGTCCAATGACCCGCGCAGTGCCTGGCAGGGAAAATTCACGGCATTCGGGACCGCGACGCTGAGTTACTTCGCGATGGAAGGCGGGATCTTCAACCGCTTCCCTGCCGGATACCAGAATGCCGCGCAGGTCTACTTCATGGAAGTCTTCAAAGACAACTCGGTCCACTTCCGCATTTTCGACGTCCTTACGGAAACGTTCTTCGACACGGAGTACTTCATCGCGGAACCGGGGGCGATCGAAAAATACTGCTATACGGAAAAACGCTACGAAACGGCCTCGACTCCGTACTGGACGGCCGAATTCGCTCCGGTGAAAGACGCCAAAGTCTGCGCCGAGAAGCCGAAAGCCTCGGTTTCCGACATTGACGCGTACTCCGCACGCCTGACGTTCCCGCAGGCTCACGACACAGCCAGCCCCAATACGTTCCTCGGATCCTACCAGATCAAACTTCAGGAACGAAAGACCGGCACAAACGGCGAATGGACCGACTTCGGAGAAGAAAATCCCTGGTCCGGCTACTATTTTGCGGAGCAGCCGAAAGAGATCATCGCAGACCTGAACAGTCTGGAGGAAGGCCGGGACTGGCTGGCGGCCATCCGTGCGAGAAACGTTTTCGGAAAACTTTCCGAAGAGACCATTTCCGTCGAATTCCAGACGCCGCGCGACCCGGACAAATACCTCCAGGATCGAACGGCTCCTTACCCGAAAGCGGACGCGCTCGATTTCCGCGTGACGGAAGACGGCCAAGCCGCCAACGAACCGCTTTCGGAAACCTTCCCGCATGGACTGGAGACCTGCGGGAAACCGGTCATTTCCGACGGCTGGGCGCAGTTTGACGGAAAAGACGCGCGCTACCGCGTCCGATTTGACCGCGGACACTACGCCCGTCTCCGGCGCCAGATCACGCTGGGTGCCCGATTCTCATTCGACGAATACCCGGCCGGACAGAATGGGTGCATCATCGCGAATACGGAAGTCGGCGGCACCGGGATCTCCATTGACCATCAGCAAAAGACGCTGAACTTCTGGTGCCATGTTGCGGGACGCTACCAGATCATTTCCGCACCGATCGCTCCCGGTTCCCATTCCGCGTACGGGACCTACGATGGACAGAATGTCCGCTTCTATCTTGACGGCAAAGAGGTCGGCGTGCAGAAAGCGTCCGGTCCGCTGACGTACACGGCGAACGACTCGGCCTGCGCGTACTCGATCGCGTCCGACATTTCCGGCAACTATGGCGGAAACAGCTACTTCAAGGGAAAGATCCAGTTCGCGCGAGTCTTCACGTGGGCACTGACTCCCGAACAGGTGAAGAATCTTTCGCCCGACGCGAAATAAAAAACGCACCGGATGAATTTTAAAATTCAGGCTCATTTCCGGAAAATCATTCGGAGATGAGCCTCCATTTTGGCGAAATGAAAAAATCGCTCTGAAAAGGAAACCATGAGATCATTGGAGGACATGAAATGCGGAACCCAGCTCAGATCTGTTTGTGGATCTTGATGTTTTTTTTCTTCTTTGGAAGTACGCTTTCGGCAGGAGAACTGCTTGACCGGCTGAAGTTCGGCGATCCCGCCTCGGAATCGGCCCACTCTCTGCGATGCGAAGCGGAGACCGTCCGGGAAACGTTTCCTGCGTCCGCGTCCCACGATCCGGAGTCTCCGACCGCACTTCGGATCCTTCCTCCGAAAGAGGAAAACTGGACGACGGACGGTATTTTCTTCACCTTGAAAGTCGATCCGGAAGCCGTGAATTACCTGACTTTCCGATTTTGCGGAATGGAAAACACGACGAATCTTCTGATCCTCTACGCGGACGGCAAACAGCTCGGATACCGGCACCTTGGAGACTACGATATTCTGCATCATGGCGGACATCCTGCCGGCGGAGAGAGACCGTATTTCATCACGACCTGCCTTCCGGAATCACTGACGCGCGGGAAAACGGAGCTGGAACTGGAGCTGCGCATGACGGGAAGGATCTGGGGATACGGCGAAAATTTCACGCAGTTCCAGAAGGTCATCGACGGTCCGTCCCTCCCGATTTTTGAGGCATGGACGCATCTGAAACCGTTTCCGGAAGCGATCCGTGCGGAAAATCAGGCGCGTCTTGCCCCCGATCCGGAAAAGTGCCCGGTTCGGGAATATCCGGGCGAAGAGATCCTCGAAAAAGTCCGCGAACGGATCCATCGTGAGCTGGCGAACATCCTGCGGGAAAGCGAAAAGCGTCCTCTTTCCCAGCAGAAAGCCGAATTTCTCGCGAAAGGCTGGTCGCTGGAAGGCTCCCCGGTCTTCCAGAATGAAAAGGTCCTTCCTGCGATCCTGGCGGCCGCGGATGCGTACATTCTGCGGCAGAGAGCGGAAGGATCGCTCGCGTGGAGCGATCCGGCGCAGTACAATCAGGACTGGTTCGGCACGGGACCGCTTGCGGAGGCGCTTTACCGTCTGGGATCTCCGGAACTTCAGCGTCTTCTGGACGTCAGGATCGAGCTGGAAAACGGCGAAAAGCGTTCCCGGCGCGAACTTTTGGCGGAACTGTTCCGAACCGGGATCGTGTGGGAAATGGCGCATCGCAGGCAGTTCACGAACCAGTCCATGATCATCGACTGGAATATTCAGCGCATGAACCGGGCTTTGCGTCTCACGGATCCCTCCCGCGCATTTCCGGAAACGCAGATCCGCCGTTTTCTCCATGAATCGATGGGACTGGAACCCTGGCTTGGCTGCGTGACGGAAAACGGCCCGGCACGTCCGTACGGAGACGGATTCCTTCAGCTCACGCCGAAGGGGCTGACGCGCGAACTGGGGTACGTCGGAAACTACGGGGAAGTCCTCGACTGGGGGGTGCTTCTCTACCTTTCGACCTGCGAATTTGGCGAAAACGGCAAGCTGCTCGTCGAGACCGGCGACCCGCTCATGCGGAAGCAGCTTGCGAAAATCGCGAAAGCCCGGTCTGTTTTTCGCTACCCGGCTCCCGACGACGAAGGATTCCGAGCCATGCGTCTGGAAACGGCCGTCGGATGGCGCGATACTTCGCTCATCGGTCCCGTTCTTTACGGCGCACGTACCGGAAAGGAAGGTTCCGCCGTCTGGGTCCCGTGGGTCCTCAACGATGAAGACTCGCTCGCCGCGTACCGTCAGATGATCGAAGACGGTCAGTTTTTCCCGCTGGTCGAAGCTCTGCTGAAAGACGGAAGTCTGCGCGTGAGCAATGCCCTGATCGACATTCCGCCGCTTTACGCTCTCCTGAAGACTCGGCTGGAAACCGCGGAAAAAGAAAACCGTTCCTTCAAACGCCTGCCCATGAGTCCCGGAGGACCGGATCTCGTCTTCACGGACGAAGTCAACGGTGTCGCGGCGATCCGGCACGGGGAAGAGATCCTCTACGCTTCCCTTTACTGGCGTGCGCGATTTGCCGTGAACGGTCTGGCCAAAGTCCATTTCATGACGCCGCATTTTGAGCACTTCGCCACCCTCCGAAACCACACGATCACCGTCCCCATGAAGGACGGAACGGTTTTCCGAAGACCGAACTGGACGACGTACGGATTTCGTCCGGATTTTGGAGTCCACTACCCGGAACGTTTCGAGTCCGTCCACCACGGCGAGGAACTCCCCGTCTCGGAAATGCCGGAGTTCATGACGGACTTCCAGCTCGGCCGCGACAATTGGTATGCCGGACGCAGTGAATACTGCGAGATCGAGTACGCCGGGTACTTCATCGCAATGAACATGAGTACGGAAAAGACCTTTTTCTGCGAAAAATACGGCGTTTCCCTGCCGCCGCTGACTTCCTGCGTTTACCGCAGCGGCAAGCGGCTGGACATTCAGAAATGAAGGTACTTTCGTCAAGTGCGTACCGCCTGACTGCCGGAAGTAGGAAATGGAACGATTTTTGCGAATATTCCTCAATTACCGTCAAGGAAATGCCGAAACCAGTAAAAAGAGTTTCATTGTGTACCGATTTGAAAATATTTGGAATATTTTCAGACCGGTTGATGAAAAACTGTGAGTAACTCCAAACCGTTCCACTATCTTTCGAAAGGGAAGTCGGAATGTGCGTGGAGTCTGGCTTCCGTTGGAAAGCGTTTTTTGAAAGAAAGAGACGTTTTCCAGAAACTAAAGGATCGAGGTTTTTTATGATTCGTCATCTTCCAGTGTTCCTGCTGGCGGCGGCTCTCTTCGTGATGTTCACGGACGAAGCTTCTGCCAGACGCCCACGCGGAATTGGAATGTTTGGGCCGACTGCCTCCGGAACGGCGGGAAACTATACGCCTGCGTATGGTGAATCCTGGGGAAAGAACTACAATACCCAGGACTGGAACCGTTTCTACCACTACCCCTACATTTACTATCCGCACAATTTTTATCCGGAAGAATACTTCCGCAGTGCCGACAACATGTACTATCGCTATCCGGCTGAGATGCGTATTCCGCTTTACGACAAACGGAACTACAATTACTATGCCGAACCGAAAACGTACCATCAGGGATTCCACTACATTACGGACATTTTCTGATGCACGGCGGTGCGAATGGAGATCGGCCGGTCAGTAAGGTCCGATCACTCTTTCAAAAAAGTCCCGGAGAGTTATTTTCTTCGGGACTTTTTCTCTCTTTCGATAAAATTTTCAGATTTCATGCAGGGGGTACTTGAAAAGTTTTCAAAATCTGCTAGAATACTGATTGTCTTGAGAGAGACGACCCGGGGGTATAGCTCAGTTGGTAGAGCATCGCGTTTGCAACGCGAGGGTCACCGGTTCGAGTCCGATTACCTCCACTTAAAAAAGCAGAGATCCCAATTTGGAATTTCTGCTTTTTTTGTTTTTCTACGATCGGAATGGAGTCTTACGGCATTCCGTTCCGGGGATCTTCATTTGGACCGCGTATATGTGCAGAGAATAAAACATGGATCACCGGTTTGGCCTCTTTGTCTGGTAATTTTTCAAATTCTTCATCGGCCTTCCGCAGCAGTTCTTCCCGTTTTTCACCCTCTTCCAGTTCCGCAGCCATACGCGTGAGGATGACTTTCAGCTTCAGATACCAATCCAGATCTGCCGTGGTTTCTGCGGCAGTCTCCCGGGAAAGTTCTGTCGGATCGTTTTGAGAAGCATTTTGAGGATCGTTTTGAGAAGCGTTTTTCTGTTCCATGGATGCTTTTTCCAATTGGATCGCTTCTTCAATATATTTCCAGATCTTTTCCAGCGGCTTTCGAGCCTCGTTCTTTTGTCCGGCCGCCAAATAACATTCCGCGGCCGTGTGCAGACAGTCGATTCGATACGAAAGGAAGTGTTCACGTTTAATTTTTTTAAATTTCACGAAAATCTCCGGGGTTTGATCGATATTCTGGAGTTCCTCCAGATTTTTTTCTGCCAGCGCGAGTGCTTCCGGATATTTTTTCTCTGACCGATGAATGTGCATTTTCGTGATGCTTAAAGCCAGTTTATCATCCAAACAATCTTCAGGATATTTTTCAAGGATCGGCGCGAACACTTTTTCCGCTTCGGCTAAATATCTTTTTGCTTCGGCAAGGTCATTTCTATCGCGGAGGACCGCATCCGCCAGGAATCGGTCCAGTGAAACAAGCATCAGTCCATTTCGCATATCGCCCGGACAATTGGCCAACATTGCTTTGCAGACCTCCGCGGCCTCGATGCATAAATTTAACGCGTTTTCCTTTTGCCCGGTATCCGCGGCCTTGATGCTCAATACCAATATTTCCCCATAGTAATGCACAATATTTTCCGGATCGTTTTCTTTTCCTGACCGGCAAAGGTCGATGAGTCTCTGGTAGACGCCTTCTTTTGATTCGCCCTCAAACAGCTGGGGATACGGCAGCATTGCCGCAAAAGAAAGCATCCAGACTGCGGTTCTCTGGCTTTCTTCGATCATTTCAAGCATTCCCAGAGCTTCTTCGAAAGCCTGGCGGACACCCGCGGTATCCTTATTTTGCTCGCAGCGTCCAGCCTCTTCAATTTTCTGACCGACCCGCAGGAAAAACAATGTATCGAGGGACAGAATGTCCAATTTCGTGACCTCGCCTTCCAATTCCCGAAGCCGGGCATCCGCTTCCGCCATTTTGGCCTGGTCGTTCTGTTTGGACGCAAGGGCACGCTGCTGATGGCAGAGTGTGAAACGGGCAATGATGAAATTCTGTTTCCTCTCGTCCGGAAGCTCACCCAAAACCGCTTTCTGCTGTTCTTCCGCACGGAAGATCATTTTTTCGTATTTGGCGAGAGCCGCTTCCGCCTCCGGATAGTTTCCCAATTCCGCCGCGGTCTTCCAAAGCGATACGGCATTTTCAAAAAACAGACTCAGAGATGCCATATTCAAAAGCAGCTGCGGATCTTTCTCAACTTCCATCTCGAGAATGTTCAGAACCTTCTGAAAACAGACCAGCGCAGGCTCTTTCATCCGTTCCTGAAGGACCTCTCCAAGATAGTGCAGGGTGTTGGCGCACAGGAGGCTCACCTCTTTTGCGGATCCAGCGATCTTCCCGCATTTTGCCAGACACTCCTGGTACCGCCTGCGCGTTTCCTCTTCATCCGCGAGTTTCGCCGCACACAAGACCTCCCACATCGAGATGCGGAAGTCCAGGTACTTTACTGCCCGCGGATCGTTTCCATCATTTTTCGACACGAAGTCAAAGTATTCTCTCATGCGGACGACGTGTTTCTGACATTCGGAAAAATCTGAAAGAAACCACCTGCAAAAAGCAAGATGGGCATGGAGATTCTCCAAAATAACCAGGTATTCCGGATCGGTTTCCTGAATCAGACCGGCTCTTTTCAGATTTTCGATCTCTTCCAGAAAACGGGTAAATATCTGAAGCCGACGCTCCGTTTTCATATTAAGAGGCGCCATCTCGTACATGTAGAAAGGGAGAGATGAAACATAAAGTTTAAAAACGGCAAGCAGATCTTCCCGCACCTTCCCGACCATGAAATCCAGGTCGTTCTGATCCATGGATCCAAAGATCAGTGCCAGCTCTTCCAGAAATTTCTCTTCATTCCCCTCGGCAGTGTCTGTTTTTGTGGGGCTTTGTTTGCCGTACGAAAGACAGACCGCCTGCTCGAGCCGAGCACATGCCAAACCGACACGCAGATCTGCATACGACATTTTCATCGCCTCCAACGATGCGCGTTTTTCCTGGTGAAGGCTCCAGTACCGACAGGCGGATCCGAGTGCTTCGATCGCGAGCTTGCGTTCTGAAAAACTTTGCTCATTCCATATCCGCAACAGCTTTTTTTCAACCCAAAGACCGCAGTACCCCAGGACCTTCTGACAAACTTCCTCATTGGCGTCCGTACCGCATTTCAGAAGGTTTTCGATCGCAGTCAGAAAATGCAGATGCGCTTTTTCATTCTCCTTCTCGTTCTCAAGCCGTATCGCCATTCGGAATGCCGCAAATCCCACTAAAAAACGGAATTTATCCGGTTTCCCAAGTCGAAGAAAAAGACTTTGAATGAGCGCGTGATCCTTTTCCAACTGTGCGGTCTGCTCGGGCGTCGGATCATTATTCTGCTCGGTATCTTTGAGGAACTGCTCCAAAAGAGACGGCAGTGTCTTCTGGTCGAAATACCCGCTGTTTTCGTCAACATTGGCGGCCGGAAGCTCCTGCATCGGATCCGTATCGGCCGTACTGGGAAGAGAAGAGGAAAACTGGACCGCTCCGCTGTCTTTTACCAGAGAGGAGGATCCAGAATACCCATTCCCGGAGGACTCGCACTGAAAAACATTCACCGTGGGGATCTCATCCCAATGCAAACCAAAATTCCGAAACTCCGGCGACAGATCGCATGTGCCGTCCTCATCGGAAACATTCGGCTGCAGGTCCGGCAGATCCTTAAACAAGGCAGCATCGCTGGATCCTGAAAGGGTTTCGGGAAGTGCATCCGGCAGCTCACCGGGAAGTGTCTCTGGAAGTGTCTCTGGAAGTGGATCCGAATGTTCGCCGGGAAGTGCATCCGGCAGCTCACCGGGAAGTGGATCCGAATGTTCGCCGGGAAGTGCATCCGGCAGCTCACCGGGAAGTGGATCCGAATGTTCGCCGGGAAGTTCCGGTTCGGAGATCTCTTCCGTCATCGAAAGTTCCTCAGGAAGCGGTTCGGCAAATTTCGGCTCCGCGGTCGGAAGGACCGAAACCGTTTCCTCCGATGTACGGAAAACGGCGTTTTTTTCCGGCTCACGAACATTTTCTTCTGCCGTTTTTTCCTGCGAACAGCCGGCAGAAAGCATACAGCACAGTGCCAAAACAGAAATTTTCTGAAAATCTGAAAAAATAAAACACGCCATAAACCACCTTTACCCAAGGATCCCTGTTCCCGAACGGAAATTCGATTTCGAGCGCATTTTATCTTAAAAATCAGGGATCTGCAAGAGCATTTTGTATATTTTCATGCGTTCCGTATGTTTTGGCACAAACGAATACAGAAAATGAAATTCCAGATATTTTGTATCTTATCCAATTTCACACATAAACGCATTTTCAGCCCGGAGATTTGGAAAAAATTCCATCATTTTTCGATCTCCCCCCTTGCGAAAAATCGAATATTTAGTATAATCGCAACTTTAATGGACGCACATTGTTTGGAATGTGGAAAAAGAATTAACTTAATTGAAAGGTTTTGTGAAATGTCACGAGCTGGTGGATTCAACAAAAAAGGCAAGAAGGGTGCTGCTCCGTTCCGTAAACGTGCAAAGGCGAAGGTCCGCACGAAGAAAAAGGATCCGATCGCGATCGACGGCAAACTGCCCCGTCCGCTTTATGTTGACTACAAAGACGTTGAATTGCTGAAAAAACTGACGAATCGCCAGGGCAAGATCCTGAGCCGCCGCAAGAGCGGCTGCTCCGCCGCGAGCCAGAATGCCGTCACGGCAGCTGTCAAGCGTGCCCGTTTCATGGCTCTCCTTCCGTACGTTGGCGAGTGATGAAAGGCTGAACGATCCGTTCAAGCGAAAAAAGACGATGACCGCCAGTGCATCCTGCACGGTGTTACGCCCCATTCGGAGGCGATTCTCAGTCCAGTTCCTTCTGCAGGGGAATCTGTTCTGAAAATTCCCGTCGTTGTCCCAAAATAAAAGCGATGCTGATTTTTTCAGTATCGCTTTTTTTATGGAAAAAAGCCCATTCAGGAATCCTGGATCACGGGCAGCGTCAGCACGAATCGGCAGCCGCGCGGCATTCGCTGTTCCACATGGATCGTTCCGCCATGTTCCCGTGCGATTTTTCGACAGACCGGCAGCCCCAATCCCGTACCGCGATTCCCTTTCGAAGACTCAAACGGCCGAAAGATCGTCGCGATCTGTTCCCGGGTCAGCCCCGGTCCCGTGTCTTTTACGTAAATGCGGATCACGTTTTTGGCCGGATCGTACTGCGTCACGACGTCGATCTGTCCATACGGCATGGACGTCCCGCTGTCTCCGGCAGCCAGAAGCCCGGCAAGTTCCCAATCTTCCTCCCCCAATCCGCTGAAAATGTGGCTTCCATCCGCGAAAACCGACTCCGGTTCGAGCGAGACGGTACTGTCTTCCTCCTGCGCTTCCGTTTCATTCTCGCTGTATGGGATCGTTTCGATGGAATCCCAGGACATATTTTCCTGCTTTTCGCGCTCTTCCTGCTCGTGCAGCATGACCTCGACCACCGCATCGATCGCATTGGTCACGAGATTCAGGACCGCATGATAGATCGCCTCCGGGTCAAAAAGCGAATCCGGCACATTCTCATCCGGCTCCCACGTAAGGAGAACATTCGCCTTCCCGGCGCGTTCCTGCATGAATTCCACGACTTCGCCGGCCACCTGATTCAGATTTCCCTGCACGAGTTCCGGCTTGCGGTCCTTACTGAAGGTCAGCATGTCCATGATCAGCGAAGAAATGCGGTTCTGGTTCCTCTCGACGATCTTCCATCCCTTCGCGATAAACGTCTCCTGATGCTGCTCCAGCCCGTTCTGGATCAGGAAACTCCCGCCCTGGATCCCCTGCAGGATATTTTTGATGTGATGCGAGAGCGTCGCGACCGTCTGTCCGATCGCGGCCAGACGCTCCGACTGGAGCATTCCCTGATAGTACCGCGTATCCTCGACCGCCAGTGCCGTGTAGTGCGCGATGGTGATCATCAGCTTCAGGTATTCCTCACTGAATCGGTGCCTGTTCTCCTGTACGCCGACTCCGCCCGCACTGGAAAATGTATCCAGATAAATCGCCCCAAGGTTGCCGTAGCGCCCCTGCAGCGGCACGCAGATCGCCTCGCGGATCCCGACGGTCAGCACACTGTTCGCTTCATCCCAGCGTTCATCCGTCCGCGCATTGGACGTCAGGACCCCTTTGCCGTTTTTCAGAACATAGTCCAGGATCGTTTTACTGATGATCATTTTCTGATCCGGATCCTGATTCCGTATTTTTTTAGCTCGAGGGACCAGACGATTCGTGCTGCTGTCGAAAAGCAGGATGCACCCCCGGTCCGCATCGACCGACTTGAAGATCAGATCGAGCAGATTTTCCGTCAGTTCGTCAATATCCATGTATCGGCGAACAGAATGCGTCATTTTGTAGAGAAGATCCAGAAACCCCTGCGCTTTGGACATCCAGGATTCCGGGACCCCATAGCGTTCCCCACTGCTGTGCGCCAGAAATTTCTCCCCTTCCGTATGCGAGATCGTTTTCAGGATCCGTTCCGAATCACCGGCCGAGATCATCGTCACGTCCATGGCATCGAATGCCGTTTCTTCCCCGGAAAAATGTTCCGCATCATACAGAGCCTGCGTGACCGCATCCATTTCCACGACTTGATGCAGTCCGGAAACCGTCTCAGAATGCCGATCTTCTCCCCAGACAGGCGCATGCACGAACTCCGAGTTCCGTTCCTTCATCAGAAGAAGCAGCGTTCCTCCCATCTGGATCCGATCCCCCGGCTGAAGTTCGATATTTCGGACCTGCTGTCCATTTACGAATGTACCGTTCAGACTGTTCAGATCCTCCAGAACGACCCGGCCTTTGGGAAGATCCTCAAGTTTCAGAACAGCATGGCGGCGCGACACTTCCGTATCAGTCAGACATACAGCACATCCGGAATCCCGGCCGATCGTATACTCCGTTTCCGACAAAACGATCTGTCTCTTACCGTGATTGCCGTAAACTACTAAAACAAATGCAGTCGCCATAAAATCTTTAATTATACAAAAGGAATAGGGAAACAGGCACTCTCTTTATTTTGTATGAGGGAAAAAGTTGCGTAATGTTCACCAAATCGCTGTTTCCGTCAATAATATTTTCCATTTTACCCAAAATCCGGAAAAAATGCAAGGGTCTGCCAAAAAACTTCTTAAAATATTTTCGACTTTCTCAAAAATTGCTCTTGACAAAACGGCTCAAAAACACTAAAGTCCTTTTATCAAAAGCAAACGGAAAGATTTTGAAACCGTTCCGTTTTTTCAACCGTCCAATCGCTCCCGGAATAGCCTTAAGATCCACTGCCCCCCTGGGATTTGTGCTATCCGGGAGATTTTTTATCTGCCGAATATCTTTTGGTCTTCCACAGGTCTTCCACAGGTTTTCCACAAATTTTCCACAGAGGGTCTTTCTTTTTTTCCACAAGACCGCCTTCAGAAAAAAACACAGAAACGACTCATTTTTTACGAAGTTTTTCCAAAACTTCATGACGTACGTTTTCGTCTTCAAACAGATAAAATTTTCCCGACCCCAAATGGATAGGAAGATACCGGACCGTCAACCGATCCAACAGCTCCGGCATCCCCTCTTCGGTTTCCCGCATCTCCAGAAGGATCCCTGCCGCAGATGCGGAGAGCTGGATATTCTTCGGATGGATCCCCGGTTCAGAAGAAACGGTCATCGGCCCATCCTCTTCGGTATGCAGCTCCTCCGGGATAACCGCCAGGACCATCGGAGAATCTTCCTTCTGATCCCAATGGTATCTCACCAGCTCAAGATCCTCCGTCAGCCAGTTTTCAAGACTCTTCCGGACCCCCTCCCACGGATCCCGCCGTGCGATCGTCAACATGGCAAGCCATGCGATCTTCGACTCCGACTCCATGCTTTTCCAGGAAATGTCCTTTTCCAGCACGTTTTCGAGTCCCGAAACCGCTTCCCGAGTCCCCATTTTCAGCAAAAGACGGCAAAGGTGCGCCTGAATGCTCTGCGCTTCTTCCATTTCCCCGACTCGAACCACACTCTCCACACCGTTCCATCCGCCCAGCCAGCGTCCGATCTGTATAGAAAGAGCCTGCGGTTCCAGAAGCTCAAGCGTCAGCAGCTCATCCGGCGTCAGAATCCGTGAATCCTTCCGACACTCGGCATCGAGCCGGGCAAGCGTCTTCTCCGAGATCTCGCGCCACCGAACGGCTGCCTGTTTGCGCATTTCCTGCGGATAGAGCAGCTTCTCTTCCAATGTTTCGAGCTTCACAAAATGAAAAAAGGATCCTTTCTGATTCGGATGCCGAACAGCAGCATTCAGTGCATAATCGCCGGCCGCCAGATTCATTCCCTCTTCGCAATGGACCTGATCTCCCGACATTCGGTCAAAATACGAGGTTCCGACTCCACAGTTCTGCGGCACTCCGACCTGAAGAAACTGTGCCGTCTTCATCTCGCCGTTCGTCCAATATTCCGCGGCCAGACACGGCTTCGTCAAAAATGCGAGCCGGCTTAAAAGGATCGTCCCGGAAGGCGTCATCTTCCTGGATCTCAGCATTTCCTGGATCTTCTTCTGCGTAAATCCAGAATAACGGCCGCTGATCAGCGCATCTTCCAAAGACTGGACCGTCAGCCAAACGGCAAGCCCAAGACGCTCGCCATCCCTGCTGATGGGACTCAAAAATGCGAATCCATCCCCACCTAACGGCTCCTGATTCGGACGGACGGAAAACTGCCGGGTCGTCCTTTCATGCAGATTCATCCACGGCACCAGTTTGTCCTCCGGCAGGTTCACCGAAGCGAGCGACTGAAGCATCTCCAGGATCCTGCTTTCCGAAAGTCCATCCGCCTCCAAACGGCGATCCGGATCCGCCAGCCACTTCATCCGCGCCTGATGAAAAAGTGCCCAAACATGCATTCGGTCATCCTCGGAAAGGTTTTCGCTGACGATGATCTGACGCAGCATCACCATCGTTTCGCAAACTCCGTCTCCATGCCGGATCTGCTCCTCGATCTGCCGGCGGGTCTGACTTCTCCGCGAGGGATGGTCATCCACCAAAGTCTTCCAGGAAACGGTCTCCACAGGATCTGCCGGCATTTCCGGAACAGGCTGATCCTGTGTTTCAAGCAGACTCTTCAGTTCATTTTCCAAAATGAACAGCTTTTCCTGCAGCTCAAAGGAAAGTTCAGGTTCCCGCAATTCCCGACGCACCACCGAAAGAAGATGGAGATTTTGTGCCGTTCCGATCCCGGAATGAAGAGATCTCGACAGATTTTCCCATGCATACTGCCGGCGCTGGCTGGAATCACTGTCCAGCATCGCGATCCATTGCAGATACTGCCGTTCCTCCGGCACATCATTTGCCAAAACTGCCGCACTATGCCAGCACCCAAGCAAAAGACCTCCGAAAAGCAAAAATCTGCGTCCTGTCAGCCGCATTGTCCGATACAAAACACACTCCCGGAATCATGGGAAAATCAAGTCGGCAAAATTTGCTCTTGCCAAAAAATCCATTCTATGTTATTATAGCCGAGAAATTCAAAAATGTCCACAGACAAACCTCAAAAAAATCCCTGAATCCAGATTTTTTTACCATTTTATGAATCACAAAATTCCCCAAATCGCCATACTTGCCTCTGCACTGTTCCTGAGTGCGCCATTCCTTCCGTGGAACGACACTCCCAATACGGTTCAGGCCCAGTATCTTCAGTTGACTGCCGAACAAATGCAGGCTGCCCTGTTATGTCCGACAGACGAGTCCAAGGCTTTCATTACGGACTGTTATGAACTGGTCGCCCGCGGTATCGTCCCGGAATCTCTCGTGCTTTCCTCGTTCAACTATGCCTATCAGAAACCGAAAAACCGATGGGTCTATTTCCAGGCATCGCTCGTCCGCCGCTGCGAAAAACTGCGGATCGATCTTTGGAAAGAAATACAGAAGCTGCACGATTAAACAGGATCCACAGGTTTTCTGATGTGGAAAACCTGTTATTTTTTTCTCGACCGATGTTTCCAGGGAGTGGAAAACCTAAAAGATCATCGACAGAAAAAGGGGAACGTTTTCCATTCCAAAACATGTGATGAGTTCCGGCACATCTTCATCACACCCAAATCACATCTTTTCAACGTGCAAAACTCTGTCACCAAACACGCAGAACATCCTGGATCAAAGCATCTGACCAATCTCACTCTTCTTATTTTCCACACCGCCCATCCGCCGTAAATACTACTATTAATTTAAATTTATTTAAAATAGTTTTTCCGTTCTGCTCTACTCTATTTCTATTAAGCTGATCCAGGTTTTCAACATTCCCATCCCCTCTTGATACGGACGATCTCAACAAAACCACCAACGAAGACCAAGCGGCAGACACCTAGAATAATTTCTTGCGTATTGTATCTGTTAGATTTTTTTCTATTTAGATTTTATTCTAAACACAGAGTTTCGCATCAAAATTACGGATATTTGAAGGGAAATTTCAGGAAAGTTGGTTTTTTAAAAGATATTATTCTTGAATTCTATCAAAAATTGCGATATAATAGATAACCGGAAAAGATTTTAATTCCATGGAGAATAAATATGAAAATCATCTGCAAACGTGAACTTTTAGCCAATTCGTTTGGAATGACTGGCGGGATCGTCAAAGCGCAGTCTCCCAAGCCTATCCTTCGCAATGTGAAGATGGAAGCATATCCGGGGGAGATCGTGCTTTTCGCGACGGATATGGAAGTCGGTCTCCGCATTACGCTTCCCTGTGAACAGGTTTTGGAACCTGGCTGTGTCGTTTTGCCTGCGGACCGGGTCGCGCTGATCCTGAAAGAATCCCGTGAAGAGTTTTTGACGATCGAAAGCGACGGCAACAAGACGATCATTACGGGGGAAAGCCGATTTGTATTTGCGACGGAAGATCCGGAAGAATTTCCGGGCACTCCGGTCTTCTCGGAAGAAAACTTCCTGGTAACGAAAGCCCGGTATATTCGTGAAGCGATCCGCCGTACCATTTTTGCGACGGATAATGAAAGCGGCCGCTACGCACTCGGCGGAGTTTTCATGGACTACAAAGAGAATTTCCTGAATTTTGTCGCTACCGACGGACGCCGCATGGCGGTACAGCAGATCGACGCTTCCGTGCATGGTGTTTATCCGGAGCAGAAGACTGCGATCGCCACTCCGCGTTCTCTCATGATCGCCGACCGTCTTTTGATCCATGGGGATGCGGATGTTTCCTTTGCGCTGCAGGACAACTGCTTCATGATCCAGTCGGAGAACATTTTCTTTTATTCTTCGCTTTTGGAAGGCCGTTTTCCGGAATGGCGCGTCGGGATCAGTCAGCTTCGCGATCCGAAAGTGCTTCCGCTTCCGATGGAACTGTTTTCTCAGGCGATCCGTCTTGCTGCTATCGTGACGGACAAGACGTTCCCCGGAGTGATCCTGGAGTTTGGAGAAGGCCGCATGACGGTTTCTTCGTCGCACGTGGACCGCGGCGAGATGGAAAGAAGTTTCCCGGTCGATTATCCGGACGCATACATGGCGCTGAAACTGAACGAGGAATACATTTCTGCGTTTCTGCGTGCCGTTGGCGACCAGGCGGCCGTGAAGATGAATTTTGTAGATGCGCGTACGGGCGTTCTGTTCGAGACGGAGGATGGATACCGTTACCTTGTGATGCCGATGCAGCTGGACGGTAAACTTCGGAAGCATCCGGAGACGAAAGAGGCAGCCGGCGAGTCGGATGAACCGTGACGTTTGGCGGGCAGAGCATGAATGGTTTCCAGTTCAGCGATATGCCGAAGGAAGGGGGCGGGTCTTCGTCCCTTTCTGATGTTCTCTCCGGGCTGGTCTCCCAGTTCGGGATCGGAAGAAAGCGTGAAGAAGACGAGTTGGGGGCGTATTGGAAGGAGCTTGCCGGGGAGCTGGCGCAGTATTCCTCGGTTGGCGGTGTGCGGCGCGGGATCCTGGAGATCCGGGTCTCGGATGCCATTTTTGTGCAGGAGCTGCTCTTTCAGAAAGATACTTTTTTGAAGAGTCTGAGAGAACGGTTTCCTGAATCGGATTTTAAAGATCTGCGTTTTCGAGTAGGAAATGCCGGATAGGATTTGCGGGCGAAACAGCTCGGAAGGAGGAATGCCATGGCTTCCATTTTAGTGACGGGCGGTGCGGGGTTCATTGGTGCCAATTTTGTGTACCAGTGGCTGAGAGAAGAGACGTCCAATGTCGTGGTGCTCGACAGGCTGACGTATGCCGGGAATCTGGATTCTCTGGAACCTTTGACGCAGAACGAAGAAACGGCCCGCCGGTTCGTTTTTGTGCAGGGCGATATTGCGGATCCTGAGTGTGTAGCGGATATTCTGCGAAAATACGACATTGAGAAAGTCGTTCACTTTGCTGCAGAATCTCACGTAGACCGGTCGATCGACGGACCAGCGGTCTTTGTGCAGACGAACGTGCTCGGAACGTTCGTCCTGCTTGAAGAATGCCGTAAATACTACCGGGAACTTTCCGAAGAAAAACAGGCGGAATTCCGTTTCCTTCATGTTTCGACGGATGAAGTCTTTGGTTCGCTTGGTCCGACGGGGAAATTCTGCGAAACGACTCCCTATGATCCGCGTTCTCCCTACTCGGCGAGCAAAGCGTCCAGCGATTTTTTTGTGAATGCCTATTTCCACACGTACGGCCTCCCCGTCGTGACGACCAACTGCTCGAACAATTACGGTCCATTCCAGTTTCCGGAAAAACTGATCCCGCTGATGATCCTGAACTGTCTGGAAGGAAAACCGCTTCCAGTTTACGGCGACGGGCTGAATGTTCGGGACTGGCTTTATGTTGAGGATCACTGTACGGCCATTCGGACCGTTTTGCGGGATGGAAAATGCGGTGAGTCGTACAATCTGGGCGGAAACTGCGAGACGACGAACATTCATATCGTGAAGACGATCTGTGCGCTTGTCGACCGGCTCGCTCCGGAGTATGGGATCCAGGTCCCGCAGAGTCCGTGCGAGTCGCTCATTACGTACGTGCAGGACCGTCCGGGCCATGACCGGCGTTACGCGATGGATATTTCCAAAGTGGAAGCAGAACTTGGCTGGTCGCCGTCCATGACGTTTGAAGAAGGCATGGAAAAGACCGTCCGCTGGTATCTGGAAAATCGTGAATGGTGCGATGCCATCACGCAGGGACGCTATCAGCGTCAGCGTCTTGGCCGGATCTGAACCCCGGAGAAGCGGAAACGACACTTTGTATCAGGATCCAGGAGGAAACTATGAAGAGCACGAAAAAAGGGATTCTTTTGGCCGGCGGTGCCGGGACCCGTCTTCATCCCATGACGCAGGCGATGAGCAAGCAATTGCTTCCAGTCTACGATAAACCGATGATTTTTTATCCGCTTTCCGTCCTGATGCTTGCCGGGATCCGTGAGATCCTGGTCATTACGACGCCGGAAGATCAGCCGGCTTTTCAGAGACTTCTGGGAGATGGTTCACGCTGGGGGATCCAGCTCACGTATGTCGTGCAGCCGAAGCCGGAAGGTTTGGCGCAGGCGTTTATTTTGGGACGGGATTTCGTAGGAGAGGATTCCGTTGCGCTGGTCCTTGGCGACAACATTTTCTACGGCCAGGGATTTCAGGCCATGCTTCAGTGTGCCTCGACACAGGAGAGCGGAGCGACCGTTTTTGCCTATCAGGTCCGGGATCCGCAGCGGTACGGCGTCGTGGATTTCGACGAAAACGGAAAGGCGCTCCATATCGAGGAGAAACCGGCAAATCCGCGTTCCAATTTTGCCGTGACCGGACTCTATTTTTACGACAATTCGGTACTGGACATCGCGGCGGATCTGAAGCCTTCGGCCCGCGGAGAACTGGAGATCACGGACGTGAACCGGATCTATCTGGAGCGCGGAGATCTGAAAGTGCAGATCTTTACCCGCGGTTTTGCCTGGCTGGATACCGGGACGCCGGAGTCGCTGCTTCAGGCATCCAATTTCATGGAAACGATCGATCATCGGCAGGGACTGAAAGTGGCGTGTCTTGAGGAGATCGCGCTGGAACGCGGCTTCATTACCGAGGAGGAGTTTGAGGTTTTGGCTGATCAGTACCGAAACGAATACTGCGCCTATCTGAAACGTGTTCTGGATTGGAGACGCAGAGAGTCGGTTCCTGGTCCCGAGTGTGGAAAATGAATTTTAAAGTTGGAGCTTTTTGTGGAAAACCTGCATGGGACAGCGTTTTTTTCCACAGGACCGAAAAGGGTAAGAAAGTATGAGTGAGTCTGCGATTTGCGGTGTTGAAATTACTTCGCTGAAACGGTTTTCGGATCAGAGAGGCTGGCTTTCCGAGATCTATCGGGATGATGAACTTCCGGAAGGGATCCGTCCTGCCATGTCCTACGTGAGCGAGACGCTTCCCGGTGTCGCCCGCGGTCCGCATGAACATCGGAATCAGACGGATATTTTTGTGTTTCTGGGACCGGGGATGTTCCGGCTTTATCTGTGGGATGCCCGGGAGGGATCGAAGACGTTCGGCGCCAAAATGAAAGTGGAGGTCGGCGGAGAGGAACCGGTGCGCGTCATCGTGCCTCCGGGAGTCGTTCATGCGTACCGCTGCATCAGCGAGGTTCCGGGATGGTGCATCAATCTTCCGGACCGCCTGTATGCGGGATGGGGTAAAAAAGAGCCGGTCGATGAGATCCGCCATGAGGAGGATCCGGAGAGCCGCTATCTGCTGGATTAAGGAAAGAATGCCATGCGAAAAGTCGGAATTTACCAGCAGTGCTGGGAACAGGCGGATGCGGATCAGAGGCTGGTCGGACTCATTGCGCAGATCCTTTCCGAAAATCATGAAGTCGAACTCGTTCATCATCAGCCGGACCTGCGGCGTGAGGAGCTGGAACAGAGACTTGGGCTGGATCTGCACCGCGCGGCATTTCGGTGTTTGGAACCTTTGGAAATCGGGGAAGATCCTCGCGGTTTTTTGAAGATCTCGACAGATCGGCTTGAAGAACTCAGTGCAGGATATGATGTTTTTCTGAATGCGTGCAATGTACCTCCGCTGCCTAATCGGGCGAAATGCGGGATCCTCTTGACGCAGTTTCCGCAGTATGATCCGGAGTCTTTCTATCCGTCGGAACAGCCGGATGGCGGGAAAAACTGGTTCTGGAACCTGCTGGGCGGCAAAAACCGAAAAGAAAAGAGAGATTGGCAGAAACGATTTTTTTCTTACCATCACTGCTGGTGCCTCTCGGAGTATGCCTGCCAGTGGTGTGGAAAACGCTGGGGAGAACCGGCCAGAATATTGGATCCCGTCATTCGGAAAAACGAGATCGAGGCCGAAAAAACGCATTCGATCACTGCGATCGGACGGCTGGAACGCCGGAATTCGGATCGGCTGGATATGGCCATTAATGTCTTCCAGGATCTCTGCGACCGAAAGTTTGCGAGACTGAATCTGACGGATGACTGGACCTTGCGGCTCATTTGTTGGGGAGCAGGGGAGGAGGCGGATGAATGCTTGCGTCAGCTGAAACAGAAGGCGTTTGGCTATCGTGTGGAATTTTATGTGGAGCCTGATTGGGAGACTCAGTCCAGGATCCTCGCGGAATCTGAATTTTTCTGGTGCCCGCGCGGGTTTGAGACGGATGAAATGCTGGAACCGGAGAAGGTCGGCAATGTGGATCTTCCGGTACTTTTGGCGCAGGATGCCGGTGCGCTTCCGATCGTTTTTCATGCCGGCGGGATCGCAAAGATCGTTCGGCACGAAAAAAATGGGATCTTATGGCGAAGTTACCGGGAATTGGGAGATTTTACCCTTGGATTGCTCCTTCAGAAGGACTATCTTCCGCTCTTTGCGCAGGGAGCGCGGGAAAATGCGGCTTTGTATGGGGAAAATGAATTTCGTGCAAATCTGCGTCGGCTCCTGGATGGTATTTTGGACGTGGAGATGAATTGAGCCGGATTGGGAATTTCAGGAAAAATTTCCCCTTCAAAACCTTTTCAAAAACTCACTAAAACGGGGAACTGCAGGTACAGCTTCCCGTTTTTTTTTAAGATCTGGAAAAAATTTTAAAAAAAGTGGAAAATTTTTTCATGGTGTTTTTTTTTCTTTAAGCGTGATTTTTCTTGAGTTGTTCTTCAAGTAAATTTTGTTTCGCAGAAACAGGGCTTGAAGGCGTTTGTCCCGTGTTTTGTTTCCCTTCGTTCAGATGTTCACCTGGCGGGGATGTTTGGAACAGTGCAAAATCCATTACGAGTGTACACAAAGTGGTTAGAAACGGCGGGATACGTGCTTGACAAAGAATGGGGAATATAGTAAAACTATTCTGTCTTCGATGGGCGAAGACACGGTAAAGGATCCGAAGCAGAAAAATTTAAAGTAAAGGAAAAAATTTATGTCTTATGGTAAATCGCGCAGTATTGAGAGCAGTTCGAAACTTCCGTTGACGGCACGACAGCGAGAAGCACTGGAGTATATTCGCCGTTGTGTCCGGAAGCGGGGCTACGGTCCGACGGTCCGCGAGATCGGAGATCAGATGGGGATCCATTCTCCGAACGGCGTGGTGGGTCACCTTACGGCATTGGAGCGGAAGGGATTCATTCAGCGGGAAGCGAATCTTTCGCGTTCGATCATGCTCGTGGACCGGGGAGAGAAGGGGTTGAGCGGTCTTCCGGTCTTGAGCAGTCTTTTGGATGGGCGTCTTGTGGAGAACAGTGACCCGGAGGAACGTCTTGAGGTTCACGAGAAGATCCAGATCAGCGGGGATGATTTTTTCCTGATCCGGGTATTGGATCAGAGTCTTTATTCAGCGTATTCCTTTTGCTGCGGCGACCTTCTTCTTGTACGCCGAGCGCGGAATGCGGGCCTTGGTGAAACGGTGATCCTTCGCGATTTTGAGAATGAGTTTACGCTTGCGCAGTGTGAACGCTCTCCGGAAGGGGACCGTCTGATCCTCCGGAGTTCCGCGCGCTGGTATGAGAATTCGTGTTCGGGTATCTACGGCGTGCTTGTGTCGGTGATGCGTTTTGGTTTTCAGCTGGAGAGATGAACGTCGGAAACTGGTGAAAGCGGAAGCCGTAAAGTCCGGAAATGTCGGGCCAGGATCGAATTTCCTGAACTTTTGGCTGGTTGTCGGGAGAGGATCGATTAGGATTTAAGTTAGGGCGTTATTTTTTCCAGTAAGTTTGAATTTAAGTTTTGCCGGATCGAAAGATTCGGTATTTTGCCTCATTCGAGCGGGCTATCTCCTCGAAATGAGGCTTTTTTTATGGGATGTGGGGCTTTTCAAAATTTGAAAATCAGATAAAATGAAAGTCGTTTGTGTGCAGCGGCGAAACGGGGACCGTTCCTTTTCCAAAAACTTCCAAAAACTTCCGAAATTTTCCGAAAATTTCCAAAAATTTCCAAAAACTTCCGAAATTTTCCGAAAATTTCCGAAAATTTCCAAACACTTCCGAAACCGATGAATTACCAACTGATTTTACCGAATGGATTTACGCTTTTGGGCGATACGATCATGGAGTTTCAGTCCGCAGCATTTTCTGCGTCGACGCGGGCGGGGAGTGTTTGGGATCCGCCAGGAAAGTATGGGCTGGCTGCGTATGTGTGCGAGATGATGCTTCGCGGGGCAGGAGATCGGAGCAACCGGCAGTTTCTGGAAGCGATCGACCGGATCGGGATCGACCGAACCGAATCGCTCACGACGTCGAATCTGGAGTTTCGGGCTGCGATGCTGAAGGAGAATCTCTACGATGCTCTGGAGCTGTACGCGGATGTGCTTCAGCGCCCCGTAATGCCGAAAGAGGAAATGGAAGCCGGACGTCAGGTCCTTCTCCAGGAAGTCTCTGCGATCGAAGACAATCCGGAAGGACGGCTCTCGCAGACATTGGAGGAACAGTTTTACGGAAAAGCGTGGGGGCATGATGCGGATGGGGATCGGGAAGGGATCGAGAGCATTTCCTGGGGCGATGTCCGCGGGCAATACGATCGGCTGATCGTGCCGAATCGGTGCGTCATGGCGATCGCAGGAAATTTCGATTGGGAGAAGGCCGCGGAGCTTGTCGAGCGTCTCTTCGGAGGCTGGGAACGGAAGGAAGTGCCGGACTATCCGCCTTTTGCCGTGAAGCGCGAGCCGATCCATCTGGAGTCGGATTCTCCGCAAACGCAGATCGGTCTTGCGTGGGAAACGGTGCCGTTTTCGCATCCGGACAGACTGAAAGCGTGGGCGGCGATCAGCATTTTGAGCGGCGGGATGAATTCCAGACTCTTCAATGAGGTTCGGGAAAAACGCGGACTCTGCTACGATGTGGACGCCCGATGCCATTCCTTTCGGACGATGGCGGGTGTTTTCTGCACGGCAAGCTGCCGTCAGGAGAATGCCCAGCAGACGCTGGACGTGATCCTTCAGGAGATCCGGAGGCTGGAGCAGGGAGTCACGGAAGAAGAACTGCGTGCGTACAAGGCGCGGTACCGCATGTCGCTCGTGACGGCGCGGGAATCGTGTCAGGCCTGGGCGTCCGAGCTGGTCGGCGACTGGGTGAATTTTGGAAGAGTCCGAAGCGATCAGGAGATCCTTGATGCGGTGGAACGCCTCACGGCAGACGAGATCAACGCGTATGCTGCCGAACATCCGGTGAAAGACATCCTGCTCTGTACTCTTGGCAGGGAACCCTTGAAAATTTGACCGTTTTCTGATATACTGGATCGTGCGGGAACTTTTGGATGAGTGAAGTGCTCAGAAGTTTCTGCGAAAACCTTACCCCCGAAGGAGAAAAGAATGTCCTGTTCCATGGAATGCAAAAAAGCGGAAAATGCTGAAAATTGTGCCTGCACGTACATGAGCTGCCCGCGTCGCGGAATGTGCTGTGATTGTGTCCGTCACCATCTGGCAAAACGTCAGGTCCCCGGCTGTTTTTTCTCGAAAAGCGGCGAAGCGTCCTACGATCGGAGCTTTGAACATTTTGCCAAAGAAGTGATGGAAAAGAAGATCTAGGTTTTCGGAGGGGCCAGAGATGAGATTCAGGATCTTGCTGGGCGACATTACCCGGGTGGAAGCGGACGCGATCGTGAATGCCGCCAACGTGACGCTTTTGGGCGGAGGCGGTGTTGACGGGGCGATCCACCGCGCGGCCGGTCCGAAACTGCTCGCGGAATGCGTGACGCTCATGGGGTGCAAGACCGGTGAGGCGAAGATCACGAAAGGGTACCGATTGCCTGCAAAATTCGTCATCCACACTCCGGGACCCCGCTGGCGGGGCGGCGGGAAGAATGAAAAGCAGCTTCTGGCGAACAGCTACCGGAATTCTCTGAAACTTGCCGCGGAAAATCAGTGCAGAACGGTCGCGTTTCCTTCCATCAGTACCGGGATCTACCGTTTTCCGCTGGAGCTGGCGGCGGAGATCGCGGTTCGGGAGATCCTGACGTTTCCGGAAGGAAGTCCGGTCGAAGAAGTTTTGATGGTCTGTTTTGATGAGAAGACCCGGAGTGCTTACGAACAGGCTTTGGAGAATTGGGAAAAAACGGAAAAGTAAAGAGGTGCCGTATGCCGAACTGGAAGGAGCTGTCGCGGGAAGATATTCTGCATTTTTTGCGGAGTTCGGATGAGAAAGAGCTGGAAACGCTCTGGAATGAGGCGGATGCCGTCCGGAAACGCTTTGTCGGAGATGCCGTCCATTTGCGCGGGCTGATCGAGGTCTCGAATATCTGCACGGCACAGTGTACCTATTGCGGGATCCGGGTCAAAAATCCGAATATCCATCGGTATCGGATGACGATGGAGGAAATTCTCGACAGTGTTCGCCTTGCGCAGCATTTCGGGTACGGAAGTATCGTGCTTCAGTCCGGGGAAACGCCAGCCGCGATGCCGACCGACTGGGTGACGGAGATCGTGCGTGAGATCCGGAAGATCTCCAGCCAGGCCATCACGCTGAGTCTTGGAGAACGGCCGGCAAACGATTTTCAGGCGTACCGGGACTGGTTTGAAGCGGGAGCGAACCGCTATCTCATCCGTTTTGAGACTTCCGATCCGGAACTTTTTGCCAGACTGCATCCGGGACATCCGGGGCTTGAGTGCCGGCTGGAGGCACTGCGGAAACTCCGGGAGATCGGTTTCGAGATCGGGAGCGGCTGCATGATCGGCGTGCCGGGACAGTCGTGGGAGACTCTGGCGAATGACATTCTGCTGTTTCGGTCTCTCGATCTCGATATGATCGGCGTCGGTCCCTTTTTGCCGCATCCGGAAACGCCGCTGGGGCAGGAATTCCTGAACGTTCGGAAATTTCAGGAGGGATCCGGGATCGATCCGGCTTCGCTCACGGAATATTTCGTTCCGAATGATGAACAGATGACGCTTAAGACGGTCGCACTCACCCGGCTGGTCTGTCCCAGAGCAAACATTCCGGCGACGACCGCTCTGGCGTGTATCGATCGCGCGATGGGGCATCGAAATGGCCTGAATCGCGGAGCAAATGTCATTATGCCGAACGTGACGCCGGCGAAATATCGTCAGCTTTACGAGATCTATCCCTCAAAATCTTCGACACTGGAAGAAGCGGAACGTTTCGATAAAATGCTGAAAGAGCGGATCCTTGCGGTGGGAAGGACCATCGGTGAGGGACCGGGAACTTCAAAAAATTTCTGCAAATGAATGCGAAAAACGGGGAACTGCAGGTACAGATTCCCGTTTTTTTTAAGATCTGGAAAAAATTTTAAAAAAAGTGGAAAATTTTTTCATGGTGTTTTTTTTTCTTTAAGCGTGATTTTTCTTGAGTTGTTCTTCAAGTAAATTTTGTTTCGCGGAAACAGGGCTTGAAGGCGTTTGTCCCGTGTTTTGTTTCCCTTCGTTCAGATGTTCACCTGGCGGGGGTGTTTGGAACAGTGCAAAATCCATTACGAGTGTACACAAAGTGGTTAGAAACGGCGGGATACGTGCTTGACAAAGGATGGGGAATATAGTAAAACTATTCTGTCTTCAATGGGCGAAGACACGGTAAAGGATCCGAAGCAGAAAAATTTAAAGTAAAGGAAAAAAATTTATGTCTTATGGTAAATCGCGCAGTATTGAGAGCAGTTCGAAACTTCCGTTGACGGCACGACAGCGAGAAGCACTGGAGTATATTCGCCGTTGTGTCCGGAAGCGGGGCTACGGTCC
>JAGBAA010000075.1 GCA_017939795.1 Thermoguttaceae bacterium
GAGAAATTCTTCTCCTTCGGAGGGGCAGCTCTGGGAGGCGACGCGTCTCGCGTCGCTTTTCAAGAAATTCCACTCCCTCGGAGGGGTGGCTCTGGGAGGCGACGCGTCTCGCGTCGCTTTTCAAGAAATTCCTCTCCCTCGGAGGGGCAGCTCTGGGAGGCGGCGCGTCTCGCGTCGCTTTTCCTGAACCCCACACCAACTCCCGGCGAATGCGCTGTCGCGCTGTATCGCCGTACTCCCAAAAGGGGAGGCTGAATGTGCGGATGGGTACGCAAGGTGGGGCGGACGTTTCGGATCGAGTCCGTAAAAAAAGGGAGAAACATGGACCGATGTTTCTCCCTTGACTTTTTTGAGGATCCGGAATTCTTTTACTTGCGTTTTCTCGAACGAAGCGTAACCAGACCGGCTGCGCCGAGGAGCATCAACGCCCACGCAGATGGTTCCGGAACCTTGTTCGCGTCCTGATAAAAGGCCAGGCCGTTGAAACCGATGCGGTCACCGCCTCCTCCGGAGTTGAACCATTTGTACGCGTTGTCCAAAAGCGTCATGCTGACTTCGTCAAACGAAAATGCTTCGTCAAACATGAAACTCGCATATTCATTCTCTCCAAATGCTCTGTCAACGATGAAGGTGTCGGCGAAAACCAGCATATCGTCATCGTAGAATTCCATCGCGAATTCCGTCAGTCCGTTTCCATGGGTTCCGTCCCCGTAGCCCCAGATCAGGAAACCTTCGGCAAGAATATCTTCATCGGAGGCAAACGTGAGGATCGGATCGACATATTTTTCATCCGGGACGGCGAAGTAATCTCCATACATCTTGTTGTTGCTGTCTTTTCTGTCGATGGTGTACCACGATCCGCTTCGGCTGTAGCCGCTGCCGCCGAGCAGATTGTTGATATTCGTGCCGGAGAGAGAGGTGTTGTTGATCGAAACACTGTCTGGACGGATGACATCCAATCCTTTTTGGGGCGTGTTGTAGCTGGTCTGGAACGTGGGACCTTCCGTGTACTGGTGGTTGCCGAACGTAACTTCCGTCAGTCCGACGCGGTCACCGCCGGCGTAGTTGCCTTTGCCGAGATGTTTGAAGTTATCCGTGATCTCCATGACGACTTTCGCGGCGCCTTTGACTTCCGGGAAGGTGAAGAGCTGCGGATCGGCGGCATCATAGCGAAGCATTTTAAAGGAGTACTTCGACTCGTCCTCGACCGCGATCTTGTTTCCGTCGGCATCGTAGAACGTGAGGTTGAAATCCTTTCCGGAGTTACCGGCGGAAATATGGTACGGAGTTACCGTGATGCTGGAGACATTCTGCGTTCCGTCAAAAGTGAATTCCAACTTCGGGATCGGATTCGAGCCGTTGTAGTAGTCCGAAGCAGCCTGAGCCGAGCACCAGCCGGCAGAGGCACTTCCGTCGATAAGATTTCTGACCGGGTGATCGCCATGTGCCGTACCGCTGATCTGTGAGACAGAAGTCGGTTTGATCTCCGTTACGGTGTTCGTGCGGTTGAACTGGAGTTCCCCGATACCCACGCGGTCCCCGCCGCCGACGCCGGAACCGAAGAAGTTATCCGTCAGTTCCATCTTGACCCAGCGGGCCGTCACGGGGGCGTCAAGCGGAATATCGAGTTTGACGTTATTGCCTGTGGCCGAGGAAAGCGTCACCTGCTGCGTCGCGGCCGGTGTACCGGAGAAATTGGCACTGTCGTAGAACGAAAGCGTAAACGATTTGAGCGCGTTACCACCGCCGTAGTTCCACAGCGCGAGAGAATCCAGCGTCTGATTCGAGCTGAGGTCGAACAGCAGGATCGGATTCGGCTGCGGCCGATTCTTGTCGAAATAGTCGTTGCCGTTCCCGCCGTTGGGGGCTGTCGTGACCCATGTATTGCCGGGAGTGCCGTCACTGGCGTGAAAATTGTTGTAAAAACTTTGCCCATTGGCAGTTTGCAGCACAATGACATTGTCCGCCGTGATGAGTTCAGCACTTGCCGGAACGGTAAAAGCTGCGCCCAAAAGGAGCGGCAGGATGGAAAACAGCCTGATTTTACGCATAAAAACCTCACATATTTCATGAAGGGATAAAACTTCTGACTATATTTTATTTCGGCGTGTTCAATTGTCAAGGAAAATTTCTGAAAAAAATAGAAAATTCTAAAATTTTTTTCGATACGTCACCGGTCTGATAAAAAACAGGACGGACAGTGTGCCGAAGCACGGTCTGCCCGCCCTGCCGAGGTAAAATTCAGAAATCAGTGACGTTTATTTCTTCGCTTTGCGGTTTTTGCGCGCGACACCGAAGATACCGAGTCCGCCGAGGACCAGCAGTGCCCAGGTGGAGGGTTCCGGGATTGTACCGTAACCCGTGACATCGAGAATGATGGCACCGTCGATCGCGCGGATGTTGAACATTTTGATCCCCTCGATCTCTTCCACAAGATCCACGAAGACAAATTCAACACCGCTGAGGTCCGTCACCCCCTCAGCGTGCGTTATGAGCGTGTACGAGTTACGGCCGTCGAGATTAAACGTTTCGTCAAAAACGAGTTCCACAGTGGTTCCGTCCGCGAATTCGATCGAATTTTCCACGTCGATCGTGTCGAACACGAGCTTCGTCTCGCCGGAAGCGACCGGTTTTCCATCATCGCCGAGGACCGGTATACGTTCCATTCCGAGGCTGTCGAGGGTGAGCGTCACTCCGTCTTTCACAGTCAGACCGCCGCTGAAAATGTCGGTATTCTGCGTAATGGAGACTTCCGAATTTTCAAGGATTGTCGTGTCCCCCGTGATCTTGCCGTCTACAGTGAGTTTACCGCTGAGGGTCACGTTTACCGCGTCAATAGCTGACGGACCAATAATCCCGGCAGTTCCTTTTCCCGTGAGGTCCACGTTGGTTCCCTGAATGATCGGAGCAGTTTTGGAATCCGACGCAAGCGTTACGTTGTCGAGCGTCAGTTCCGAAGCGTTGGACACGAGCGTAGAATCGCCATCCGCCTTGATCTCGTAGGCTTCCGAGTTGTCTGCCGTGAAGGTGAGCGTACCGTTCGCAGTCAGACCAGGCGTCGGGTTCTCCGGGTTCTTGAGAACGAGGATCTCGTCATTTTCCCGCACATCTCCCAGAACGTTAAGGTAGTCGCCGTAGATGCTCGGACTGCCGTCGGCATAAAAATGCACGTACGTACCGGTATTTTTATAGATCTGAATGTAAAGCCCCTCTTCATCCATCTGGCGGATACGGCCTTTTTCGCCTTCCTGAAGTGCCGAATAATTCACGGACGGTTCCTGATCCAGGTCGGAAACGTCGCCGATAATGACCCAGCTGTTTTGATTCGTACGGTAATCGATATGGATGAGATTGCCGTCGTTGTCGACGATGGAACCGACATAAAGCGGCGTCGTGCCGTTCGTTTCGATCGTCAGTTTCGCGTTTTCGAGCGTCAGCGTGTCGGCGATTTTGGAAACGGAGCCTTCCTGAAGCGTCACGTCCGAGCCGGTGATGGACATCGTACCGTTGGCGTCTGTCGTAATGCCGCCGTCAAACGTGTATTTGCCGGCACCATTGAACATGATCGCCCCGTCAAGCGTCGCGTGGACGTCGTTTTTCACGCCGTTGATCGTATTGTTGGAAAAGACCGCCTTGGATCCGTCACCGTCAAAGAGGATCCGGTATCCCATGATCGCGCCGCCATAAACGTCACTGCCGTCGGTCGCGGTCACTGAGTTGCCGGTAAACGTGTTGTCGCCGCGAATGATGAGTTCACCAAGGCATTCTTCATCATAGTACTCTCTGTAGTCCTCAAGCCAATTCACATTGCAGATCGCGCCGCCGCCGACCTGGACCGGATAACGTCCCTCCTCAACAGGACTCGGCGTGTAGGTGACTTTGTTGTTGGAAAACTGGTTCGTTCCGTCAATACGGATCCCGACAAGACAGGAGCCGTAGATCGCCCCCCCGCCGCTTGCACCGTCATAGCGACGGCTTGCAGTACCGATTTCGATGAAGTTGCCGTCAAACGTGTTTGTACTGCCCGCTTTAAGTTCCAGTTGGGAATAGCAATCCAGAGCTGACGTAAAGATACCGATCGCGCCGCCGCCGTTTCCCATGTTGTTGGAACGGATGGCACCGCTCTTGTAGCTGTTGCCGGAGAATTTGTTCGTACCATCCAGGGTGAGGCTTGCTGTATGGTTTTCCGTCGCAAGCAGGATCGCGCCTCCTCCGCTGTCTCCCCACGGAATATTGTAAGGAGCACTTGCCGAGTTATTCGTAAAAGTCGTATCCGTCAGGGAAATTTCAGAATCACCAAACGCAAAGATCGCGCCGCCGCCAAAGTCCGCGCCCTCATAGGAAACGACCTCCGTCATGACCGCTTTGTTGCCGGAAAATTCCGTGTTTTTGAAAGAAGTCACGATCGGAGTGTCCGTCTGATTCAGAATCCCAAAAACTCCGCCGCCGTGCCAGTCGTAACCGGGTGTCGATAACGTGTTGTTTCTGAAAATCGTATCTGAAATATGCCGTTCATTCTCCGCTGTCTCAGGTATGATCGTCTTCCAGGCACCGCCGTCTTTTCCGGTGATATTCAGATCTTTGCGGTCTTCTGTTGCGGTACGCTCGTGGTTTTCCACGACCTGAAGACTCTGCGCGGAAAGCTCGGAAAACGCGAGTATCGCACCGGTCATGGCGAACGCGGTGAGTGCGTGACGAAGTTTCGTTGTGTTTGTTTTCATGGTTTTACCTTATTTAATGAAACATTTGAAGATCCCGGATGTCTGACTTGTTTTCGTTTCA
>JAGBAA010000076.1 GCA_017939795.1 Thermoguttaceae bacterium
CGGCGGAGTCCGTCAAGTCGGTGTCGTCAAGTTGAACGGCAGTTTGATAGGCTTCGGGGATGAATATTGATTTGGAATCTGCGGTTCCATCGCCATTTGTGTCGACAGTTTTACGGATCCAGATGTTGTTGTAGTCATAGGCGTATTCTACGATTTGAATCGTGGTCCAAGTGGCGGTTGTGGTATCGTAAGTCTGTTTTGTGACTGTGGTCAGGCGGTTGCGGTGGTCCCACGTGTAGAGTTCGCGGTTCGTGGAATTGGTTTTGGAAATCCGGTTTCCTTCTGCATCGTAAGTGTATGTCCACGTGCCGTCGCTGGTCAGTTCGTTATTATCGCCGGTCGTGTAAGTGTCGCCGTTGGCGGTGATACGGTTGCCATTGGAATCGTAAACGTACGATTCGTCAGTTTGATTGGCGTGGTCCGCGCTAATGAGCTGGCCGAGGAAGTCATAGTCGTAGGACGTTTGGCCGTCGATGGAGTTGAGGTATTCGACGATGTTGTTGGTTTCGTCATATGTGTAACTGTGTTTGACGATTTGACTTCCAGTTACGTTGCTGTGTGTGATGGAGCTGACGGCATTGTTCGCGTTGTAGGAATAGAGAAATTCACCGTATTTCTCCACACTATCCCACCCGAAGTAGCAGGTTTGGGACAACTGGATGTTGATAAAAACGGCGTCCCCCTGTCCCTGCCTCAGTCGTGAAGGATAAAACGAAAGAGGTTGTTGCAATCGTGAAATTTGGCTATTTTGTGTCATAATCATTTCAGTTAAATCTTCCACTATATTTAATTTAATAAGGCGGAAATGAAAGTTTGGCACATTGTTAAAAAATTTTTTGAGGGGATTTAATCAGCCCAACTTATCTATACTGAAATACCCCAAAATTCAAATCAATCAAACTGCACGTAAATATTTATTTTATGCTCTTGTAATTTGGATAGTGCCATTTCAGAAAACTGTCCCTTTGACACTAAAAGTTGCTTTAATTGTTCAAATTCCAACAAAACCGGTAAATCTTTATCCCCAATAGAAGTGAATGAAATATCCAATTTCCGCAAACTTCTATCACTATGGGAGGCAATTGCTTTAAGTGACTGAGAATCAAAAGACGTTCGACTGACCCCCAATTCTATGGCGTGAATATATCGGAGCATATTTATTTCATTAGTCCAATCTATTACGGTTTCGGACAAATCGATAACAACTACAAATCTTCTTGAATCGACTGCACAGAATCCCCCTTCTTCTTCTACCCAAGCCTGAATTTGTGGTTGACGAAAGATGGACGCTGAATCGCAATAATTCGCAGGGAATAACAAAAAACCAACAATTCCACATCCTCCAAACAAATACAAAAGTCCGATTTTTTTCACTTTCGGCTTATTGAAAAAAAATAAATCATGCAAATAAACCGGAAGAAGCCAAAGTGCCACACCAAAACCAGTTGTTAACAGGATACTCAAATAAAAAAATGCAGCACCAGCATAGGGTTCTCCTATTTGGAAAATTCGAAACAGCCCCATTCCTATTACAAGAGATGTTATTACACCGATATAACATTTTAATACTTTTCGTGAAATTTTGCCATTTGAACAAAGCGATATAATATAACAAACAAGGAAAATACAACCCCACAAAAGGATAATATCAACTTTTAGCTGCCACAATCTTTTTAATAGGAATGTCAACATCTTTTACTTCCACCGTCCCCTAATATCTTCAGGAAAAAAGATATGATCGTCTTTTCCTAAAAATCCATCATCCATATAAAATTCAAAACATAAACTGGATTTACAATTTTCATATTTTACAATTTTCACTCGGGCCGCTCGAACGAAACATTGTTCGGTGCACCGCCGCTGATGTCTCTGCCGCCAATATTCGCAGAAGTTTCCGCGTTTTTCGTTTCATTCTCCACGACCTGATAAATGAGCGTTCCGCCGGTCTCCAGCGTATAAGTATCATCGATCGGCGCCGCAGAAAGCATCTCCCGTTTCTCCAGAGACTCCATGCGCAGTGAACGGTATCGGATACTCTTATTGGACTTTGGATTCATTGTCATAAAACGCCTCTGAATCGGGAAAAATTTCAGGGAAAACGCACCTTTTCTTTTCAGTGTAACTCAAACGAAAATAAAAGCAAGGGGGGCTGAAAATTTATTTAGAGATCTGCAGAAAAATGGAGATATGTGTCTCACACAAGAAAGCCCCTCACACGGTCTCTTTGTTTTGTTATTTGAGCGTGTCTGCCGGCGGTATCTGTACATCCTATATCTCATCATATATTCGCTGCCTCATCTCTGGGAATGTCAGAAACTCTCCAAGATCCTCAGCCGCAGATAGTGAATCCTTCACAATAAAATTACTGAGCAGAAACCGCCCTCCGCTGCATTCTTCTTTAGTGCACTCTCTTTCGCGCTGTGTGTATTTCGCGGCCGCAGCGTATTTTTTAAGGGATGGGGAGAAAAAACGGACGGAGATAGTGAAGGGATAAAAATGAGACCTCGTGGGCGAAATAATTCCCCCGCAGAATCTGAAAATGGGGGGTAAAATTTCCCCAGATTGCCCTTTTTGTTGTGAGAAAATGGTGTTTTTTTTAAGAATTTGGAAAAATTTTGGGAATTTTTTGGAAATTTCGGAAAAAAAGTTCCTCCCCACTCTTGCATAAAACGATACTTAAGTGTATGCTATAGAAAACGAAAGGGGTATGCCCTGCATCTCCCGCCGATTTTCAAGAGCGGTTTGTGCCGCATCCTACCATTTTAATCAAGGAGTTTCAGAATGTTGAAAACCAATCGCCGTAATTTCCTGCGCACCACGGCTGTCGCTGGTGCTTCTACCCTGATCCTGAGTGACCTGATGGCCAACGAATCTCCGAACGGAAAAGTGACGTTCGGCTGCGTCGGTATTGGCGGCAAAGGTTCCAGTGACTCGAACGACGCGAACCGTTTCGGTCAGGTCGTGGCTTACACGGATACGAACCGCAATCAGCTCAAAGGCGGCAAACGCTTCAAGGGCGCGGAAGCTTTTGAAGATTACCGTGAAATGTTCGACAAGATGGGCGACAAGATCGACGCCATCACCGTCAGCACGACGGACCATATGCACGCGATCATTGCCGCGGCCGGTATGAAACTTGGCAAGCACTGCTTCACGCAGAAGCCGCTGACCCGTACGATCTACGAAGCCCGCCGTCTTGGTGAGATCGCCAAAGAAAAAGGCGTCGTGACCCAGATGGGCAACCAGGGATCCGCTGGTGACGGACTGCGCGAAAGCTCCCGCATGATCCGCAATGGCCTTCTCGGCACCGTGAAAGAAGTCGTCGTCTGGTCCAACCGTCCGGTTTGGCCGCAGGGCGGTGAACGCGGTCAGGAAGCTCCGGTTCCGGATTATCTCAACTGGGAAAAATGGATCGGTACCGCTCCGATGCGTCCGTTCGTTCAGGGTGCCTACGATCCGTTCGCGTGGCGCGGCTGGTGGGACTTCGGTTCCGGCGCTCTTGGCGACATGGCGTGCCATACCGTGAACGTGGCGTTCGCTGCACTCGACATCAAAGATCCGAAATGGGTCCAGGCCATCACCTCCGGACACAATTACGACTCCCTGCCGAAATGGTCCAAGATCACGTTTGAATTCCCGGCCAATGATTGGCGTCCGGGCTTCAAATTCACCTGGATGGACGGCGGTCAGCGTCCGGACCCGGCTATTCTCGAAGGCAAGCAGCCGTCAGGTTCCGGTCTGCTCCTCATCGGCGACAAGGGCAAGTTCTTCTCCATGAACGACTACGGTCAGGACCGCGATCTGCTCGGCACGATCGACAAAGCGACCGAAGAAAAGTACCTGGCGGAAGCTCGCGAACAGCTCAAAGCCGAAGACAAATACGCTGGCCCGTATGGCGGTCACTTTGGTGAATTCGTCAGTGCGATCAAAGACGGCAAACCGGAACGCTGCTGGTCCAACTTCCCGAACTATGCCGGTCCGCTCACCGAGACCATCCTTCTCGGTAACCTGGCCGTTTGGGGTGCTTCCAAACCGGAAGTCATGGGTCCGAAAGTGGAATGGGATGCGAAGACCATGCAGATCACGAACGATCCGGAAGACAAAGCGCGTCTGGAATCCCTCGTCAAGCCGACCTACCAGAACGGCTACGAAGCTATCTAGTTTTTCCGTTTTGAGTCATTGACCCAAGGCAGACAGAGACTTCGGTTTCTGTCTGCTTTTTCTTTCTGAGAGTTTTGGCATGCTGCCGTCCGATCCTGAAAAATCCAGAATATCCCTTTCCTGTCCGGAGGTCGCGGTCTTTTTTGACCTGGCGGTCGAGTCGGCAAGGGGGATCCTGCGCGGTTTTACGCAGTATATTCGGCTCAATTCACCATGGAACGTGAATTTTGTGTCGAAAACGCACAGCGAAGTAGATCCGTCGTCGCTGAAAAATTGGGACGGAGACGGCATTCTGGCACATATTCCCAATATGGAGTCGCTCCATGAGATCCTTTCGAAACGCTGTCCGACGGTCCTTCTGGCTCGGGATATTGCGCAGGATCTTTCCGGATGCCATCGGCCGGATTCGCCTTTGGGACCGGTTTTTGTTCGGTGCGATAATGCTGCGATCGGGAAAATGGCGGCAGAATACTTTCTCGAAAAAGGGTTTCGGAAGTTTGCATACGTGCCCTATTCGCGGAATGTCTGCTGGTGCGAAGAACGCAGATCTGCATTCGTTTCTGCACTGAAAGAACGCGGTTTCAGTGTTTCACAGTTTCGTGAAGGAACCTCCACATACCCGGAAAACATGGCATCTGCATGTTCGGAAGACGTTCCTGCATCGGACTGGTTTTCCCGGCGCGAAGAGCTTCAGCATTGGCTGGAAGAACTTCCCAAACCTGCGGCGGTCTTTACGGCCAACGATTTTCGCGGACGTCAGGTTTTAGAGGTTTGCCAGCGTGCGGGGATCCCGGTGCCCTACGATGTCGCGGTACTTGGCGTCGACAACGACCTGCCTGTCTGCGAAATGTCCTACCCGTCGCTTTCCAGCATCGAGATCGACTGGGAACGTGCCGGAAGGCTGTGCGGCGAAGCTCTTGATGCAATGATGCACGGCAAAGTGCCGACCGGTGAAATGACCTACCGCCCGATCCGGATCGTTTCGCGCAATTCTACCGAATTTTTCCAGGTCTCCGACCGCCTCGTCGTGCAGATCCTGGAACTTATCCGCATTTCCAGAGGCGAAAATCTTCGGGTCTCCGACATCGTGGAAGCTCTTCCTGTTTCGGAACGCTCTGCGCAGGAACGATTCAAGAAAGCCGTCGGGCATTCCATCATGGAAGAGATCAAGCGCGTCCGGATGCGGAACATTTGCCGTCTGGTGGAAGAAACGGAACTTCCCTTTAATGAGATCGCGCTTTCCTTCGGATTCGAGAACGCGAATCACCTCGGTCAGCTCTTCAAAAAACAGTTCGGGCTGACGATGGGAGAGTACCGCAGGAAAAATAAAAGAGACTGAGAGTCTCGATCGGTCGTTGAATATTCTGAATCAGTCTGTCGATCAATTTTTTTCTTTTACGGTCCCCAACAAATATCTGCGGCGGTTCTGAGAACGTTTGCTGCCGGATTCCAAAAGAACGTTTGCGGCACGAATGAGAAAAAATTGAAAGGATGCAGGAAAAAGAGTCCAGCCCTGGCACTCCAGGACCTGGACTTTTTTCGAGGTCGGGACTTTACTCCTGGGAACCGAAGACTTCAAACGGTTTCACGGGAGAATTTTCCTGAACGGGCTGGACCGGCGTATCGGCGATCTCGCGGACCCAGATGTTGCGGAAACGGACCGGGTTGCCGTGATCCTGGAGACGGATCGGCATCTTGGCGTCGTGCGCGGTGTAGAACGGCTTCAGATGATAGTAGGTCTCGCCTTTGACCTGGAGATGGTTCTGGACGAGGATACCGTTCTGGAAGACGGTCACGTACATCGGACGGACGACTTCGCCTTTTTCATTAAATTCCGGACGCATGAAGATGATGTCGTAGGACTGCCATTCGCCGGGCTTACGGCAGCAGTTGACCGCCGGAGGATTCTGCTTGTAGATCGAGCCGCACTGGCCGTCGAAGTACGTTTGATTCTGGTAGGAATCGAGGACTTGGACTTCATACGGTCCCCAGAAGACGCCGCTGTTTCCGCGTCCCTGACTGTGCCCTTTCACTTCGGCGGGCGTCGCGAATTCCACGTGCAGCTGAACGGAACCGAATTTCTGTTTCGAGACGACCATTCCGCGGCCGGAGTAGACTGCGCCGTCTTTGATGGGCCAGTTCTGGCCGTTTTCCCACGCGTCCATGGATTTGCCGTCAAACAGGACGATCGCGTCGGAGGGAACGTTGGCCGGAGCGGTTTCCGGACCCGGATCTACGACCGGCGGTTCGACCCACTGAATGCCGCTTTTCCATTCCGCTGCGTTCAAAGCGGAGACTGAGGTCAGCACGAGAGCCGACACGATAGAGAGGATGGTTTTTTTCATGAAAAACTCCTTGATTGAAGGTTGGATCGATCAGAATTGACGGATCGATGAAGGTTGGATGCGAAACCGGAATGACCGTACCGAAGACGAGTCCATCGGGCTGAGGCTCACCCTGAAAATCCGTTTCGCGAAACTGAACCCATCATACCACAAGTTGCGTTTTTTTGAAAGGAGTACCCGGGGGATTTTTCTTCATATTTCCTGAATTTCCTATTTTTTCTTTTTAGGAGGATCGGGAGGAAGGGAAACATTTTTTCGGAATGAGTTTTTGGAAATTTTCGAGAATTTCGGTCCGGTTGCACTTGACAAAATACAAAATCATGGTAGAATACTAGACGTTGTGGGGTTGGTGCAATAATGCACAATATCTGGAAACAGGGAATCCGGTCAAAGGCCGGAACGGTCCTCGCCGCTGTATCCGGAACAGAAGCGTCCAAATCTGAAAAGCCATTGACGGTGCGGAGAAATGAATGAAGAGCTCGTCGAGAAGGCGGACGCGGATCGCCGGGAGTCAGAAGACCTGCCAGCCTCATGAGACCTGCCGCTGCGATGGACGGCGGCTGGATCTGTGCTTTGGAGGGGATGCTTTGCTTGCGGCGAAGCAGATTCTGTAGAGCAGAGTGTCGGCTGAAAAGCGTATTTGTTCTGATTTTTTTGCAGCTTTTGCATTTTTCGGAACGCGTTTTTCTCTGTAGTTTTGATGTTTTGTTTTTTCGGAGGATTTCGGCGCATGATTCTTTCAGGTTTGAAGATCCGTGAAGAGGTCGAGAGCGGGAAGATCCAGATCGATCCATTTTCTGAGAAGCAGCTCAATCCGAACAGCTACAATCTGCGTCTTCATGATGAACTGCTCGTCTATACGGAGCCTGTCCTTGATGTGAAAAAAGCGAATGCTTACGAGATCCTTCGCATTCCGGAAGAAGGAATGGTCCTTGAACCGGGGGTGCTTTATCTTGGGCGGACGGTGGAATTCACCCGGACAGACGGTTTTGTACCGATGCTGGAAGGGCGTTCCTCGATGGGGCGTCTGGGACTTTGTGTGCACGTGACGGCCGGTTTCGGCGACGTGGGATTTGCAGGGTACTGGACGCTGGAGATCCATGCGATCATGCCGATCCGGGTCTATCCGGGAATGGAGATCTGCCAGATCTACTATCATACGGTGGAGGGGGATTTCCAGAATTACGTCAGCGGGAAGTACCAGAACAATTCAGGGATCCAGCCCAGCCTTTCGTGGAAAGATTTTGAGTAGCGTACCGCCGCTTCCGTTTTTTTTCAGGATTTCAGTCGTTTTTTGTTTTGTGGGGGAGTTCCTTTTTTTCTCATGGAAACAGTCCGGTCTCGGATACTATGGGGATTTTTGTGGACTCTTGGGGGTTTTAGAGTATTTCAGATATTTTGGGGAGAACGATGAATAAACAGGCCGTCATGGGAATGGGTACGTCTGCGCAAAACAGCCAGAGAGGATTCTCCGGAAACGCGGAACGTGCGTTCCCGTTTTTTCAGTTCATCCTGAAACGCGACGGCCGGCGGGTGCCTTTCTATCCGGAGAAGATCCGCAGCGCGATGCAGAAAGCATTCCAGGCGGCGGAAGAAGCTGTTTCTGCGGATGAGCTGGGACGTTTGGAAATGCGGGTCACGCAGAAGATCCAGGCGATGGGGCCGGAGGCGGAACCGGGAGTCGAAGAGATCCAGGATGCCGTCGAAGCCGTTCTGATGGAGGCCGGGAAGGTAAATGCTGCCCGAAAGTACGTCCTTTACCGTGCGGAACGAACACGGATCCGTGAGCGAAATACCCGCCTGATGCGCACCTACGAAGACCTCACGTTCAAAGATGCGAAAGAGAGCGACATCAAGCGCGAAAATGCGAATGTGAACGGCGACACGGCGATGGGGCTGATGCTCAAGTACGGTTCGGAGGGGGCGAAGCAGTTCTGTCTGACGCATATTCTGAACCCGGCACATGCACAGGCGCATGAAGACGGAGATATCCACATTCACGACATGGATTTCTATGCCATGACGACGACCTGCTGCCAGATCGACCTTCTGCGTCTCTTCAAAAATGGTTTCGGGACCGGGCACGGTGAGCTGCGTGAACCGAAAGACATTCAGTCTTACGCGGCACTGGCCTGCATCGCGATCCAGGCGAACCAGAACGACCAGCACGGCGGGCAGAGCATCCCGAACTTTGACTACGCGCTCGCTCCCGGAGTCACGCGGACATTCCAGAAATTCTTCATCAAAAACTTCGGTAAAGCCCTGACGCTTCTGGCTGAAGATCTTCCGGCGGGGCTGGACGCAGAGGTTTTGTGCAAAGAGATCCTCGCAGACGGTTTCTCTTTGAAGCTGGAAGAGAATTCGGCGTTCTGCATGGAACTGCGAAGCCGGATCCTCGAAAAGGCTGGAGATCGTGCTGCTGAAAGTGTGTCGGAAAGCGGGCTGAAGATTGGTTTGGGGAGCGTCATTGAAAAGGCACAGAAATTCGCGCTTTCCGAATCTCTGAAGGAAGTGGACCGAGCGACGTATCAGGCGATGGAGGCTCTGATCCACAATCTGAACACGATGCATTCCCGTGCGGGAGCGCAGACTCCGTTTTCGTCGATCAACTATGGTCTGGACACGTCACCGGAAGGACGGATGGTGACGAAAAACGTCCTTCTTGCGCATGAAGCCGGGATGGGAAACGGCGAGACGCCGATCTTTCCGATCCACGTTTACCGCGTGAAGGAAGGGATCAACACCGCGCCGGGCGAACCGAACTACGATCTGTTCCGTCTTGCGTGCCGTGTGAGTGCGAAACGGCTTTTTCCGAACTTTTCGTTCCAGGATGCGCCGTTCAATCTGAGTCTCTACGATCCGAAGCGTCCCGAAACGGAAATTTCGTACATGGGATGCCGAACGCGTGTTGCGGCGAACGTTTACGATCCGGAAAATGCGATCTCGTATTCCCGCGGCAATCTGAGCTTCACGTCCATCAACCTTCCGCGTATCGCCATTCGCGCTAAAGGGGACCAGAAGTGGTTCTTTGAGGAACTGGAACGCAAACTGAAACTCTGTGCGGACCAGCTTCTGGAGCGATTCACCATTCAGTCGTCGAAAAAAGTGCGGAATTTCCCGTTCCTGATGGGGCAGGGGGTCTGGTTGGGGAGCGAGAAACTCGGCGAAGACGATACGATCGGGGAAGTGTTGAAGCATGGGACGCTTTCGATCGGATTCATCGGCCTGGCAGAGACTCTGCGTTCCCTCATTGGGGTCCATCACGGTGAGAGTGCCGAGGCGCAGGAACTGGGACTGAAGATCGTGGGATTCATGCGCGACTTCATGGATCGGAAGAGTGCAGAAATGAAGCTGAACTTCACGCTTCTCGCGACGCCTGCCGAGGGACTTTCCGGACGTTTTTTGCGAATGGACCGGCGGCGTTTCGGGCTGATTCCGGGAATCACGGACCACGAGTACTATACGAACAGCTTCCACGTGCCGGTTTACCATACGATCGGTGCGTTTGAGAAGATCCGGCTTGAGGCGCCGTATCATGCACTGACGAATGCTGGGCACATCACGTACATCGAGCTGGACGGTGATCTGACGCAGAATCCGAAAGCGTTCGAGCAGGTCATTCATGCGATGCGGAAGGCGGGGATCGGCTACGGGGCCATTAATCATCCGGTAGACCGCGACCCGGTATGCGGATTCAATGGCGTCATTCATGACGTCTGCCCGAAATGCGGCCGTACGGAAGGGGACGTGCCGTTTGAGCGCATCCGCCGCATCACCGGCTACCTCGTCGGTACGCTGGACCGCTTTAATGATGCGAAACGGACGGAAGTCGATGAACGCGTTCTGCACGGAGATTCCCTGCGGGACGGGAACTGACGGGCCGACAGAACTGATGGGCCGACAGAACTGATGGACCGACAGAACTGATGGACCGACAGAACTGATGGACCGACAGAACTGGCTGATGGACCGACAGAACTGGCTGATGGACCGACAGAACTGGCTGATGGACCGACCGAGCAGGCGGTGACTGGCCGTTTATGGAAAATATCATTGGGGAACACGAAAAGAGATTCGTTTTGAAATTAGGGGAAAAAGACAAAATGATTCGAGTTGCCGGACTTATTCAGGAATCGATCGCGGACGGACCGGGGATCCGCTTCGTGATCTTTACGCAGGGATGCCCTCATCATTGCCCTGGCTGCCATAATCCGCAGACGCAGTGTCTTCAGGGCGGGACGCTCATGAGTGCCGAGGAGATCCTGGAGCAGATCCGAAAGAATCCGCTTCTCTCCGGCGTAACGTTTTCCGGCGGCGAGCCGTTCCTGCAGGCGGAAGAACTTTTGCCCATTGCGCGGGAATGCCATCGGCTTGGGCTGGATGTCGTGACGTACTCCGGCTGGACGTTTGAGAAGTTGATCGAGGCGCATCGTCCGGAGTGGAATTCCCTGATCGCGGAGTCGGACATTATCGTGGATGGCCCGTTTATGCAGGAACTCCGCAGCTACCAGACTCGGTTTCGCGGTTCTTCGAATCAGAGACTGGTCAACGTCGCGCTTTCGCTTTTGATGCACACCGTCCACACGATTTCCTGACGTGGAATTTCAAACGGCGCGGAATTTCCAAACCTGAAAATTTTTCGACGCGAGGAATTTTGAGTTCGGGAAATAAAAAAAGACGTATCGGCCGGAATGACCCCTTCGGCAGATTTTTTTGAGGGAATTTTCCCATGAATGCACTGACTGCATTTCTTCATGCACTTCTGGCGCTTCTTTTGGAGATGGCGCCCTGGCTTCTTTTTGGTTTTTTGGCGGCCGGAGTCCTGCACGTTTTCGTACCGGGGAAGATCTATCGCCGATTCCTTTCGGGACGGAATTTTCGTTCCGTTTTTTGGGCAGCGATGCTTGGAGTGCCGCTTCCGCTCTGTTCCTGCGGCGTGATCCCGACGGGCATGGGGCTTCGGAAAGACGGTGCGTCGCGCGGAGCCTCTGTCTCGTTCCTCATTTCGACTCCCCAGACCGGCATCGATTCGATCCTCGCGACGTGGGCACTTCTTGGACTTCCCTTTGCGGTCATTCGGCCGCTGGCGGCATTTTTGACCGGGATCCTTGGCGGGACGCTCGTGAACTGTTTGATTCCGGAAGATGCTTTACCGGAACCTTCGCCGGAATGCGCTGACGAAAATCGTTCGGCGTCGGATACACTGTGCGGAGCGTCTTTTTTGCGAAAAATCAGTATCGCGCTGCACTACGGTTTCGTTGAAATGATGCAGGACATTGGGAAGTGGCTCACACTTGGTCTGGCCGTTGCGGCCGGGATCACCGTGCTGGTTCCTGACGGTTTTCTGGCGTCGCTTTCGGAAAAGACTCCGCTTTTCGGAATGCTCGCGATCCTTCTTTTGGCCGTTCCGATGTACGTCTGCGCGACCGGGTCCATTCCGATCGCGGCGGCACTCATCGCGAAAGGCGTGTCTCCCGGAGCGGCTTTCGTCCTGCTGATGGCCGGTCCGGCGACAAATGCGGCCGCAA
Source organism: Thermoguttaceae bacterium (assembly GCA_017939795.1). Lineage (GTDB taxonomy): Bacteria > Planctomycetota > Planctomycetia > Pirellulales > Thermoguttaceae > RGIG3701. The sequence goes on from JAGBAA010000076.1 coordinate 12,035, forward strand.
TGCTCATCGTGGGGAAGGTCCTTGGACGGAAAACGCTCGCCATTTATCTTTCGGCCATCTTTTTGGGGGCGATCGCTTCCGGCCTGGCTATTGACCTGCTTTGTCCGCCGGAATGGTTTACGCTGAATTTCTCGACGGCTCCGGATCCTGCGTGCTGCTGCGGCGGAATTGCGTGGTGGAAGGCGGCATGTGCGGCCCTTTTGGGCCTTTTGCTCCTCAATGCGCTGATCTTTCGCCGGGACGGTGCGTTTTCTATCCGGAGGCGTTCCCGAATTTTGGCCGGTTCCGCGTCTTTTGAGGCTACATCTGCCGATTCTACCGTGTCGGCGGCCTCCGATCCCGTACTCTCCCTGGAAAATCGATCCCAGGATCCTCAAATGAAAGGAAAAGAAATGAGCGAAAATATTTCCCAGGTTCGAAACTACCGCGTGAACGGCATGACGTGCAATCATTGCCGGAATTTCGTGGAAAGATCGATCCGTTCCGTCTCCGGAGTGGAAGACGTAAACGTTAGCTTGTCGGAATCACTGGCCGTCGTTTTCGGTCCGGCTCTTCCGGAAGACGTCATTCATGCGGTCGAAGATGCCGGCTTTGAGATCCAGGAGATCTGAGCCGCTTTGGAGTCCCCAAAGATCCAACGTCTGAGGTCCAACGCTGGAGATGCCGAAAGGCGCCAATGAGAAAGCACGAAAAAACTGAATTCCTGTTTTTTCGTGCTTTGCGTATTTTTTGTACTTTTCCGGTTTTCCGTATCTGAAATTTCAGACCAGCAGACTGCCTGCGCGTTTGAATCAGAGCGAGAGGAGGTACTCGATCAGGTCGGCGCGGTCCTGCTCGCTGAGTTTCTCGAAAATCCCGTCGGTTTCCCCGTGTCGGCCTTCCCAGAGCAGTTCCTCGAGCGTCAGATAGCGTCCGTCATGGAGGTAAGGAGCGGTCCGGAAGGTCTCGATGAGCGTCGGCGTGTCGAAGAAACCATCGAAATCTTCTTCATTCTGCGTCCCGACATCGTGCATCTTCATGTCGGTAAAGTACTTGCCATGATGGCAGCTTGAGCATCCTGTTTTCGGACTGAAGAAGAGACGCTTTCCTCGCCGTGCAGCTTCCGTGAGCGAACCGTCCGGATTCAGCGCGATGCCCGGAACGGGTTCCAGTGCCTTGAGGTACTCGTCGACGTCACGGTATTCCGGTTCCGTCATTTCCTTGAAATGAATGTGGATGAAGCCTGCTCGGGTCGCGGTCTCGCCGTTTTCGCGCACTCCAGTGATCATATTGGGCGGCGTGAAGTGGGCGAGGAGCATGCTCTTGGAGTTTTTCGGATTTTCGACGCCGTCGTTGAGCAGGTCCCAGTTCATGCCGTCCACGCGGGCATCCGGATGGCAGGTAACGCAGGAGTGCCAGTGCTCCAGTGCACGTTCTCCGTCGAAGAAATCTTTCATTCCGCGGCGCACGGAGTCCATGACCGGCGGCGGTCCAAGAGGCACGATCTCCGGATTCGTTTCCGTCAGACCGAGTGCCGTCTGCCATTTCATTCCGTTGGCGGCGATCTGAATACGTTCCGGAGCGTTGATCCGAGGAAAAACGGCGAGCGTATCGCTGAAGTATCCGCCGACGACGGTCTTCGTTTCGCTCATCGCCAATGCGTGCATTCCGGAGAGTTCCGGGACTTTCACCCGCGTAAGCGTCGGCGAGAAGGACCCCACGCCGAAGAAGAAAACGAAATCCGGACTCGTCGTGTTCATGTCGCGGTCCATGCGTTCGATGAGTTCTTTGATGCTGACGAAACCGATCTCCCGATTTCCTCCAACGGCGATCGCCAGAAGTTTACCGTCCGGGGAGACGCGGATGCTCCATGGATTCGTGAGTCCCTGCTGGAAGTCGTCGATCAGGTACGTGCAGGTCCCGTTCCGTTTTCGGTCGAAAATCGTGAAGCCGTTCCGATTCGTCCAGCCGCCAAAGAGCTGGGAGGTGATGGTCCGGTGATTTCCGTGCGTATGGACCATGAAGACGTACTGTCCGTCCGGGGAGACCGTGATGTCGCGCAGACTGCCGCAGCCGTCTGGGAGCTGGCGGTGCGTGACGGTTTCTGACTCTGTGTCCAGGATGCTGAAACAGCATGAAACGGTCGCGCCGTTGGAGCGGGAGAGCGGGAGGAGATTCGCGATGAAGACCTGAGATTCATCCGGCAGGATCGCCATCGAGACCGGCTCGCGGACCACCGTGAGCCGGTTTTTCAGGACGGTTTCGTATGGGATCGCCGTTGCGTCTGCTTTCGAAGTTCCGCCTGGTACGGCAGTCTCACCGGTTTTCCCAGACTGTGCAAGATCCAGGATCAGAACGTCGCTATGGAAACGCCGTCCGACGTAAAGCAGATCCCGTTTCGCAGAGCAGGCCAGTCCCCACGGTGAGTGGATCCCGGTCCAGCGGCGCACGATCTTCCGTACCGCCAGATCGATCTCGGCCACCTCGCCGTTCAGAGATCCGCACGCGATGAAAAGACGGTTTCCGGATCGAATCATCTGGTTGGGCGTCTGCGCCAGCGGGATCGAATGGGTCGTTTTTTTCGACTCAAGAGAGAAAAAATCCAGCCGTTTCGCGTCCATTTCCATGACGCAGAGTTCCTCTTCCGAAACAAAAAGCATCGTTTCGGGGCCGAGATACGACGCGGCTTCTTTTTCTTTCTTCATTTCCGGAGTGTTTGCCGTCGGTTCACTTTTGGGAACGGGAGCCGAATCCGCGAACAGGGTACTGTTTGGGACCGGCGATTCTGCCAAGACCGGCTTGGAGAGCATTCCGAAACCTGACGAACAGGCCAAAAGAAGCAGGCTCGTCAGATTCATCAGATGCCTCTGACGCATCCGACACAGGCTCCGAAACGAAAGTGCAGTGTGCGTTACGATATGGAAAACGGGGTTCATTTTCATGGACAGACAGACCGGGCGTTAAAGGTGAGCGTCCGAAAAAGCGGACATCAGGAATTTCTACGAAAAAACCAGCCTTCATTATACTCGGGCTGTGCGAAAAAGTCAACCCGTCATCCGTAAAAAATCCGAAAAACTTCACGTTCGAGCTCCCCGTCTTGGGCTGCTGGGGCGGAATCGGTACTCCGTTGTCGGCCGGAGGAACCAAAAAAACAGGGAGCCGTGAAGACTCCCCGTTTCGATCGAAGCATTGGGCTTCTGCCGATTCCGAAAAATGGTTCAGTCCGTCAGTTTCATGACTCTCATCCAGGCGTAAACGCGGTCCTTCCAGAACATCATCGGGTCTTCCGGCTTGCAGTTCCGGAACGCATGGTTCGCGAGCGCGAAAACGTGAAGCTCGGCCGGAATGTTCATCGTGCGGAGTTTATGGTACACAAAAACGGATCCCATGGGCGAGTAGCCGTCGCCGTCGCCGTGGATCAGGCACATCGGCGGGGTCTTCGCATCAAACGCAAAGTCTGCGACGAATTCCGAATCATTCCCCTTCCCTTTATTCTCGCCGTTGGCTCCGTCCTGAAGCACGTACGCCGGGTAGACCGGGATCGCGAAATTCACGTGGCACGGAACCTGATCGAGTTCGTCGACAGGCTCGTATGCGGGAGTCTGGCTGGTCGTGGAGGTCATGAGCGTCAGGTGTCCGCCTGCGGAAAAGCCCATGAATCCGATCTTTTCCGGGTCGATGCCCCATTTTTCCGCATTGGAACGCACGAAACGCACCGCCCGCTGCGCGTCCTGCCAGGCAGACTGATGTTTCGGCATCTTCTTCGGGCGCGGAACACGGTAGCGCAGCATGACGACAGTCACGCCTTTCGAGAGGAAATAGTCGCGTGCAGGAATGCCTTCATAGTCGTACGCAACACCATAATACGCACCGCCCGGCGCGATGATGATGCACGCATTCGACGTTTTGTTCTCTGGTGCCCACCATTCCAGGACCGGGATCGCCTGACCTTCTTCATAGTTCGGAGGCGTCGTCGGCCATACGTTGAATTTCTCGAAACCAAACGCCGTCAGTGAGAGACAGACGTTCAGAAACACAAAAAGCAGAGTCAAAAAAATGATCTTTTTCATGATTCTTCAGGATGGTTAAAGGGAAGGAAACGAAATTAGCTGTTAGCTATTAGCCATTAGCTGTTAGCCATTAGCTGTTAGCCGCTGAAACTCACCCATTTTTCGCCATATCGACGAGGATCTCCACACCTTTCACGATCGTTTCATCGCTTGCTGCGAAGGAAATGCGGAAGTGCGTATCGCAGGCACTGAAGACGTTGCCCGGGATGATGAGGAGCTGACGCTCAAGGATCGCACGGTTTACGAACTCACTGGCGGAAGCGGTCGGCGCTTTCGGGAAGGAGTAGAAGGCGCCTTCGGACTTCACGATGTCATAGTAGTCCTTCAGACCGTCGTAGACCAGGTCGCGCTTGCGTCGGTAGGCATCCAGATACGGTTTCATGTCGGTGTCGAGAGCCGCAATGGCGCCGAACTGGAGAGCACTCGGAGCGCAGACGAACGTGTACTGCTGGAATTTGAGCATCTGCTGGATGATCTCATGCGGACCATGTGCGAAACCGAGACGCCATCCGGGCATTCCGTAGCATTTGCTGTAGCCGTCCAAAACGATGACGTTTTTGCTGAATTTCGCCGGCGACGTGAATTCGCCGTCGTAGCAGAAGAATTTGTAGATCTCATCGCTGACCAGCGCGACCTGCTTTCGGTCTGCGAGTTCCGCAATGTCGCGGCAGACAGCTTCGCTGGCGATCGTACCGGTCGGGTTGGCCGGGGAGTTCATGATGATGAGCTTCGTTTTGTCCGTGATCGCGGCTTCCACTTTGTTCACGTCGATGTGGAAGTCCGGATACGTCGAGACGTAAACCGGTTTCGCGCCGAGCATCCGGACCAGTGCGTCGTACATGACGAAGAACGGGTCAAAAATGATGACTTCATCGCCGGGATTTACCAGCGTCATGAGCGTCAGAAGAAGACCTCCGCTCGTTCCGCTCGTAATGAACGCTTCACGCACGCCTTCGCCATACTGTTCATCGACCTGTTTCTGGACCAGCGTCCGCAGCGGAGCCGCACCCTGTGTCGGCGTGTAGCCGTTTTTGCGGGAAGAGATGGCCTCGACCGCAGCTTCCCGGGCGATTTCGGGAGCGTCAAAATCCGGCTGACCGATCGAAAGATTTACGGGATTTTCAAGTTTGGCGGCAAGGTCAAAAACTTTACGGATCCCGGATGCGTCAAACCAGTGCGTCCGGTCCGCGAGCCATTTATCGTACATGAGTCTGCCTTTCGGATAAATTGGGGAAATGGAACCGCGTGCGTTCCCGGAAAACCTCGCCGGCACCGGGGGACATTGCGGAAAGAAAGTTCACTCTATTTTCATCTTAACATTTTTTGAAAAAAATGCAAGGGAGGAGCAGAAAAAAAGAGACGGCGGGAAAGAAAAAATCGGAAAGGATGTGGTGGAATGGGAAAAATAGGAGTGCCGGAGCGGAAAAAAGCAGAAACGGCAGGAAAACAGCAAAACAAAACTGAAAAAAGGACGTAGGAAAAAGAATTTTCCAAATTTCAAAAAAAATCGAAACACCCCCTTGACGTATCGCTCTGCTTCTAGTAAAATAAAGATGGGGATTCAGGTTTTTTTCGAGCGATTTGGCCAAATGCGATGAACAGTTTTGATTCGACTGCAGATTTTGACGACTACCGGACGATGAACCAGATTTTTCCGGGAATCCTTCTTTTTTCGCGCTACCGGATCGTGAAGCTGCTTGGACGCGGCGGAATGGGGGAAGCGTGGCTTGCGGAAGAGATGGAGGGAAATCTGAAGGTTCAGGATGTCGTCCTGAAGAGGGTTCCGCCGGAACTCCTGGGAGATTCTGAACAGCTTCTTAAGGTGCAAAATTCCTTTAATCTTGTGCGAAAACTCCGTCATCCGAATATCTGCTCAGCCTTGACGTTTTTCGTTGACGGAGCTTACGGGGCGTTTTGTGTCCTCGACTATATTTCCGGACGGGATCTCGCAGATCTTCAGCATCAGAGGGAGGATCGTGTTTTTTCGCTGGAGGAGACGCTGATGATACTGCGTCCGCTTGCACGGGCACTGGACTATGCGCATCGGAAGAAGGTCCTGCACCGTGACGTGAAGCCGCAGAATATCATGGTCCCCATGGATGGAGGGGAGCCGCAGTGGGAGGATGCGAAGCTGATCGATTTTGACCTGGCGATCGAATGGCATTCGACGGTCTCGTTTGACCAGGCACTGCCGAATCACATTTCGGGGACTTTGCCGTACATGTCGCCGGAGCAGATCGACGGAACGGTTCAAGACGGGCGTTCGGATCTCTATTCGCTCGGCGTATTGGCGTACCAGCTGCTTGGCGGTCATTTGCCGTTCACTTCCACGACACCGTCGATTTTGATCCATCAGATCCTGACGAAAGAGCTTCTTCCGATCGAAAGTCAATCTGAACTGGTGAATCTTGCGCTGAGGAAAGCGACCGCGAAGAAGCGTGCGGACCGGTTTGCCAGCTGCGGGGAGTTTATCGAGGCATTGGAAGGAAAAGTAGATGCTGAACGCCTTCATTCTGTGGCGGACTCTGCGTTTCAGAGCATGGAGGACGCCCGTGCGGGGAAAAAGCGTCTGCGTCCGCAGGGATTTGATCCGTACTATGAGTGGCTCGGCATTTCTCCATTTTTGCCGTTGACGCACTACACGCTGCTGGGGCTTCAGGATTTTGAGCCGAACCGCGAGGTCATCATTAATGCGGCAGACCGCCAGATGTCTTTCGTCTATACGTACCAGAACGGAAAGCACGCGGCCGACTCGCAGAAACTCATGTCCGAGATCCTGGAGGCCCGGATGTGCCTTTTGAATCCGCAGACGAAGCTGGAATACGATCAGAGTCTGAAAAATCAGGGGGTCGTTCTTTTGAAGGAAGTGCCGACGCACGCGGCTCCGCCTGCTCCGAAACTCTCGCCGTCTTCGGTCTCTTCGCTTGCGGGGAGCGGGAAAAGCACCGCTTCAATGGGGACGGGGATTTCGGCTGCATCGACGCATCTTTCCGATTCCGGACGCACTGCGGCGGGCAGATGGACGGTCCGGGTTGCTGCTCCGGGGCAGGACAGTGCAGGAGGAACGCCGGAAAAAGGACCGGTCGAGATCATGCCGATCCGCACAGCCGCCCGGTCTCAGGGGCCGTTGGGACCGGAAGGGCTTCCTTTGGCGATGCCTCCCGCAGCTTCCGGAGGATCGGTTCCGGCTGCTGTTTCGGAAAATTCCGGCATTTCTTCTACGGTACAGCCTCCCGCAAGACCGTCTGTTCCGGTGCCGCCGCCGATTCCGGCCTCTTCTTCGAGCGGGGATTCCGTGTTGGATCTTGGTTTCACGCCGGATGAAAGTGCCTCTTCCCTTGCGCTGGGAAACCGGGGCCGCAAGATGAGTAAAGGGAATACATCCAGCAAACATTCCGGCCGTCCTCGGAATGTTCCGCAGAAAAATCAGGCGGAAGACGGAGAGGGAGAAACTTCCGGAAATGGGTTGATCTGGGGATTCCCGAAACTGTGGTTCGTCTGTATGCTCCTGCTTTTTGCGGCGGCCGGAGTGCTGGCTGTGCTTTTGTGGGGCTGGAACTGAATGGAAAACGGGCTTGGGGGAGATCCTGTATTCCCCCTCTCGGCTTTTGGCGGTTTGGGTGCGTGTTTTGACGATTTTTGACTTTTTTAGTGGATTTGGACGAGCAAATCCCAGATGTTTTTCTTTTTTTGACGGAGAGTTAGGGAATCGTGTCCGAGCTGAATGAAAAATGGCCGTCTGACGATCCAGGATCTCAGCAGATCGAAGATTCGCTGAATACACTGTGCCCGGAGGAGGTCAACTATGATCCGGGACAGTTTACGGAACTCTGTGCGGGCAGGCTCTTTGGCGAGTACCGAAATTTTCGTCTTTGCCGGAAGATCGGTGAGGGCGGGATGGGGCAGACCTGGCTCGCGGAGGAACTGGCCGGCGGGGAAGTGACGCGCAGTGTCGTTCTGAAGATCCTCTCACGAGAGCTGCAGCGAAATGCAGGCGCAATGAACGAAGTACGCCGTGTATTTGACCTGACGGCCTCTCTCAATCACTCGCACATCTGTCCGCTTCACGGAAGGTTTCGGGATCCGGACCTTGGTGATTTTCTCGTCATGGCGTATGCGGACGGAGGGACGCTCCGGGAGTGGTTTCTGGCGCAGCGCGGGCATGAAGACGGACTGTACTGGAAACGGGTCTTTCCTATTCTCCGGCCGATTGCCGAGGCGTTGGATCACGCGCACCGGATGGGTGTCGTTCACCGGGACGTGAAGCCGCAGAATATCGTGTTCATGAAGCACGTCTCCGGAAACGTACCGCTTCTGATCGATTTCGGCATCGCAGCCCGTATTGCGCCGGCGATGGTGCAGGAAAAGGCCGAGACGTTCAGTCGGCTGGATCCGATGGGGCGTTCTTCGTCCGGGACTCCGCGATACATGGCGCCGGAGCAGATGAAAGGAGAGAAACAGGACGGACGCACGGACCAGTACGCGCTGGCGTTGGTCCTCTACGAGCTTCTGCGCGGCTCGCTGCCGTTTTCTGAAACGAACGTCGTGAAGCTGGCGATCGAGAAACTCCGGTTCATTCCAAAAGATCCGCGATTTCCCCATAAGGTGAACGCCGTCTTTCGCCGTGCGCTTTCAGCGAGTCCCGCGCGGCGTTTTTCGACCTGCACGGAGTTTCTTGATGAGCTGGAAGCCGCATTTCTGGAGTGGGAAAGTACCGTAAAAAATGCGTCGGATCCCGTTTCGTCGACCCATCCGCGATTCCTGAGACCTTCTGCCGCTCCCCTCCCGCCGTCCGAACCGCAGACGGGAGTTTCGCAGACGGAAGTTTCGCAGACGGGAGTTTCGCAGACGGGAGTTTCGCAGACGGGAGTTTCGCAGACGGAAATTTTGCAGACGGAAATTTCATCTGCGTCGGAAACGATACCGGGGACCCCTTTGCCTTCCGATGCGAAATCGCGGGCGGATGCCGGGAAAATGAACGATGAAATGAACGATGAAAAGAACGATGAAAAGAACGATGGAAAGAACGATGGAAAGAAGGTGGTGTGGGGATGCCTGTTCCTGTTTCTGTGTCCTTTCTTTTTGTCGTTTATTTCTGAAATCGTGGGATGCTGGGCGGAAACCCGGCCGGCAATTTTATCGGCTGCGAATGAGAAAGTGCTGAACTCTGCTCCGAAGCGTTTCAGGTCGGATCACTACGAGGTCCCGGAAGGAATTCAGAGGATCGACTCGTTTGCATTTTTCGGCCGGACGACATTAAAATCGGTGAAGCTGCCTGTGGGGACGAAGGTGATCGACGACTACGCGTTTCAAGGATGCTCGGCACTCGAATCCGTGACGTTTCCCGAGAATTTGAGTGTCGTGGGGTCTGGGGCATTTAAGGACTGTTCATCCCTGCGTTCGGTCGATCTTCCGGCATCGGTCACGATCATCCGTGAGGGAACATTCCAAGGATGCTCGGCACTCGAATCCGTGACGTTTCCCGAGAATTTGAGTGTCGTGGGGTCTGGGGCATTTAGGGACTGCACGTCCCTGCGTTCGATCGATCTTCCGGCATCGGTCACGTGGGTAGGCGAGTATGCGTTCAGCGGCTGCACGGCGATGCAGACGCTCACGATACGGAATCCGGAGGCGGAGATCGAGTTTTTTGAATGGAGCAGTTGCTCTTACGAAATGCAGAACCTTAAGATCTGTACGCCGAAGAGATCAAAAGTGTGGAAAGCCGCGGAAAAGGCGGGGTACGAGTGCGTGCCGCTGGAGGATTGACGGCATCCTGTCCGGTACGGATCCTGACCGTCTGCGCGGCCTTGGGCAGAAACCGGGGTTGACTCGTTTGGGGAACTTCACTATACTGTGGGCGTTTTATTTTTTGATTTTGGGGACCTGCGGGGACCTTGCTCATTCATTCAGGGGAATTTTTCATGAAGATCCAGATCGTCATTCCGGCTCGGCTTGCGTCGACGCGGCTTCCGCGCAAGGTTTTGCTCAGCGAGACGGGGAAACCGCTCATTCAGCACGTTTGGGAAGGTGCGCGTCAGTCCCGGCTTGCGGACGGCGTCACGATCGCGGCGGACGATGAAGAGATCGTTCGGGCAGTGGAGGGTTTTGGCGGGCACTGTGTCCTCACGGGGAAAGAGATCGCCTGCGGAACAGACCGGATCGCTGCCGTGGCGCGTGAAATGCCGGATGTGGACGTTTTCGTGAATGTGCAGGGAGACGAGCCGGAGATCCTCGGCGACACGGTAGACACGGTGGCCGCGCTGATGCGGAATGATCCGAATGCCGTCATGGCGACGCTGGCCGCACCGATCCGCTCGATGGAAAAGGCGAACGATCCGTCGTGCGTCAAGGTCGTTTTCGACTCGGCAGGCCGTGCGCTCTATTTCAGCCGGAGCCTGATCCCGTATCCGCGCGACGGCGTGAAGGCGGAGGATCTTCAGCGGGAGGAACCGATTTTCTGGCAGCATCTGGGAATTTATGCGTACCGGCGCGATTTCCTTTTGAAGATCAGCTCGCTTCCCCGCACGAAGCTGGAGCGTCTCGAGTCGCTTGAGCAGCTGCGTGTTCTGGAGAACGGCTTCCCGATCCTGGTGGGGACGGTCCCACGGGCGGGGATCGGGATCGATACGCCGGAAGATTACGCGGAATTCACCCGAAAATGGAAAGAACGCGCATTGACGGCTGGCTGATCGTGTTTTGCGGTTGGGATTTTTCAGAGAAACAGGAGACCGGGCGGAACAAAAAGCTAAAAAAAGCGAAAAAAGACGAAAAAATCGGAAAATTTGTGAAAAAGAAGCCCTCCCCCCCTTGTGGAAATCTGGAAATCGTGTATACTTCACTCTGTAAAAATTGAGAGTGTGAGTGATTTTTACGAAATCGTAAATTTAGATTTTTGGGCATTTAGCTCAGTTGGTTAGAGCGCCGTGCTCACACCGCGGAGGTCACTGATTCGAGTTCAGTAATGCCCACTGGAAAGTCCCGCCTCGTGTTTTACGAGGCGGGATTTTTTTTATGCAGTCTTTGGGAAGGCTTGGTCCATTGGAAATTTTCTGTTTCCGACGGCCTGTTTTTCGAAAGATCTGGAATTTGGACTCAAAAAAAACGCGGGTTTCGTCTTGATCCGCAGGGAGTGAAGTCATGGAAATGAAGGATTTGGTCGCGCTTTGTAAAAAACGCGGTTTTCTGTTTCAGTCGAGCGAGATCTACGGCGGTCTGAATGGTTTCTGGGACTATGGTCCGCTGGGTGTCGAGCTGAAGAAAAACGTCAAGAACGCCTGGTGGCAGGATATGGTCGCGACGCACAATGAGCAGAAGCTCGACGAAGGCGCCCCTTCCAAATACGAAATGACGGGTCTGGACTGCACGATCATCATGCACCCGCAGGTTTGGAAGTGCTCTGGACACTATGATCTTTTCCATGATTTCATGGTGGACTGCACGGAATCGAAACGCCGCTACCGCTACGACCAGCTCCGCGGACGCTGGGTGGAAGCGAAGGGGCAGAAGGTCTTCGTCCTTGGCGACCCGAACGCGGACAGCTGGGACGAGAGCATTCACGCGCGTGCTCAGAAATTCTTCAACCTCCGCGCGAAGGACGCGGATCAGATGGTCTTTGGCGAAGAGCTGATCTCGCTGGAAAAGATCGAAGATTTCTCGCAGGTCCTCGCTCCGGAAGCGAAACATCTCGGCACGTTGACCGCTCCGCGTGAATTTAACCTGATGTTCAAGACCGTCGTGGGTGCTCTGGGAAGCGACGATGATGCGTCCTTCCTCCGTCCGGAAACCGCGCAGGGGATCTTCGTGAACTTCAAGAACGTTCTGGACAGCACGCGCATTCGCGTTCCGTTCGGTATCGCGCAGCAGGGAAAGAGCTTCCGCAATGAGATCACGCCGCGTAACTTTACGTTCCGTTCCCGTGAATTCGAGCAGATGGAATGCGAGTTCTTCTGCTCTCCCAGTTCTTCCCGCGCATGGTACGAATACTGGCGCAATCGCCGTTTCCAATGGTACATTTCGCTCGGTCTGGCCAGCGAAAAGCTCCGTCTGCGCGAACACGATCCGGAAGAGCTGGCGCACTACAGCGTCGGGACTGCCGACATTGAGTACGCGTTCCCGTTCCTCCCGGAAGGCGAGTACGGCGAGCTGGAAGGGATCGCGCACCGCGGCGATTTCGACCTCCGCAGCCACATGGAAGGCAAGCTGATCAACCGTGACGGCAAACTGGAAGTCGAATTGAACGAAAACGGCAAACCGAAGCACCGCGGCTGCGGAAAGGACCTTTCCTATTTCGACGACCAGACGCGCGAACGCTACATTCCGCACGTCGTGGAACCTTCCGCCGGTGCGGACCGTGCGACGCTCGCGTTCCTCTGCGAGGCGTACGATGAAGATGAGTGCCCGGACGAAAACGGCAAGATGTCGAAGCGCGTCGTTCTGCGTTTCCATCCGCGTCTCGCCCCGGTCAAGGCGGCCGTCTTCCCGCTCGTGAAGAAGGACGGTATGCCGGAACTGGCGTCGGAGATCTACGGTGAACTGAAGAAACATTTCGTCACCTTCTACGATGAAAAAGGTGCCGTCGGCCGACGTTACCGCCGTCAGGATGAGATCGGTACGCCGTTCTGCATCACGGTGGACAGTCAGACGCTGGAAGACGGAACCGTCACCGTCCGCGACCGCGACACGCTGGAGCAGTGGCGCGTCCACAAAGACGAGCTGGTGGCTGAGATCACGAAAAAGATCAACGGTTAAGTTGAGTCAAGTATGCAAGCTGGATCGCTCTGAGTGAAACGTCCAAATTGACTCGATTTTTTGAATAAGTCCGAAGAGAAGAGCATTTTTTAAGGTTCTTCTCTTCGTTTTGTATTGTATGGCAGGATCTTGATTTTTTTCTGGAAATGTCAGTGATGCGGTATTGACGAATTCCCTGCCTGTGGTATAATTCCAATGAGGCCAAGGTTCTTCCTCGTGTATCCGGTTGGTTGTTTTTTTACATTCCACACCGAACCTGTCCGCGTTTTCATTGTTTTTCAGGTACGCAGTTGCCGAATGAACCATTTTTTACTAACTTAGGGAGATAAAAATGAACAGACGTGAATTTATCGGTTCGCTCGGAGCGGCGGCGATGATGTCGTTCATCATGGCAAACAAGAATACGCAAGGTGAGGAGATTTCCGAGGATGCGATTGCCGTATGGGACCGCGAGACGGAACTCGTCGCGCCGGAGGAATACATGGCATACCTCATCGACGGCAATACCCGGGGCCTGGTGTCGCTGGAGAAGCTGGAGGCGGCATTCGAAAAGGTGATGCGGGAGGTAAAAGAAACGGTCGTGACGGGCGATACGCCTGCCGTCTGGAGCGTGTACAACATGGGGTACATCGTCAAGACGCGCGAGTCGCTTTTCTCCATCGACCTTTTTCACCGGCGGGCGGTCGAGTTCGCTCCGCTGCTCGACTTTGCGCTCATCACCCACAGCCACAGCGACCACTGGCGGCAGGATCTCTACGATGCGATGGACGGTGCGGGAAAGACGGTCATCTCCAACTTCCTTGAGAATAACGGCGCGAAGGAAAGCGGTCTTGTGCACGGCGTGAAGACGTTCAAGCTCCGGGATGTGGAGATCCGCACTTCACTCATCGACCATAATCCCAGACTGATCGACTTTACGACGGCGTTTGAGATCAAGATCGGCGACTTCATCCTCTACCATACAGGCGACAGCGGACGCGGCACGGAACCGAAACTCGTGACAGTCTGGGGGCGTCCTGACCTGTGGCTGTTCTTCCCCGGCTGTGGGATCGACACTCGCAAGGCTGTAGAGACAGTCAACCCCAAACGCGTCGTATTTGGCCATCTATGGGAACTTGCTCACCAACGGGGGCATGTGTCAAGCCGCCTTGACGAACCGCTGATCCGCCCGCGGCTCGTCTGGGCCAGAGAGGGGGGCTGCCAGGATGTCTCCCTGGCGTTCTGGGGCGACAGGATCTTGTAGAATTTAACGATAAAGGGAAAGTCGAAACAAGGCGTGAACTGTTCGTCGTCGACTATTCGTTGTCGATGTCGCCAGAATGCCCGACACAAAAATCGAATCCCCTGCCAGTGGTATAATTCCAATGAGGCCAAGGGACTTCCTCTGTATGCGGTTTGATGTTTTTTGCATTAGACACCGAACCTGTCCGTGTTTTCATTATTTTTCCGGTACGCAGTTGCCGAATGAACCTGTTTTTTTATGAAGAGCACTCAGCCGAAAATCATCATCGACGGCTACAATATGGTCTGCGCACTGGGGATCCTTCCCGGATTGGGCGGACGGCGTGCTCTGCCGGTCGGAAAACTCGAAGAGGCGCGTCATGCTCTTCTGAAACTGCTGGCCAATGATCTTGCGGAGGTGTACCGACGCCAGACGACGGTGGTTTTTGATGCTCTGGAACCGCCGAAGATGCTGCCGGATTCGTTTCACTATGAAGGGATCCAGGTCGTTTTTTCCCGCGGGTACGATACGGCAGACGAGTACATCATCGAGCTGATCCTGGCGCAGAAACGGGAGGCGGACTGGACGGTCGTTTCGAGCGATCATCGGATCCAGAATGCGGCACGACGTCGGCGGATGACGTTTTTTGACTCGGATGAGTGGTTCTACGACCGGATGCCTGAACCCGTGAAGACGCTCTCCAAACCGGTCCCGAAGCCAAAGGAGAAGCCTGAAAAAACCTCGAGGGAAGATCTGGCCTACTGGCTGAATGTTTTTGGTGAGGAACCGGACGGCGAAGGAGACTGAGAAGATCTTTTCAGATTTTTTAAAAAGCGGAAACGCAGAAAATGCGGACGTTTGCGTGCGTCGGCATTCTCTGCGTTTTTGGGGTGATCTTTTTCGCTGGACCGCCTCTAGCGGAGGAACTTCTGTGCTTTTTCTACGAGGGTCTTGAGTTCCGTCCGGCGGGGATCTTCATCTATTGCCGGCTGGATCAGATCCAGGACTGTGCCGAGGCTGGCCGACCCTGTGTGCGGACTGTCGCGCAGGATCAGGGCGAAGAGAGCCGTCCCGGATGCAAGCCGGAAATTGACCGACGGCGGCGTTTCTTTTTCCTTTTCCGCGTCAAACGTCACGGGGAACGTACGGAGCGTGCTGGCCGACGCATTCGGTTCCTTCCAGCGCAGTTTTACGAAAAACCACTCCTGCGCCGTCTCACATTCTTCCAGTTGCTGACCGTCCTCTGCCGGTTTTTCTGTGCCGGTTTGAGTTCCTGTATCCTGCGTCGGAATTTGCGCCTGGTCCTGCGCCTGGTCCTGCGCCTGGTTCTGCGCCTGGTTCTGCGCCTGGTTTTGTGCCGGCTCTGCATCGTCCGTTTTCTTGCCGTAGCGCGGCGTGTCAAGGCGTGAGGCGCTTGGGATCTCCGTACCGACGGGGACGATTTCGTAGAGAGCGACGGCACAGTGTCCGGCACCGATCTCTCCGGAGTCTTTCCGGTCGTCGTGGAAGTCGCGGTCTTCGAGCTTCCGTCTTTCGTAGCCGATCAGACGGTACGCTGCGACGCGGGCGGGATTGAATTCGATCTGGAGCTTCACGTCTTTTGCGATCGGGACCATTGAGCCGACGAGGTCGTCCGCAAGCACTTTTTTGGCCTCGGAGCGGGAATCGACGTATGCGTAGTTTCCGTTTCCGGAAGCGGCGAGTGTCTTCATCCGGTCATCGTGGAAGTTCCCCATCCCGAAACCGAGCACGGAGAGGAAAACGCCGCTTTTAGCTTCACGTTCCACGAAATTCTTGAGGGCATCCGGGTCGGTTATGCCGACATTGAAGTCTCCGTCGGAGCAGAGGATGATGCGGTTGACGGCTTCCGGATCGAAATTTTCCCGCGCAAGGGCGTAGGCTTTCTGAAGTCCGTCGCCTCCGGCCGTCGATCCGTAGGGATTCAGTTCCAGGAGGACTTTTTCGATGGCGGACTTTTCATTTCCGGGGGTCGGAGCGAGGCGGATCTGCGTGTCGCTGGCGTACGTCACGATAGAGATCCGGTCTTCCGGGCGCAGTTTGTCGAGGAGCTGGAACATTCCGTCGCGCACCAGCGGCATTTTGTTCCAGTCGCTCATCGAGCCGGAAACGTCGAGCAGAAAGACGAGATTCAGCTTCGGACGCTTTTCTTCGGGGATCTCGCGTCCTTTGACCGCCACCATCGCCATGAGGAGTCCCTCTCGCCACGGATGGGGACGGACTTCGACGTGCGGACGCAGCGGGCACGCATCCTCGGCGGCCGGTCCCTCAAGTGCGTAGTCGAAGTAGTTGACGTACTCTTCTACGCGGACAGACTCACGCGGCGGAAGCATTTCGTTTTCGGTCAGGAAAGTCCGCATCTGCGAATACGAGGCGGAATCCGTGTCCAACCCAAACGTGGAGTAGGGGGCTTCAGCAGGATCTTTGAACTCATTTTCCTGAATGTCTACGTACTGCGGAGCAGACGGCGAGGGGGCCGGCATCGGGTACGGACGCGGGACCGGCGTCGGGGCTGGGCGGACAAGTGCGGGGACTTCTGGTGCTTCAGGGGCCGGCATGCTGCGAGACTCCCCGGTCATCACGGCATCCGCATGCTTTTCCATCCCCATCATCATGCTGTTCGTGCCGTTTGCCCTGCGGGCGCGCTTACTTTTCACGCGTGCCTCGGACGGGAGGTCAATGACGGCTGCGGGCGGTTCCGAGCCTGACGCGGCGGCAAATCCTTTGGCTTCTTCTTCTTCTTCTTCTGCTGCTTCGTCAAATTCTTCGTCAAATTCTTTCAGCATTTCTTCCGTCAAGTCTTCCGGCATCTCTTCAATGGGTTCGGAAATCGCTGGTGCGGGGTCTGCGGGTAAGTACGCACCTGATTCCTCCAGACTCGATGCGGGGTACCCTGTGGCCGCGGCCATTTCCTGCTTCACTGCCATTTTTGGGAACATCGCACTTTCCGGCAGGATCAGAAATCCCGCGCAGAGGATGAGGAGCAGTGCCGCCGTGCACGTGCTGAACGTGAGGACGCGCCGTTTTCGCGAGGTTTGCTTTGGAGATTCCATGCATTCCGTGTTTTTTGATCTTTCCGTGTTTTCCGAAGTTTCCATGTTTTCAATTCCTTTCATCGTATTTTCCTGTCCATTCGGAGTCTCCGTCCCATCCGTTTCTTCCGGTAGCGGTTCCTGCGCAAGCGTGAGCGTCAGGTCCTGCGCCAGTTTTCGGATCGCGTCGAGTTCTGCGAGAAGTTTCTCGTTAAGTTCCCCGTCCGCATTCCGTTCCGCCTCAAACTGTGCGCATTCTTCCGGGAGTGCCTCACCCAGCGCGATGGCTGTGAGGAGAGCTTCGCCGCGGAGCGTTTCGTTCGAGCCTGCTTCGGCTGCGGACTTTTCGTTCCGGGAGGTTTTCTCATGGAGCGTTTCCATCTTGCGGATCTCCGTATCTTTGGCTTCCATTTCCATCTTCCGATTTTCCTGTTTTGGGTAGTTTTGGCCGTTCATTTGCGGGACCTCCTCTCTCATTCACCGTCTTTGAGCATTTCTCGCAGTTTGCCGATCGCCTCACTCAGCAGACGTCCGACTCCAGCCCTTGAGATCCCGAGGACTTCCGCGATTTCTTCGTAGGTGAGTTCCTCCTGGAATTTCAGCCGGACGGCCTCTCGGTGACGCAGCGGGAGCTGATCGAGTTTTTGAAGCAGCATTTCTGTGTTCTCCTTTTTCTGGACTTCTTCGCTGGCGGATGCCGGAGTGTGTTCCGGGGTCCAGTACGTCAGGAAGGCGCAGATCTCTGCGTGTTTTTTCTGACGCCGAAACCAGTCAAAAATGAGGTTCCGTATCGTCCGGTAGAGCCAGGGTTTGGTCTTTTCGATCTCCTGCCCGGTTTTCTTCTCATGTTCCAGAAGGTGCAGAACGGCCTCCTGCGTGAATTCTTCTGCGAGTGCATGATTTCGGACGAGCCGAAGCGCGAAGGTGCGTATCGTGCCGTACTCTGTTTCGGAGAGCCGGCTAGTGAGTTTTCGTATTTGCGTTTCTGTCATTTTCCAGGTCCTGGTTTTTTCATGAAGGCCTTCTCTGCATGACGACGGTGCATCCGGACGAAAGAGAGATCATTCCTTCCATCTGCCGACCGTCTGCTTTTTTAAACGGATGAAATGCCGAACTGTCTCAAATTTTTGAAGAATTTTTTGATTTTCTGGAATTTTTGGAATTTTTGGTACGTTTGGGGAAGATCCGGAGGACTCTTGAGTGAATTTTTCTGTATTGAGGAGAGGGCTGGAATTGAGGAAGGTTGGGTTTTGCGGTTTTTTCAGGGAATGTGTAGACTTTATCTCAAAAAGTTTGATGGGACGGGGGGTGTTGGGCTTGAAATTTTTTTCAGGCGGAATATACTGAAATAGAGTTGGCTTACAGGTGCGTTCCTCTGCACCGCGGGATTTCCCAAAACGAAGCCGAAAAAGTCAACTCGGCCAGACTGTTGAATCGGCCAGGCCGTCGATTTGGCGATTTGTGCGTTCAGGGAAAATTTTGGCGAATTTGAAATCGAAAAGAGGCGGAAGCAAACATCATGGCACAGGAACCCGAACCAAGAAAACTGCGGATCCCGGAATTTCAGAAGGAAGACACGACCTGGTGGGTCCAGGGGCGCGATACGAAATCAACATCTGCGAGACAGCGTGCACGTCGGAAACGCATGATTTGGACGATCATTGCCGCGATCATGACGGTGATTTTCGGCGGGATGGTGCTCGCGGCATTCATCTACTGGCTTTGCTTTACGTTTGGTCCGAAAGACTGCGATTTTTTTACGCCGAAATGCGAGATCCTCAGAACGTTCACGTCTTCGCATACCGCGCCTATCTGGGACATGAAATACTCGCCGGAGGGGCTTTTTCTCATCACGGCGTCGGAGGACAATACGGCACTGGTCCTGGATGCAGAGAGCGGGGCGGAAATTACTCCGCTGAAAGGGCATTCCCAGGGCGTCACGTCGCTGGCGGTCATTTCGCTTCTTCAGGCGGATCAGTATGCTCTCGCCGCGGAAGATAAAACGGCCGCACGTTCTGCGCTTCGGATCCTGACCGGCAGTAAAGATAAACGGGCAACGTTCTGGAATTTCGGCATTTTTCCGCCGACTCCGCAGCGCCTCGGTGATTCGGAGAATGCATGGGAAAATACGGAAGAGATGGACCTTTTTGAGCTTCCTCCGGGGCATCTTAAGGCGATCGTTGCCGTGGCGCTGAGTCCGGATGGACGCTATGCGCTGACGGGCGGTGAAGACTGCCGATTTTACCTTTGGGACATCGTGAACCGCTCGCTGATCCGCAAGACGGTCGAATCCTCCGACGGTCTTGGCTTTGATGAAGAGCTGGCTGCGCCGCACAATGGACCGGTCACGGCCGTTGATTTCAACCCGGACGGGAATTCCTATGCTTCCGGAAGCGAAGATGCATCGATCAAGATATGGGACAGCAATTCGGATGCCCTCATCCAGACATTCCTTGGGCACAATTCGGCCATCACGGCCCTCAAATTCAGCCCGGACGGCCGGACGCTCCTTTCTGCCGGACGTGATCAGCGCATCATTCTCTGGGACATGATCACCGGGGCCAGGCGCACAGTCTTCAATACGGAGACGGAAGTGATGCACGCATGGATGAGCCCGAACGAAAAGTACGTCATCGGCACCATGTACGAGAATGCTCTGACGATGTGGGATACTGTCAGCGGCGAAAAACTTCTCCAGTTCGTGGCTCCTGCCAGGATCACCTCCATGGCGGTCTGTCCGCTTCTGACGGAAGACGGGATCCCGGTCTATCTCGCGATCACGACGACCGAGAATCAGATCATCGTCTTCAGTACCCAGAAGCATCTTGGCGATATTCGGAATGCCGCGGCATCTAAAAAATAGAAAAGTAGAGATTGGCGGGGCTGCGGGGACTTGGATGGCCCCGCAGATCTTTTCGGTATGTTTGCAGTTTGGAGGGCCTGAATGGTTTTGGCAGCCTGATGGTTTGGGCGGGGTGGGCGTCTTTCGCTGTTTCAGCTGTCTGGGCGGAAGACTGCCTGGGAACGTTTCTTCGCATTGATCGGGATTCCTGAAATGGACGAGCAGTACTTTCTTTTTGAAACCGGCGGAAAACCGCAAGATCCATGGGACGCAGAAGTTCAGGGAGAGGAAGTCCCTGCGGTGAGTGTCGTTTTCCCGGAAGGGATCGCGAAACCTCTGGACTATGCGATCCCTCCTGCGTGGCTTGGAAAGGTCCAGCCGGGAATGCGTCTTGAGGTGCCGCTCGGAAAATCAAATCGACCCGCGACGGTTTTCTGCATTGCGGTCCATACGGTCTCTGCGTCCCGGATGAAGCTGAAATTCGCGTCCAGGATCCTGGATGAGAAGCCGCTCATTTCGCCGACGATGCTGGAGTTGACCCGATGGATCGGCGAGCATTGGCTCTGCCCGTGGGGAACGGTCCTGCAGAGTGTTTTACCGGCGGGAGTGCGCGAAAATGCAGGAACGCGGATGGCGGTTCTGCTTTCGATCTCCGAAAAGGGGGTGAAGGCACTGGAACTGCGCAGGAGGGAGGTGCAGGAAGCTGCCGAGCCGCTGAGCTACGCCAATTTTGAGACCATCCAGGATGCGAAAGTGCGTCAGGCTGTCGAGAAAACGGAGATCCCGCGGGAATTACGTCTGACGCCGACGCAGGAAAAGATCCTTCACACGCTGATGATGTGGGGAAAACCGCTCACGACGGAGGAGCTTGCCCGGCGCACGAACGTCTCCTACGGACCGGTGAAACTGCTGCGGGAACGCGGGTTCATTCAGTCCCAGCAGTCCCGGATCCGTACTGGAGCCGGAGAACACGATGCCGGAGAGTTCACGAAGCAGACGGACCTGGTTCTGAATCCGGAGCAGAACGCCGCGATGGTGAAGATCCGCGAGGCGCTTCATGCGCGTCGTGCACCGCGTCCGATCCTGCTTCATGGAGTAACGGGAAGCGGAAAAACAGAAGTTTACGTCCATGCGATCCGTGAGGTCGTTCGGGCTGGGCGTCAGGCGATCGTGCTGGTCCCGGAGATCTCGCTTACCCCGCAGACGGTCCAGCGGTTTCGGAGCCGATTTGCCAATATCGCGGTCCTCCACAGCCATTTGACGGATGCGCAGCGTCACGATGAATGGGAACGGATCCTTCACGGTGACGTCGAGGTCATCGTTGGTGCGCGGAGTGCCGTTTTTGCTCCGACGCCGCGTCTTGGGCTGATCGTCATCGACGAGGAGCATGAAACGAGCTTCAAGCAGGATTCCATGGCGCCGCGCTACCATGCGCGTGAGGTCGCGATCCAGCGCGGAAAGATGGAGAATGCGCTGGTCCTGCTCGGTTCCGCGACGCCTTCTCTGGAGAGCTGGCATCGGGCGCAGTGTGGTGAATTTGAACTCATTCCGCTCGTCCGGCGCGTCAAAAACCGGGTCCTTCCGCACGTTTCGACGGTCGACCTGCGGATCCGGGATACGATCTCCAACGGTGCGATCGGACGGAAAATGCACATCGCGATGAACGAGTGCCTCCAGAAAAAGCAGCAGGTCATTCTTTTCCTGAACCGCCGCGGTTTCTCGACGCACATTCAGTGTCCGGCGTGCGGAGCCGTCCTTTCCTGTCCGCACTGCGAGATCTCGCTCACGCACCACAAATCGGCCGGTGAGGTCATTTGCCATTACTGCGACTACCATTCCGTCCCGCCGCAGAACTGCCCGCAATGCGGAAGTCCATCGATCCGGTATTCCGGAATGGGGACGCAGAAGCTGGAAGTTGAGATCCAGAGCCGGTTTCCGAATGCCCGCGTACTGCGGATGGACACGGATTCGATGCAGGCTCGGGGAGCGCACGAGAAGGCGTTCGCGCAGTTTCGTGCCGGCGAGATCGACATTCTGCTTGGGACCCAGATGATCGCGAAAGGGCTGGACTTTCCAAACGTTACGCTCGTGGGCGTCATTAACGCGGACACCGCACTGCATCTGCCGGATTTTCGTGCCGAAGAGCGTACCTTCCATCTCATCACGCAGGTCGCAGGACGGACCGGACGCGGTGATGCCGGCGGTGAGGTGCTCGTTCAGTCATTTCAGCCCGAAAATTCCGCGATCCAGTTCGCATGCCGACACGATTACCTCGGATTTGCGAACTACGCGCTCCCGCTTCGAAAAGCACTGAAGTACCCGCCGTATGGAGAGCTTGCGCGGATCGTTGTGCGCGGGACGGACGAAAATGAAACGAAACAGGCTGCGGAGACGATCGCGCAGAGGATCCGGCAGGAGATCCTGAGTCTTCGGGCAGTTGATGGGCGAGTCCTTGGTCCGGCACCGTGCCCGGTCGTGAAACTGCGCGATTTCTACCGATTTCATATTCAGGTCCATGCGCGGGACCGGGAGGTCCTCTGCGAAGTTCTGGGACGGGTGCAGGCAGAGGTGAAGCTGCCCTCGGAGATCCAGTGGATCATCGACCTGGACCCGCTCGCCATGCTTTAATTGAGAGTTGCGGATCGTGGATTCAGAATTTCATCTTTTCCATCCATTCATGCACGCGGTCCATCCATGCAGAGAGATGGTCTCCGCCTTTCATTGCGCCGAATCCGTGACCCGCTTTTGCGTAAATGTGCATTTCGGCCGGGATGTTCATCGTGCGAAGTTTTCGGTAGACTGCCAGGGATCCCCATGATGGAACGGAGTCCGCGTCGCCGTGAATGAGGCACATCGGGGGCGTTTGCGTGTCGAATGGGAAATCCGCGGCCATTTCCATATTTTCGCCGGTTCCTGAATAGGGACGGTCGCTGCACTCCTGAAGAACGTAGGCTGGATAGACCGGGATCGCGAAATTCACGCAGCAGGAGACCTGATCGAGTTCGTCGATCGGAGCATAAGCCGGAGTCTGGCTCGCCGCTGCGGCCATGAGCGTCAGGTGACCGCCGGCGGAGAAACCGAGACAGCCGATCTTTTCCTGATCGATGCCGAGTTCCGCAGCGCGGGAACGAACGAGACGGACCGTACGCTGAGCGTCCTGCCAGGCAGAAAGATGCTTGGCGGCGTCTTTGGGACGACCGACCCGGTATCGCACGATGACGGCCGTCACGCCTTTTTGGTTGAAGTACTGCGCGACTCGGACTCCTTCATGCTGATCGCAGCATTTTCGGTAGGCACCGCCCGGGAATACGATGACGCAGGCGGTACTTTTCTTTTCGGATGGAATGCAGATCTCGTAAGTGGGGATGGTCTGATGGTCCTGAAAATTCGGTATTTTGCCTTCCGGCCAAATTGGGATCTGCTCACCGACGCAGAGTTCTGGGCCGTGAAAGGCGAAAAGGATAAAAAGTACCGTAAGGGAGGAGATGATGGGGAGGAACGAAAAACGAATTCGTGCGGTCATTTTTTCAAAACTCCTGCTGGATCTGGGAGAAATGAGACCTGAGAAACTCCAGATCTCTGGACTTTGAGGAATGAA
Source organism: Thermoguttaceae bacterium (assembly GCA_017939795.1). Taxonomy (GTDB): domain Bacteria; phylum Planctomycetota; class Planctomycetia; order Pirellulales; family Thermoguttaceae; genus RGIG3701. Next base: position 35,544 of record JAGBAA010000076.1, read on the forward strand.
AAAAACGCCGTCGAAAATCAGACGGCGTTTTACGTGATCCGCAGCAGGCGTCAGGCCGTCAACAGCAGACTGTCAGATGCTGCGGGAGGAAACGGATCAGGCTGCGGGAACGAACTAAAATCCCATGACCGTCATCCAGGCTTTTACTCGGTCTAGCCACGCCGAGACGTGATGCTCGCCGCGAATACCGCCGAAACCATGATTCACGTTGGCGTAAATGTGCATCTCGGCCGGAATGTTCATCGTGCGGAGTTTATGGTAAACGGCGACGGAACCCATCGGCGAATAGACGTCCAGATCGCCGTGGATGAAGCACATCGGCGGGGTCTTGGCATCAAACGCAAAGTCGGCGACCATCGTGGAATCGTTTCCTTTCCCGGAATTGGGGCCATCTTTTCCGTCTTCCAGAACGTAGGCCGGATAGACCGGGATCGCGAAGTTTACGTGGCACGGGACCTGATCGAGTTCGTCGACTGGTTCGTATGCGGGAGTCTGGCTCGTGGTGGAGGTCATGAGCGTCAGGTGTCCGCCGGCAGAGAATCCGGTGCAGCCGATCTTTTCCGGATCGATGCCGAGTTCCGCTGCACGGGAACGGACCGTACGTACCGCACGCTGTGCGTCCTGCCATGCCGTAACGTGCTTGGCGACGTTTTTCGGACGGGAAACACGGTACCGGACGATGACTGCGGTCACGCCTTTTTCGTTAAAGTATTTGGCGATGGCGGTTCCTTCATGCTGATCGCAGCAGCCCTGGTATGCGCCGCCGGGGAAAACGATGACGCACGTATCGCTTTTCTTTTCTGCCGGGACGCAGACCTCGTAGGTCGGCACAGTCTGGTGCTGCTCAAAGTTCGGCGTTTTGCCTTCCGGCCAGAGATCGATCCGCTCGCCGGCAAAAACAGTACTGGAGAGCGTCAGCGTGAGGACGGCGATCAGCGCGAGAGCTGAGGAAAGGAGGGTACTTTTCATGATTGGTCAGTTCCTTGGATTTCTGAAAATTGAGGTCGAAAATTTTTCTGAATGAGGAAACGCCGTCTGCAAAAAACGGCGTTTCGGGATCCTGGTTTTGCGTCAGTCAACGTTTTGCGTCAGCCTGCGTTTTGCGTCAGTCAACGTTTTGCGTCAGCCTGCGTTTTGCGTCAGCCTGCGTTTTGCGTCAGCCTGCGTTTTGCGTCAGCCTGTGTTCGCGCGTACTCTAGCGTTTCATGCAGTTGAGCATGAAGTCCACGATCGGTTTCGGATCTTTGAGGGAGTGCGGATGATGGTCCACTCCGGGTTTCAGGATGAGTCCTGCTTCTCCGCCGGCTGCTTTGAAATTCTCGATGAGAATGGCGCCGTTTTCATCCCACGGTACGACACGGTCAGAGTCGCCGGCGACGATGAAGATCGGGACCTTTTTCTCTGCCAGAATGCGGCAGGTCGTGATTGGCATATTTTTTGGGTCGGAAATTTCTTCTTCCGTCATACCGTAGGTCGCCATGGCCTGATGCCAGCTGGGAGCGTGCCCGGATCCTTTTCCTTTTCCGCCAGGCCAGCTCTTCAGATCGCAGACCGGCGCATCAATGTACAGGCCGGCCACTTTGTCCGGATTGGCGATCGCCCACTGAAGCGAGCAGACTCCGCCGCGGCTCATGCCGAGCATCACGGGCTTGGAGTTGAATTGGTATTCGCTGGTGAGCAGGTCGTAGAGTTTCGTGCGTTCCGCATTACACTGCGGGGAGCCGAGCAGGTCGCTCGTTCCGATCCACGCAACATGCCAGCCCAGATTCAGCATCGCGATCTCTGTCTGCGGTTCGTGGCCAAAGAAAACGGCTCGCCAGACCCACGGTTTTCCTTCCGCAGGCTCTTTCGGGCAGACGACTTTTGCCGGACGTCCGCCGACCTCAAACTGGTAGCAGTCGAAGCCGTTCCAGCTGGATTTAGTGCCGGGGAATTCTGCTGCGGACAGTGAAGACACGGAGGTGGTGAGGATGGAAACCGCGGCGAACAAAACTGCGAAAAATGCAGTACGGCGAGAAACTTTACGCATTTTTTTCTCCTGGATCGGTAGGGGGGATGGACGAAAAGGGAATTTCAATTTCGAAGACGAAACAGTCTGTTTCTGCGAAAATCAAAATCCCAAAATCTTTTTCGTATTTTACTCTGTCGCTCACATTTCGTCAAGTGTCTGACCGTTTTTTTCGTCAGATTTTCTAAATTTTTCTCAAACTTTTCCAAATTTTCCGCAAAATTTCAGCCGTTCCCCCTCTTTTTTTCTTCTTTTCAGGGTAAAATGGATCTATGGTCTGTGTTCGGATGAAATTTTTCAAAAAATGGGGAGCCGCTCGATGATTTTCCAAACTGCCTGCGTCATTCCGCCTTTCTCCCGGAAGGAAAGTGCCCGAAACGCTCTTCCCGGATGCCGTGTGGTGTTCGTTTTACTTTTTCTGATTTCTCTGACCGTTTGGGGGAGCGGATGTACTTCCCCGGAGGAAGGGGAAAATGGAGAGTCGGCGCAAACGGCTTCCTCTGTACCTCCTGGTGCGTCCGGTACGCAGGAGTTTCTGGGGGCAGAAAGTCCTTCTTCAGACAGACAAACGAACGCCTGGCAGAATGACGGAGGCGGAAACCGTACCGAATCGGAAGATGGCGGCGATAGCCAGAACGCGTTTGGGGAAAGTGTATCCGAGGGAGCGGAGGTCCCCGCGGTTCCTGCAGATCCCGGTCTTTCGGGCTTTTCCGGGAATGTACCGCATATTGAGGAATCGGTGAAGGCCCCGGAAGGAAACGGACTTTTGGGAGTGAAGGGAGGCGTCTCAGTCCGAAGTATTCTGGAGCAGATGGTCCAGGCGTATCGCGAGGCCCGTACGTATCGCGATCAAGGAGAGATCCGGATCTCCTGGACGCAAAATGGAAACCCGCACGAACGGCGGGTCATGTACCGTACCAGTTTCCAGAGGCCGAACCGACTTTTTCTTGAGGTAGATCAGACCGGCATCCTGGCAGATGGGGAGACGTTTTGTGCATACACTTCCGAAATGCCGGGACTTCTGCTTCAGCGATCCTGCCCGAAAGAACTTGGGATCCTGGACATTTTGTGTGAACGTGAACTGTACTGGGCCGTTACGGACGTGGAGTCCAGCCAATTTTCCTATCTTCCGCCGCCGCTGGTCCTTCTTTTGAGTACGGATCCGCTCGCCACATTTCTTCATGAAGCGGAGCAGGGCAGGCTCTCGCATCTTGCTGAGGAATTCTGGGAAGGAAGACGCTGTTTTCGCATCTCCGTCCTTCGCGATGAGAGTGAACAGACGATCTTTTGGATCGATGCGGAATCTTTTCTGCTTCGGCGAGTGGAACTTCCGCGTCAGATCCTTAAGAATGAGAATTCGTCAGGAAATGAAGAGATGGTCGTGACGCTGGACTTTAATGGTGCAGAACTGAACTGGACTGGACTTTTGGAAATGGGAGTCCCGGCCAATTCCGTCGTGGTCTCGTCTTTTACCCAGCCGCAAATGGAGCTTCTGGGGACGGAATTTCCCGATTTTCAGTTTACTCTTTTGAGAAAAGGGGAAGCCGCGCCTTCTGGAGACGGAAATGTGCCGCCAGAAACTCCTGATCGTGTCCAGCCGGGTACTGTCTCGCTGCCGGAGATGCCGGAACCGGCTGTTTCCCGGATCCCGCAGGAGAACGCAGGCAGGCTTCCGCAGGAGAGTTTGTCCAAAGTTCAGAGTGTGCCGCTGACGAAAAAATCGTTTGCCGGTAAGACGGTTTTTCTTTTCTTCTGGAGCATTTACGAGACGAATGTCTTTAATTTTCAAGATATGGAACGGCTGTTTCAGGAGATCCGTACGATGCCGAATGTTTCGTTTCTTGGCGTGAATATCGATGCGCCGGAGATGAGTGCCGAAAAGATACTGGCGGCGGCTGAGTCCTTTGGTCTTACGTGTCCGATCGCGAAAGATGCTTCCGGACAGATCGCGCAAATGCTCCGAAATGGAGAAATGTTCAGCTGTTTTCTTTTGGATACGCAGGGAAGAGTCCAGTTCTGCGATACATTGGGGACGTTTTATTCCGGTCGGGCGTATTCGGATCTGGTGCTTCGGGTCTCTTCCGGAGAGGAGATCTTTCAGGAACGGATCCTGGAATTGAAACGTGCCGAGTCGGACTACCAGGAAACCATTCGTCTCTGGGTCGAAAACGGGATCTTTCTGAAAGAGACCGAGACGGAAAAGATCGAGATCGCCGAACCGCGGATCGAGCCTGCCTCGGAACCGGTCGCGTGTCGGAAAAAGGAACTTTGGCGTTCCGAGACGCTCTATTCGCCAACGTGGATCCTTCCGGAACCGGAGAGAAAAAGGATCCTGGTCCTGGAAAATGGGAATTCGGTCGCGATTCTGGATCCTGCCGGGACGCTCATTGAAAGAAAAGTGCTGGATGTGCCGCAGGATGAGTTTTTGGAAAGTCTCCGTTCTGTTGAGCACGAGTCCGGGACGATTTACGCGGCGGCAGGAAAACGGATCTTTCTTTTCGATGGTTCCTGGAAACAGGTCGGCGTTTACCCGCCGATGGAAGCGGAGAATGGGAATTCTTCGGAAGATGGAGCCGGGAAGAGCGAAAAACTGCCTCAAGGGACCGTTTCCGATCTGCTTGCGGGAGATTGGGATCAGGATGGAAAACCGGAGATCTACGCGGCATTTTGGGAAGAGGAGTCGTTTTTGAAACTTTCGCTTGCCGGGGAAGTCCTTGCCGTTGGCGAGGGGGTCTCCAATGTTTTCCAGATCGCCGGAACGACGATTTCCGGAATGCCGGAACTGTGGATCGTTGACCAAAGCGGTGCCGTTTCCGTATTTGATCCTCGGGACCTTCGGGTAAAGTCCGTGCTGTCGGTTGCGCAGAGAACCCTTGGATCCTTGAAGGTCCATGATTTTGATGCGGACGGAAAAGATGAAATGGCGGGGATCGCGCTTGGTGTTCGAGTCAAGTTCAAGGCCGTCGGCGTGACGCAGGACGGTAAAGAGCTTTGGAATCTGGATCTTCCCAATTTTGCGTACCAGAGAAAGATCGAAAAGATCCTGCCGGTCTGCATGAATTCAGAATCGGAAATACGGTCAGGCTGGCTCGTCATTGGGCCGGATTCTTCTCTCCATTTTGTTGAATCGACCGGCATGCTCATCGACCAGTTCCATTTCGGGCAAATCATCACGGGGGCTGCGTCGTGCATTTTAGACGGGACCCCATGCCTGCTTCTTTCAACTCCGGATGGGGTCACGGCATTGGAGATCAGCCGCTGAGTTTCCATCGAACCAAAGAAGCAAAAGTCCGAAAAAAAACGGCGTACATCAGAAATGGTGTACGCCGTTTTCTTTGGGGAAATGTTCTGTTCGGGACCGTTTCCCGCTGAAATTTGGCCGTTTAGGAGAAAAGACCGTTGATCAGATCCAGATCCTCCTGCGCAAGACGCACACTGCCGGCCATGGCGTTTTCGCTTGCGTGTTTGGCGGAACGTGCACCGCAGAGTACGTTCGTTTTTGGTCCCGTGCTGAACGTCCATGCGATGACCAGCTGAACGAGCGAGAGACCGTACTTGACCAAAAGCGGCTGAAGCTGCGCGAGTTTCGCGTTCATGGCGGCGATGCTGTCCGGCGCAAAACGGGGATCCGATGAGCGGAAGTCATCCGGTGCAAAAGTGGTGTCCGGCGAGAGTTTCCCCGTCAAAAGACCGTGCGCCAGCGGTGAGTAGGTCAGAAGATTCATCCCGTTTTCCTCCGCGGTTTTCGCCATGCCGTTTTTCTGCACGTCGCGGTCGATGAGACTGAAACGTTCCTGAAGAACGTCCACGTACCCGACTTTCTGGTACTCTGCCAGCTGTTCCGGCGTGACGTTTGAGACGCCGATGGCACGGATCTTTCCCTCTTTTTTCAGCTCAAGAAGCGTCTCCATCGTCTCGGCGATCGAGGCGGTCGCGTCCTGGCAGTGGACCTGGTAGAGATCGACGCAGTCCGTCTGCAGACGGCGAAGACTCGCTTCCAGTTCCGCACGGATCGACGTTGGACGCAGGTAGCGGTAGAGGATCCGCTCGTAGTTTTCCGCATTTCCAAGAGCACCGGCCGTTGAGTAGACGTGAAGTTCGCCGTCCCCTTCCGGCTTTGGTTCTTTTTCCCACCAGATGCCGCATTTGGTTGCGAGGACTGCGGAATCACGGCGTCCGGCCAGTGCTTTGCCGACGACTTCTTCCGAGTATCCGAAACCATAAAGCGGGGCTGTGTCGATGAAATTGATCCCGTTGTCCAGCGCGGAATGAATGGCACGGATCGACTCGCTTTCTTCTGCACCTCCCCACATCCAGCCGCCGATCCCCCAGGTTCCGAGTGCCACGACGGAGACGGAAATGTCGGTTTTTCCCAGCGTAATGTACTGCATCGTGTGAGCCTTTCTTGAAAAAAGTGCGGGAGACGGCTGAAATGCCGTCTCTTCCGAATGTCTGCATTTTTTGCAGAAACGCGCAGGATCCCGGAATGCATGGACGCATCGAAGCACGCGGGATCCCCAAACGCACGGAATGCCGAAACGTTCCGTGCGTCAGCGTCCGTTCTGCTACTTCTTCAGCCGGTAAAGCTCCAGTTCCCAAACGCGCGCGATGTACCCCGGCACGTTGATGAAGAGACGCATGCGGTCGGTGGTCACGTCGCCGAATTCCACGCCGAGATCGCAGAATTTGTTTCCGGTGACTCCCGCTTTCGGAATGTTGACCCACTTGCCGTCCTTCATGATCTGGAGCTGGAAATTATCGACCGGGGTCCGCGGTTTCTCGCCGCCGGCCTGTCCGGTGACGATGCGCGCGGCGTTGAACGTGACCGGCTCATCCCAGGTGAATTCGACCCAGGTCTCCATCTTTTCGCTTTCTCCGCCGCTCTTCGAGACCCAGCGCGACGCGTTGTTGAAGACGTCCGCTTTTCCATCGTTGATCTGATGGGCCGGGTAGAGACCGGAGTCGTGTTCGGAGGAGGCTTTCACTTTTGCGGAACGCGCGAAGTTGATCCCGGCGGTCGAGAGCCATTTCGGCGTTTGGATCGGCATCGTTTCTGCCGGGAATTCCGCGACACCAGCTTCCATCAGTGCGATGAGTTCCGGAAGGTGATCCGCGTAAACTCCGCGCGGGAGGCAGTCATTTTTACGGCAGACGCTCGCGGCCATACCGACCACTTCGCCCATCATTCCGCAGGTACGCATGACGCGGGTGGTTCCGAGTCCGATGTGGGTCACGCTGATGTTTCGGCCTGCCATGAAGAGATTCTCCACGTTCCGGCTATAGAGCGTGCGGTACGGGATCGCATAGTGCGGCGGTTTGCGTCCGCCGGTGCAGTACGTCAGGAACTCATTACCCGGGAAGTATTTCGAGTTTTTCGGATCCGGATAGTGCAGGTCAATGGACCACGTGCACGGCACGCAGCCGTCTTCCCACTGACGGTTTCCGGTGATGTCCTGCTCGCGGAGAACGACGTCGCCCAGCAGACGGCGGGATTCACGTTTTCCGCCAATGTACGCCAGCCAGCCGAATTCGCGGTTCTTGACCATTTCCGGCCATTTGCCGTCGGCGTGATTTTTCATGTACGCCCAGTGTCCGTAGGCCGCGCGTATCGCATTGTCGCGGATACGTTCAAAATCCCACACCTGGTCGTAGGTGAGTCCGGATTCCCAGTACCAGTCGCCCCGGAGCATCGGACGGATGCTTTCTTTGCAGAACTGGTGCGCCCACGGCAATTCGGGGAAGACGGTCTCATGCCCGGTTTCCACCGTGTACCACTGGCAGGAGGCTCCCATCGTCATTTTGTCCGGTTTATCCGGTGCGCTCGGTTCGTTGAAGTCTGCTTTCCCTTCACGTCCCATGAGCCAATCCGCTCCCGCGAGGTACCCGACGCAGGCGTCGCCCGTGCAGTCGGCGAAGAGTTTTCCGGCGAAACGCAGTTCTTTTCCGGTTTCAATGTGCTTTCCGATGACCGCGGCGATCTGGGTGCCGTTTTTCTCAACTTCCGTCACGTGCGTGGAGAAGTAGAGGTCAAGATTCGGGTACTTTTCGCAAATGGCGAGACGCTCCGCGTCTTTGTAGTGCGCGGCTTCACGAGCGTTTCCGCCCCCCTGCGGCCCCATCTGGTACGTCAGACTTCCGATGTTGCGGTACGGAGGAAGATTCACGCCGCCGCCAAGGTGAACGCGGACTTCCGTCGAACCGTTTCCGCCCAGGACCGGTCGGTCCTGAACGAGCGCGACATCCAGACCAAGGTGAGCGGCCGAACACGCGGCGCACACGCCCGCGATCCCGCCGCCGACGACGACCAGATCGTACGGTTTCTCACGCGCATCGGGAGCTTTGGCCGGAAGGGCCAGTGCTTTGCGGCGGATCGGATCCAGCGGCTCGGCATCGTTCGGAAGCGCACATTCGGCAGACTGCGTGAAGAAAAGCGCATCCACACGGCCGTCGAAGCCCGTCAGGTCCTCAAGTTCCACCGCGACGTTCTCGCCGTCCTTCAAAACGGTCAGAGTTCCCGCCTTCTGCCAGCCCCACGTTGCGCCGTGGATACCGAGCGTTTCACCGGCTGGTTTTCCGTTGAAGAGAACGCGGAATTTTCCTGGAGACCAGTCACGCGCCAGCGTTTCTTCATCGAGATCCTTCGGGAACCACGTTGAAGCCCAGTTGCGCGTACGGGCAAAGACCGTCCAGGTTCCCGCTTTCGGCAGCGTCACCGTCGTTTTGGCGTTCGCGACCGGTTTTCCCATGCCGTGCGCCAGAAGAATGACCGACCCAACATCGCCAGGCCGTTTGATGTCCATGAACTGCTGGTCCACGACCCAGCCGCCTTTTTCCTGGAAACTTTCGGCTTCCACGAAAACGGAGTCCTTCAGCGGACAGGATGCCGCTGCGTCTGCCGCAGAAGCGTTCGGCAGGGACCAGCCGGAGACAGTCAGACCGGCGAGAAGAAACGCGGCTGGAGTCAGTGTGTTGGAAAGCGTACGCCGAAACGTACGGGAAACCGTTTGCGCAAATTTGTGCGAGTCTGGCAGGTGGTGCATAAAAAGCCCCTTTCTTGTTTTTCATGTAAGCAAAATATCTTTAACGTTCCCCAAAAATACAGCGCGTTTCATTTTGCGGAATACTCGGAATGAGCGGAACGTCTGAAATCGCGGGTATGTTGGAATTTCAGAAAAAACGGTGAGGTTTGGGGAATTTTTCTGGAAATTTTCCAGCAGACTTCTTCAATTTATCAGAAAGACGCCGTTTTGTCAAGACGCTCCGCGCGTAAAGATGGAAGAAAATGAAAATTTTTGGAGAATATGAAGTCAATGAAACCATAAAAAACAGGAGGGACCCGAAAAGGTCTCTCCTGCTTTTCTATATAGGGATCCGAACCGGATACGGATCTCACGAAATTTCAGTCTGGTTTCAGTCAAAATTCAGCTAAATTTCAAATCCGGGGATCCGTTTCGTTTCAGGTGCGCACTACTGGATGTCTTCCGGGCGTTTGCCGAAAAGGAGGAAGATCACGAACGCTGTGCCGAGCATGAACAGCGGGATCCGGTAGATCTTCGCCCAGTCATTGCACTGGATCTTCTGGTAGTCGGCCAGCGTCACTTTAATGTCCGCGTCCGCAACATCTTTCGCTTCCGGATTCACGGCAGCGTAGACCTGACGCAGCATTTCCTGAAGCATCGCCTGCGTGTAGAGCGTTTCGCCGAACTGCATTCCTTCTGCCGGGATGTCCGCAAGCGTCAGGACGCCTTCTTTTGCGATCTGGTTCAGGTCCGCAGCTTTCGGAGCGTTTGGATCCTGTTTCGTGACCAGACGGGAAAGGTCGAGATTCTGCCAGGCACTGTCTGCCAGAGCCGGATCCGTCCATGCCGGAAGAGCAAAATCGGTCTGCGGCGCAGCGGTTTCCTCAACTGCTGGAGCAGCAGCTTCTGCCGGAGCGGCTTCTTCCACGGCGGTCGTGGAGGTCGTTGGATTCGGAAGTTCTGCCGGAAGAGCTTCAGCCGGAGCAGCTTCAGCCGGAGCGGCGGCTTCTTCAACTGCCGGAGCAGCTTCAGCCGGAGCGGCGGCTTCTTCAACTGCCGGAGCAGCTTCAGCCGGAGCGGCGGCTTCTTCGACTGCCGGAGCGGCTTCGACCGGAGCGGCGGTTTCTTCAACTGCCGGAGCGGCTTCGACCGGAGCGGCGGTTTCTTCGACGGCCGGAGCAGCTTCGACCGGAGCAGCGGCTTCTTCGACTGCCGGAGCGGCTTCGACCGGAGCGGCGGTTTCTTCGACGGCCGGAGCGGCTTCAGCCGGAGCGGCGGTTTCTTCGACGGCGGTGACGGCGGCCGGAGCTTCGTAGGTGAAGGTAGTCATCTGCGCCGGGTAGGCGGCCATGAGGTTTCCGGCGAGGACGGAACCACAGACCTGACCAACGCCGAGAACGAGGGTAGCGATGAGGCCCTGAACGCTGGCTTTCATGTCGTCGGACGCAACTTTATCGCCGTACATGTAGGAGGCGACGTAGAAGAATGCGTAGGCCAGACCGTGGAGGGCAAGACCGACCAGAGCGAGGGCGAAAACCGGTTCCATGAAGCAGAAGTAGCGGAGGAACCAGGCCGCAATACCGATGAGCAGGACGTTTTTCAGACCGAAACGCGTCGCGAGGATCGGCAGGAGGAACATGAAGAAGACTTCGGAGAACTGGTTGATCGTCGTGAGGGCCAGCGGAGCGGGGTAGCCGTTCTGCATGAGCATCGGGACACACAGCGTGAAGAAGAGACCGCACGCCGGGATACCAGCCAGCAGGATCGCGAGCACGAAGACGAAGAACGCGGGTTTCTTGAAGAGCGAGAATGCTTTCAGACCCATGACGTCACCGTCCGCAGCACCTTTGGGCGGGGTGTTCGGCAGCGTCAGCGCGTAAACGGCAAGGAGGAAGCAGCATCCGGCCGCGACGTAGAAGAACTGGTTCGTGGCTCCGCCGCCGAAGAACGCCTGAATGAACAGCACGACGGCGATCCAGCCCATCGTACCGAACATGAAGACGCGCGGCGCATTGTCGCGGTTCGGAACGTGCTCGAAAACGATCGAGTTCATCAGTGCCATCGTCGGCATATAGCACATGCCAACGGCGATCATGGCCAGAAGCATCGGCATGAATGCGGTCTGCGTGCCGGCGAAGCAAAGCAGGAGACCGGCAAGAAGGTGAAGGAACGCAAGCACTTTCTGCGCGGCGAAGTAGCGGTCCGCCAGCGGAGCGACGAGCATCGGAGCGAGAATGGCGCCGATCGGAATCGCTGCACCGATCCAGCCAACGTGATTGCCGGGGAAGTTCAGGACATTGGCAACGTAGCCGGTCAGGGCGAAGCCGTAGCTTCCCCAGATGGCGAACTGGAGGAAATACGCAAGCGACAGACGCGGATACGCGGCCGCCACGGGGGTCTTTTCAGACATGGAAGGACTCCTTTAAAATGAATGAATGGACTAAACTGTATTTTGCTTTCCTCACCTCTCGCGGAGGGAGGCTGATTTAAAAATCTGCGTTTACCTGGCACTCAGTCAGACTCACTGCCCGTCAGCAGGAGCGATCAGCTTCACGGCGGTTCCGTACGCCAGGACTTCCGCGGCATTCTGAACGACGGCACTCGTCGCGTAACGCACATTCACGATACCGTCCGCCCCCATCTGGGCCGCCTGCTCGCACATGCGGCGTGTCGCGATGGCGCGGGCTTCCTGCATCATTTCCGTGTATCCTTTGATCTCGCCGCCGACGATGGTCTTCAGACCGGCCATGAAATCCCGCCCAATATGTTTGGATTGGACGACCGCTCCCTGCGCAATGCCGAGAACACGGTAGGAAGCACCCGGAATATTTTCTGTGGTGGAGATGAACATGAGCTGGCTCCTTTTAAATTTTGAATAAAACGGTTGAGTGAGTACTCGTTCAAAGCCCGCAGCCTCCCCAAAAGAGGAGGCTTGCAGTCTCAGCGTCAGTGACCTGCGGAAGAGGACCGCAGTCCGCTGTTTATTTCACTTCAAAACGGAAGACCGTGACCGTACGGTATTTTTCACCCGGACGCAGGATGGTGGACGGGAAGTCCTTCTGGTTCGGGGAATCCGGATAGTGCTGCGTTTCGAGGCAGAGACCGGAGCGTTTGCCGTAAGCTTTGCCGCCTTTTCCGACGAGCGTGCCGTCAAGGAAGTTGCCGCAGTAGAACTGGACGCCCGGTTCCGTGGTGTAGACGCTCAACTGACGGCCGGTGGTCGGTTCGTAGAGGACCGCGGCAGGTTCCATTTCGCGATTTTTGAAGTCACCCAGTTCATGCGGCTGGCTCAGGACCCAGTTATGGTCGTATCCGCCGCCGATCTTGAGCTGTTCGTAGTCCTGTTCGATCCGTTCACCGATGGCGGTCGGTTTACGGAAGTCAAACGGCGTGCCGGTGACGTCGCGCAGTTCGCCGGTCGGGATGAGCGTTTCGTTCACGACGGTGAATTTGTCGGCGTTGAGCGTCAGAATGTGATCCAGGATCGTCTCGTTCCCCGCGCCCTTCAGGTTAAAGTAGGAGTGCTGCGTGAGGTTCACCGGCGTCGCTTTGTCGGTGGTCGCACCGTAGAGGACGATGAGCGAATTGTCTTTTTTCGGCAGGATGTAGTTCACGACGACTTCCAGTTTGCCCGGGAAGCCTTCTTCGCCGTCTTTCGCCGTCATGGTGCACTTCAGGATCATCGCCTTGTCGCTGTCGAAGGATTCGATGTTCCACATTTTGCGGTTGAATCCGACTTTACCGCCGTGCAGACACGTGATCCCATTTTCGTTTTTCGTGACCTGGTATTTTTTGCCGTCGATCGTGAACTGACCGTTCGCGAGGCGGTTTCCGTAGCGTCCGACCACTGCGCCGAAGTACGGGCAGGAATCCTTTTCGTAGCCTTCGACCGAGTCGAAACCGAGGACGACGTCATCCATTTTGCCGTTTTTGTCCGGAACGACGATCGACGTGACCAGAGCACCGTAGCTGCTCACCTTCACGACCATTCCATTGTCGTTGGTCATGGTGTAAAGTTTGACTTCTTCACCTTTGGAGGTTTTTCCCCAGTCGGAAACATCGATCCCGGCAGCACTGGCGATCCCGGAGGCTGCGATAGCTGCGATCAGAGCAAGGCTGGACATGAAAGTGGGTAATTTGGACATTCAAAACTCCTTTATGTGAGTAATTTTTGAAAACCTGATTTTATGGACGATTTCTTGACAGTATACCAGCAGACGCGCCGAATGGCAAGGTCCTTCCCCGCGGAAACAGGAAAAAAAGAGGAAAAAAAGAGGAAAAAAACAAGAAAAACATCAAAAAGTTTTTGAAGGGAGGCCGCGAGCCGCGGCGGGCGGACTGCGCTTCCGCGCACGGGCATGGACCCGTTCCCGTTGGTCACTGGCGCGGATATACACAAAAAATTCCTCCTCTCGGGGGGGGCTCGCGCAGCGAGACGGGGTGGTTTGGCAGTCTCTTCGGAAACATCGAGTCCGTAAAAAAGGCCCGAAACCCGTCCGCCTCACTGCGCGGGAGCATGGACCTGTTTCCGTTGGACTTTTTTTCCATAAATTTTAGGAATTTGGCGGAAATCCGGGAACCTGCCGGTTGTGCAAAATTGATTTTTTTGCTAAAATAAAATGAGAAAACGTAAATCGGTGGATTTTCAGAATACGGAAGCCTGCCCGACCCCGCGGACTTCCCGAGAATGGAGTTTTTGAGAATGAACAGAATTTCGATCTTTTCATGTGCTGCAGTTTCTGCGCTGACGGTCTGCGGCGGTTTTTTGTCTGCTTCGGAATCGGCGGGATCATCGGAACCTGCGTCAGTACCGGCTCCCGCGGCTGCACAGGCTCCCGCGGCTGTACAGGCTTCTGTTTCTGCTTCGTCGGAGACCTTTGCGCAGAAGATCAGCGAGTCTGCCGCCCGCGGTATTGCGTATCTTCGCACGGTCCAGGCGGAGGACGGGTCGTTTCAGAGTCAAATGGGGACGGGGTTGACGAGCATTGCGGTCATCGGGATGCTTTCGAATGGCGTGCCGGTGGATGATCCGATGCTCTCCAAAGCGGTCGATTACCTGAAATCGCAGGCCCAGCCGGACGGCGCGATCGTGAATCCGGGGATGGGGTTCGGAAACTATGAGACGAGCATCGGCGTCGTTGCGCTTGCGCGTGCGCGGAAGGCCGGCAGGACGGATCTGGATGAGATCCTGAAGTTTGCAGAACGGTATCTGCGCAAATATCAGTGGGATGAATCGGAAGGTCTCGATGCGTCGGACATCAAGTTCGGCGGAGCAGGGTACGGCGGGAAAATGTCGCGTCCCGACCTTTCGAATACCGGGTTCATGCTCGATGCGCTGCATGAACTGGGAGCCGGTCCGGATGATGAGGCCGTGAAAAAAGCGGTCGTTTTTGTCTCGCGGTGCCAGGGACTGGAGTCGGAGCACAACACGCTCCCGTTTGCGGCAGACAGCGACGGCGGTTTCGTCTACGTGATCGACTCGCAGGCCGAGGGGCAGGCGAAAGATCTGCCGAAGGGACTCGTGAAAAGCTCGCTGAGTACGTACGGATCCATGACGTACACGGGGTTCAAGAGTCTGATCTACGCGGGGTTGACGAAAGAAGATAAACGGGTCCAGACGGCTCTCGCGTGGCTGACGGACCGATACAGCGTTACGGAGAATCCCGGACAGGGCGAAGCCGGTCTGTTCTACTATTATATTGCGATGAGTCGAGCACTGACGGCCTACGGTGTCGATACGTTTGCCGACGCGAACGGTACAGTACACGATTGGCGGGCGGAGATCGTGGAGCAGCTTCTTGCGCGTCAGCAGGAAGACGGCTCATGGGTAAATACGAACCGGCGGTGGATGGAGAATAATCCGGTGCTCGTGACGGGGTATGCACTGATGGTGCTTGGGAACTGCCAAAAACGTTAAAGATCCGAACCTCAAAAAGCCCTTCCTTCAGGAGGGGCTCGCGCAGTGAGACGGTGTGGTTTGGAGTACGGCGATACGGTGTGCTTGCGCACGTTTGCCGCGTGGAAGCGGGAAAAAACGTGAGATCCAGCCCCGATAGGAAGATGCCGCACGCCAATTCCCGGCGAATGGCCTGACGGCCTGTATCGCCGAATGAAAAAGCGGCAAAAGTCACTTCGTGACGGAATTGCCGCGTTCCAAAAGGCGGCTCGCGCAGCGAGATGCGGATTCCATGCCTGGGTATGGCTGCGCGTTCAGGAAGTCTGGCTTGCGAGGATGATCCCCAGGACCGTCAGGAGGGCACCGGCCCAAAAAACGGGATTGGTCGGCTCGCTGAAGATGAGCATCCCGGCGAAAATATTCAGGAGGACCTGAAGGACGGACATTGCGGCCGCTTTCGACGCGGAAGCGTAGCGGTAGGAGAGGTTCTTGAGGTAGAATGCGAAGAACGTCAGGATCCCCGCCGCCAAAATACTCAGCCAGCATGCCGTCGGAACTTCCGTGCAGAGAGCGGAGAGCGGAGTTCCGGCTGCCTGCATCTTGCTCAGCATCGCGATGAAACCGAAAAGACCGCCGAATCCAAAGACCATCGACACGACGAAGTACGCAGAGACGGGTTTGGGAGCTGCCTCGCCTTCTTTCAGTTCCGGTTTTTTCATGACGGCACGCAGGATCAGTGTGTAGATCGCGTACCCCATCCCCGTAATGAACGCACAGAGAAAACCAAACGTCCGGGCATCAAGCGGGACAGTGAAACTTCCGTACGGGATTCCGGAGACCATTTTTTCTGCTTCTGCATCGGACTCCGCAGGCAGAGCGGCAGGGGATTTCGCCCGGACTTCCTCGGCAGGAACGGCATCGGGTCCCACACTGACTTTCTCGGACGGAACGGCATCGGGTTCCGCACAGACTTCCACAGCCGGAACGGCGGCGGGAGCTTCTTTAGCTTTTTTCGCGAGTGAATTACTGAAACCAAAGAGTGAGACGGCCGCGATCAGCACGCAGATCATCCCGAATTTCAGCGGCGTGATTTTTTCACGAAGCAGGAGCGCACCAAAAATTGCGCATCCCAAAATCGTGATGGTTCGGATGACGGGCAGACCGAGTGCCATGCCGATCAGGTCATTTGCGAGGACATGGTGCCCAATGCCGATGTACTCGCAGAAAAACGCCGCCACGATCAGTCCGAGAATGACTTTGACGCCCGGAATGGACGTTTTGCCCGTGCGCCACAGGTAAATGAAGATCGGAATGGCGAACATGGCGGCGATCCACTCTTTGAAGCAGAGGATCCAGTCTCCGCGCCAGGCCGGAGCAAACGTTCCGCCGTCGAGAAACCATCCGCGATTGATGAACTGCACGAAAATGTAGACCACACTGAAAAGCGTGTCCGAAAGAATGCAGAGAAGGGTGCCGTACGCTTTGTCGGACATGACGGTACGTTTTCCCTGGGTCTGATTCGGGTCGATGGATGAAGTACTCATGAACGTCTCCTTGAATGAATGGTTGATGGGTGGGTCAGGTTGGATTCGGTTGGTTGAGCTGGTTGGGGCAGGTTGATCGAGTCAACGGCCTGGATCTCGTTATTTTTCCGCGAAATTCCAAAAATCTTCGGCATGTGCTTCGATCCCATAGTCCGCGAACTCAAAGATCCGCGCGTTTCGGTCCGGGTTCACGGCGAGGATGACGTCGGCACTCTCAATGGCGCACATATGCTGCACGGCACCGGAGATCCCGACCGCGACGTAGATCTTGGGCGAAACGTTCCGGCCGGTCAGTCCGATCTGGTACTCGTACGGGACGCCGTCGGAATCGACCAGCGCACGGGAGGCCGCCGGCAGTGCGTTCCATTTTTTCGCCAGTTTTTTCAGCGTCTCCCAGTTTCCCGCGATCCCGCGTCCCCCTGCAAGGATCAGGTCTCCGGAGTCGGCGTCTGCCGTCCGTACGGTTCCCATCTGCGGACGCGTTCTGCACACGATTTTCGCCAGGACGTCTCCGCTTCTTGCCGGTCGGTAAAAGAAAAGCGTTTCGCCGTCCGTTTCCAGTTCCGTACAGTCCGCACAAAGCCCCGTTCCGAGCAGTGCCGCCGTCTGCGGAGCCGTTTTTCGTCCCCAAAGATCTGCGTTCCAGAGGACGACATCCGCATCCCGAACGGCCTCGGCGATCGTGTGCGGATCGGTCTTCTCCACGAAAATGACCTCCTCCGCGATCTCACGGGCTGCCGATTCGACTTCATGCCCGACGACAAAAACTTTCGACAGTTTCGGACCCGGCACACCATTCGCCGATCCGCTTTCCGCATCGTTGGCCAATTCCGTGCTCTCGCGTCTCTCCGATCCTGTGCCGCCATCCATTTCCGCCGCACGGGATCCTGAAATTTGACGTCCCAGCCGGGCGGGCTGATCCCGGAGCGTCTCCAAAAGCGGCAAAAGTTCCTCCAGCTGGATCCAGCGGCATTTTCTTCGTCCGCGTTCTGCCGTAAAAGTCTGAAGCACGCGCGTTGGCGAACCGGCCGTTCCGCAGAATTCTGCCGGAATGCCCAATTCCGCACGCGAGAGGACCTCTACGTTTCCTGCTCGGGAGCGAAGTGACGGAAAACGCAGTTCGCGGATCCGTTCCAGCGTCAGGACTGCCGGTGCCTGCACGATTTCCGTTCCGGTGCGGGTCCGCAGCGTCTGTTTCCCGATTCCAGACGGAAATTCCAGGCAGTTTGCCGCCAATCCGATCTCCAGAAGTGCCGCCAGTTCCGGTCCGACCTGCGCCGTGTCGCCGTCGATGGTCTGACGCCCGCAGAAGATCCAGTCCGCCGGTCCGTACTCCTTCTCGATCTTCCGGACGGCTGCCGCCAGGATCCGGCTCGTCGCCAGCGTATCGCTCCCGGCAAAGTCCGCGTCGGAAAGCAGAACGGCACGCAATTGCACGGAGTTTCCAAGACGCGTGAGTTTCCGCATCGGCTCCATCCACGTTAGCGGCCCCATGCCGAGGAGGAAAAGCTCTGTGGCGGTTCCGACCGTTTCCGGATCTTCCGACATTCCCGGCGTCCCCGTTTTTTCCAGCGTCTGCGTTTTTTTCAGCGTCTCCGCCAATTCCAGCGCGCACTCCAAAGCCGAAGCATCAAACGGATTCAGCTCTCCCTGAATGAATTTCGTGCAGACGATGATCCGCATTTCAGCATCCTCCTTTCTCTTTGCCGTCTTTTCATCCTCATCCGGTGCTTTTCGACGCGGCTCAAAACTCCCCATGATAGATCGGTTCCAGAGCGGTCTGGACCGCTTTGTACCGACGGAAAAGTTCTGCGTACTGCTTCGTCCGCTCGGGATCCGGTTCCGTGCGGGAAACCTCTTTTGTGCAGATGTGCAGGGCGGTTTCCAGAGACGGGAAAAGCCCGGCGGCCGTTCCTGCGAGCATCGCAGACCCCAGCGACGAGTCCGTATTTTCCTTCCGAATGAGCGTCATGCCGAGCACATCCGCGAGGATCTGCCTCCAAACGGGACTCTGTGCCCCCCCGCCGATCGCGACGGCCGTCTCTTCGTGAGGGATCCGGATCTCCTCAAGCGCACACCGACAGTCCAGCATCGAGAAGGCGACGCCCTCAAAAACTGCCCGCGTGAAGTGCGCTTTTGTGTGCCCGGCCCGGATCCCGACGAAACTCCCGCACAGTTTTGGGTCGGCGTACGGAGTCAGCTCACCATTCAGGTACGGATGGTAAACGAGTCCCTCGCAGCCTGCCGGGATCTTGGACGCAGCATCGGCGAGTTCCTGAAATTCTCCGCCGAACGTGTCTCGAAACCACCGAAACGATGCCGCACACGATTTCGTCGCGGTTCCCGGATACCAAAGCCCCGGCACGATGTGCGAGTAGTTGATCAGATGGCGGCTTGGGTACGCGCGGTCCGTCACGACACAGATCCGGCCGGCGGTCGCCAGCTTGATGGTCATTTGCCCCGGCGAGACCGCTCCGGACGCGAACACTTCCATTACCGTGTCCGTCGTCCCGCAAAGTACGGGCGTTCCCGCACGCAGCCCCGTCTCTTCCGCAGCCTTCGGCGTGATCTCGCCCGCAATGTCGGAGGGATGGACCAGCTTCGGAAGTAGCCCGCCATCCGTTGAAGATCCCAGAAGTCCGCAGAGCGTTTCGGACCAATCCATCCGCGAGGAATCGAAAAACATCGACCCCTGCGCCTCGATCATGTCGGTCACGTGGTCCCCGGTCAGCTGATGGCGAACGAAGTCCTTCGCAAACAGGATCCGGCGCGTCTTTTTCCAGACCTCCGGCTCATTCTCGCGGATCCAGAGCAGCTGAGGGAGCGTCCAGATCGTGTCGGGCTGATGGAGGACCTCGCGCTCAATGACGTCCAGGTACTTTTCCCGCAAAAAATGTACTTCCCGCGTACTGCGTGAATCCGTCCAGTAAATTGCCGGACGAAGGACCCGGAAATCCTCATCCGTCAGGACGGCCGTGTGCGTCGCGGCATCCAGAGCGAGAGCCGCGATCTCGGAAGCATCCACTCCCGATTTTTCAAGCAGCTCGCCGATCGTTCGGCACGTTGCCGAATACCAGTCCCGCGGATCCTGTTCCGCGCAGCCTGGGTGAGGGTAGGAGGTCGGATACTCCACCGTATTCACCGCCGCGATCCGTCCGTCTTCCGCGAGCAGGACTGCCTTACTCGCTCCGCCGCCAAAATCGATTCCCAGTACATACTTCATGAGTTTCGCTTCATTTTCATTTTTTCAAAATTCCTGCCTGCCCCGAACAGCTTCAGGAAACCGTTCGGGGCGGAGTGCCTGACTTTCAGACTGCCTGACTTTTACGCCGTCAGCCGTTCAGCCATTTATGTCCCTCCTCGGTCGTCATGTGGAAACCGCGGTTTTCGCCCGCCATGATCCACAGATAGTAGTTCTCGTAGCCCGGCGCACAGCAGAACGGATGGTATCCGCGCGGGATCTCGACAAAATCGCCGGACTTCACCGTGTACGTCTCGTCGATGTCGCCTTCCTTCGTGTAGACGCGCTGAATGCCGAATCCGCTCGGTTTGTCGAACTCATAATAGTAGATCTCTTCCTGAACGCCTTCCGTCGGCATATTGTCGTCGTCGTGCTTGTGCGGGGGATAGCTTGCCCACTGACCGCCCTTCACGTACGCTTCCCCGATGTAGAGCAGGTTCGCCGGGCAGCGTTCGTCGAGAATGAAGTGTGCCTGACGCTCCCACCCCGGTTTGCCGAGGTCCTTGATGAGGACGTCTTCCGGAGAGATCAGACGCGGTTCAAGCTCGGTATCTTCCGACGGTGATTTGCACACGGCGATCGAGACTTCCGTCACGCCGATGATGGTGAACGGACGCTCGGCCGGCACGTAAACGCACGTGGCGGGACCGTCAAAGACATTCTTCCGTTTCCCGATATTCTCGAACGTGAAATCTTCTCCCGAAACGGTACAGTTTCCGCCGAGGATAAGCAGGCCGTACTCTTTCCCGCCTTCCTGGTACGATTTCTGCGCACCGGGCTGAAGTTTCAGCATATCGACTTCCAGCATCTCCAGCGAGCTGTTCGCCCACGTAATGACGGCCGACTTGCCGTTCTCTTTGTTCCACGATTTTTTGAGGGATTCGTCCGACATTTTGTTTCTCCTTTGAGTTTCTTGAAAAAATTTGGAAAGTTTTGAATAAAATTTGCAAGTTTTCAAATCATCCCCATTGACATCGGCCCCATAATGGAGTATAATCTGGATATAATTTGGCGCATGGTTTGGTGCCTCTGTGCATTGCGCGCAAGCATCAGCCCTCTGTGCCCTTTTTTATTTCTCCTGTTTCTCATACTTCACGAAGTGCGTATAGCACAGCACCTGCTTAAAATGGGTCTCATTGATGATACCCTCATTCTCTTTTGCCATTCGCTTGAGAAGGTCCAGCGATTCATCTACCGTAATTTTACCGTTGGCAAGTGCCCCGGATAATTCACCATGAAGTTGGTAGGCGATCTGCGATACATTCATTCCGCGCGTCCTGAACTCCTCATACATTTGAGTAATTTCTGCAATTGACCGCAATTTGGATAGTCCGGGAGTAAATTCCGCAAAAGTTTTTTTACGGAATTCGTAATTTTTACGAAATCTTGCACCGCACTCTTCAAGCGGGATCGTAATTTTGTGCCGAATAAAAAAGACCGGCGTATACTCGTCATGCACGATCTTTTTTTCCTCAAACCACCGTCTGGCAAATTCATTCCAGCTGCGTTCATGTTCATCAAGTACCATCTGAAGGACTTCTTCTTTACTGTATGAAACGACAGATTTCATTCCTTCGATTTTATCCTGGCTTCCAATATAGAGAGCCATTTGATCCGCCTTTGCAGTATCGAGTTCCTGTACGTAAACAGTTTGCCGACGGCCTCGCGAAGTGTCCTGGATCAGGCGTGCGATCATGGATTTATATTTGCGCAGTTCATACGCCGTCGCTCCTGGAGTCAGTTTGTCGATCGTTTTAAAAATTTCTGCGAAATTATCCGTCTGGATAGCTGGGAAAGTCAGTCTTTTTCCAGCATATTCTGTAGAGAAGATACCTTCCTTCAAGGCCGTTTCACCTGGTTTATAGGAAACGAAAAGCATGAATTGCTGAACATCCTGGATGATCGAATCACTAAAACTGCCAATAAAATCGGCCATCAGTTTTTGGATATTTTCGTCATTCAGAGAATAGCCGATGAAAATAATCGGAAAATCGAGCAGAGCATTCAGCAATTTTGACGAAACCAATTTCAGCGCAGAATCAAATCGCTCGAAGTCTTCTTCACATAAAATAATTCCGTCAGGATCCTGAACACATCCGTGGATCTTGAATATTTCGCCAAATCCGCTGCTGGTTCTAAAGTAGTATTTGTCCTGACTTTCGTAAACCTTAAAATTTCCGAAAATTTCCTTTTGCAAAAAACAGTCGTAGTTGGTCGTAAAAACCATACTCACTTTCTCTGAAATCTTCCGAAAAAGCGCGATTTCATCTAGTCGGGATTCGTCCAGCGTCCATGAAGTAAGCTGTTTTGCCGCTAATAATTTAAAAAAATCAACACCGTTCCGTGTGCATTTTTCATATTCTTCTGCAGAAAAAAGAGTTTGCGGGTCTAACTTTTCCGTTTTGAGTTTTTCCAAAAGAGTATCCCGAAGGCAGGAAGCCATTTTCTGGTAAAGTTTCCCTTGCGTAATTTCAGGATCACGAACACAAAGTTCCTGACGGCGTGCTTCAAAAACATGTGGCGGAACCTTGATCAAGACTCTCAGACGTTCTAGAAGTTCTTCCCAATTTGGAAAATCCTTCAGGTATCTACGTGAAATTCCCGACCCAATAAATAAAACGGGCATTCTTTTGCTTTGGATGATTCGATTCAGTGCCTCACTCATTTCAATCGATCCATTTCATTGTTAAATTTCCTAATTTTGACCTTGGTATGCCATGCCTCCCATATACACTCACAAGCTGATTGCAATAGGCCCACTTTACCATCCTTCAATCCCCCAGCCGCGTTCTTGCAGGAAAATGCGGACTTCATCAAGCGTCGGGACGGCGGCACGTGCGCCGATCTTCGTGCATTTCAGCGCGGAGACGGCACTGGAAAAGACGGCACAGCGGTAAAAGTCCCAGCCGCGGGTCAGCGCAAAGGCGAACGCGCCGTGGAAAACGTCTCCCGCTCCGTTTGAGTCGGCGACCTGGACCGGAAATGCCGGGTACGTGCGGAGTTCCTTTCCGTCAAACAGGATCCCGCCGTTCGCGCCGTCCGTCACGGCCACGACCGCGGGAGAAAAGCGAGCGAAAAGGTCCCGCGCTGCGTCTTCAAGCATCTCCTTTTTCGTGAATCCGTGCGCAAATTCCGCCGAGGGGATCAGAATGTCCGCGTACGGCAAAAGCCGTTCCACACCGGGATAAAGTCCGCCCGCGTCGTACAGAACGTGAACGCCCGCAGCCCGGGCCTCCTGACCCGCCTGGACTGCCGCGTCCAGCTCGTTGCCGTCTGCCATGAAAACGCGGGAGGAACGGATCGCCGCAAGATGCGCCTCGGTGAGCGTCAGCTTGGGGAGCGTCCCGCGATTCAGCAGGCAGGTTCGGGATCCGGACGCACTGTTGAGCAGGACCGTAGCGGAAAACGACTCACCGTCCCGGAACTCGGCCAGCGACGTGTCGACGCCGTATTTTGCGAGATCGTTCCGCAGAAACGTCCCTCCTGGATCGGTCGAAAGAACTGCGATGACCGCTGCGGACGCTCCGAGTTTTGCCGCAGCCGCCAACGCCGTCCCGACCGGTCCCCCGCCGCTCGTTCGGACCGCCTCCACGCAGATTTTCGTGTCCTCCTCAGGAAAAAAGGGGACCTTCACCAGTGTGTCGAATACATTCGCGCCAATGCCCGTGATCTCCGGCATGATCTTCTCCCAGAAAATTTGAAAAATGGTCTTGGAGTCACTCCGCCTTGCCGTCCGCGCCGAGAAGCTGGATCTTGCTCACTGCGAAATCCTTCACTGCCTCGATCGCACCGCGCATGAAGACGTCTACGGCAATGAGGTCCCGTGAGGTCTCGAAGACCCGATCCAGGAACGAGAAACAGACGTCCGTGCCGAAATTCACCTTGCGGATGCCTGCCGTGATGGCGTCGCGGACCTGCTCATCCGGAATTCCGCTTCCGCCATGAAGAACGACGGCGGCGGGAATCGCTTCACGGATCTCGGCGATGCGCGAAATGTTCACCTGCGGAGCCTGACGGTAGCGTCCGTGGGCCGTTCCGACAGCGATGGCCAAGGCCGCGACGCCGGTCTGCTCGACGAACTTTACGGCGTCCTCGACCTCCGTGTAGACGAATTCCGTCACGTCTTCCTTCGTCGTGCCGATGTGCCCCAGCTCACCCTCGACAGCGACTCCGCAGGCAGCGCAAAGATCCACGACCTGCTTCGTCTGCGCGGCATTTTCTTCGAATGAGAGCGAGGAACGGTCAAACATGATCCCCGTGCATCCGTACCGCAGCGCACGCATGACTGGCTCAATGCCCGTTCCGTGGTCAAGATGGAAGCAGACGGGGACTTTGCTCTCCTCGGCCGCCTTCAGGATCGTCGGCGCGAGATAGAAGGCCGTTCCGTACTCGAAAAGCCGCGAGTACGCCTGAATGATGATCGGCGATTTCGTCTCCTCCGCCGCCTGGATCAGACCGATCGTCGTCTCCATATTGTACGAGTTGAACGCCGGGACCGCAAACGCTTTTTCCTCGGCAATCGATAAAATGTCTTTGAATTTGACCAGCATGGAAAGTACTCCTTAAAAATCTTTTTTAATCTCTTGCCTCCCCTTCTGGGGATGTGCCGAACACCGTGAGACGGAAGGGGGCGTGCCTTTGCACGCACTGTCGGCCGTACCGACGCTCGCGGCTCAAAGGCACTCAAGGACGGCTTCTTCGATGGAGATGAGACGGCATCCTTCCGGTTTGACGGTCTCAAGGGCGGCGTAGTCGTCCGGGTTGGCGGTCACCAGAATGGAGGCACCGATGCGCTGCGCTTCTTCCCAGCGTCGGACGGCGACTTTCGTCATCGCCTCCGGCATGTACTCCGCCATGAGGAGGTTTCCGGCAAGGTTCGTGTCGCGGCCGTTCATGAGCATTTCCAGCGTCGTTCCGCAGGCGTTCAGGATCTCGCGGGCCGGTACGGTCTCTTCCAGGTCGCGGGCCAGCGAGGCGGGGTCCTGGAACGTGAAGACGGACGCGCTTTTCTTCGGCGTGAGTTTCCCCGATGCGATCAGCTCCGCGGTGAATTCCGTGAAGGTCTTCACTTCAGCATTCAGACCGATCCCCCATTCTTTGAATTGACGGCGGAACATTCGCGCGTCGTTCGGATCGTACGCGACGACGGTCTTGAAGGAATTCAGCGACGCGGCGCACGCTTTCATCGTCTGGCGCGTCTCTTCTGCACCGCCGGCGAGGAAGAAGAGGTCCCAGCCGCTGGAGGGTTCGTCAGTCAGTACAGTGAAGGAAACGCCCGCTTTTTTCAGGAGTTCAATGGCAGCGCAGGCCTGACGGCAGGTCCGGTACATGGCGTTTTTCCCGAGGAAAAGGACCGTCTCGGCATCCGTCGGGAGCGAGGCGATCGACTCGGAAAGCCGTGTGCAGAGTTCCGTTTTTCCGTAGGCATTCCCGGTCCGCTCAATGTTTTCGATCATCGAGACGATGTACTCGGGCATCTCGCCGGCCATCGCGGCTTCCAGTTTCGCTTCCGTAGTGAAGAGGATCGGGTCCCAGGCCGTCAGGCACTCTTTCGTGCACGCGCCGCAAAGCGCGCATTCGTAGACGTTCGCGATACTCGCTCCGATCTCTTCCACGCCGCGCGCGACCATCGAAAGTCCCAGCGCACGGGCACGTGCCGTGTTGCGTTCCATTCCCGTCGCGTTTCCGATCGGGCAGATGTGGCGGCACATCCAGCAAAACCGGCACGCATCGATCGTTTTTCTGCTTTTTTCCGTAAAGTGCATTTGATCTTCCTTTGATTAAATGTGATTTGATTGGGTGGTCTGTCGGTTTTCCGAAAGGATCAGAGTCCCAGTTTGAACGGGTTCAGGATATTGTTCGGGTCGAGCTGTTTTTTGAGTCCCTCAAAGACCTGCATCGCGGGGCCGTACTGTTCTTTCATGAGTCGGCCGAGCTTGATCCCGACGCCGTGGTGGTCATTCACGACACCGCCGTTTTCCAGAGCCGCGCGGACGCCGCAGTTCCAGATCTGCTGATGGAGGCGAAGTGCTTCGACGGGATCCTGCGGCGGTTCCTCGACGATGAACCGGTCGTAGATCATGGCGCCCCACTCGTACCAGTGCGAGAAATGCGCGATGAACCGGGCCATGGGGAAGTTGGATTCGACGGCGTTTTTCATCGCCCAGTAGATCTGCTCGATCTTGTCGAACGGCGCGATGGAGTCCATGGTGCCGAACAT
The DNA here is from genome assembly GCA_017939795.1 of Thermoguttaceae bacterium. Lineage (GTDB taxonomy): Bacteria > Planctomycetota > Planctomycetia > Pirellulales > Thermoguttaceae > RGIG3701. The sequence goes on from JAGBAA010000076.1 coordinate 61,472, forward strand.
CCACGGAAGATCCAGTGCGTGGCCGGGGTAGAAGAACGTGATCTTTTCCTTCCACCATTTCTCGCCGTACTCGCTGCCGAGGTCTTCTGCACCGTATTTGGCGAAGGTCTCGAGGAGGATCTTTTCTTCGATCGCGACGATCTCGGCGATCCCTTCGATCGCGATGTTCATGAACGCGCCCTTCTTCTCGACGCCCACGATCTTCTTGATGATGGAGCCGGTCTCCGTCTCATCGTAGAGGCGCATGACGGACGGTTTGATCTTCTGAAGGAGTTCCTTTCCCGCAAGAAACGCGTTGTGCATATCCTGGAAGAGGAAACCGCGGAAACGGCGTTCTTCCGGCTGATTGTAGATACGCATCTGCGCTTTGGTGATGATGCCGAGCGTTCCCTCCGACCCGATGAAGATCTGGTTCAGGTCCGGGCCGGCCGCGTGTTTTGGAGCAGGGGAGGTCTCGATGATGTCGCCGTTCGGGAGAACGACTTCCATCTGAAGCACCATGTCGTCGATCTTTCCGTACTTGGTCGAGACGACGCCGATGCCGCGGTGTGCGAGAAAGCCGCCGACCGTCGAGCAGTTCAGCGAGCTTGGGTAGTGCATCGTAGCGTACCCTTTCTCGTTTGCGGCGTTTTCGATGTGCTTGTAGATGGAGCCTGCGCCGCACTCAATGTACATCGAGTCGGTATTCACGTCGAAGATCTGATTCATGCGCTTCGTGTCCAGCACGATCCCGCCGCAGACGGGAATGGCGCCGCCCTGCGTGCCTCCGCCTCCGCCCCAGGTCGTGACCGGGATCTTGTAGTAGTTCGCGATCTTCAGGACTTTGGAGACTTCCTTTGCGTCCTTCGGCGAAACGACGAAATCCGCTTCGGGCATTTTCTCGCCCCGGTCCACGAAAAGACGCGAGAGCCAGAAGTAGTCCACACTGTGCGTCAGTTTGTCGATCGCGCGCGTCGAGCAGTTTTCGATTCCGACGGCATCTTCAAGTTCCGTAAGAATCATGGAAAAAAGAAATTTATTCATGAATACTCTCCAATTTAAGTAAGTTTCTCCGTCGCAGGGAAAACGTTTATGTGCGATCACTCGCTGTTTCCCCACTGTTTTATACTGTCAGGGACTTTAGGAACCTCTCCAGGCACCAAAACTCTCATTTTCCTTTGCAATACAGCTTTTAGCGTATTCTTTCAGCGTTTTCCTCCGAAATAAGGATGAGCTAACCCCAGTTTCCGCCGCGATAGATACAGCGTCGGACAGCGTTTTGAATCTTCTCGGGAATTTTCCTAACCTTATCTTTAAGAAAACAGAAAAAAATGCCCCAAAATGGTGCCTTTCCCTGAACATGATAATCCATCAGGAACTTCTGAGCACCGTGGTAGTGTAGGACCTTCGCCGGCATAGATCTTCCGTCGATCAGCGTCACGTACGGCAGACCGTCTTTCCAAGCCACGTGCTTGATCCTGCGAAAGACTTTTGGAAACCACGAAAAGCTCTGGAAACCACCCCAAAAATCAATACACGAATCAAAAAAGATTCCGTCTTTGTAGAAGTCCTCAAAAAAACAGAATGGAAAGTTCGTATGGATGCTCCAGTCATAAAAATGGGACATATCGGAAACTCTGTATTTCCCCTTCCTTTTACAACCAGCCTTTATTGCCCGTTCCAGCAGTTCCGGATCCTGGTAAACTGCAAGCAGATACTCCGCAAAAGAATCCAGAGCGGCTCGGTCCAGGATAAAATTACAGTGGATCAGATTCTGGGTTTCGTTCCAGTGTGCAAACGTCATCGCATAGGAAGAAAAACGCTTTGCTTCTTCAGACACATTGCAGAATACCAAGACGTCGGAGTCGATCGCCAAACACCGCGTTAAGCCCTCCTGGTGCATAAAATTACGCAGGATCAGCCAACGTGCCATGCAAAACTTCTCAAACTTCGGCAAACTGGAAGAACTGAGATGCTGATAGATCGAGTAAAAAAAGTCAACACCCCGGTAAAGTTCTGGCTCATAAATGCAGTGAAATTCCACGAAATCCGGATGCTGCGTCGCTTCATCACCGAGCAGAATCAGACGGCTTTCCGGATTGGTCTTGTGCGCCTGACGCAGCGTAAGGTCAAGTGCTTGAGATTTTCCGCAATGTACTACAATGATAGGGAGCGGTTCCATTCTGTTTTACCCTCTTTGCTTTCTCCTCTGGCTCCTTTGGACCTGGATTCTTCCTGGCCATCTGGCACTCTTGGGGATCCACTTTGGATTTTGCCGGTTTTTTACTTTTCCAGCGGGTCGAAGATCAGCCCCGGGACATACTTTGCGAACTCGCGCAGGACGTGCGCATAGCTTCCTTCCACCTCGCTGACGTGGTGAATGTACGGTCCCTCGACCAGCTTGCGTTCCAGAGCGGGCAGATCCTGAAATTCCGCCCAGACCCACGTTCCGAACGTTTCCGGACCTTCCGTCGTGTCGAATTCGCCGCCGAGAAGATAGTATTGCCCGCGCTCTCCCTGAAAACGCGCCATGGTGTAGTGCCCGTCCTTCCCGCAGAAACTCGGTTTGAAGACGGCAAGAGGCTTTTTCTCGTCCGTTTTCTTCATGGAGGTCGGAAAGACACCGCAGTGCCAGAGCAGCTCCGCATTATCGTTGAACGGATGGCGGACGGTAAACTCTCCGAAGAAAGGAGGTTTCCGTCCGCGGGCGGCACACGAAAGGAGCGCGGAAGAGATGGCGCCGTGAATGTCCGTCTCGCAGATCACCGTGATCCCAAGGTCCGCCAAAATACTCATCGCCAGGCACGGCATCGCGCCAAACGTCTGGTTCATGACCGTCCAGCACTCCGTCGCGATGATGTCGCAGTCATTCTCGATCATGAGATCGCGGTACGCTTCGATGAACGCGGCCATCCGGAGGACCGTTTCGTGCTCAATGCCGCTCAGATCGTAGTGCTCCGCCATGAATGCCGCGTGCTTTTCGAGGAGCTCCGTCTTCGTTTCGAGCACTTCTTCCAGCTTCATCTTCATCGCCGTCATGTTCACCGGCACGATGTCGATCCCAAAACGCTCGGTCAGCTCCAGCTCGTTGGCCATGACGCATTTGAAGGGCTTCAGACGTGCTCCGACCTGCAGGATCCGCAGACCATTGAAGTTCTTCACCATCGAAACGACCGAGAGAAAATCTCGGAATCCGCGCGTGAATTTCGGGTCCTCCAGCTCGCAGTTTTCGATGTACGTGAACGGTACGCCGTAACGTTTGAGCTGCTTGCTGATCGAGAAAAGACCACACTGTGTGTCCGTGTAGCGTTTCGTTTTGAATTCATCCCGCGGTCCCCAGAGCAGGGTAGGGACTTTCATCAGCTGACCGATCTTGCCGGCGGCTTCCTCATTGCCGAAATTGCAGTTGATGATGAAGATCGCGTCTACATCCTGCTTTTTGAAGTAGTCCGCGATCCGGTACGCATCTGTCGTCTGCTCAAGGATCCCTTCATCGTTGAGCCACTCCAGATCGACGAATTCCACATCGTCTGCGGCAAAATTCTCTTTCAGAAAACTCACGGCCTTTTGCTTGTTTTCAAACGCAACGTCCTGACTGAACAGTTCCGTCCGCCGCGGCCCCGGAAGAAAACGGCGTTCCGGCACAAGACCGATCTTTACTTTAAAATTCAACATTTTCGGACACCTTCTGGAAAATCTCTGGCCAAAAATTTCGGGAACCCCCCACATTCTGTCCATCATACCATATTTTGCAAGAAACGCAAGCGCGAATTTCCGCAAACGAACCTTTTTTTTCCGCAAAAGTCAATTGGCGAACGCTCTGGAAACCTAAAATCCGGTCATCCCGAAAAGATCTCACCGCTGAGATCACAGAAAGTCCACAAAATCATACCAGAGGGGGAAGACGAAATTCCCGAGACACGAAATTCATGGAATGTGCGAAAAAACAGGAAAATGATTTTTTTTGATTTTTAAAATCCAGTGTCTTCAGAGGCGGAATGGGGGACTTTGTTGCTGGATAAACCCTAATTTTAGAGTGTGGTTCTGCGCTTTTCCGGGAGTCGGCGTGAGAGTCGAGACGGGCGGCCTTTCAAAAGTTCCCGTACACCCTCTCGCCAAATGGCCTGACGGCCTGTATCGCCGGACATGAAAGCGGTGAATGGGCGCGCAAACACACCATATCGCGGTACTCCAAACCATCCCGCCTCGTTATGTTCGCCAGGGGAATTTGGATTTCCGGAAAGCCTGCTCCGAACGGCTCCGTCTCGCGGCGGATCGTTTCTCTGGAACCTCTCCGCAGTTTTCCTGTTTTGTATTTTTGGTGTTTTTTGTCTTTTTTTTCTGAAAAATTTTCATTTTTTCGCAATAAATGCTTGACAGAACATACCGCCGGATTAAAATGACAATGTGAATTTTGTTTCTTGGTGAATTTAGGGTCCGGGATATTTTCTCCGCGTGCCAAATTTAACGAAAGTCAGAAACGATGAAGAAAAACCGCAAACACCTTGTTTCCCTGCTTGCTGCAGCCGCAGCCGCAGGGGTTTCCGGAAATGCACTCCAGGCAGACGTCACGATCTCCGAAGGAGTCTACACGCTGACCGGCGAAGACACGCTTGACGGGAACGTTACCATCGCAGAGGGCGCGACGCTGCAGATCACGAACGGATATCGGCTCACGAATAAATTCTATGGTGCCGGCACGATCGAGTATGCTGTGGCGGATGCTGAATTCAGACCCTTTAACTCCACACACGCTCAAAATCTTGCGGATTTTGAAGGAGTATTCAAAATCACCAGCAATAACGTCTACTTCGAGACGAACAATCTGACTGAGAAAGTGACCATCAGTCTGAACGGCGGCATTATCCGGAATTACTCGAATTCCTACACGCTGAAAAACCCCATCGTCATCGACAGCGCAAACGGCGGTGTCCGGCCCGGATGGGGCGGTAAATCTCTTACGCTTTCCGGAAAGATCTCCAACGGTGCGGCCGATACGCTGAATATCGTCGAGGATACAAACACCGGAAGCAGTGCTTCATGGGTCATCCTGACCAATCCGGAAAATGACTACTCCAACACGGTCGTGAACCACTACCTGCGCGTCACGGCGACCGGTGCACTCGGAACGGGGACCGTCACGGTCAACTCCGGCAAAACGCTTGACCTGACCTCCACGGAATTCGCCGCTTCCCGTCTCGCGAACAGCGGGACCGTCACCAGTTCCAGCACGGGCGATCCGGCGATCCTGACGATGGACAAAACCGTCGGCGGGACCGTCTCGGGCAACATCCAGATGATCGTTCCCAACGGCACCGACTTCACGAACGCCAACTACTCGCACACCGGCGGGACGATCTTCAGAAACACGACTTCGGACGTCAACTATATCCACTACGGAACTGCCTTGGGCAAGGGGTCCGTCATTCTGGAAAGCGGCATCCTCATGAACCAGGATTTCTCGTTCACCATCGCGCAGGACATCGAAGTCCGCGGCAGCGGTGCCTCCATTCGCGGCGGATATGCTTCCCAGCCCAACTCCGTTGGACTCACCGGAAACATCTCCGGGACCGGGAAACTCACCTTCAACAAAGGCGAAAGCGGTCCCGTGCCGATCTACCTTTCCGGTACGAATACCTACTCCGGCGGGACTGCGTTCGGCAATACCGGCGGAACGAACCGCATGATCATCGACTCGAACGACGCTTTCGGCACTGGCACGGTCGACATCAGCGGGAAAAACGTCGCGTTCACCTTCAATACCGGCGGTACGTGGGGACGGACGCTTTACCACGGTGCGTTCAACACGGCAGACCCGCACTCCATCTCTCAGTACCGCCTGGACATGGACGACACCGCGAACACGCAAAACAGCAGTTCCTGGGGAACGAACCGTACGTACGGATACTCTACCGTCATTCAGGCCGAAGAGGACGTGACGCTCGAATTCGGCAAACACTTTGACGACAGCATCGCGATTTTCGTCACCGACCTGAATACCGGCACGAAAACCACCGTCATGAACAAATCGGGCGGCTGGACGGACAAAACATACGCGGACTTTACCTTCCAGAAGGACACGCCGTACCTGATCGACATTCGCCTCGGCCAGGGAACCGGCAGTGCGGGCGTCGCGTATCGAAATAACGGCACGGACCCCGATATTTTTGGTCTGAACGACGACCCGAACGACCTTGTTGGGTGCGGTGTTCGCGTGAAGGATTCCGGCAGTAAATTCTATCGTCTGACCGTTGCAGGTAACGGAGACTGGGCGTTTGCCGACGGTTCCATTAAGACTGCGGCGCAGGACCGTGAACTGAAAAACGACCTGAACATCGGCACGCAGACCGTCCAGGTCGAAAATGCCGGCATGGGGAACGCGACGGTTTCCGGAAAGATCATCGGCGCCGGTACGCTTGCCTTCAGCAGCACTTCGCTGCTCGATGCCGACACAAACGGTCTTTCCATCTTCAATGGAGCTCCGAATTCTGACGCGGACAAATTCAACGTGACCGTCGCGGCAAATACAAACTTTACCGGAAACGGAACGATCGGCGGGAATCTGACCATGGCGGCTGACTCTGCGCTGGTACTTGATCAGACGCAGGACCTTGGCGCACTGACGGTCAACGGCAAACTCACGGCACAGAACATCACGCTGGATGCCATGCTTGAGGATCCCTCCTCACTCTTCACCATCAGCGCGGATTCCGCCGACCTGACCGGCTCGACATTGGATCTGGCTTACGTCGGTGACTTGGACCTCCTGTACTCGGTGCCGACATTCACACTTATCGAGACGAAAAACGGGATCACGGGATTCGATACGCTGAACGTGAGTTTCGACGCTCTTGGACAGGACATCGTTTTTGCCGGCGCGTTCCTTGAAAATGGGAACCTGCTCGTTTCGTTCGGCAACTCCAATTCCGTCCCGGAACCGTCGACCTGGGTGCTTCTCCTGAGTGCGATGGCCGGCATCGGTCTCCTGCGCAGGAAGAAGTAAAAAAACATTCTTACCGGTTTTTCATAAAGAAGAGCCGGTTTGATTTTCATCGTTTATTCGGAGGATTTTATGTTTTCTGTCATGCCCTCATACCGGAAACATTTTTCCGTCCCCGGCTGTCTTGCTTTGATTTTGGCCGGGAGCGGCTGTGTTTTGCCTTATTTTGCACAGGCTGCCGATCCGATCGTTACCCATTTTCAGGTCGCGGAAAAGGCAAATATGTCGGGAGATGCCAACAATATTTCCAACTACGACTACACTTTTCTTGGGGCATCCGGAATGACGCTCTCGAACAACCGCGCGGACTGGGTCTTCCAGCAGAACGGTAAAAAACTGACTTCGACCGATTATGTTTGTATTGCACACACCGCTGACGGATTCCGCAAGCACACTGCGAATCCCAGCGACTATGCCGTTACGGCGGTCTATCATACGTCTAGCGGATGGACGTTCTCAACGGTCCGCGCGAGCGATAAGGTCGAGGAGATCCCGAATAACTTCAGTGCGCTTTACATTCCCAAAACGTCGGATCTCAAAACCGGTTCGATCGTCACGACGACTCAGGCGGCCGCAGACTTGAAATCATACTTTGCGGAAGGAAATTTTACCGCGATGGACGGCGTACTGATCGCGTGCGGCGGATTGACGGAAAGCAACGTCACGAACAATTTCGGCTGGAATCCGCACTATAACATCTATGCAAGTCTGGATACGGCAAACAATGGTTTCATCATCAATGCCTCGAATACAGACGGCGCAACGACGACCAGCAATAATTACACGATGAATTATGCCTTTATCCCTCATGGAACGGAAGGGACCGTGACCGGCAGTGCCGTAATGCGTCAGACAAGCGGGACCAACTGCATTTTTACATACGGAGGGGAAGGATACACGATCGAGTACATCCGGGCGGGCGAATTCAAACTGACGCTGGATGATTACTCGGCCGCGGACGGGATCCTGATGATCAACGGAATGACCGACAAATATAATAACCCGAAAGCCGGCGACTATTCGCACGATAATATTTACGCGGTCTCGCTTACTGACGATCAGAAATCGTTCCTCATCAAGTCGCTGGACATGAACAATGACCGGGTATTTTCGGCAAATACCGAATTGCAGAACGGGGCGTTCTCCTTCGCGTTCGTTGCGTATGACGCAACACTGAAAGCTCCTGAGACCGGTTTTTACCGCAGCGGATTCGATCCTGCGGGAAAAGATTATGCCGGTTCTCTGATCGAAGTCTCCGACATTACGACCTCGTCCAGTTTCACGAATCGCAACCTGCGTACCAATGAGCTTTCGTCGCCGTACATTTCGGTCTCGAACAACAATACGGCAGATTACAATCTGTTCGTAAATGGAAAAGATTTCTCCAATTCGAACGGTATTTTCATTGCGACGACTGCGCAGAATGACGCTCCGAATATCCCGCAGGTCTTCATAGACGGCGACCATGCCGCGATTTCGACGGTCAATATTTCCGGTCAGGAAACGGACAGCAGCGTCGCATTCGGCTACTTTCCTGTCAGTTCCGATCAGTGGGTCGCCAACTCGGTCACGAACAGCGGCACACTTACGAAACGTTCCAGCGCGGCTGCGTCGCTTACCGCAGTTTCCAACGGCGTGCAGAACTACAGGATCGACGGCGTGGATTCCCGCACAGACGGCATCCTGCTCGCAACGGGACGCACGAACAACGCGAAATACCTCATCAGTGCGTCTCCGCAGACTGACGGTTCCTGGGAGCTCAATACGTATGAAGCGGATACGGGTGCGCTTTCCATGAACTCCTACGATCTTCTCTTTCTTCCGTACGGTGACGAAAACGGAGGATTCATCTCCGGATGGATCGACGGCGAAACGGGCAGTGCGAACAGCAGTTTCGGATACTTTGATCTGGAAAAGCACGCGGAAGGCGTTTTTGAGCTTTCCATCGGCGAAAACTTGAGTGCGGATGACGGTTTTCTTCTCCTTGGTCTTGCCGGTGACGAAAATGGTGATCCCTACCATGGGCTGATTTCTTACGAAGTGACGGATGACGCGACGTTTATGATCAACATTCGCGCTCTTGACGCAGCCCATACTCTGGCAGATGCGGACTTTATGTTTGCGTTCCTGTCCACCAGCGGCAAACTGCAGGAACAGGTTCCGGAACCATCAACGTGGGTGCTTCTCCTGAGCGCGATGGTCGGCATCGGTCTCCTGCGCCGGAAAAACAGCGTCTGCAATATTTAAAAATAGTCCATCCGGCAGTTGAGTATCAGGCCGCCCCTGAAAATACAGAAAGCGCACTGAAAAACACGGATCGGATGCCCAAAAACCTAAAAGCAGATTTTATGGATCTTTTAAAATTTTTTAAAAGATCCATTTGGTTTTTTCGCATTTTCCGAGAATTACGTGTCAGGGAGCTTTCCCTTCTTTTTCAGTGTGTTTCTGCGGTTCTTCGTGGAGTCAGCGGTAAAATCGGAGCTGGTCCGATACACACTTGCCGGATGAGCCAATTTTTTATGGACTCCAGGCTGAAGAAGAGACCATTTCTGAACGTTCCGTCTTGCTGTGTGATCCCCCTGGGAAAGGGTTTTGGAGTGCGCCGGTCCCCATTCCGCTCCCATTAGAAAATCCCATTTCGCGGCCGGATATTTGACTCCAGAAATACAGTATGAATAAAAAAGCAAGAAATTTGCTTTTTTTACAGAAACCCGCGCAAGATTTTGAAATAAAGTGCCGAAAAACCGTTTAGCTGTCCTGAAAATGCGCGAGAGTCGCGTCATTTCATTTTGTTTTCAGTGGTTTTTGATCTCCCGTATGGTACGGCGAGGAACCCGCAGGAAGACATTTCCCTCAAATTTGATTTAAGGAGAAGATCATGCGTAAGTCCCTTTCTGAAAATGGATTCGTTTTTGTTTCTGGCGGCAAGACCATCGAGAATGAAACATTTACGCTTCCTCCGTGCCAAATGGCGGCTCCCCGCTATTCCGACGATGACGGCGACGATGAGTACGGTGACGAAGACTGGGATGAAGAGGATGAAGACGACTACGACGATGAAGACTACGATGACGAAGAAGACTGGGATGATGAGGAAGATGACTGGGATGATGAAGACGACGAAGACTACGATGAAGATTGGGACGACGAAGACGACGATGACAACTGGGACGACGATGACGATGAGGATTGGCCGTACAGCGACGATGACGACGAATAGTCTTTCGGATCGGACAGTATGCTGACATTCAAGCGAAAATTTTGGGACGCAGTCCTCAGCGGTGAGAAAACACAAACGCTCAGGATCTGGAAGACGCTGCGGATCCGCGAAAATCAAAAATCCTATGCACCCGGAATCGGTCCGCTGTGGATCGATTCCATTGAGGAAGTTTCGTTTGAGGAGCTGACGGATGCCGATGCGATCCCGGACGGCTTTTCCTCCATTGAGGCTCTGCGTAAGGAGATCCGCGCCATCTATGGCTCTAATCCGATCGGTACGCTCTATCGTGTCCGATTCCACCTTCTGCCGCCGGAACCTAAAGATCCCCTCGGTCCCAAGCCGGTTTTTTACGATACGCTGGAAACGGTCGAACTGTCGAAAGAACATTCTGATTTCAGGACGAAATGCAGCGGAAGTGTACAGGACGCCGACGCAAAAAACTCCGCATCCGTTTCAGATGCCGCAGGTCCGCGTCCATCCCGCACCTCCCGAAAGAAGGGGACGTCTCGCATCCATGATCGAGCGGATCGTGGATTTCAGCAGGATCCGGCTTCCATTTCCGAGCTTCCTGTTTCTGGAGCCAGGTTGGCCAAAACGCGGACGCACAGCAGAGCTGCCGCACGGAAAAAGACTTCCGCTGAAAAAAATGCCGTTTCTCAGGAAGTCTCTGGGATCGCACTCTGGAGATCTTGGGGATTTGTGCCGATGCACACGGATTTACAGTCCGGAACCGCAAAATGGATCGGGATGAAGAATAAAGAGAATGAAGCCGCACTCTGTGGCACCGAAAAGTCTGCGTCTCCGAATGAGATCCCGACCGCGTACTCCTTTCAGACTGAAACGGCAGGCCGACCGCCAAAAAGTGCGCTGGAAATCGCCTCCCGCATAAAAATTCGTATCGTGCAGGATGTTCGGAACCTGAACGAGACTGCGGGGGTACAGGGACCGGAAGCCCGGGACCTGAACGAGGCTGCGGGGGCACTGGGACCGGAAGCCCGGGACCTGAAGGAGGCGGCAGAAACTATATCCCCAAACGAGACGGCAGAGAACCGGCACTCCAATCAGAAGCCGGAGAGTACTTTCTCTCAACAGAAAAGGAACGCAGAGCCAATGTTTACCGAGGCGGAAATCGTAGAAAAAATGATCCGCAGATGCAGGATCCATCGAAATGTCTGCGACTGGAACCATGAGCCTGGAAAATCCCAGGATTTTTTCGCACTTTTCATACAGGCTCCGCGCAATGAACGCGGTGTTCCGATACTCAATGGTCTGCGGCTTCGGACGCTGATGCGCTCGCAGATCTCCGAGCAGGACTGGGATGAGATCTGCTGGATCGCGGCAGAAGTCTGCGATGCGTGGAATGAATGGCAGTACGCTGTCGAACACTGGCCGTTCCCGGTAAAGAGCGACGGAGAATAGTCCGGGGAATCGGCGGCTTTGGCGGATCTTTCTCTGGAAATGTGCTTGAGGCCCCCCTCCACTTTTCCCAGACCCTAAAAATTCTCAGCTGCGTCAGCTTTTTATTTAAAAAATTATGGATATTTTGGTAAATTTTTACCAAAACAGGCTGCGCCCCCTTGACTTTCCGATACTGCGTGCTAAAATGTGGAATACTTGATTTATTTTGAGATGGATTCTTTTGGCCGTCAAAAGTGATGGCGTGCTTTGGTGTATGCCGATCTGCCGGCGCGAAGGATCGCGTCAAGGGAAAGAGGAGTCAAAGTGCTTAACGCAGTGGAAAAGGCAGACGTCCTGATCGAGGCGCTGCATTGGATTCGTGAATTTCGCGACAAAGTCTTCGTCATCAAACTCGGCGGGAGCCTGATGGTCAATCCCCTGGCGATGTCGCATTTACTTCAGGACCTCGTTTTTCTGGAAACGGTCGGCATCCGTCCGATCGTCGTCCATGGCGGAGGCCCGGCGATCAATCGTGCGATGGCGGAATCCGGACTTCAGTCCCGTTTCGTTCAGGGACGTCGGTACACGTGTGAGAAAACGCTGGAGATCGTGGAACGCGTCTTGGCGAATCAGGTCAACGAACAGCTCGTGGAGCAGATCACCATCCTTGGCGGAAAAGCTAAATCGCTCAATTTCAACACGAAGTGCATCGCATACGGTGAGCCGTTGAAATTGAAGGATGAAGACGGAAATCCGCTGGATCTTGGGTACGTCGGGACAGTCACCCGCATCGATAAAGAAACGATCCAGGAGCTGATCGAGCACGGCACGATCCCAGTCATTCCGTCCATGTGTCTGACAGACGAGGGACAGAAACTGAACGTCAACGCCGACACGGTCGCCATGGTCGTCGCGCAGGAATTCAAGGCGGAAAAACTCGTCTACCTCAGCGACATTAACGGCGTGCGTGCCGACAAAGACGACCCGAATTCGCTCATCCCGACACTGACCCCTGAAATGGCGGATGAACTCTTCAAAAGCGGAGTGATCCAGGCTGGAATGATCCCGAAAGTCCAGGCCTGTATCGCGACGGTCGAAAAAGGAGTCCGTAAGGTCCACATCGTGGATGGAAGTCTGCGTCACTCTCTTCTGCTCGAGATCTTCACGACCGTGGGGATCGGAACGGAGATCCTGGCCAGCCCCCACTGGGCACCCCAACGCTGAATTCAGAAAAACGGATGGTTTCCATTTTCCGGAAAGGAAATACGGAGCTGATCCGTGTGCGGTTTCCTCGTGAATGGTTCGTGTGTTGGGTACCTAATGTCGGGTGTCCGATGCATCGTGAGTCCATGCGTCAGCGTATTTTGAACGCGCGCAAAACCTCAAATTCAAGAAAATTCCCCAAAGATCAAAAACGATCCAAGAAAGATCCAATCAGGAACTGAAAAATGTCCACATTTGAAACGTTTGAAAAGTACGTCATTCCGAACTACACGCGATACCCGGTGACTCTGGTGCGCGGTGAAGATTCCTGGGTTTGGGACGAAGCAGGAAAACGTTACCTTGACTTCTTCCCCGGCTGGGGCTGCAATATGCTGGGGCACTGCCCGAAATACGTCGTTGAGGCGGTGAAGAAGCAGGTCGAGACGCTCATCCACATTCCGAATTCCTGGTACTCTCAGGAGCAGGGCGAGTGGGCGAAACTTCTCTCGGAGCGCAGTTTCGGCGGGAAGTGCTTCTTCTGCAATTCGGGCGCGGAAGCGAATGAAGCGGGAATCAAGCTCGCCAGAATGTACGGAAATGAGAGCAAACGCTACAAAATCGTGACGTTCTTCAATGGATTCCACGGACGCACGATGGGCGCAGTCGCCGCGACGGCCCAGCCGAAGTACCAGCAGGGACTCGGTCCGCTTCTTCCGGGATTTATCTACGCGGAGTACAATAATCTGGAAGCCGTGAAAGAGATCGTGGAAAACGACGACGAGATCGTCTCCATCATGCTCGAGCCGATCCAGGGCGAAGGCGGCGTGAACGTGCCGGACCGTGAATTTCTGCAGGGACTGCGCGATCTGTGCGACAAAAAGGACATTCTTCTTCATTTCGACGAAGTCCAGACCGGCTGCGGACGCACGGGTGAGTGGTTCGCGTACCAGAAATTTGGCGTCACGCCGGACATCATGACGCTGGCGAAAACACTCTGCGGCGGTATTGCGGGTGCGGCTCTGGTCGTCCGTCAGGAATTCGCTCCGTATTTGCGTCCGGGAATGCATGCCGCCACGTTCGGCGGAAACCCGATCGCGGCAGCTGCCGGTATCGCGACGATCCGTCAGATCGAAGAAGAGCATCTCCTCGAAAACGCCAATCGGAATTTTGAGCTGTTCCGCAAACGTTTCCTTGAGATCGGCGAGAAGACCGACATCGTGAAGGATGTTCGCGGCTGCGGTGCCATGGTCGGCATGGAATTGAGCATCAATGGGACGGAGATCGTGCAGAAGTGTATGGAAAAAGGCCTTCTGATCAACTGTACGCACGGCACGGTCATCCGACTGCTGCCGGCAGTTACTCTGACGGAAGAGCTGGTCAACGAAGGATGCGATATCCTGCGTGATGTCATCCTCGGACTTTGATCCCGGGAAACCAGCCGAACCGGAAACGTCGGATCGATCCAGGCAAAATGTCTTGCTTGTCGGTCCATTCCGGTCAATAAAAAGGATCCGGTCTTCTTCGACTGGAATCCATGCGTAAGATAAAATGGCGGGACCGGTCGCCAAACCGGTTTCGTCTTCCATTTTTTTAAGAAAAGCCCTCAAGATTGAAAGGAACTTCATTCAAGTTTCAAAAAACTGAACGAAAGGTACTGAAATGCGCCACTTACTTACTCTGAAAGACCTGACCACTGCTGAAATTGAAGAGATCCTTGCGATCGGAAACGCACTGAAAGCGGACTTGAAGCGCGGAGTGCGGGAACCGCTCTTTCCCAATTTCGTCATGGGGATGATCTTTCAGAAGCAGTCGCTCCGGACGCGGGTCAGTTTTGAGACGCTCATGACGCATCTTGGTGGAAGTGCGATCTATCTTGCGGGCGACGTTGATTTTGGAAAGCGCGAGCCGATCCATGATTTTGCCCGCGTAATGAGCGAAATGGTCGATTTGGTCATGATTCGCGCCAAGCATCACGAAGACGTCGCGGAATTTGCGAAATACGCTTCCGTTCCGGTCATCAACGGTCTGACGGACTACAGTCATCCGTGCCAGGCACTGGCGGACATCATGACGCTGCGTGAGCTGGTCGGCGACACGACGGGAAAGAAATTCGCCTGGGTCGGCGATGCGAATAATGTGGCGCTGAGTCTTGCGTTCATCTGCGGAAAGCTCGGTCTGAAATTCTCGATGGGGACACCGGGAGCCTACCAGTTCAGCGATGAGATCCTCCAGCAGATCCATGAAAATGCGCCGGATGCTGAATTTGAGGTGACGGAAGACCCGGTCAAGGCAGTCGAAGGAGCCTCGGCGGTCTATACGGACGTTTGGGTCAGTATGGGGCAGGAAGACGAAAAAGCGCAGCGTGAACGTGATTTTGCCGCGTACCAGGTCAACGCCGAATTGATGAAGCACTGCCCGGACGCGTATTTCATGCACTGCCTGCCTGCCCGCCGCGGATTTGAAGTGACGGAAGAGGTCATTGATGGTCCGCAGAGCGCGATCATTCCGGAAGCAGGGAACCGTCTCCATGCGCAGAAAGGTGCCGTCGTGTGGCTTCTGCGTCAGGTCCAGGCCGCCAAGGCGCAGAACTAAGTCTGTCTGGGAGTCGAGCGAAAGTCCGTCTGGGTATGGAATGAGACCGTTTTGGTACAGTGTCCGGCCAGACGGATGTTTCGTCCTGTTTATGTTCAGCTATCCTTCATTTCGAAAGTCTTGCGGTGTGTGAGACTTTTGGAATGGGGAAGCCGTGAAATGTGCACGTATTTTCTAGAAAACACAACAAAAAAGTCTCTTTATTCCGGATCCCTCTTGACTGGATCCCGAACGTTAAGTAAAATGAAAGAGTTGGCCGTTTTAGGAAAGGACGGCATTTTTTTACCTTCCCTCTCTTGGAAAAATGGAAAGAGATCCCATGAATCCACACGAAAACAACTCCGGATCCCAGATTCCTCATACATTGGACCATTCCGTGTCCCCGAGCGGCGCAAAAGCAGATCCTCCGGTCTCTTCACGGCGTGACGCACTGCGAAAACTCGCAGTTTTGCCGGTCCTTGGCTCTGCGGCGGCAGTGAATGTACTGCACAGCTACGAAGAAAAATGCCTTGCGGAAGAGCGCCTCAAAACGTCCGGCGACGGTACGGAACCGGCCGATTCCGGGAAAAAAGACTCGATCCAGGGGGAATCCGGCGCGACGCGCACGACATTCACGCCTCCCAAACGTCCGCATCTGAAGGAAAAGATCCCAATGTCGAAGATCGGCGGTCTGTACGTCAGCCGAATGATCCTTGGCGGGAATCTCATCGGCGGCTGGGCGCACGCGCGGGATCTGATCTACGTTTCAGATCTGGTGAAGGCGTACCATACGGAACAGAAGGTCTACGAGACGTTCTATCTTGCCGAGCAGTGCGGGATCAACGCATTTCTGGGCCACTGGAGTCTTGGAAAACTGGTGGAAGGCTACTGGAAGTGGACAAGCGGGAAAATCCAATTCATCGCGGACCTCGGATGCCAGCCGGACCAGCTGCTGGACACGATCAAGCGCGTTTTGGAGACGAATCCGGCAGCGTGCTACATTCAAGGAGAAACGTCGGACCGGATCGTGCGCGAGAATGCGGATCTGGACCTTTTCCCAAAGGCGATGGAACTGATCCGCTCT
Source organism: Thermoguttaceae bacterium (assembly GCA_017939795.1). Lineage (GTDB taxonomy): Bacteria > Planctomycetota > Planctomycetia > Pirellulales > Thermoguttaceae > RGIG3701. The sequence continues at coordinate 77,927 of JAGBAA010000076.1, forward strand.
GCAGGTATCCCAGCCGGCATCGGCGCACACCGGATCGAGACGCTTCGTGCGGTCGAAACGACGGGGACGTCCCCCGATTTCTGGATGAAGACGTTCCACACGCACGACTACTGGTCGGCGAAAGCGGAGACGGAGCACGACAATATTTTCTGCAGAAAGCCGGAAGAAACGAAAGCGTGGATGGAAACGCGCAAAGAGCCGTGGATCGCATTCAAGGTCCTCGCGGCAGGCGCACTGCATCCGGAACAGGGATTTCGCACGGCACTGGAGGCGGGGGCGGATTTCCTTTGCGTCGGAATGTACGATTTCCAGACGGTCCAGAACGTCAATACTTTCTGCCAGATCTGGAATTCCGGGCTGAACCGCACACGCCCCTGGATGACTCCAAACGTGGATCGAAAAGAACTCCTCCGCCAGAAACGCGCCGCAAGCAGAGCAGCTGCTGCGGAAAATACCGACTGAGAAACTCGGTTTCTAGTCTTGCGCGAAGCGTGAAAAAATGAAACGCAGAAAGGGAAAAGTGCACATCCAGACACAAAATTCACGAAAGATACGAAAAAGCGCGAAATAATTCTTAAGAGCACTTCGCCGATTTCGTATTCTTTCGTGAATTTCGCGTTTCAGATCCTCATTTTTTGGATACTTTTGCGCGGTTTCGCTATGTACTTCTACGGATTCTCCGTTTTTTTGTGGATTTTTGTGTTTTGTGCACAGTATTTTCTGGTTCAGCGTTTCAGCGGCACTTCCTATATCCGCTAGCAGTGAAGTTCCACGATATCGCGGTCATTCAGCACATAGTCGCCCTTCATTGGCGTACCGTCGTGGACGGCCGTTCCCCAGATCCGTGCATATTTAAGTTTTTCGAGGTAGTCTTTGTGGACCAGCCCGGCAAGATCGAGCAGGGTACTTCCGACTGGGAGCGTAAAAGGCCGGTCCATGTCCGCGGTTTTGGAGGTCGGGAGTTTCGTGTAGACGCGCACGACGTTCAGCGCATGGTAGATCGCGTCTCGCAGCGGCTCCACGCCGGTCAGTTCTGTCGCGCTGATTGGGAACTCTTCAAATCCCCAATCCGTCAGTTCATGGAAGATCTCGAGCCGATCCATCGCGCCGGGGACGTCGATCTTGTTCGGCACCAGGAACGTCCGCGTGTAGGAAAGTCCCACATCATCCTCATCCAGGCACGATTCTTTTCCGAGGCGCGTCCGCGTGGAATTCAGCCGATCCATCAGCGCGATGCAGTTTTCCACGCCGTCATCATCGCCGAGATCCAGCAAAAGGAGGGCCAGGTCAGCACTTCGGATAAAACTGTACGTGCTCGGCTCGAGGAAATCTGGGGTGATGGGCGGCGTGTCGATCATCTGGACCAGAACGTCTTCCCACGGCATCATACCGGGCTGAGGAAGCTGCGTCGTGTACGGATGGGGCGCGATTTTAGGAGTTGCCCGCGTCATACTCGCCAGAAGCTGACTCTTTCCGGCATTCGTCCCGCCCAGAATCACGACCGTCCCCGCACCCTGACGCGGGATCCGAATGCTCAGACCGGATTTCTTTCCGGAAGCCCGGTCCGCCTCCATGTCCTTTTTCGTCTTGGAGATCTTGGCTTTGAGTGAGGCCTGAAGGTGGTCCGTCCCTTTGTGCTTCGGAATCTCCTGAAGCATGACCTGCAGGCAGCGCAGTTCTTCTTCGAGAGACTGGGCCTGACGGTATGCCTGTTCCGCTTTCAGGTAGACGGGAGTTAAATTCGCGGGCATGAAAACCTCCTGAATGAATGCCTTTCGGGTCTTTTCGAGTCAATTCGTTTCACTATCATAGCACAAAACGCACTTTTTTTCAAGGGGAAAGAGACAAAATCGGAAAAGAAAAAAGAAAAGAGACGCAAAAAAGCGTCTCAAACGTCCGTTTTCCGGAAAATTCGGCGTATTCGGTCAGCGTGCCCGGGATCGCGCCTCGTTCTTTCAGCGTCTTTCAGCGAGGCGGGAAGAGCCGGGAAATTTTCATTCACTCAAAGAGTGCGGAGCCGATCCGGACCATCGTCGCACCTTCTGCGACGGCGATCGGAAAGTCGCCGCTCATTCCCATGGAAAGCTCTCCGGCCGGCAGAAACTCATCCCGGAGTTCCCGAAGTGACGCGAACTGGCGGTGAGCCTCCGACTCATCCGCGTCCAGTGACGTCATTCCCATGAATCCGGCCAGCTCCAGATGCGTGAAAGCCTGGATCGCCGGAAAGGCTTCCATGAATTCACGGCGCGAAAAACCGTGCTTGTTCGCCTCGCCGCCGAGATTTACTTCCACGAGCACACGCCGACGCACGTTCAGTTCCGCACTGATCCGGTCAAGCGTCTGCAAAAGTTCCAGACTTTCCCCGGAGTGGATCACGTCGGCCATCTGAAGGATCTTCCGCGCCTTATTTCGCTGAAGCGGACCGATGAAATGCCAGGTGAATGCCGAGGCCGGATCGTCCTTCAAGGGACGCAGAGCCTCAAATTTCGGCTGAAAGACCGGAAGCCGATTTTCCGCGAAATCCCGGCATCCCGCCTCGTGAAGGTCCAGGATCTCCTGCGTCCCGGAGAAGTACTTCGTTACGCCGATGAGCCGGATCTCGGACGCCTTCCGGCCGGACGCAGCCGCAGCCCGTTCGATCTGTTCAAGCAGTCTGGCATAATTCGGATTTTTCATTTTCGTCTCCATCGATCTTCAGGAAAAGGGAAGGATCCCGCAAACTCCGTCCATTCAAAGCAGGCCATACGCCCGAAGGACCTTCCGCGCCTCCCCGGCCGTCGAGAAAAGCTCCGCGTGAAAACCGGCCTCTCGCGCCCCTTCCACATTTTCCGGCCGGTCATCAAAGAAGAGGATCTCTTCCGGCGAAACTCCGGCACGCTCGGCCGCACGGAGGTAGATCTCGCGTCCCGGTTTGCGGGCTTTCAGTCCCACGCTGGAGAGCGGGACGTCGAAAAGCGTGAAGAGTGCCGGAAACTCCGACCGGCAGAAATCCCAGTGGACCTGGCAGATATTCGAGAGGATACCGAGCCGGATTCCCGCCTCTTTCAGCTCGCGCACCATCTCCCACGAGTCGTGCATCGGCGTGAAAATATCGCGGTGCGCCGCTTCAAAAGCCTCGCGGGAAATGGAGATCCCAAACTCGGCGCATACCCACTCGTAGAGTTCCTCCGAACTCATTGCGTCTGTCTCGACCGCCTCGCAGACCGGAGTTGCCTCAGCCAGCGTCGCGTTCATCAGTGCCATGCCGTCCAGTCCGGTCAGTGCATGAAGACGTTCTGCCGCGACCGAAAAATCAAAGTGAAGCAGGACCTTCCCAAGGTCAAAAAAAACGAATTGGATCGAAGAAGCCATTCTTGCGTTTCCTTCTTTAAAATTTTCAGCCATCCCTCCTAAAGAATGAGCTTGGATTTTTTCAGCCCCCCTTCAGGTGGACTGCCAATGACGGCGGAAGGGGGGCTTGCCGACCGCGTCAGGCGCGTTTCGCGATCTCTTCCTTTGCGGCTTCCAGTGCACATGCGAGCTGGTCGGGGCAGGAGGTCGGTTTTCCGCCGCATCGGACGCCTTTCAGGGACGCGATGACCTCATCGACGTTTTTTCCTTCCACAAGTCGGCAGATTCCCATCTGATTTCCCGGGCAGCCGCCGTAGAACTGAACGTCTTTCACGATGCCGTCCGTCAGATCGAAAGCGACCTGCTGGGCACAGACTCCGGTAGTTCGGTACGCAAATTTCATTTTTTTTCTCCTTGATCTCCGAGCGGAGCTTTTCGAAAGCACACGATCCGGCCTCCCGGCAGACAAAAGGCCTCCGGGACTCAGCAGGATCTTCCCCGATTGTACTCCGAAATCCCATTTTGTCAAGCTGGTTCCGAAGAAAAAAATCGAAAATCCGCCAAAAGATCTTCAACTCCCCCTTGCGTTTTCCATTTCCGCAAAGTATAATGGGGGAAAGGGCGGATCCGAGCAGGTGTCCGACACGAAACCCCGGCGTTTCGCTGCCTGTTTCGCCGTCCTGCCGGTCTCGCTGTTTTGCCCCGCCAAATCCCCCCACCGTAAAATAAAAAATAGAGAGAAAGAGAAAATGAGAAGATCCTTCCTCCGTTCGTTCTGCAGATCTGCGCAATATCTCCGCCTCCTGACGGTCCGTTTTTTCGTCGCCGTCAGCTTGCTGTCGGCGTTCCTGGAAACGCCGGTCCTCTCGGAAATTCCAGCAGATCCAGCCGCCGAGACAAACTGTACGCCGATTGAAACTTCCGCTGTTTCTGCCGTCCGCAGGATCGGACTTCTCGTGGATCAGCCGGCCGGCGCGGCTCCGGAACTGGAGACGTCGATCGTACTGGAAATTGCAGAACGGATCTTCGGCGGGATGGTCGAGATGCTTTACCCGTCGGAACGCGCTCTTTCGCCGGTCGAGATCCCGCTGGGCAATGCGTCGAAAGCGGACGGTTCACGGGCGGAACTGAATGAATACGCGGCACTCTGGATCCATCAGGGGGAGGAAGCTCCGGCGGAAGGGCCTCTTTACGCGCAGGCGTGGAGCCGAACCATCGCGGAGCTGGCCGACTCGCCGACTCCCCGTGTCGTGGTCCTGACCGGCGGTGCACCGCGTCTTCTGGAATCTGCCGGGATCGCGAAAGTCGATTCTGCCCCGATGCCCGTCATGAATGACCGATACCAGTGCGGCCTGATCCCCGTCGGTGAGCCTGCCGCATCGCCGATCTGGGACGGATTGACGCCGGACCGCGGAGTCTTCTGGTTCACCAACGCCGTTTACTCCGCATTCCAGAAATGCCTGATCCAGCCGATGCCGGCGGACGCACAGTCTGGCGCAGAAGCACAGTCTGGCGCAGACGTACAAAAAACGGAAGTCTTCACCGCCGCGAACGTTCCGGGCGGTCCGGCTCACCCATTCTACGCCGTCCGGCACGGAAACTGCGTCTTTTTCGTACTGAGCTGGAATTTCTCGCAGCTCTACGACCACGCAGCCTCGGAATTCCGCACGAATCTCGAGACGTTTCTCGGAAATCTCCTCCGCTGGCAGTACACGCCGGAGAATCTGACTGCGCTGGTGACGCCGAGAACTAAACGGACTCTCTACCCGGTAGAGCCGCTTCGGAAAATGATGGATGATTTCCAGACCCGGACCGGGAAACCGTACCCGAACCGCGAGCAGTTCCTCGCTCGTCTGGCACCGTATGCAGCGTGGAATGAAACGCAGGAAACCGAACGTCTCGCGGCCGTAAACGCCCTGCGTCCAAATGCCTCGGCAGTACAAAACACGCAGAAAATGCAGAACGAAATCAACGTACCCCAAAATGCTGATTTATCCAAAGACGCCGATTCACCCAACGCGGCAGCCGACGCTTCTGTGCCGGTGACGCCGGGATCGTTTAACGCTCTGAAGCGGGAGATCCTTTTCGCGCACCCGGAACTGGATTTTGACCGCATCCTGTTTGTTCGCCGAAAGGGGCAAGATCTCGATCTGCCGCACAACTACAACAGCAACTGCGTGCTCGCGCTGCCGGGCAGTTCCCGAAGTAATTCCGCGCTGGAAAAGTCCGGGTGGGAAAACGCACTCTGCGAGCTGAACATCCGCACGGGCGAGCAGAAAACGCTCTTTGTTTCACCGCGAAATTTCTGGATCGGCGACCTGGAACTTCACTTCGACGCGGAAAAGGTGCTCTTCTCCATGCCGTCGCCGAACATGGAAACGCCTCGCTGGCGGATCTGGGAACTTCCGCTCCCGAAAGATGGTGCGCCGTCTGGCCCGCAGGCTCAAACGCGATCCGGAACGCGGGCTGAAATACCGTCCCAAGCTTCTGAAGAAACCGCAGCAGGAACCTCGGAAATGTCTGCGTCTTTTGCTGAAAACATCGCGCCGGACTGGAACGCCCGGCCGGTCCAGATCCCGACGGTTCCCGACGCGGACGTGGACGACTACGATGCGTGCTATCTGCCGGACGGCGGGATCGTGTTCTGTTCGACGGCCTGCTTTACCGGAGTCCCGTGCATCAACGGAAGCGGGCACGTCTGCAATCTCTACCGGAAATCGGCGGACGGAAAGATCTCCCAACTCACCGTGGAGCAGGACCATGACTGGAATCCGGTCCTTCTTCCGAACGGGCGGATCCTCTACCTGCGGTGGGAGTACTCCGACCTGCCTCACGCTTTCTCGCGCATTCTGATGCACGCCAACCCTGACGGCACGAATCAGACCGAGTACTACGGCAGCGGATCGTACTATCCGAACACGATGTTCTACGCGCGTCCGATCCCGAATTCCTCGAAATTTTCCGCCATCGTCAGCGGGCATCATGAGCTTCCGCGCATCGGCGATCTGGTGATCTTCGACCCGTCGAAAGGACGCCGTGAGGCCGACGGTGCCGTTCAGCGCATCCCTGGGGCCGGGAAACCGGTCTCGCCCGTCATGCTCGACTTCCCGATCGCGCAGACCTGGCCGAAATTCACCCAGCCGTTCCCGGTTTCCGAGACGATGTTCCTGACGGCGTGCCGGCTTGATGCGTCGAGTCCCTGGTCGATCTATCTTGTGGATGTCTTCGACAATATGCTGGAAATTGCGAGACCCGAACGCGGTGAGGACGGCTCGGTCTTCACGTTCCAGGAACCGACGCCGATCCGAAAAACTTCCCGTCCGCCCGTCCACCCTGAACGTACCGACTGGAGCCGGCAGGACGCCGACGTCTTCATTGCGGACATCTACTACGGTCAGGGACTCCCGAACGTTCCGCGCGGAACGGTGAAGGCGCTGCGTCTGTTCACCTACGAATTCGCCTACCAGGGGATGGGGGCCGAGCCGCACAGTGTGGGCCTCGACGGTCCGTGGGATCCAAAACGGGTCCTCGGGACGGTCCCGGTCTACGAAGACGGGTCTGCGAGTTTCCGAATGCCGGCGAACACTCCGGTCGCATTCCAGGCACTGGACGCCGAAGGGCGTGCGATCCAGCTCATGCGCTCCTGGACGACCGCGATGCCGGGAGAGTCTGTCTCATGCACCGGATGCCATGAAGAACAGAACTCCGTGGTCCCCGCGATGCCGCTTCCGATCGCGTCGCGCCGTCCGCCGGTAGAGATCACGCCCGATTTCCAGGTCCCGCCTGCCTCGCTCACCACCATCGACCCGGCGCAGCCCGTGACCGCGGAACTCCTCAAAAAACAGAACGACGGCATCGCACAGTTTCTCCGGACGAGCGGTTCCTCCTTTGCTGGCGGGAAACAGAACGGAACCTCCGGCAGTGTGCAGGACGGCGTGCACGGCTTCAATTTCCAGCGGCACATTCAGCCGATCCTGGAAAAGCACTGCGTCGCGTGCCATTCGGAAAACTCTGCGCACCCGCAGAAAGCGGAACCTTCCTTCGTGAACGGACTCCCGGTCCCGGCGATGGAAGGGGGGAACTCGTACAATACGCAGAGCCGATTCGCGCCGTCGTACTACAATCTGCGCCGCTACGTCCGCACGCCGACCAAGGAAAGCCAGATGCCGGTCCTGAAACCGTACGAATTCCACGCAGAATCGACGCTTCTGGTCCAGATCCTGCGTCAGGGGCACTACGGGATCGAGCTTTCGGCCGCCGACTGGGCGCGTCTGAATACGTGGATCGACCTGAACTGTCCGTACTACGGAAGCTGGGGAGAATCGCGCAACTACCAGATCGCGCCGCAGGTGAAGCATCAGTTTGAGCGCCGTCTCGCACTGCGCCGGCTCTACACGTCGGCGGTCGACCCGGACGCGGACGATCCGTCGGAATTCCCCGTTCCGGAACTCAAACCGGGTCAGACGCTCAAACCGCCGCACCGCGATATTCTCTTCGACCGGACCGAGCCGGATCCGCAGGCTGCCGAACTCGCGAAGAGTGCCGCGTCTGCGCCTCCGGCCAAACGGGTCGAGCTTGCGGAGGGCGTCACTCTGGAACTCTGTGCCGTTCCGGGGCAGGATTGGCTCATGGGCCGATTTGAAGTCACGAACGAACAGTACCGTCTCTTCGATCCGAAACACCACTCCGGGTGGGAGTATGCGGACTTCATCCACTTCAGCCCGAATGAGGCGGGATGGCTCCTTTCGCGCGCTCGTCAGCCGGTCGTCCGCATCTCGTATGCCGACGCAGAGGCGTTTTGCCGCTGGCTCACCGAAAAGACCGGAATGAAATTCACTCTCCCGACGGCTGATGAATGGCGTCAGGCAGCCATGGCATCCGAAACGCCTGTGGATCTCGCCTCCGTCCGCGATTTCTGGTTTGGAGACCGAAATGTGAACTACGCGCGTTTCGAAAATCTCTCGGACGCCGCAAATCAGAAGATCAACCCGCGTTCCTGGAACGGCCGGCTGGGGGCACTGCCGCCGTGGCGCATCGCGGACGGAAACGTGAATGACCGCACGCGCGTCAGCGCACTGGTCGGCACGTACCGCCCGAATCCGTGGGGACTTTTCGACGTTCACGGAAACGTTTCAGAGTGGGTCTCTACCCCGGCAAAAGACGGTTCACGTATGGCATTGGGCGGATCCTGGTATCTGCCGTCGCGATTCTCCGGGATCCGTGCAGAACGGCGATTCACGGAAGGTCAGCCCGTCTTTGATGTGGGATTCCGCGTGAAGTGTGAACCATAAGGAGAAAAAATATCTCTGCGCATTCAAGAAGCCAGTCACTTTCCAGGATGGAACCGTACCGGCGGAACGGCGACCTGACGCTAAATTTTGAAGATGGAATCCCGGAGTTTCGGCTGACGTTTCCGAAGCTCCGGATCATTCCAGTGTGTTTTGGCAACAAACATTCGGGTCATGTATTCCTGGGGCGGCAGTTTTCGGGACTCGGCGAACGAAGGAAAAACTAGTTCCCCCGCCTCAATTTCCTTTTGAATTTTCGGCATGAGATGGTTTTGCCAATGCGGCGTTTTTTGGACCCTGGAATCGAACGCCGTTTGCGACAGAAGGAAAAAATATTTTCCCGTGTACCACACCACACCGAAAAAGTAGGAAACAGTAACGAACAGGGCGCGGAACCACAACGGATTGGGTGGATTTTTCCCCGCGAAAAAATCCAGAGCAGACCGTACAAACGGCAGCAATATCAAATCAGCGTTTACAACAACGAAACTGGCCGGGATCAGCCACAGAGCACGGCGTAAACACCGGAAAAAAACAAACAAAATCAACATTCCTGGACTCCAAAATGGCAGACTCGAAAAACGCGGAAATCAAAATCAGGACTCTCGATGAAACCGGGAGCGGTTTTCAGTCGGTATCCACACGTTTTGAAAATTTCGACCAACAGGTCCAAAATCTTGAAAAAAATCTGAAGCCGCTGGAAGAAATTCTAAAAGCAGGGGTGGAGGCCTCCGGCGCACTCTCCGGTCTGGGTGCCGTAGCAAAGAACAGCGGGAACCTTGCCGGAGCTTTTGGAGACTTGCAAGCCGCCTTTCTTGGCGTCAAGGATGCAGCGGCTGACGCAGGGGGATCTTTAGGGATCATCGGGCAGTCCATGAATGCAGGTTTCTCTAGAGCCGTTTGGGATTTTTGACCTTCGCCAGGATGAAAAACAAAACCGCAAAAAGGGTCAGTGCCGTGAGGTTTTTCAGAATGTTCGGCCAAACGTCGCCAACGAGAAGCGAGGTTTGAAGGAAATCCACATAGTAGCGGGCCGGGACGAAGTTGGTCAGGAGCTGGAGGAACGGTGGCATGCTCTTGATCTCAAAAAGGAAGCCGGACAGGATGTACGATGGAAGGAACGTCGTGATGATCGTGCCGGAAACCGCGAGAAACTGGTTCTTCGTCAGGCTGGAAATGAGCAGTCCGATACACAGCGAGACGATCAGGTAGATGCACGATCCTCCGATGAGGATGAACGGGTTTCCGCGCATCGGCACGCCAAACAGAACGCAGCCGATGAAGAGCGAGATCCCCAGTCCCACCATGCCGAGACCGAAATTCACGGTCATTTTCGCCAAAAGGATCTCCGAGGAACGCATCGGCGTAACGAACATACTCTCAAGGTTTCCCTGTTCGTATTCCCGCGCCATGACCATGGACGTCAGCAGTGCTCCAATGATGGTGAGGATGATGACGATGATCCCCGGCACGATCGAATATGCGCTCCTGTTTTCTTCGTTGAACCATTGGCGGGAGTGGATCGTGAATCCCATTCCGGAAAGCTGGCTTCCGGACGGATCAGGAGGCGTTTCGCTCAGAAGCTGCGGAGCAACGCCCGCAAGGACCGTCTCAATGTACCCTTTTTTCAGGAAGGCCGGACTGGGATTAGACGCATTCACCGCAACCAAAAGCTCTACGTCCCGTTCCCGGCATTTTTTAGCCAGATCGTGCGGAAGAAAGAGGCACACATCCACGACGTGGCGGTGAAGCAGCTCCTCCGCCTCCTGAGTCGAGTGGACCGTCACGGAATCAAAGAATCCGTTGGACTGAAAACGCGAAATGATGAGACTTGCCTCCCGGGACGGTTCCGGAACGACGACGGCCATCTTGATATTCCGAATGTCCGTCGACATACCGTACCCGCAGATCAGAAGCAGAACGACGGGCAGAAGGATCCCCAGCGCGATGCTCAGCGGATCGCGAACGAGCTGCCGAAACTCTTTCCCCATCAATGCGAAAATTCTGGATGGACTCATTTTCCGTCCTCCTGAACTGCGGAAACAGAGTGCGTTTCCGTCTGCGTTTCCGGATGGTCGTCCGAGACGAGAGCCACGAAAGCGTCTTCCAGCGTTTCGGCATTTCCGCCCAGTTTGCGGATCTCTTCCGCACTGCCGACTGCGATGGAGCGTCCGTCGCGCATGATGAGGATCCGGTCGCAGTACTGCGCCTCATCCATGAAGTGCGTCGTGATGATGACCGCGACGCCGGAGTCTGCCAGTTCGAGGATCCGTTTCCAGAATTCGTGCCGGGAGATCGGGTCCGTGCCGGAGGTCGCTTCGTCGAGGAAGACGATCGATGGTTCATGAAGCAGTGCACACGCCATTGCGAGCCGGCGTTTGAAGCCCATGGAGAGTTTCTCGGCATTCATCCGGGCAAACGGCCCTAGCTGGAATGCGTCCATTGCCCACGCGATACGTTCCTGAAGAAGTTTCCCGCGTACGCCGTACGCACCTCCGTAGAATTCCATATTCTGCCGGACGGAGAGATCCCCGTACAGGGAAAATTTCTGCGCGACGTACCCGGTCTGGGCACGCATTTTTTCGAGATTCTGCGTCAGCGGTTTGCCGTCGACCTCGATCTGTCCCTCTGTCGGCCGATTCAAACCGCAAAGCATCCGGAACGTGGTGGTCTTACCGGCTCCGTTGGCTCCGAGCAGACCGAAGATCTCGCCGCTGCGGATCTTGAAAGAGATCTGGTCCACGGCCGTAAAGTTCCCAAAACGCTGAACGAGATTTTCGACGCGGATCCGGACCGGCGCATCCTCGCGGACCGGATTTTTTCGTACGAGACGCTGCGGGACCGAGCCGCAGATCAGGGCCTGAAATGCTTCTTCAAATGTCGGCGACTCCGTGAGGCCCTCTGCTTTTTTCCGGATCTCTTCCGGCGTTCCCTGCGCCAAAAGTCGGCCCTCAAACAGAATGAGCGTCTGATCGCAGTAGTCCGCCTCGTCCAGGTAAGCGGTGCTCGCGACGACGGTCATGTTTTCCTCTTCGACGATCCGGCGCAGGATCAGCCACATTTCCCGGCGTGCAAGAACGTCCACACCCACCGTCGGTTCGTCCAGAAGCATGAGACGGGGACGGGAGATCAGCGCACAGATCAGCGCGAGTTTCTGCTTCATTCCTCCCGAAAGTTTCCCGGCCATCCGCTCCGTAAACCGTTCCAGAAGCGTGATTTTGAGGAGCCTCGGCACTCGCTGCGCAAGATCCGATTTCGGGATCCCGTGGAGACTCGCGTAGAGCTGAATATTCTCCGCGACCGTCAGATTCTCATAGAGACCGAATTTCTGCGGAACGTAGCCGACCTGATTCTGGATCTTTGCAGATTCCCGGACAGAATCCAGTCCCAGAACGGAAACGCTTCCGGAATCCGGGCGCAGAAGTCCGCAAAGGTGGCGCATGAGCGTCGTTTTGCCCGCTCCGTCAGGACCAAGAAGCCCCGCGATCTGCCCCGGAGCGATCCGAAACGAGACACCGTCCAGTGCTTTCAGCTTCTCTTTGCCGAAGCCGAATGTTTTCGTAAGATCACGGCACTCGATCATTTCTGCGTTCCGTCGTTGGAGAGTTCGGCGGGATCCGCGTCCGTCTGGGGAAGTGCGGAGGCTGAAACAGTCGGTTCGGAAACCGGACTCTGCGTTTTGGCTTCGTCTTCTCTGTTTTCCGAAAGAGGACCGCTGAATTTCACGCTGACCGGTGCGCCGAGTTTCAGAATATCGTCTTCATCCTCCACGAAAACGCGGACTTCGTAAACGAGCGAGGTGCGCAGTTCACGTGTTTCGACCGTCTTGGGCGTGAATTCCGCGTTGGGCGAGATGAACCCGACCCAGCCTGTCCACGGCGTTTCACGGCCATCCATGCGGATCTCGGCACGCATTCCCATGCGGATCTGCGGCAGTTCCGGCTCCTCAACGTACACGCGGACCCACTTCGGAGAAACGAGAGCCAGCGTAAATGCGGGAAGATGCGGCGACGCCAGTTCACCCGGCTCCAGGATCCGGTTCCGGATGATCCCGCTGCATGGTGCAATGAGTCGGCAGTCCGCGAGGGACTGATTTCGGATCGCCAGGATCGCTTCTGCACGCCCCAGAGCCGCTTTCGTCTGCACGACCTGCGCCCGTGCCTGCTCAAGCTGCGCTTTCGTCTGCCCGAGCTGCGCCTCTGCCTGAAGAACAGCAGCTTTTGCGGCGGCTTTTTCCTCATCGCGCGGACCATTTTTGACTTTCTCAAGATTGGCTTCTGCCAGCTTTTTTTCAGCCGTCAGCTTCTCGTAGCGTGACTGCGCGTTTTCGAAATCCTGCGCAGAAACCGCATTGGAATCCGAACGGAGTCTCTGATTGCGCTCATAGAAATTCTTCGCGGCAGGAAGCTGTACGTCGATGATGTTCAGCGCGGCTTCCGCAAGCAAAATGTCCTCCGCACGGCTTCCGTTTTCAGCCTTTTCCAGTTCCGCTTTGGCTGCCAGAAGTGCTCCTTCCGCAGCCTCGACCGTCTTTTCGGCGATCAGGACCGCCCCCTCGGCGACCTTCACCGCTGCGCGTGCCGTTTCGACATCCGCTTCCGCCTCTGCGGCCTGCTTTTCAAGACGGACGGTTTCAAGAGACGCAAGAAGTTCCCCCTTTTCGACCCGGTTTCCCTCTTCGGCGTAAACTTCCGCGACACGTTCAGAGATCAGAAACGCAACATTCATCTGCCGATTATCGACGTTTCCATTCACCGTCAGCGGTCCGGTCGGCTCTTCCTTCCGCTCAATACACCCAGTGAGGAGCAGGAGGATGAAAAGAACGGAAAAATATGGAAAACAAGCGGTGAAATTTCGGTCCTGAAGTTCAGGAAGACGGATCTTTTTCATGATTTTCTTCTCTTCGTTTGAATTTTCCTTCGATGGATGAAGACGGCCGCGGGACTCAAACGCGCACAAAATTCCCATCTATTGTACATTCTGTCAGGGAATCGTCAAGTACTTAGGGTGGGATTTTAACGAAAAAAACGAAAATTCGACCTGCTGCGGTCCGGTTGCGGAGAATGGGAAATTTGGCGAGCACGGCAAGATAAGGAGATCCGACGGTCTCTCTGTATTCCAGGTTTGCCCCCAAAACACCGTAAGAGCCGCGCCGGTTTTGGAATTCACGCGGATCCCTTTTTGCGTAGAGGCGCAAAGTTTTCGCAGAGGACGCAGAGTGTTTTTTTATTTTGGGAGAGCGGCAATTCAGTCACGGAGTGACGTTTGCCGCTTTTTTGTTCGGCGATACCGCGCGACAGCGCATTCGCCGGGAGTTGGTGCGGGTTTCAGGGACGGCGGTCTTTCAAAAAGCCCCCGCATTCCAAACCAACTCGTCTGCCTGCGGTCTGCCGCCCAGGGGCTTCTTGAGTGTGCGTCTGCGTTTCTGCTCAGACCTCACGGGAAACACCGGGAATCGGCGCATCGTAGAGTCCGTCGGCATTCGGAAGGACCGGCGGGTCTGAGTCGAGCGTCAATGCGTCGTGGTTTTCGTAGATCATGTAAGTTTTTCCGTGGTTTACGGCTTCATCCCAGGAAATGACGCGTCCGGAATACGTCGCCATACGTCCCATGATCCCGATCATGCTGGCGGTGGCTCCTGCCCAGCCCTCATTGTACGGGAGGTTCTGTTTGATGGCGTTGATGAGATCCGTGTGCTCGACATCGTAGGGATCGAGGAGATGCTCGCCGCGTTTTCTGGCCCGTGCGACCTGCCCGCCGCCTTTCGTGCCGTAGACGAATTCGTTTACGCAGTTCCACGTGCCGGCAAGCTGACGGCTCTGACTGTACATTCGGCGACCGTCTTCATACTCGAACTCGACGAAATGGTAGCCGAAGATCTCACCCACACGCGGAGTCGCGCCGCCGAAGTACCGCGGAGCACGTCCGCCCATCCCATTACAGCGGACCGGATGGTAAAGCGGGTCCCAGTTGCCCAGCACGATGTTTCCGACATCCAGATTGTGCACGTGCTGTTCCAGAATATTATCGCCGCAGAGCCAGACGAAATAGTATCGATTCCGGATCTGACGCTGCATTTCGGTCGGTTCCTCACCGGTTCCGCGGACGGGGATCCCCCCCATGTTCCAGTAGACGTTGGCGTACATGATGTCGCCGTACTTTTTTTCCTCCAGGATCTGACGCAGACCATCGAGATAGACTTTCTGATGGCGGCGCTGCATTCCGACACCGACTTTCAGTCCTTTTTCATCCGCCAGTTTGTTGACCTCCATCAGCATCCGATAGCCGTAGGAGTCGACACAGCACGGTTTCTCCAGGAAACAGTGGAGTCCCTTTTCCACCGCGTATTTGTAGTGGATCGGACGGAAACCCGGCGGAGTGGTCAAAATGGCATAGACGGCCCCATTCGCGACGGCATAGTCGATCGCTTTCCGGTAGGCATCGAATCCGGTGAACCCGGCCTCTTTCGGAAGCCCATAGCGTTCGACCGCCCGCTCGGTCTGGTCCGGAAAAACGTCGCCGACCGCGATGATCTTCGTATTCGGATTCTTCAGGAAGTTGGCCGCCGCGCCTGTTCCGCGTCCGCCGCAGCCGATCATGACAGCTTTGATGGTCTCGTCTGTTCCGTTCGCATACGCATTGGAAACGGCAGAAACTGCGGCCGCTCCGCCGAGAATGAGGCTGGAACCCGGCACAAAATTACGTCTGGTCATTTTCTGAACTCCTTGATCTTCTGTCTTCTGAATGGATGGCTGGTTGGTTGGCCGATCGTTGGGCCGATCGGGAAAGTAAGGAAAGCAGGAAATAGAGAAAAAGAGGACAGCAAAGGCACACCGTCCGCCATTTTCGCCCCTGATGTCTCCATCATACCACAGACTCGATAAAAAATCAATCGCGTTTTTCCGCAAATCCTAATCTTTTTTCCGCAGGATCCGGATTTCTGCCGTACACATGTTCGGATCAGCAGACCAATGCGGAAGGGGCATCGTTTTTTACGGACTTGACGCCGGTTTGGGAATTCAAGCGATTCCTTTTCGCACAGAGGCGCAAAGTTTCCGCAGCGGACGCAAAAGAAGGAGAATGAAACCGTCCTTTCGAAGAAAGGGGGATTTCTTGTCTGCGCGAAAGCGCAAGGGCACGAACTCGTGCCCGTTGGTCACTGGCGCAGGCGTGCACTCCCAAAAGGCACGACACTACTCGATCTCGAACTCAAACGCATTGATGGCAGAGGTCTCGAACGCCTTTTCAGCCGTTTCGGGGTTCTGCGCAAAATACGGCGAGTATGTGTACGCCTTGACGCGTTTCATGTCGGGCGTGAATTCAAGCATCCGGAGCCATCCGTCGCCGCCATTTCCTCCGAAACCGCCTCCGAGAGCCTGCGTGTCGAAGAGCATCTGGTAGACCGGTTTCCCGGCGTCATTTTTGTCGACGCGCCATCCCACGCATCCATTGAAGTCATCCGCAGCGGAAATGTGCCCGGAGATGACCATCCGAACGTTCGGCGTCGAGCGCACAAATTTCTGCCAGATCTCTTCTCCGCTCAGGCCGTCGACTTTCATGACCGGATACGGATGGCTGGAGCCTCGTTTGTCGCCTCGTTTATGCGAATTCATGTAATTGTGCGTCAACAAAATGACGAAATGGTCCGCATATTTTCCCGCCGCCAGCGAGCGCGCCCAGTCGAGGAGCTTTTCATTTGGCGCAAACTGGAGCGAAATGACGAGCAGTTTCTGTCCCTGTGGTCCCTGGAACTGGTAGGCTGCGTTTTCGAGCGTCTTTTTGCCCATGAGATTCTCGCCGACTTCGACCAGAACGCCGTCCCATTTCGGATTCCGATCCACGGGGAAGTACTGGTCCAGATTCGATTCGCGCGTATTTCCGCCGCCGCTTCCGTAGTCGTGATTTCCCGTGCACAGAACATACGGAGTCTTGCCGTCCAGGAAGCTGAATGCTTTGGAGGATGCCTTCCACTGCGCAGGTTTCGCGTTGGAGTTCACGATGTCGCCAACACACAGAACAGTCTTCACGTTGAGCGGTTCCAGATTATCCGCGATCCAGCCGAACATCTGCCAGTACCGCTCGTGATTGCGCGGATTCGTATACTGCTGCGGGTCCGGAACCACGACGATGGTCCAGTTTTCCGGAGATTCCAGCTTCGGATTCGGAACCTCCGCCGCGGAAAGTCTTTCGGCCGGGAAGGCTAGAGTAAACAGGAAAAAAAGCGTCCAGAGAACGCAAAACGGGGCGAGTATCTTCTTCATAATAAACTCCTTTAATGAAAATTGGTTGGAGATCCATTCAAAAATATTCAGGCAGGAAAGCCGAAAAAAACAGCCCGGAATCAATTCCATCATACCATGTTTGGCATTTTTTGAAAGGGGGCGATGGTGGATTTTCCTCATTTCGTGGAGAAAATCGCAAAAAAGTGAGGAAAGTAAGGAGACGTACTCAAAAAACGGAGCGGCCAACGAGCCGCGGTTTTTGCGTTCTGGCGCGGAAGCACGTTTAAAAAGCGCGGAGCGCATTCTGAAAACGGAGCGACCAATGAGCCGCGGTTTCTACGCCCTGGCGCGGAAGCGCGTTCAAGAAGCGCGGAGCGCACTCTGAAAACGGAGCGGCCAACGAGCCGCGGTTTCTACGCCCTGGCGCGGAAGCGCGTTCAAGAAGCGCGGAAGCGCGTTCAAGAAGCGCGGAGCGCGTTTAAAAATTTTTTGAACATTCCGTAACACTTGGCCGTTCTATAGAATGGAAGCCGAGATCTCCCGGCCTGTGGGGATAAAAACAGGGCGGGGCGTGGTGTTTGACATTTAAACAAGGAGAAGCAAAATGAACCGATTTCAGCTTTGGGGAAACCGTGTGTGGTGGTGTTTTTTGGGAGTTCTTTACGGATTCTTCGTCTATTCGGTCATCTTTCCGACCGATGGAAGACCAACGTCCCTGACGGAGTTTCTGCTGTTGAGCTCAGTCGTTCCGGCAGCATTTCTGATTCCGTTTTTTGTTTTCCGTTTCTGGAAAAATCCGCGATGGTACGCGTGGATCGGCAGTTTTGGTTCCGTTTTTCTTTCATGCTGGACCGGGAGCCATATCGGCGGTATCCTATTGGCAGATATACCGGAAGCGTCATGGCCTCTTAACTTTCTGTGTCTTCTCATTGTCTGGCTGGCCGTTCAGACCAGCTGGGTCCTGATCTTCCAGAACCTGGGGATCTTCATTCGGCAAACTTTACACCGTACCGAACGGGGAGAGGCAGCATCCTCCGCGCTCGAAACACCCCGGTCTTCGTTTCTGGCAGAGTGTGCAGGGTGGGGGCTGACGGCGTGCGCCTGTTTGTTTTTCCTCGGCGCAAATCTCCGAATGATGAGCAGTGCGGAAGGAAAACTTTCGGAAATGGTGACGCTGGGGCTTCTTCCCGCTCTTTTGGTTCCGATTCCGTATGCTGTTTTCCGATACTGGGGAGCCTCACGGAAGGTCTCTCTGCGCAGGACACTCTGCGCATTCCTGCTGGCCGCATTCGTCGTCTTTTCGATCCCGGAGAGCTTTCCCTCTTTCGCGTATGCACTGAACCGGGACCCTGGATGGTCGTCCTGCGCATTCCGCCTTTTTCTGGGAACGTTCGTGCTGATGTACGCCGTCCAGCTCGTGTACTGCATCAGTATCTTTTGCACAAATTCCCGCACTGGGACGTAAACTGCCTCTCTTTTTAATGCGGCTGCCCGACGAAAACTGAAAACGCGGACACGCACTCAAAAAAATCCCATCCATGGAGAGGCTTTTGATGTGCGTGTGTTTCTGTGGAATTTCAGTGTCCTCTGTGTGAAACCGGGACCGAAAGGGAGTTGCCTTCGGCCCCTTCAGTCTCGCTGCAAGGCAGGGACGCTTTACTCTTCACTTCGTCCGTGGTGGACCGCAATGTCGAACTCGGAGATCGCTGGGATGAGCATCGCGGCAGTCGTGAATCCGTAAATGACGGCAACGACGAGGAAAACGCCCAGTGTGTAGTTCATCATCAATGCACTTATGGCGTAGAAGGTCGCGAACGGACAGCCAAACGATGCGAGTCCGATTGCGGACGACGGATTTCTTGCGCCGAGAGCCAAAAACATCGCGAGTCCGCCGCCGGCCATGAATGCGAGGAACGGCTGGATCTGCGCGTGGAATGCGCCTCCCATGGAAAGCATCATCCGCAGGCAGACAGCCACGCCGACGAAAAGGAAAAAGAGCGTCCCGAGGCTCACGCCGATCGCGCTTCGGCTTCCTGCGTACGTCATGCCGGAGTGGATCCCCAGCATCGCGGCAAAGAGAAAAAGAACGGAAAGTCCGCCGGAAAGGTAGAATGCGATCTCCGCCGACGCGATATTCTGAGCCCAAAGATAGATCGGGAAAAGAAGCGGAAGAAGCACGATCTCGCGAGTGTTCCAAAAAACGCCCCCCAGTTTTCCGAAAACGATCTCTTTCGGGGAGAGGTCCGTGACGCGTAAAAGATCGATCGCCCGGCCGTCGCGTTCTCCGGTGATCGCCGTGACCGCCTGCGCGTTGACCAGGACCAGCGCAAGGAGCGCAAGCGGAAGGAAGACCTTCATCGAGAAGAGAAGTACGTCTGCATTTTCCGAAAGGAACATCAGATCCAGCGTCCCGAAATGCTGATGGACGCACCATACCGTCACCGCAAAGAGCAGAATATAGCTCAGACGCACCAAAAACGCGCGTTTTCCATACGCTTTCGTGCAGATCTCACGCCAGAGGATCGGATTGTCCCACACTGTGCGTGAATGCCGAATGCGCACCGTTTTCTCGGATGACGGCACGTTGGACGGTGCGTCAGCGTCTTGTATTGCGGAAACATTGGCGTTTTGCGGGACTTTGGCGGTACGGGACTCATCGCTGCGGCGGCGTTCGGTGGAATTCCAGACCCGGACGCGGAAAATGGCCCAGAGTGCCAGCAGGACGGAGAGTCCGGAAGCAAAAGCCGGGAAAAGTAGCGTCGGGGCCGCGAAACGCGTGATGCTCAGGACGGCACGCCATGGACTTACTGCTGCGGCGAGTTCCTGTGCGGAAAGGGACACGCCGGCGATCGGGAGAACAAACGACGCGCCAAAAAGTCCGGACGCGAGACATTCTCCCAGCGCGAGCCAGACGACGAGCAGAAGCGCGGTCATCGAGACTGCCTGGAAGGTCTGCTCCCGCCAAAATGCGATCAGAGTCCCGAGCGTTCCGCAGAGAAGGACGGTCGAAAAGGTAATCCCGAGGCACTGAAGGACCTGCGCGAGACTCACGCCGCCGAAGCAGAGGACCATGAAGAAGACGGGGACCGCTGCCAGAAGATTGACGAAAAGGTGAAGGAGCGACGCACCGAGTTTCCCGAGCACCAGCTCCGAATTATTCATGCGGGTCAGGAGGAGCAGGACCAGCGTGTTTCGGTCTTTTTCCTGCGAGACGTTTCCGGCGGCGAACATCGCGGAAAAAAACATCGCAAGCACCAGCTGAAGCGGAGCAAGGAGCGAAAAAAGTGAGTTTCCGAACCGCGCCATGTCCCCAATGTCCGAGATCAGCTGCGATCCGGAAACGATGAGCCATGCCGTGGCCGTGAGGATGAGCAGCGCCGCCGTGTAGGCTGTACGCGAGGCGTAAAGTTTGGTGCGCCGCGGAGCGATCGCCGCTTCCCGATGAAAAATTGGACCCAAAATCATTTTTCTGCCTGACCTTTTCCGCACTGGAAGAGAGCCGAATTTGCGAAAAAAAAGGAAGACCCCGCAAGGTTTTCCTCTTCCGGAACGGGCCGCGAAGCCCCATTCACTAAATTTAGCCGCGATTCCTCATTTTGTCAAGGTCCCGCAGCCGTTTTCTGACCAAAATTTTGAAAATTCGCAGGAAAAACGGACGGTCCCGCCAATTTTACCTGTTTTCGCGCTTTCAGCCTCCCCTTTCAGGGGAAGGGGGCCTCCGCAGGCGGTGGAAGGGGGGCGTGCCTTTTTTTACGGACTTTGTGTTTCCAAAAGGTCCGCCCAACCACCCCGTCAGACCTTCGGTCTGCCGCCCCTCCAGGGAGAAAGGGCTTCTTGCGTGCACGTCCGCACATTCAGCCTCCCCTTTCAGGGGAAGGGGACCTCCGCAGGCGGTGGAAGGGTTTGGTGAACTCTTCTTGACGTATTCCAGAGACACTGCCCCAACCACCCCGTCTCACACTTTACTCTTTCCGCGCAGCCTGCGGGACGTAGGCGTCCAAAACTTTCTCCGCGTAGATCGGCGCAAACTGCGTCAGACGCTGGCGTCCGTCGATCATCGGCAGGGTCAGCATTTCGTGCCCCACGAGCGGTTTTGCATACGCGACGAATTCGTCCGTCACGTCGCATCCGTCGGCCGTGATCCAGTCTTTCGGGAAGGTGCGTTCGCTGTTCGCCACCACGGAAAGCGGGACTTTATCGTAGCGGACGTCGTAGATCGGCCCCGGATTACGCAGAATGGTGCTCATGAATCCGCTTTCGCCGGCCGCGGCAAGTGCGCACGCTTTCTGCCCCAGCGCGAACGCCTCATCCAGGTCGGTCACGGAGGCGTATGCCATGCTGTGGCGCTGATCCGTTCCCGGGACGTTTCCGCGGGCGTTTCCTTTGACGCAGAGGCCTTTTTCGTTCAGGTAGTTCACGACCTTCTGGGCGACGGTCATCTGGGAGCTGCTGAAAGTCGTGTGGCCAAAGGAATCCTTCAGTTCGCCGAGGGAACCGACGTTAAATCCTTCGCTGATGACCACGACGCAGCGTCCGCATTCGCGCAGTTTCGCGTTGACCTGTTCGTGAAGCTGTTCGAGCGAGCAGGGGGACTCCGCCATGTAGATCAGAAGCGGCATCTCGCGGTTCGGGTCAGCCAAACGAGCCGCGGCGGGAATGAAACCGATCTTGCGTCCCATCGCCTGCATGACGAGGACGGG
Source organism: Thermoguttaceae bacterium (assembly GCA_017939795.1). Taxonomy (GTDB): domain Bacteria; phylum Planctomycetota; class Planctomycetia; order Pirellulales; family Thermoguttaceae; genus RGIG3701. The sequence continues at coordinate 99,467 of JAGBAA010000076.1, forward strand.
GTCTGCCGGGCAGGATCCTTTATTTTCCTGGTTCGCGTACTGGACGGTGTGCATCCAGTACTTCGCGACGGAACCGTATCCGGGCGTGTGGTCCACGAGCTTGAATTCGCTGTCCCCGACGTCATTGTCGATCGTCTTCGGAACACCGACGGCCGTCAGATCCAGACCGCGGACCTTGGCCATTTCGGCGATTTTGTTCGCGGTATCCATCGAGTCATTCCCCCCATTGTAGAGGAAGTACCCGACGTTGTGCGCCTTGAAGACCTCGATGACGCGGTCAAAATCTTCCGTCTGCCATTCCTTCAGCTTGTATCGGCAGGTCCCGATCGAGCCGGCGACCGGCGTGTAGCGCAGAAGGGAGATCTCCTGCGGATCCTGTGCGGAAAGATCGAGCAGATCCTCCGTCAAAACGCCTTCGATTCCATGCACCGCGCCGTAAACCGTTCCGATGTTCTCAAAACAGCGCGCAGCTTCCACAACGCCCTGAAGCGAACTGTTGATGACGCACGTCGGACCGCCGCTCTGAGCGACTACGAGATTTCTTGCCGCCATAAAATTCTCCTTCCCGACGGACATTTTCAGCCGTCCGGGACTAAAAAGGATCTGGATCTCAAAAAAATGTTCCGAAAGCCTGCGGAAGTTCTGCGTTTCACCGAAATTTTACGGAAATGCACACGGAACTCCTGCGTTTCTGTCCATTATACTCAAAAACTTTGAAAAGAAAAGGACCCCCCAAAACGGAAAATACCAAAAGACGTAAAATTTTGATCGCGTTCCCGCCACCCTGTGTGCCGAACACTGTGAGTTCGATCCGCCTTTCAGAGTGCGCATTTGCGCAATTGCTGGATGCGAAAGTGGTGAATTTGCGCAAGTGCACCGTATCTCCGCACTCCCAACCACCCCGTCTCGCTGCGCGAGCCGCCCCTCCGAGGGAGGGAAATTTTGTGTGCGGGGCCGCGCCAGTGACCAATGGGAACGGGTTCGTGCTGTGCGCGGAAGCGCGATCCGGTGTCGGTCCCACCGACCATGAAAGCGCAGTCTGGACACAGCGGCTCACGGTCTCAGAAGGAAAATCTTGTGTTTCTTCTGTCTTTTTTAATTTTTTTCGCGGGAGAGGGATTGAAAAAAAACAAAAAGTCTGCTAAAATCGTAGAAAATAAAAAGTTTCCAAATTTTCCCGCCAGCCCCACAGATAAAAAGGTGAATCATGGCCAAATTTTCCAAAGAAATGACGGGTCTTTGCGCCCAGATGCTGAAATTTTTGAATCCTCATCTCGAGAAGTCCGCTGATCCGGATTTCGTAATGTCTCCTGCTGCGCTTGACGAACTGGAACGCAGAATGAAGGAGATCGTGGGTCTCTACATGAAAAGTTCAGCCGACGTGAAGGCAGAATTTCGATCCATTGCAGACGACGTAGATGGTCTCTACCGTCTGAACGACCTGATCCAGCAGTACCGCGGCGGTCTGATCAAGATCAGCATGAAAACGACGCTTTCAGATGTCCAGAAGCGGACGGCAGGAATCAAAGTGATGCTGAACCGGAAACTTGGAGCGGCTCCGTCGGGGAATTTCTCGAAGATCCTCATCCTTCTGGTCCTCATCGGCGCGGCAGCTGCGTGGTTCTTCCTGAAGGAGCCGATCAGCTCGCTGGTGAATTCATTCCTTCCGGACAAACCGGCGGAAGTCCAGCCGGCTGATCCCGACACGGAGACGGAAACCGCGGAGGATGCAGACTCGGCAGACTCGGCAGACTCGGAGAGCACCGAAGATGATGCGGACGAAGCAGAAGATGCTGACGGAGAAAAAGAAGCAGACTCAGACGAAAAGGACGCAGAGGAGGCAGAAGACGCAGTGAAGCCGGAAAAGGAAACGGATGGAGCTGCGGACGCTAAGGACGCGGAGTCGGAAACGGACGCGGAAGAAGCGGAAGAGCCGGCGAAGAAACCAACGAAGAAGCCGTCTAAAGTCACGAAAAAGCCGAAGACGTACCCGATCCGCAGCTGGACGGACGAAAACGGAAACAAAGTGAAGGGACGTTTCCTTCGGGTAGAGCCTTCCAATTCGGAGGAGTCGCAGGACGTTGTTTTCATTGATGTCGTGACGAAGAAGGGAAAGACGGCAGAAAAAGGCTTCCTCTTCGGAAAATTCTCGAAAAAAGACCAGACGTACATCCGAAAGCAGCTGGAGTAGGGGCTCGGTCTGACATGGATCGACGCTGGGACGCAGTCTGAAAGGCAGGCTGTCCTCGTCCCGGGCAAGCTGCGGTTTCCCCTTTCGAAGCATCCGAATTCCTTCAAAAGGGGAAATTTTTTGAAATTTTATTTTTTTGAAAAAAATCAGGCGGGTGGGGGTTTACAAAGGGAACGAAATCGGGTATAATCTCAGGCACTGTTTAAGTGTTTCAGTTGCTTTGGCTGCAAAGTTTGGATCCGTGGAAACCGGGGGACGCATTGCGGACCATTCGTCCAGGCGCCTTTCGTATTTCAACGGATAAAAATCAGTGCCGAAGCATAAAATTCCAGATAAAAAGAAAGCGATTATGAGCGAAGTTCTGAATCACGAATGCAGTGTAGCGGCTCTTTATTTGATGGACGAGGCGCATGCTCCGGAAGGAACAGCCAGCCGCAGTGCCCTCAATAAAAATGTAGCTCCACTGCTTCAACAGATGTTGGGAGAAATGCAGAATCGCGGCCAGCTTGCCGCAGGGATCGCCACCTACAATACGGAGCGCCCAAACATTCTCGACGTCTTCAAAAATACCGGAACAGTAAACGAGGTCTTCAAAACCTCACGGAAACGTAAATTTCAGGAAATTCTCACCACTTACGCCGGTCGGGCAGGCATCGGCCATACGCGCTACGCCACCTCCGGTCAGGACGATCCCCGCTACGCTCAGCCTTTCGAACGCACACACGGACGCCTCTGGAAATGGTTCACTTTCGCATTCAACGGCACTCTCGCCAACTATCCTCAGCTTCGTGAAAAACTTCTCTCTAAAAGCCAGTACCATATCGTGATGGATAATGATGCGGAAATCATTATGCACATGATCGCCCGGGCACTGCGCGGCGAGGACGCTCCGGATCTGAAGGATGTCATGGCAGAAGTTTCGAATGAACTGGACGGCGCGTTCAACATCGTGTACATGGACGGTCTCGGCCGAATGTTCGCGTCCCGCGACCCGCGCGGTATCCGCCCGCTCTGCTGGTCTGTTCAGGGAAATCTTTTCGGCGTGGCGAGCGAATCGCTGGCACTGCAGAACCTCGGTTTTACCGATATTCGGCACTTCGAGCCGGGAACCATGGTCATCGTCGACCAGAACGGCTTCAAATTCGAACGTTTCGCTCCGACTCCGAAGAAGGCAAGCTGCTTCTTCGAGTGGATCTACTTCGCCAACGCCGCCAGCGTCATCGACGATCAGAGCGTTTATCTCTGCCGTGAAAAATGCGGCCAGATCCTTGCGGAAGAAGAGGATATTCCGTGGGATGAAAATTCCATCGTAGTCCCCGTTCCGGATACGGCGAAGAGCGCGGCCGGCGGGTACGCATTCAAGGCCAACATTCCGTTCACCGAAGGTCTGCTGAGAAACCGCTATGCCGGACGCACCTTCATCCAGAACGACGACACGCGCGCCTACGCTGTCCGCAGCAAGTACTGGATCATCCCGTCCGTCCTGGAAGGAAAGAAAGTCTTCCTGGTCGACGACAGCATCGTGCGCTCAACGACGCTCCGTGCATTGGTCCACCGTCTGCGTGAGGTAGGACGTGTCGCGGAACTTCACGTCCGCATTGCCTGTCCGCCTGTTCTGGCACCGTGCTACTACGGCGTCGATATGTCCACGACGAAAGACCTTTTCGCCTCCGCGTACATCAAGCCGGGCGATCCGTTGGAACCGACTCCGGAGATCCTCGACGCAATGGCGAAAGAGATCGGCGTCGATTCTCTCCGTTTCGTGCCGGTCCGTCGTGTCGCGGAAAGCATCGGTCTGCCGGAATCGGATCTCTGCATGGGCTGCGTGAACCGTGAATATCCGACTCCGAAAGGACAGGAACTCTACCAGATCGAAGTCCAGGAGCTGGAAGCTGCGCAGCAGTAGTTCCCGAAGTTCCTCCGGACAGAAAGTTCAACGCGGGAGGCGGCACAGGACGTTTCGTCTCCCCTGGATCCTTTTTTTACTCCATTTCACCCCTAATCCACGGGAACTCAAAGTATGAGTAAATTCGTTTTCATCACCGGCGGTGTGGTTTCTTCTCTCGGCAAAGGCCTGACGTCAGCCAGTATCGGCATGCTCTTCAAAAGCCGCGGACTGCGTGTCCAGATGCTCAAAATGGACCCGTACCTCAACGTTTTCCCCGGAAAGATCGATCCCTACGAACATGGTGAGGTCTATCTGACGGAAGACGGAGCGGAAACGGACCTTGACCTGGGGCACTATGAGCGTTTCGTCGGTCAGAATCTGCATCAGTGCAACAGTGTGTCTGCCGGCCGCATTTACTCGGACGTCTTTGCGGCGGAACTCGAAGGAAAATACAAAGGGGCCACGGTCCAGGTCGTTCCGCACATCACCAACGCGATCAAGGAACGCTGGAAGAAGCTCGAAAGTCCTGATGTGGACATCATCATGGTGGAGCTTGGCGGAACGGTCGGCGACATTGAGGGACTTGCGTTCCTGGAAGCGATGCGCCAGTTCCAGCTGGAGCGTCCCGCGGAAGACGTTGCGTTCGTTCACATGACGCTCATCCCGTTCCTGCGCGCCAGCGGCGAGATCAAGACGAAGCCGACGCAGCATTCCGTGGAAAAACTCCGCGGCATCGGGATCCAGCCTGACGTGCTGATCTGCCGTACGATCGTGCCGATCGAGCAGGAGCACCGCCGCAAGATCGCGCTCTTCTGCAATGTGCGTCCGGAAAACGTCATTGAGGAACAGGACGTCGAATACTCGATCTACCAGGTCCCGGTCATGCTGATGGAAGAGGGCGTAGATCAGCTCCTCGGCAAACGGCTTGGTCTGACGCTGCCGGAGATCGATCTGACGCGCTGGAACGAAATGCTCGAAAAAGTGCGCACCTCGGAAGAGAGCGTGAAGATCGCGGTGGTCGGCAAGTACATCTCGCTGATGGACTCGTACAAATCGATCTACGAAGCACTGACCCACGCCGGGATCGCGAACCGGGTGAAGATCGAGCTTCTGAAGGTCGAAGCGGAAGAGATCGAAGAAAACGGTGCCGACGCGATCCTGAAGGGCGTCCAGGGTATCCTGGTGCCGGGCGGGTCCGGAAAACGCGGCGTTCCGGGCAAGATTATGGCGATCCAGTACGCCCGCGAGAACAAGATCCCGTTCCTTGGCATTTGCCTGGGGCTTCAGTGTGCGGTGGCTGAATTCGCGCGGAACGTCTGCGGCATCGAAGGTGCATCGAGTCTTGAGTGGATGGAAGCCGGGCAGGAAGACATGAGCAAAGCAGTCGTCGTCCAGCTGGACCAGAAACGCCAGGTCGTCACCTCGGGCGGGGTGCGCCGTATCGGTTCCTACGCGTGCTGGCTGCATGAAGGGACGAAGTCCCGCGCCGCTTACGGTCAGGAAATGATCCGCGAACGCCATAGCCACTGGTACGAGGTGAATCCGAAGTTCGTCGACCAGCTCACGGCTGCCGGCATGGTGATCGCCGGAAACAATCCGGACAGCAATCTGGTAGAAGTGATCGAACTGGCTGATCATCCATGGTTCGTCGCGACGCAGGCACATCCGGAATTTACGAGCCGCCCGGTCGAAGCACAGCCTTTGTTCCGCGACTTTGTCGCCGCTGCCAAGGCGAAGAACTAAGGCAGAAAAACCGAGTTCAAAACTGGAAAAAAGACGAAAACGCGCCCTGACGCGAAACTGACGAAAAACACGGAAACGTACAAAACGGATTTTTGGAACATTCAGTTCATTTTCTGAGATCCGCATGCCGTTCCGTGCTTTTCGTGTTGAAGTTTCAGGGATGCGTTTCACGGTCTGTTTTGTTTTACCGGAAAATTTTTTGAGCATTTTCAGCGAGAGTCCTGCGTAATGCAAGACCCTCGCAATTTTATCTTTCGCATTACACTGAGACACGCATTTTTCAACGAAGGGGAACCGAAATTCATGAGAATTTCCACCAAAGGACGCTACGGCCTGCGTATTCTGCTTGATTTAGCACTTCATCCTCAAACAGACCGTCCGCGGCTTTTGCGCGACATTGCAGAATCTCAGGGAATTTCCGAAAAATACCTTAGCCGTCTGATTATCGATCTTCGGGAAGCAGATCTGGTCCGCTCGGTCCGCGGGGCACATGGAGGCTACCGGCTGGCTCGAGATCCTTCGCAGATCACGCTTCTGGACATCATTGAAGTCATGGAAGGTCCGATCGGCATCGTGGAGTGCGTCGGCAATCCGGAACAGTGCGGCCGTCGGGAAAACTGTGCGGTCTGCGAGATCTGGCAGTCTGTCAATTCCTCCATGCGGGATACTCTGGCTCAGGTGTCGCTCCAAAACATCATTGAACGTCAAAAAGAGCTCGACCTGAACGGGCAGTGCTGGAATTACTGTATTTAGTCAGCTGCTGGCTGTTAGCCGATAGCTGGAAGCTAAAAGCTCAAAAGGAAAAGATCATGCAGAGCGCGATCGTTCGTTTTTTGCAGTACCTGGTCGTGGAGAGGAACGCTTCGGAGCTGACGGTGAAGAGCTACCGGGAGGACCTGACGGCCCTTTTGGAGTACCTCCAGCAGGTACGCCGGCGCATTCCGCCTCCGGATTCCGTTTCGATGCCGGAATTGCGAGCCTATGTCTCTGCACTGCACGAAGCCCAGTATGCTCCGTCCACGATCGCCCGAAGACTGGCGTCTTTGCGGAGTTTCTATCGATTCTGCCAGCGCGAGGAGCTGGTGCAGGTGAATCTTGCGAAAGCACTTCGGAATCCGCGTTCGGGCCGGAATCTGCCGCATTTTCTGACGACGGACGACATGGAGCGCCTTCTCAGTGCTCCGTCTCCGGACGAACCGGCCGGGATCCGTGACCGGGCGATCCTTGAGGTCACGTATTCCGGCGGTCTGCGAGTCAGCGAGCTGGTGGGGCTGAATGACTCGGATGTCGATTTCTCGGAGGGAGTCCTGGTCATTCGCGGAAAGGGGCGCAAGGAGAGATTGGCGCTTCTTGGCTCCTACGCAGCTGCCGCGCTGAAGGAGTGGCTCAGGATCCGGATCCTGGCGCGCGAAGTGGAGGAGGAGCCGGAATGGCCGATCTTCACGAATCGGTACGGAACGCGGCTGACGACGCGCAGTGTGGGCCGAATGCTGGAAAAGTACCTCAAGATCACGGGGCTGGACCGCCGAACGTCGCCGCACACGCTGCGCCACAGTTTCGCGACGCATCTTCTGGACCGCGGGGCGGATATTCGCAGTGTACAGGAACTTCTGGGGCACAAAAGCCTCGAAACGACGCAGATCTACACGCATCTGACGACGTCGGTACTGCTGGACGTCTACGAGAAGGCGCATCCGCGTGCAAGAAAAGAGAGATTCCGTCCCGAGTAAAAAAATCGGAAAATTTCCAAAAAATTAAAGAAATTCCATCCTCCCCCCCTTTTCAAAATCTGGATTTCTGCTATACTCTGAACATCATTAAGAGACGGAGAGGTGGCTGAGTGGCCGAAAGCGACGGTTTGCTAAACCGTTGAAGGGTTTGACCCCTTCCGCAGGTTCGAATCCTGTCTTCTCCGCTAAAGGAAGCCCGTGTTTCACGGGCTTTTTTTATTTTCTTGTCCTCCGCACAGGCATATCTCCGTTTCCGTTGGCTACTGGTGGAAAACAGCTCGCGCAGCGAGACAGAGTGGTGGGAGTACGGCGATACGGTATGCTTACGCACATTTGCCGCTTTCGCGTCCGGGAAATGCGCAGACGCATACTGGAGGGGAGGCATACCGAGGTCTAACGGGGTGGTTGGGCGGACGTTTCAGAAATCCTGAGTCCTTCAAAAACGCCGCGCAACCCTTCCACCTCCTACGGCGGTCTCTCTCCCCTGGGCGGCTGAATGAGCGGATCCGTATTCTAAAAACGGAGTGCCCAGCGAGACGGGGGGTTAGTGAACTCTTCGGAAACCCTGAGTCTGTAAAAGAAGCAGACGCATGATCTGGGAGCAGGAGCAAGAAATTTTTTAAAAAATGCAGGGTGAGGGATTGACGCGAAATAGAAATCCGGGTAAAATCAGAACAGACAGAGAGCGGCTCTGTTTTCTCCGCCATCCCAGCCGGATCTTTGGATCCAGGAGCCAAACATGAAATCCATTCCCCATGCGCGTTTTATTTCCGCAGCCGTGTTCGTTTTGACGGCCGTCTTTACGATATTCTGCGTTCCCGTTTTTCTTCAGGCGGCAGAGGGAGCAGAGAAATTCTACGCGAGTGCCGTAAAGTACCGGGCCGGCTACGTCGAAAAACTGGAGGAGCTTGCCGAATGGTGCGAGACGAATGGGCTTGACTCTCAGGCTGCGGAAACGCGTCGCTGGGCTGAACCGGAAGAGGTCTGGGACGAGATCCGGGTAAGTCCTCTTCCCAACGAATTTTGGGAAAGAGAATCGGAACCGGTCCGTGCGAAAAGTGCGAAAAACTCCTCAAAAGCAAAATCGTCCAGCGGGAAAAAAAGCGCCAAAGGGACTGGGACTGCGAAAAACTCCAAAGCGTCTTCCAGTTCCAAAAGTTCCCTGAGTTCCAAAAGTGCCTCAAAACAGAAGTCGGGCAGATCCGGCAGAACGAAGAGTGCGAAAGATCCCGCGGCGGAATGGGAGACCCGTTTTCGTCAGCTTCGAATGACGGCCTCCAACGACTACCTGAAATTCGCGAGACGCGCGGTCTCGGCCGGTCACGTTTCGTTTGGATTCGGACTTCTGATGCAGTCTCTCCATGAAAATCCGGACAATGAGGGCGCACGCAGGATCCTGGGCTACCTCAAGGCGAAAGACTGCTGGCAGACGCCCTTTGAAGCCCTGATGCGCAAGTCGGGGAATGTTCGGCACGAACAGTATGGCTGGCTCCCCAAAAAGTACCTCAAGAAATATGAAGACGGCCAGCGGTTCCTGAACGGGAAATGGGTCTCCGCAGAGGAAGAAACGGAATTTCGCTCCACGATCGAACGCGGCTGGACGGTCGAAACGGGCCATTTCCAGATCGTGACGGACGCAAGCCTCGAGGAAGGCGTCCGCGTAGGGGAGGAACTGGAGGAACTCTACCGAGTCTGGAAGCAGCTTTTCCTGAACTACTATGCGACGGAAGCGCAGATCAGTGCGCTTTTCGGAAAGGGAAACGCACGATTCGCGAACATTCCGAAACACAGAGTCTGCCTTTTCCGCTCGCATGATGAGTACCAGACCTACCTGTCCTCCCGCCAGATGTACATCCCCGGCTCGGTCGGCGTCTACGTTCACCGATCTACGGGGGAAGGCGTTTCCTGCTTCGTCGCAGGAGAAGGGGAGCGTGAGACCATGTACCATGAAGTCACCCACCAGCTCTTTGAGGAAAGCTGCAAGACGAATCCGAAAAACGGCGAACTCCAGAACTTCTGGGTCATCGAGGCGGCCGCGACATTCATGGAATCCTTCCACGAGGCGGAAAACGGTGCTCATGCCGTCGGCGGATTCTCTTCCGGAAGGATGCGTGCAGCCCGGATCTACTTCGTGAACTCAAAAAAATTCATTCCATTCAAGGAATTCGTGAAGGTGAACCGTTCCCGCTGGCAGAATTCGCCGGAAGTCGGACTTTTCTACGCGCAGGCCTGCGGAATGGCGCATTTTCTCGTCTTTTACGAAAATGGAAAGTACCGCGACGCCTTCGGAAAGATCCTTTTTGACGTTTACTCCGGACGCGATTCCCTCGATACGCTCACGAAACACACGGGAGCCGACTGGGAGACCCTTGACCGTGAATATGCCGAGTTTATCTCGCAGAAACCGGAAGAGATCGCCGGATACATGATCCGCGACTAGAACACGACAGAAAAGCCCCAAAGAACGAAAACATCATGTCCGAATCAATGCCCAGCCCGACTGCCGACCAGACACCGACGGCCGACCAGACACCGACGGCCGACCAGACGCAGACGGCCGACCAGACGCAGACGGCCGACCAGACGCAGACGGCCGACCAGATGCAGACGGCCGACCAGACACCGACGGCCGACCAGACGCAGACGGCCGACCAGACGCAGACGGCCGACCAGATGCAGACGGCCGACCAGACACCGACGGCCGACCAGACGCAGACGCTTCCGCCGCCTAAAGAAAAAGGACGCATTTCCTGCCGAAAGTTCTTTTTCCTTGCGGCTTCCATCCTGGCGCTTGGAGCCAATGAAGCGGCGGTCTTCATGCTGGCGGTCCCGGATCTTCAGGCGCGATATTTCGGGCTTTTTTGGGGATTTTTCGTGTGGAGCTGCCTGACGTGCGGACTCGTTCTTCTCCGGATGACCGGACGCTGTTTCGGACGCCGGGTCCCTCGATTTCGCGGTCTTTTCCTCTTGGCTCCCCTGACGGGATACGCTGCCGGCGGATTGGCCGATTCCCTTTACCTCGGAGCATTTTCGGACGCTTTTCCGTTCACGGCATTCGTGCCGCTGGGTGTTTGGATCGTGCTGATGCGCATCCATCTCTTTCCTGTACAGAAAGAGCAGGCTGACTGTTCCGAAACGCTCTCCGAAGCCGGACAAGGCAAGCCTGCGGCGGACGGTTTCCCGCACACGCAGAAGGTCTTCCTGGCGATTTCGTGTACCGGGATCTTCGGACTTGCGCTCTGGTGGTCGGTACCGGATCTGCATCGGGAAAAAATCGAGCTTCCGGACGGGATCTACGTCTACGCGAACGATACGGTCTGCGATATTCCGGGCCTGAATCTGATCTCGCCGCGCTGGGGCGGTTTCGTACATACCGGGATCTGCTTCCTGACCCGTGATCCTCAGAAACTCAATGCGGAATGCCGTCGGCGCGGCCTGCCGGAACTTGAGTTTTCTTCGTCCGGAAAACTAGCGGACGGGTACTGGGTCAGCGACTTCAATCTGGATGTCTGCGACCGTTCACTGAACATCACGAACTACTCCAGCCCGGCAAAACCGGATTCCGTTCCCTATCCGTTCGACCTGGAGCACTGGAAAAATCTCCTGAACGGGCACTCCGTCAACGACCGGCTTGCGCCCGCCATTCAGGCCCGCCAGCTTCCCGTGAAGGACCCGCTTGCCGCGTGGGGGAAACTTCAGGAGTTCCGCAAAAAGACGAACGCCCGCTACCCGGACGGCTTCATTTACTCACCGATTCCGTACCGCGGTCATTTCGTCCGCTTCTTCAACTGCAATTCGCTCGTCGTCGGCGCAGCTGATGAGATCCTCGGCTGCGGAAAAGAAGCGGAGGAATTCACCGACATGCCGTTCCATTTCGGCGGCGAAAAGCTATCTGCCGGACGGGAACTCATGGCAGAACTGCGCTCGGAGGATTTTGCGGAACGGCTCCAAAAAGAACGTGCAGCGATGCAGGATCCGCCTGGCGGCCGGCCGAAATTCCTTCACCGCCTCCTTTCCCTGGCGAATAGATCCCAGCCGGAAACCGCTCGAAAGTGAAACGTCCTGGCTTTCAGAAATTTCAGCATTTTAGAAATTTCAGCATTTCCAGATCCCCTAAAGTTCCCCAAATTTCCGGGATCTCCGAAATTCCCGCCGATTTCCAGAAAAATTTAACCCCAAGGAGAACCAAATGGCTCGAAAGATCACGATGTATTCTGCCCAGTGGGGCGATCTTGATTTCGACGTTTTTGCGAAAAAGATGAGCGATTTCGGCTACGATGGCCTCGAGCTGAAATGCACGCTTGACCGACCGAACGACCACTTCAATGTCCGTGCGGCACTTGAGGACGGCGGCTACTGCGAGCGCAAGCACGCGAAACTGAAAGAGCTTGGACTTGGCGTCTGGGCACTTTCCGCGCATAGTTACGGTCAACTCGTTCTGGATGAACTGGACATCCGCCATCGCGGCATGGTCCCGGAGTATCTCTGGGGAGACGGCGACCCTGCCGGAGTGCGTGCCCGCGTGATCGAAGAGATGAAGCTGACGGCGCACGCGGCGAAGAAATTCGGCGTTTCGGTCGTGAACGGCTTCACCGGCTCATCGATCTGGAAGTACTTTTACTCTTTCCCGCCGGTCCCGCAGGCGTGGATCGATGACGGATTCAAACTTCTGGCTGACTGCTGCCTCCCGATCCTTGATGAATTTGAGAAATGCGGGGTCAAATTTGCGCTGGAAGTCCACCCCACCGAGATCGCGTTTGATCTCTGGAGCGCACGCCGAACGCTGGAAGCTCTGAATTTTCATCCCGCATTCGGATTCAATTTCGACCCCAGCCATCTTCTCTGGCAGGGAGTCAGTCCCGCCAAATTCATTCGCGCATTCCCGGACCGGATCTTCCACGTGCACATCAAGGACGTCCTGCGCAGCCGGGATGATGAAGCGGGGATCCTCGGCTCCCATCTGAATTTCGGCGACTGCCGCAGGGGGTGGGATTTCCGAAGTCCCGGACACGGTGAAGTCGATTTTGAAGAGATCCTGCGTCTTCTGAACATGATCGGCTACCAGGGGCCGCTCTCGGTCGAATGGGAAGACTCCGGAATGGAGCGCGAATATGGAGCGCAGGATGCACTGGAGTTCGTCCGCCGACTCGATTTTTCTCCAAGCAGTTTTGCGTTTGATGCTTCATTCCAGAGAAAAAACTGACTGAGCGGAAAAGGGGAAGAGAAAAATTGAAATGCACCGGTATGTTTCTGGAAATGAGAGAGGCTCTCGGAAAATGAGAAAGGTTCCCAAAAAATGGAGACGCCGTGATCCGGAAATCGGGACAGGCTTCCCTGAAAAACAGATCCGGTGCGTTCTTTTCCGAGCGTCTTTTCTTCCTTCCTGAATGAAGGTCCTGAAAAACTTTCGCATTTCCCGTAAAATAAAGCAGGATTTCCTCTTCCCCCCCCTTGCAATATTCGCCGTTTCGTGTAAAATGCGCGGAGTGAATGGTGAAGTTTTCTTCACCCGATATTTTTAAAAAAACCGAATGGAGAGGAGGATTGCTGGATTTTTTCGTCGTTTTCCCGACTGGCTCCGAGAGGATCTTCGGTTCCCTTCTTTTATGGAAGGTGAACTGGCGGATCAAGGCTGGATGAAAGGCTGACACAAAGCGGAATAAAGCCCGCATGAAAGTTGGCTCAAAGCAGAATGAGACGTTGGCTCAAAGCAGAAGCTGCCGGCGGATCCAAAGCCGAATGAAGGTCTGGATCGGAAATGGACATGAAGTGCGGAAACGCATTTTCGGGGAAATGGTGAGTGTCTGGTAGTTTTGTGAGTACGGATTTTTGTCGCAGCACTCAAAAAATTTCGTTTTCTGTTGATTTCATCCGCAGCCGACAGCCTGTGCGTCTGTGAGCCTGATCCATTTTCTGTTTCCGGCTCCAGCCGCCGGTAGTTTCTGTCTGTTTATGTGATGCGGTTGGAGGATACCGACTTCGATTTTCGAGTCCGACTGAATGAGTGGGAGAAGTTGGTGGAAAATTTCTTGCGTTTTGAAAACGTCGTGAAGGCGTTTGGCACAAACCGTGCCGTCGATGGAATTTCACTTTCAATCAAACGCGGCGAAGTCTTCGCGCTGCTTGGACCGAGTGGCTGCGGAAAGACGACGCTTCTGCGTATCTGTGCAGGTTTCGAGACTCCGGATTCAGGCAGAGTTTTCATTAACGGCGTGGACATTACCGACATGCCGCCGGAAAAACGGCCGGTCCACACGGTTTTTCAGCAGTACGCGCTTTTCCCGCACCTCTCCGTTTTTGAAAATATTGCGTTTCCTCTTCGTCTTCGCGGTCTCTCGCCGACGCTGATCGAAAAAGAGGTCCAGAAAATGCTCGACATGACCGAGCTTCTCGACCATGCTGGAAAAAAGCCGGGAAAACTCTCCGGCGGACAGCGTCAGCGCGTCGCCATTGCGCGTGCTTTGGTGAATCGGCCGCAGGTGCTTCTTTTGGACGAACCGCTCGCCGCGCTCGACCTGAAACTCCGTCAGCGAATGCTTGCCGAGCTGGACTGGATCCATGACGAAGTCGGGATCACGTTCCTTTACGTGACGCATGACCAGGAAGAAGCTCTGGGTATTTCCGACCGTATTGCTGTGATGAATAAAGGGAAGATCGAGCAGTACGGCACAAGCGACGGCATTTACGAGTACCCGAAAAGCCGGTTCGTCGCGTCTTTCGTTGGCCGGATGAACTTTTTTGAAGCCGAGATCCGTGAGATCCGCGGGGAAAATGTTCTGGTGCAGATCACCGAGACGGGAGCCAATTCCGACGCGCTTTTCATGGTGAGCAAACCATCCGAAAAAATGCTCCCGGCATTCGGCGGACAGCTGGCCGTGGGACAGACGGTCCTTTTCTGCGTGCGTCCGGAGAAATTCCTCATTCGCGCTGCGTCTTCCAGAGATTTTGCTCCCGGGTACAGTACGGAAGTTTTTCAGAACATCATGAACGGCGTTCTGGAACGCGAGATCTACTATGGAAGCGAATCCCGCTTTTTCGTGGACGTCGGCGAATATTCCGTCATGGCGACGCGCCTGATCCACTCCCGCGGTCTCTCACGCAATGACGAGCCGATCGAACAGGATCTGGTCCTCGGTAATCCGGTACAGCTTTCATGGCACGTGCGCGACTGCCTCATTCTGCCGATGGACGAAAATGCTCCGGAAGTCATTGGTGCAGAACTCTTCACGGGCGACGGAGAGGAGGTCGGCGCATGAAACAGAAACGGGGTCCATCCCGGATCGGGACCTCCCAGCTCCATGAGCTGCTGCTGACGTTTCCGTCACTGCTGATGCTCGTCGTTCTGGTGGGTATTCCGACGCTCATCGTCGTCTTTAACGCATTCTGTGCCGACGCACGCGGCGGATGTGCCGAGGGATTTTCTCTCGAGGCATTTCGGGAGATCTTCACGCTTTACTATGCGCAGATCACCCTGGAGACGCTCGTCTATACGGTCCTGACGTCGTTCTTTTCCATCCTGATCGGACTCCCTGTTGCGTACACGATCGCCCGGTCGCGCGGCAGGATGCGCCTTCTGCTCCTCCTGCTCGTTTTCATCCCGTTTTGGACGAACATGGTGGTCCACATCGCAGCATGGAAGATCGTGCTGCATCCGGACGGATTCCTGCGTAATGCGCTCGTTTTTCTCAATCTGATCGACGAAAAACAGCTGCTGTGGAACACGCCGCTGGCAGTCCTGACGCTTTTCATTTACGTGTTCCTGCCGTTCGCGATCATTCCGCTTTACGCTTCGATCGAGAAATTCGACTTCCGGCTGATCGAGTCCGCCCGCGACCTGGGAGCGACCTCATGGCAGGCATTTTCCCGCGTCTTCCTTCCGGGGATCCGGAATGGGATCTATTCCGCGGCGATGCTCGTTTTTGTTCCGGTCTTCGGGTGCTATATCATCCCTCAGCTCGTCGGCGGACCGGGGTGCGATGTCCTGTACGCGAACAAGATCTACCAGTTCACCTCCACGCAGAGCCGAAACATTCCGACCGCGGCCGCACTTTCCCTTTTCCTCCTCCTGGCGATGCTCATCCCATGGATCCTTTACCGCATCCACCTGATCCGTCAGGCGCGAACGGAAGGCAGTCTGCGTTCCGTTTCGGAATCTGAAACCGTGTCGGAGCTTCATTCCATCGGCGTTTCACCCGCATCGGGAAAGGAGGACGGCGCATGAAAAACCGCATTCCCCAGTTCACGACGTTTTTGGTTTTCCTGTTCTTCTACTTTCCCCTTCTTTGGATGGTCATTCAGTCCTTCCTGGGAAAAGTGGACGGCGAGTACGAGTGGACTTTGCGCTGGTACGAGCAGGTCTTCCGGAAACGTGAAGTTCTTTCTGCCGTCATGAACACGATCGTCGTGGGACTGCTGGCGGCCGTTTTTTCCACGGTCCTTGGGACGCTCAGTGCTCTGGCGATCTACAAATATCGCGGAAAACTGCAGGAAGTGCACTCCGCGCTCCTCTACATTCCGATCGTCGTGCCGGAGATCCTCATGGGGCTGAGTCTCATGATCTTCTTCTCCGGTCTTGGGCTTCCGTTCGGAAAAGGAACGGTCGTGGCGGCTCACGTCGCGTTCTGCACCAGTTACGTGACGGTCGTCATCGCCTCGAGCCTGGACGGTTTTGATTTCACGCTGGTGGAGGCGTCGCGAGACCTGGGAGCGACCTACTTCCAGACGTTCCGAAAGGTGATCTTCCCGCTTCTGCGTCCTGCGATCTGTGCCGGTGCGCTCCTCGCCTTCACGCTGTCGCTGGATGATTTCATCGTGACGTTTTTTGTCTCGGGACACGGCGGAACGACGCTGCCGGTCTACATTTACAATTCGCTGAAACACGGAAAAGTACCGGGACTGTACGCACTTTCCTCCGTGCTTTTAGCAGTCACCTTCCTGCTGGTGACGGTGAGTCTCTTCTTCCAGAAAGACGAATTTCTGGAGAAGGAAAAATAGTCCGTGAGCTGCGGCAGGTGAAATTCCGTGGATGTCCGTTCCGTTTGCGGAGGAACGAAACTTCATGGAACGTATTGCTGTCCAGAAACTGAAAATTTTCGTATCCGGACCTTCCGGTTTCCCATTCCCATCCTTTTTTTCAAGAAATGGAGAATCGTTTAGATGATGAAAACTTCATCCTTCGTGTCTTTCACGGCGCGTACGCTGACTGTTTTTCTGGCCTTTTTTGCATTCGGTCTGATGTTGACGCTGACATCCGGCTGCGGCCGATCCAAACCCGTTCTTTATTTTTACACTTGGGAAGACTACATTGATCCGCAGGTAGTCGAAGATTTTGAAAAGCAGTTCAACTGTACGGTCCACCTCGACACGTTTGAGAGCAATGAGGATATGCTTGCGAAGATCCGTACCGGCAGTGTTCCGTACGACGTGATCCTTCCGACGACCTACACAGTGGAGATCATGCGCGACGAACAGCTGATCCAGAAACTCGATCCGGCCAAACTTCCGAACGTCCATCAGTACGCGGACAAGATGCTTGCGGAAAAGAACGGCGACGCCAACTTTGAATACTGTGTCCCGTACTATGACGGCATCACGGGGCTTGGTGTTCTGGTGAACGAATGCGATCCCCTTCCGGATTCCTGGACCGTTTACGGCGGCGAAAATGAAAAGTACGTCAAGCGCATTGCACTTCTGGACGATATGCGCGAAACGATCGGCGCGGCACTCATTACGCTCGGATACGACATCAACACGACGGACGACGCCCAGTTGGAAGAAGCGAAAAACCTCGTCATCAAATGGCGCGCTAACATCGCGAAATTCGGTGTAGACGACATCAAGCAGGACCTGAATTCCGGAGCGAACTACATCATTCACGGCTATGGCGGCGACATCATGCAGATGACGGCCGACGACCCGAATATTCGTTTTGTGATCCCCAAAGAGGGGGCGATCGTCAATATCGACAATTTCGTGATTCCGTCCAACGCGAAAAATTCGCAGCTCGCGTACCAGTTCATCAACTTCATGTGCGATCCGAAAAACGCCGGCCGCAATATGGACTACACGAAATTTGAGGTCCCGATTGCCGGAGCCGCTGACGCAGTTTCGGAAGAGACACGCGCCATTCCCGGTTTCATCGTTTCGGATGAAGTCCGTACCAAACTTCAGGTCATCAAGAATCTGGATGAGGAAGGCGTGAAGAAGTTCACGAAGATCTGGGACGAGATCAAGGCGGCGAACTGACCGTCTGAATGAGGTAAAGAGGACGCCATTTCGCAGACTTTCGCATGAACGCATGAAAGTCTGCGGGATGGACACAAAATGTGCCCGGCGAACTCCATTTCGCCGCTGGATCGGGATCGGCGGCCAGCCGGTTTCGAGGCACAAAGTCAGGATCCCCACAGAGCAGAGAAAGGAGGTCAGGCATGATTTCGGGCTACGTATTCGAGAATGGAAGACTCGTTGAAGCAGACGATCAAATGTCGGCACCGGTCCTGATCTGCTCGGAACCGGATCAGATCGAAAAAATGTTCATCCAGACGGAGTTCAATCTTGGTCAGCACACGATGACCTCCATGCTGGACGCGGGAGAGCTTCCGCGTATCGAGAGCCGCGGAGACAAGATCGTCATCATCTGCAAGCACCCGCTTCCCGTCTCGGTCTCCGAGAAAAACATCGAATTCCACGTCATTTCGCTGGGTGCCGTCATTTACGAGAACCGTCTTCTCTTCATCTGTGATGAAAAGATCCCGATGAAGACGCTCTTTACGCCGATGCACATGGAAAACATTCGGGACGTTCTGCTGAATGTGCTTCATCGTACGACGCTGCACTTCCACGAACATCTGCGCGGGATCAGTCTCGGCATGGACCAGAAGGAGGAAGAGGTCATCGAAACGGCCTCGACGGAGCTTCTGATGGAGCTTTTCTCCGTCGCGAAGCACATGACGTACTATGTGAGCGCACTGAACGGGAACCACTCGCTCATCGAGCGCATCTACCAGACGACCGAGCGTCTCGGTTTCAACGAGCAGCAGAAAGAGGTCTTGGACGACATTCGGCTCGACAGTGCGCAGTGCTGCCAGGCAGCGCAGATCACGACGAGCATCATGACGAAAATGACCGACGCGCGCATCGCCCTGATGGGAAACAACGTGAGCGTTTTGATGAAACGTCTGACGCTCATTTCGCTTGGCATGATGCCGCTGAACCTGATCGCGGGGATCGGCGGAATGTCTGAATTTACGGCATTTTCTGAAAATTATCTCCATCTTTCCATGGGGGCTGCGTATCTGGGGCTTTTCGCATTCCTTGGCATCGTGAGCTGCATTACGTTCAAGATCCTCCAGAAAATGCACCTTCTTTAATATTCAAACACAAAAATATTAAAAAGATTTTGAAGAGGGAGTCTGAGGGAGGAACGATTTTCAAAATGTTCCTCCCTCACGGCCGTCGCCGCATGACGGGCAGCCAGATTTCTCCCGGAGGGTGAAATCGTGCGTGGGACCGCTTGCGCTGAAAATCTCAACCGCTTGCGCTGAAAATCTCAACCGCTGAGCACTGAAGATCCGCGGAAACACACTGAATGTTTTTCGTCTTCCTTCTGTATGTTCCCTCGTTATGTTTCCTCTGTATGTTTCCTCTGTATGCTTCCTCTGTATGTTTCCGTAAGCTCTCAGTGATTTCAGAGGCTGAATTGGTACTTTGTTGCCGAATGAACCTGTTTTTCTTCCTGAAAATCAACATTTTAGCCAGATTTCCGCCTCCCCCCTTGCATTTTCCGGGAATCCCAATAAAATAGAAGAAACGAACAGAAAAAATCCCATCCCTCTACCCAAGGAGAAATTTCATGAACTATCTGATCGCACATGATCTCGGAACTTCCGGCAATAAAGCAACGCTTTACTCGGCTGACGGACGGATCATCAACAGCCGCGTCTATTCCTACGATGTCCAGATCACGAACGGTACGTGGGCAGAGCAGGATCCGGAGGACTGGTGGCGGGCCGTCTGCGAAACGACGAAGGAGCTGATCGCCGAGATCGATCCGAAAGACATCGCGGCCGTTTCTTTCAGCGGCCAGATGATGGGCTGTCTGTGTGTCGACGCCAACGGAAACCCGCTGCGCAATTCGATCATCTGGGCGGACCTGCGTTCTGAAAAAGAGGAGCAATTCGTTCGTTCCCAGATCGCCGAACGTGATTTCTACCGCATCACCGGGCATCGGATCAGTCCGGCATACAGCGGCTTCAAGTTCCTGTGGCTGAAGAACAATGAGCCGGAGATCTACGCCAAAACGTTCAAGACGCTGAATGCAAAAGACTTCATCATCCTGCGTCTGACGGGTGCGTACGTCACGGATTTTTCCGACGCTTCCTCCACGTGCCTGATGGATCTGAACGAATTCTGCTGGTCGAATGAACTTCTGGAGATCTTCGGTCTCTCTCCGGATAAGATGCCGGAGATCAAGCGTTCCATCGACATCGCGGGGACCGTGACGGCGGAGGCGGCCCGAGCGACGGGGCTTCTGGAAGGGACGCCGGTCGTCATCGGCGGCGGAGACGGCGCGTGTGCTGCGGCTGGGACTGGCTGCGTGAAGGAAGGCGTCGCGAACTGTGTGCTTGGAACCTCTTCCTGGATCTCCATCACGTCGCAGAAACCGATCTTCGACGAGGGAATGACGACGTTCAACTTTGCCCACATCCTCCCCTACCAGGTCATGCCGACCGGCACGATGCAAACGGGGGGCGGTGCACTGAGCTGGGCGGTGAACACGCTCTACGAATCCGGTGACGGACCGACGTACCAGCGGATCCAGAAAGAGCTGGCCGACTCACCGATCGGAGCGAAAGGACTTTTCTTCCTTCCGTACCTCATCGGAGAACGCAGTCCGCGCTGGGACACGAACGCCAAAGGAACTTTCGCCGGTCTGACGATGGAGCACAAAAAGATCGACATGATCCGCGCGGTCATGGAAGGCGTGGCGTTCAACTTTGACGTCATCCTGAAGGTCTTCAAATCGCGGATGCAGATCGATGAGCTGGTCACCATCGGCGGCGGGGCGCGTACGGATGCGTGGCTCCAGATCCTCGCAGACGTCCTCAACACGACGATGGTGAAGCCGAATTATCTCGAAGAAGCGACTTCCATGGGTGCCGCCATCACGGGTGGTGTGGGTGTCGGGATCTTCGAGGACTTCAACGTCATTTCCAAATTCCTGCGTCCGGAAGAAAAATTTACTCCCAACGCAGAAAACGCGGCTTTCTACGAAACCAGAAAGCCGATTTTCGACGACTGCTATTTTGCGCTGAAAGACGTTTTTGCCAAAATGCGCTGACGCACTTTTTTCCTCGATCTGCGATGCCCTTTCCGTCTCTTCCCGTTTCTCGATCGCTGAAAGCACGGACGAGAGACGGGATCCTTTTTTGATCCCTGGGAGTTTTCCTCATGAAAAAACCGAACCTTCCATTTCTGCCTTTTTTCTGTTTCCTGGCATTCCTGCTTTCCCTTTCCGCACCAGTTTCCGGACAGATGCTGGACCGATCAGACACGCGGGCACAGACGACGTTTTCTCCTGGTCGGCAGGAGCATTGGAAGATATTGGGGACCGTCCGGCCTCGACCAGTGAGCGAGTTGACCGTCGGACAAAACTGGGCGCTCGGCTGCGAAACGCTGGACCGCGACTACATTTTCTGGGAGACGTACCGGGATTACGTCGCGCCGCTGGGGATCCGCAAGATCCGGCTTCAGGCAGGCTGGGCGAAGACCGAGAAAAAACCAGGGGAGTACGATTTCGCGTGGCTTGACGCAGTCATCGACGACGCGCTGGCGCAGGGATTGGAGATCTGGCTGGAAACAGACTACGGGAATCCGATCTATCCGGGCGGGGGAGACTGGGACCTTGGTGCCGGGTTCCCCGTTTCGGAAGAAGGCCTGGCCGCATGGGACCGATGGATCGAGCAGCTTGCGCTGCGGTATCGCGGAAAGGTCCGTGACTGGGCGATGTGGAACGAGCCGGACATTTCAGGCAAACATACGGCCGGAAAAAAGAAAACTCCGGAAGAGATCGCGCAGTTCAACATCCGGACGGCAGAGATCATCCGACGGATCATTCCAGACGCACGCATCGGTGCGCTTTCTCTCGCGACGAACAGTCCGGATTTCACGAAAAAATGCCTCGACGTCTTTCAGCGTGAGGGTAAAATGGAGCTCTTCACGTGGCTCATCTACCATGGCTACGCGCACAATCCGGACACATCGTACGGACGCGTGCGTGCGCTTCAGGAACTGGTCAACACCTACCCGCATCGTCTGATCCTCTGGCAGGGCGAAAATGGCTGCCCGTCGGAAATGGCCCACAAATTCGCACTTTCAAACCATCCGTGGAGCGAGCTGACGCAGGCAAAATGGGACGCTCGCCGAATGCTCGGAGATCTCGGAAACGACGTCGTCTCCTCGATCTTCACCATCTGCGATTTCGACCATAAAGGGCGCGAGATCAATCGCAAAGGCCTCCTGAAGATCAACGACAAAACGTCGCTGGCGAAGGTGAAGCTCGCGTACTATACCGTCCAGAATATTGCTTCACTTTTCGACCTGACGCTCATCCGGCAAAAAGACTATCCGTGCGTATTCACCGAGCTTGAACCTGAAAAAGCGGCATTGGCGCCGGAAGATACGAAAAAGGCTGGCGGGATCCCGTCCGTCACGTGGTTCGCTTTCCGGGATGAGGAACGCGGTGAGGATCTGCTCGTCTATTGGGATGGACGCAGGATCCCCTCCGAATCGAACGCAGCGCGGAAGGTCCAGTTTTCCCTTCCAGGCACCCATCTGAAAGAACCGGTCCTCGTGGACGTAGTTTCGGGAAGGATCTGGGCGATCCCGCAGAAAAACATGACGCGCACCGGCGGCACACTGACCATCTGCGATCTTCCTGTCTACGATGCGCCGCTCATCCTGACGGAGAAGGCGAGAGTCCATCGGTAGAGAAACTGGGAGTCTGCGGGTCCTGACGGAGAAGGCGGGAATCCGCCGGCAGAGAAACCGAAAGTTCACTGAAAGGAACACAAAACGCCCCGAAAGCTGCGAAAATCACACGCAGGATCTCAAAAACGGTCCGATCCCTTGCGGTTTCTGTGATTTTGGCGTCTTCCGGGGCGCGATTTTTTATTCACTCAGTTGGCCGAGGCCCAGATCTTCATCTCAAACGGCGCGAAATGTACATTTTCCGTGGTCGGGCAGGGGAGAACTTCCCCTTTTTCCGCATTGAGCCAGAATGCGGCTCCGTCCGGCAGGTTCGAGAGCGACACTTCCGCTGGTTCTTTCGTTTCATTGAAGAGCAGGAGGCAGTCTGTTCCCTCGATCAGGATGTGGCGGATCCGGATCCCGGACGCATTTTTCCCGGAGATACGGACCGGCACGCGGCCTTCCGGACCAGGCTTTTTCGAAACCGACTGTGAGGTCAGCGTCCGGATCTTCTCGACATACCCCGGCACATTCCGACCGTCCCAGCGCACAAGACGTCCATCTTTTTCAAGACGCCGCACGGTCTCGGACTCCCAGAACCCCGGAGGCACCACATTATCGCCGACCGGCGCAACGACGGCACGGTAGGTCATTCCGGCGAGATGGAGTCCTTCATCATCCACACGCCCTTCGCGCAGGAGCTGTTCCATTTCAAGGTAGTTGAAATCCAGCTGATTTTCAAAAAGCGGCTTCACCGTGAAATCCTGGACCGCCGCACCATCGGTCAGGATCGCGGTATGGATGACGGGGGTTCCGGAATTCAGCCAGCAAATGCGTCGGCACGCGTCGGCATACGGCTTGAATCCGTCGTTCCACCACGGCGAGTTCGGTCCGACATCCGGCGGACGTTCATCGTGGCGCGGTCCGCGCACACTATAGTAAAACGCGTGCGGCACGAGAAGATTCTGTCCGCGCACCAGGATCCAGTTTGCGAGCCACTTCACTTCCTCAAACGTCAAATTATGTCCGTAGGCTCCGTAGAGTTCGTTGAGATTCCGCGTGCGTCCGAAGTGCGTCATTGCGCTGGACGCAGTCTTTGCGTTGGTGGAATGTGCGCCGTTGAGAGCCTTATGTCCCGGCTCGACGTACCGCCACACGATGTCCTGACCGGGAATCTGAAAAACAGTCTGCGACACCATGTCGTTCGAGTTTCCGGGATGCCCGCAGAGTGCGATGCCATGTTTTACGCACCACTCGGAAAGCGGGCGATAGTACGTATCGATCAGGACGAAATGCAGTGCCCGATAGTATGCGCTGCGTCGGGACGCAGAGTCCGGCGAATCTTTGAACCAGAGGTCCGCAAGATACGGCGTGAAATCGTATCCGAGGCGCTCGCTGACTTTTTTCAGTGCGTAAACGTTTCCGGGGATCACTCCGCGTGAGGCTCCGCGTCCGAGTTCCGACGGTTCATCCGTGAAGATCCCAAGCACCGTCGTGCCGAAATATTCGCCGAATTCCTCGTAGAATCGCTCATAGACCAGTTCTCGGAAGCATGCGGCCGCATCAGGAGACAGAATGTCGCCGGCTGGAGGAAGAAATTCTCTCTGCTTCGGTGTGCCTTCATCCAGATAGTGAAGCCCGCGGATCACGCCGCCGGACGGACGTTCATAGACTGCGGACCGCTGTCCGTTCGGACGTTCAAAAACGGCGACCAGATCCCAGAGCGGATGGGGATGCGGATCTGCTTCCGCACCGTCTGCAAGATCGACCTTAAAGAAACCGCGAGCCGCAAAACGCGGGTCTTTCGCAGCGACCTGGCCGGCAGAGGACCCCGACGGGTACATTCCCTCGTCGTAGAGCAGGACATACATTCCGCGTTTCCGTGCTTCTTCAAGAGCCGTCCGCATTGCCGAGAGGAGTTTCGGAGACATCCAGCCGGAATCAGCAGGAAGGCCGATCCGGGGATGGATCACGAAACCGTAAACTCCGTGCGCCTCGAAATCCGCGATCTGACGCACCAGTTCCGCATCGTCCAGCGTGTCGTTCCAGAACCAGAACGGCATGAGGGTAAACTCTTTCGAGGGTTCCCGAAACGTTTGGAGAAATGATTCCGGCAGTTTCGCGTTTTCCGCCGCAGTCTGCGAAACAGACTCGCCTGCCGAAACAGCATCTCCTTCCGCCGCTGACACGATCGCCGAAACCGCGGTCAGGAAGGATACCGCACACAAAAGAAAGATCCGATTCCAGAAAAATGGAAAGTTCATGAAATTCAGCTCCCAATTCAAAGTGTCTTCAAAACAGGAAAACGGCAGGCCGCGGAAGGTGCCATCCGCTTCCGAGCATTTCGCGGCAGAAAAAGAACGACAAAAAGAGGCTCCTTCAGTACCGGCCTCATCGTACCGGCCTCATCGTACCGGCCGCGATCATTCCGGCCGCGATCATTCCGGCGAGATACCCGCCTTTGAATCCCGCGTCGATATTCACGACCGCGACATTGGAGGCGCAGCTGTTCAGCATTCCGAGCAGGGCGGAAAGGCCGCCGAAACAGGCACCGTATCCGACGCTCGTCGGGACGGCAATGACCGGCACGTCCACGTATCCGCCGACGACGCTCGGCAGTGCGCCTTCCATCCCCGCGATGACGACGACGGCCGCGCATCCCTTAAATTCCCGGACGCGCTCGACCAGCCGATGCGGTCCCGCCACACCGACATCGTGGATCATGACGACGTCCACTCCCATCCAGAGAGCGGTTTCCTGCGCCTCTTCCGCGATGGGAATGTCGCTCGTCCCTGCCGTCACGATGGCGATCCGGCCGCGTTTTTTGGGGGAAACGCCGTTCTGTACCCCGTTTTGTTCTGCGTTCTTTCCAGTATTCTGTTCCGCGTTTGGAACTGCATTCCGTTCCGCATACGGATCCACACACTGTCCTGCCATATCCGCATCTTTCGGCAGAAAACGGAACGTCCGGGCCGTCCGGTTCAGGATCCCTTCCGGGAAACGTTCCTGGAGCGGTTCCATCTGTTCAGGCCGCAGTCTCGTTGCGTACGGAGCGATCCCGCGCGCAAGCTGTTTTTCGAAAATAGCGATGACCGCCTCCGTCGTTTTTCCCTCGGCATACACGACTTCCGGGAAACCGCACCGTTTCCCGCGGTCCAGATCCACACTCGCAAAGTCAAGCCGGGCCGTTGCGTCGGAACTCATCTTTTTCCATCCCTTTCTTCGCTGCCTTCAGCTCAGGCGTCTTTTCTCTATCCACACAAAAAGCGAAGAGCCCGCATTCACGGGATCCCGCTAAAATCACTCCAGTCCGGTACCGCAGAGGAACCGCGCGATCAAAACACACGGTCAGAACGACGGACGTTCACCTCCGACCCATCCGCTCACGGTCGAAGCATCGTTCGACTCGCGTTTGATGACCGTTGCGCGGCTTGGCATCGAGTCCTGATCTTTCCCGCCCCGCAGAGCCTGGCATCCGGACACTCCTGCCAAAAGGACACTCAAAACGAGCAGACTGACGGCATTAAAAATCAAACGTTTACTCATAAAAAATCCCTTCTGAAGTTCATCCCTGACCTGAAAAAGGTTTCTGCCGTGTACTATACACAAGATCCGTCTTTAACGCAAGGTCAATTTTCTTCATTTTTTTCCAGCATTGCGCGCAGTTCCCGTTTCAGGATCTTCCCGGTCGGTCCCTTCGGCAGTTCCGTCAGCAGGATGATCCTTTGGGGGCATTTGTACGCAGCCAGCCGTGTTCGGCAGTAGCGGCACAATGCCATCACATCGCTTTCCGCCTGCGTTTTGAGCGTCACGAACGCAATGACGTCCTCGCCGTGTACAGGGTGCGGGATACCGACCACCGCAGCCTGCGCGACTTCCGGATGTGCGTAAAGGATCTCTTCGATCTCACGCGGATAAATATTCATCCCGGCACGAATAATGATGTCTTTCTTTCGGTCCACCAGGTAAAAGTACCCATCCTCATCGCAGTAGCCGATGTCGCCCGTCAGGAACCACGAATGCACGAACGCGTTCTGCGTCGCGAGCTGATTCTTATGGTACCCTTTCATGACATTGTGTCCGCGGATGACGATCTCGCCGACTTCCCCCGGATTCGCAAACGAATGGTCCGGGCGCATGATCCGGACCTGAACGCCGGAGATCTCCCGTCCGATGGATCCGGGACGCTGAGGCATTGCCGGAGTCACGGCCGTCGCGAGCGGACTCGTCTCGGAAAGTCCGTAGCCCTCAAGCATCGAGGCACTGGAAAACTCCCTCTGCACTTCCTCAAATGACGCGATCGAAAGCGACGCGCCGCCCGAAATGATCTCATGCACGCAATCGACATCCAGTTTCTGCCGATTTTGCATCCGGGCCAGGTGAATGAGCATCGTCGGTACTCCCGCAATGACGTTCACCCGCTCTTCCGCGATCGTCTGCAGGACCCGTTTCGGATCAAACCGCGGCACCATCACGATCGTGGCCCCCGAAAACAACGCCGCATTCTGCACCACGGTCTGACCGAAAGAATGGTAGAACGGAAGGATCGCAAGCGTGCGTTTTCCCGGCTGGTAGCCCGTCATGTATTCCCGGACGAACTGCGCGTTGGAGTGAAGATTGAAATGCGTCAGCTGCGCCCCCTTCGGAAACCCCGTCGTCCCTGACGTGTAGAGAATGACGGCCGGATCGTCCGGATTTGTCGGTACTGGAGCCGGACTCCATGCGGTACGGAGTTTGCCGTCTGGAGAGGGGATCGATTCCCAGACCGAACTGCTCTCATTCAGACTTCGCAGAGAATCCGAGAAGAATTCCGTAGCCGTCCCAGTTACGGATGCCGGCGCAGTCGAAAAAACTGTATGCGGCACGGTTCGATTCAGTTTCGCAGGATTCCCAAGCAGTACTCCCGTCATGTACTCCTGCGTACTGGACCCGATCGGGATCGTCGATTGGATCGCCGGTCCGAAAGACTCTTCACTCGTTCCCGCCGGCCACGGGGAATGGTCAAAGTCGCTCCCTTCCGCGGTTTGAGACCAGTTCGGATGATTCTCGTGCCGCGCTACGACCGTGACCGCTTCCGTCGAGAAAGGCAGACTCCCTTTCAGTGCCCGGATCTCATCCTCGACCCAGTATATCTCGTCCTCATGGAATTCCCGCGGAAGGACCTCAAGCCCTGTTTCTTTCGAACCGGTCACGATCACACCCGCACAGGATTCCACCTCCCGGGCGGCCTGAACACACGGAAGCATACAGTTCTGGTACGCAAGAATGTACCGGGAATCCGAATGCGCAACAAGATACGCGAGTTCATGGCTCGTCAGCAGCGTATTGCATGGAACCACGACCGCGCCAAGATGCAGGATCGCAAAGTACGCGATCGTAAACTCCGGCACATTGGGCATCATCATGCACACATTATCCCCCCGGGTCACGCCCATGCGGGAAAGCAGGATCGCCCAGTACCTCACGGAGTTCGCAAGCTCCGAATAGGTAATTTCCAATCCATTGTACAAAATTGCCGGATGATTCCGGTATTTTTCTGCCGCGATCTGAAAATCCAGCGCAAGATTCAGACTCATATTTGGTATCCATTCCTAGTGAGCCGGGGGAAAATATACCGTGGAACAGGCTCTCGCACGGTATTGCACTTTACGATGTTCTATTATAGAGAAAAATACCATTCTGTAAAGAGCAATTTTTAAAAAATTATATCGAAAATGGGAAAATTTCCAAAATTTTACGAAAAATTTACATTCTGTAGAGCAGGGCACTTTTCGCAATCCTCTCAAATTGCGCATTGCCCCGGATCCATTGAAAAAAATAGAAGCGTCACCACCTGAAAACGATACCTTTCCAGCATTCCGCACGGCACGTCATGCTTGTCACCTCTAAGAAATCCGAGTTTTGAACAGGGTGATGACCTCTTTTGAAAACACTCTGTTTAAATTTTGTGCGGAAAGGCAGGCATATCACCTTCCGCGCCCTCTGCGAGACCTTCGCGCCTCTGCGAGAAAAAACAGGGACATTACTTTCTGAAAAACGATACCTTGACAGAGTGATACTCCTATTTCTCCCGTACTGCACGAGATGCTGAAAACAGACTTGTCACGTCTTTTTTACTACCCGCGTTCCTATTTTCGCGCAGAGGCGCGGAGGTTTCGCAGAGAACGCGGAGGGGATCAAAGGGGAGTTGTTACTTTTTTTAAGGAGTGACAACGCTATTTCTTCCGCACCGCGCGGGATGCAGAAAACAGACTTGTCCCCTTTTTTTTACAGCCTGCGTATTCATTTTCGCGCAGAGACGCGGAGGTTACGCAGAGAACGCGGAGGGGGAGAAAGGGGAATTGTTACTTCCTGAAAAACGATACCTTTACAGAGTGATACTCCTATTTCTCCCGCACCGCGCGGGATGCTGAAAACAGACTTGTCACTTTCTAAGAACTCCGAAACTTTAAAGGGTGGTAACTGTATTGTTTCCCGCGTTATGTGAGCGATGGTAAAACAGAGTGATAACCGTTCTTGTTTTCACACAGAAAGCAGACCTATCACCTTCCGCGCCCACTGCGAGA
>JAGBAA010000077.1 GCA_017939795.1 Thermoguttaceae bacterium
CGCACCAACTCCCGGCGAATGCGCTGCCGCGCAGTATCGCCGAATAAAAAAGCGGCAAAGGTCACTGCGTTCCCGTATTGCCGCACTCCAAATCGGACTACCCCTCCAAGGGAGGGGACTTTTTAAAGTTCGCTTTCCTGAACCCCACGCCAACTCCCGGCGAATGCGCTGCCGCGCAGTATCGCCGAATAAAAAAGCGGCAAAGGTCACTGCGTTCCCGTATTGCCGCACTCCAGATTTCCCTCCATCGGAGGGGCGGCTCTGGGAGGCGGCGCGTCTCGCGTCGCTTTTTCTGAACCCCGCACCAACTCCCGGCAGATGCGGAGGGTGCTCCGTTTGCCTTTGGGACCTTTTTGGTTTTTTTGTCAAAAAATCCAGCCTTTTTTGGGAAAAAACTCTTGAAAAAAAGTGGACAATAGAGTATAATAGAAGCAATTGGAGGCAGTTTTGATTTTTTAAGTGGGGCAAATTCCATGAAAAAGCAAGGATTTACGCTCGTTGAGCTGCTCGTTGTCATCGCGATCATCGGAATGCTGGTCGGTCTCCTTCTTCCAGCGATCCAGATGGCCCGCGAATCCGCACGCCGCGCACAGTGTACCAATAAGATGAAGCAGCTTGGGCTGGCGACGCACAATTACATTTCCTCGTTCCGCGACACGCTCCCGCCCGGCATCGGAGACCAGGTCTACAGAGAAAACTGGGATCCCGGCGTGGATAATTACGGAGTCTTTGCCTTCCTTCTCCCCTACCTGGAATACGAATCGCTCTACAAGATGATCGATTTCGACAAAGCCCTCAATTCCTTCCTCCTGACCTCGGACGGGCAGGTCGTTCTTTACACGCACATCCCGACCTTCATCTGTCCCTCCTGGGGCGAGGAGCCGGTCGCGAACGTCGGGCACGGTCTGGAAACTTTCGAAAAAGGCGCTCTGACCACGTATAATGGCGTGAACGGCGCGTACATTTCCAGCTCGGACAATAATGGGCTGAAAGACGGCCAGAAAATGAAGGTCCCGACCTACATCAATTCCTGCTATGGCAAGATCCCGAACAACGGACTGCTTCAATACGGAGCCAAAACGCCCGTCTCCATGGCCTCAGACGGGCTGAGTACGACGCTTCTTTTTGGTGAAATGGTCCACAACGACAAAGACGCCGGCAAGCAATACTATGAGTATCCCGGCATGAACCGTGCGTGGATCCGCGGATGCCAGGCAAACGGAAACGGCGGGAAAACGCTCTATCCCGTCAAAGCGATCCGGTACGCACTCAACACGGAATCCAACCGCAACGACAACGGGTCCACGGAAACTTCCGTTCCCTTCAATCACACCCCGTTCGGCACGCGGCATTCCGGCGGTGCTTTCTTCACGCGCGGCGACGGAAGCGTTGCGTTCCTGAACGACGAGATCCTCCTCTCCGTCCTGAAACGCATGGCGACGCGCAGCGGCGGGGAAATGTTTGACGAAGAGGAAGAAGAAGACTGAGTATCGAGGAATCATGGGAAAAAAATCCAGCGGCAAGGTCCGGGTAGATTTCAGAAAAAACCGGCACTCCAAAACTCGCAAGACGGACGTGACGCGTGAATTTCAGCAGGAAACGCTCAACGAAGACGCCAGTCTCCGTGAGGAGCGCATCAGCGGAAAGGGCGCCATGACGCGCCAGCGCACGATCCAGGTCGAGACCGACGATTCTGAAGAATCTGCGGACGGAGGCTTCCTCCTTGCCGTGACGGGAGACGCACGTCCCGGGCTGGTCCTCCGCGTTCATGGGCTGAACACATTCGTGGAGGATGACGAGACCGGGCAGGTTTACGTCTGCGCCGTTCGCCGTCTTCTCAAAACGCTCTCGACCGACCAGCGTCATGTCGTTGTGGCGGGAGACCGTGTCCTGTTTCGACCCGCTCCGCAGAATTCCGGGATCCGGGACCCGGAGGACGGACCGCGCTCGGAATTGCTTCCGGAAGGGATCATTGAGCGCATCGAGCCGCGCTCTGGCTGCCTGAGCCGTACGAGCTGGAAACGCCAGCACGTCATCGTCTCGAACGTGGATCAGCTGCTGATCGTCACCAGTCTGGCGGAACCGACGATCAAATGGAATCTGATCGACCGCATGATCATCATGGCGGAAAAGGCGCACATTCGCCCCATTCTCTGCGTCAATAAAATCGACCTGGCTGACCCGCGCGAGCTTCTGCCGGACTTCGGCGTCTACGGACGCATGGGGTACGAGATCCTGCTGGTGAGCGCCCGAACGGGAAAGGGAGTTGAGCGTCTGCGTCAGCGTGTCCAGCGCAAGGGACTGCGCAGTGTCGTCGCGGGACAGAGCGGCGTGGGGAAATCCTCGCTTCTGAATGCGATCGAGGAAGGTCTCGCACTGCGCACCTCGCACGTGAGCGAAATGAACCAGAAAGGCCGCCACACCACCACGGCCGCCGAGCTGATCAAACTCTCCTCGGGCGGGTACGTCGTGGACACGCCGGGGATCCGGTCGTTTGACCTTTGGGACGTCGCGCCGTCGGAAGTCTGCGGATTCTACCGCGACATTGCGCCCTTTACGTCGCTCTGCCGGTTCCAGGACTGCACGCACACGCACGAAAAAGACTGCGCCGTCCGCGAGGCTGTGGAAGACTGCCTGATCGACGCACGCCGATTCGAAAGTATGCTCCAGATCCGCGATTCGCGCAATCTTCCGGAGGACTGGGAGTAGTTCCGTCCCCTTTTTTCGCCGCTCCATTTCATGCATTTCCAAACTGAAAGGCGTTTCCCATGCAGGACAATCTGTTTCCCACCCGTCTGGTCATCGGCTGGCTCGCAGGAGTTCCGGTCATTGCGTACCTGATCCTTCGCGCACTTGGGATCCATTACCCCAGCGAACCGATCGATTTTTTCGGCTTTCTGCTCCTGAATTCGATCGCGGGGATCTGTCTCGGTGTTTCACTCGGCTCCGTTCGGAAACGCCATTTGATGAACAGTCTGCCGACGAGCAAAACGCAGGGAGTCTTCATGGGGCAGGTCGAACTGAAAGGGGCGGCTTTCGCCTCTGAAGCAGGCAAGATGGAAGCCCGTTTTTCCAGGAAACCGTGTCTCTGCTGCCGATGGATGATCGAGGAAGAGTACCGCGACGAAGACGAAACAAAATGGCGCAAAGTCAAGACGCAAACGGATCTTGTGCCGTTCATTCTGCGCGACGAAACGGGAACGATCCTCATTCGGCCGGAGGGAGCCGATTTGGAATTTCCTGGCGAACCGTTCATCGAGTACAGCGGGAAACGCCGACACTCTGAGTGGCGTCTGATGCCCGGAACGCAGCTTTACGTCCTCGGTCCCGCGAAATTCAATGAAGAAACCGGAAGCCCCGAGATCTGCGCCGACGGACACTCGCCGATTTTCGCCATCACGCCGTCCGACGAGGAACGCACTGCACAGTCAGAGATCCATCTTGCGGCATTCGGCCTCGTTGCTGCCTGGCTCTGTACTTCTGCGATCGGAGTCTTCATCGTCAATGCGGCTCTCAACGGACAAAATTTCGGTGCGGGTCCGTTTTTCCGGATCTTCGGCGTCACGGGAGGGATCTTCGGCGGTCTGGGACTGCTGACGGCAATCTACGAAAAGTATGCTTCGCTTGTCGCCCTGCGAAACTACGCGCTCCAGGGCAAAAGCAATCTGGACGTGGAATTCCGCCGCCGCTCCACGCTCATCCCCCAGCTCACTGCCGTCGTGCAGGGACTGCGGGAACACACAGAGGCACTGGAACCGGTCCTCGCGGCTCTGCGAAGCGGAATGGCGGGAAAACTCCGTCAAACGGCGGAAACGTACCCGGAACTCGGAACGAATGAGAATTTTCGGAAACTGGAAGAGGAACTGGAACGGACTGAGACGAAGATCAGCCTCGCAAAGAACTACTTCAACGACACCGCGACGAACCTCAACACGCGGCTGGAAACGATTCCGGACGGCTGGATCGGTATGCTGACCGGGATCCGGAAACTCCCGCTCATCGAGGAGGAAGAGGACGAAGCAGAATACCAGACGTTCTGATCGCGCTTTGGGCGTACTTGTTTATGGAATTTCGTGTTCTCCCTCTGCGCGATCCTGTGAACTCTTCGTGATTGCAGAGGTGGGATCGATCGGCGCAGTCCGACCGCCGCAGTTTGCAGCCTGCCCGTCATGTCATGAACGGCCGCGAGGGAGAAACATTTTGGAAATTTTTTCCCTCTGGACTCCCTCTCTAAAAACTTTTTGATTTTTGCGTTTTTTGTG
The DNA here is from genome assembly GCA_017939795.1 of Thermoguttaceae bacterium. Lineage (GTDB taxonomy): Bacteria > Planctomycetota > Planctomycetia > Pirellulales > Thermoguttaceae > RGIG3701. Next base: position 4,263 of record JAGBAA010000077.1, read on the forward strand.
TTTTCTATTTTCTATTTTTGTGTTCTTTTGAAGAGATCCTGTACTCTATGTGGTGAATTGGGTACACAGCTTCCGGATGAACCTCTTTTTCTTGCCGAGTTTTCATGAAATTGATGTTTGAGTGCATTTTATTTTCTGCGTTTTTTTTCATTTTTCCCATTTTTTTTCATGGAGTTCATCTCGTATTTCAGGGCACTTTCTTGACTGCGTCCTCTTTTTTTTCAAAAAAAAACTTGACAGAATGCCCGCTCGCCATATAATGGGAGAATGTGGAGAAAATGCGTTGATTCTGCTTTTTTTGCAGGATCTGACGCCCTTCAGCCGGCTCCGGTTTTTTGGGAGGATGCCGATTCCGGTTTCTTTTTTTCACTGTTTTGGAAACGCTCAAATGTTCGGGTTTCCACTGGTTTTTTCTTTTGGAATTAATTTAAATTTAAAATTTAATTAATTAAAAAATAAAAAATTAATTAATTATTTATTTAAATTAAAATTAAAAAAATTTAATTTAATTCCAGGTTTTTTCAGAAAGGGTCTTCATGGATCGCACATACAGCCCGCGGACTTTCGATCGCACTCCCTCTGCCGGAAATGTTCATTTCCCGACTCGGGATCTTCCGGGCAAAATGGCGTCTCCGGAAACGCCAGCCTCCTCCGGTGAATGGGACTGGACGATCCTCCCGGAGTGGTTCACGTCGCCGAATTCCGGCCGTATCCTGCCCGAAAAAGTCCGGTTTCCGCTTCCGGCGGGCAGTCCGAAAGTTCACGCAAAATGGCTCGCGTACATTGCGGAACGCCGCATCCGGACCGGCTACGTGCAGATCCTCGAGGAGCAGATGAACGACGCGCTGCACATTCTGCACAGCGTGTTTCGCTCGCACGGCGAAGAGGGGCTTCTTGCGGCTCTCGAGCTTGCGGTCAACGGCGGAAAAAGCGGAACGAACTGGCTTCGGCTTGAGTATCCCGAGCTGAAAAAAACGGCCGTCCTGGATGACGTTCAGGTAAATCGCGCAGTCTGGAGAAAGCTCGGATATTTCGGGAATCTCTGGGACTCGAAGCATCCGGCTCTGCCCGCGTATTTTGAGTACGATTTCTGGGACGAATTTCTCGACCAGCCGGCCCCCTACGAACGCTACCTCGAGGTGCTCGCCGGAGCCGCAAAGCCGATCGATGCGGACCTCTTCCCGGAACCGAGAGGAAAGAGCATCTCCCGCGCCGAAATGCTCCGGATCTCGCTTGAAGTCTTCGCTTCCCTCGGCCGTTCCTCCAGTCCCGCCGCCGTCGCCGCACGGAAGGAACTCGAGGAACTCGGCGAAACCCTGGAAGAGAAAACCGCCGAAGACAGATCGGAAACGGAGAAAGAAGGATCGGAAACGGAGGAAGGATCGGAAACGGAGGAAGGATCGGAAACGGAAGAAGGATCGGAAACGGAAGAAGGACCGGAAACAGAGGAAGAAGGACCGGAAACAGAGGAAGAAGGACCGGAAACGGAGGAAGAAGGACCGGAAACGGAGGAAGAAGGACCGGAAACAGAGGAAGAAGGACCGGAAACAGAGGAAGAAGAACCGGAAACGGAGGAAGAAGGACCAGAAACGGAGGAAGAAGGACCGGAAACGGAAGAAGAAGGACCGGAAACGGAGGAAGAAGAATCGGATACGGAGGAAGAAGAATCGGATACGGAGGAAGAAGAACCGGAAACAGAGGAAGAAGAACCGGAAACGGAGAAAGAAGGACCGGAAACGGAGAAAGGACCGGAAACGGAGGAAGAAGGATCGGAAACGGAGGAAGAAGGATCGGAAACGGAGGAAGAAGGACCGGAAACGGAAGAAGGACCGGAAACGGAGGAAGAAGGATCGGGATCCTGCGTTGAAAATTCGACCACAGAAAGCACTGAGATCGCGCAGAAAAACACAAAAGAGGCCGCAGATCGAGGCCGGCGGCTGCGCGTTCATTCATTTGGCCTTCCCCTTCAGAGAGGGAGACCGCCGAAGACGGTGGAAGGGGGGCGCGGCATTTTTTACGGACTCGGATTTTTCGGAGAGTTCGCCAACTACCCCATGTCGCTTCGCGATCCGCCTTTTGGAGTACGGCAGCCGCGAGCCTCGGCAGGCGATGGTACTTCCGCGCAATGGCATAGAAACCGCAGCTCGCTGGCCGCTCGGTTTTCAGGGGCCGCGTCCGCATTTTCCCGGGAGTTGATGCGGGGTTCAGGAAAAGCGAACATTCAAAAATCCCCGTACTTTAAACCACCCCGTCTTGCTTCGCGAGCCGCCCCTCCGAAGGAGAAGAATTTCTTGAGAAGCGACGCGAGACGCACCGCCTCCCAGAGCAGCCCCTCCGATGGAGGGAAATCTGGAGTGCGGCAATACGGGAACGCAGTGACCTTTGCCGCTTTTTTATTCGGCGATACTGCGCGGCAGCGCATTCGCCGGGAGTTGGCGTGGGGGTTAGAAAAGCGAACTTTAAAAGTCCCCACACCTTAAAGCGACGCGAGACGCGCCGCCTCCCAGAGACGCGAGACGCGCCGCCTCCCAGAGCTGCTCCTCCGATGGAGTGGAATTTCTTGAAAAGCGACGCGAGACGCGCCGCCTCCCAGAGCTGCC